>JALUAG010000085.1 GCA_027045875.1 Alphaproteobacteria bacterium | reverse complement strand
GTCCGGTAGCTCGTCAGGCTCATAACCTGAAGGTCGTGGGTTCAAATCCCACCCCCGCAACCAAACTCACCCCAACTCCCTCCAGCGTCAGCCACCACCCCTACCGGCAACCGAAACCATCCGAACCCCTGCCCTCCGACAGCCGGTAGCGCAGCCGACCCAGAAAATACCGCCGAAGCGCGAAGTGATCCGATGCGCCCGTGAGCTCGTCCTCGCCGACATCGTCCATCAGCACCTGCAACGGACTCGCAGGCGGCCGCTTGGGCGACAGATACACCATCGGATCCACACCCGAACGCTCGAGCGCCTTCAGGGTCAGCCCGACTGCGCGGTCGAGGGCGCGCGCGGCGACGTCGCCGCCCTTCTCCGCATCCTCGGCGAGCCGTTCGCGCACCGCCTCGCCGATGTCCGGTGTCCGGTCGAGCTTGCGCTTCAGCAGCTCCTCGGTCGGCGTCGTCATGTAGATGCGCAGATCGTCCCGGACAGCCACGTAGCGGGCGAGCACGGCGAGCTTGTCCACGAGCCGCGTCCGGAGCTCGCCGAGCAATCGCGGATGCATGTCGGGCAGGGCCGCGAGACGGGCGTACCAGCCCGCCCACTCCGCTACCATCCCGAGGACGATCGCCATCCGTCGTTCCAGCATGGTGTCCCAGGCGACGAGCGCCGGCGCGGAAAGGGGCGCCGCCTCCTCGACCGTCCGCGCCGCCGCGGCCTGGGCGGAACGACCCACCAGGAGGCTCTCCAGGATGCGGAGGTTCTCCTCGATCCCCAGCGGATCGAGGAGGGTCCAGCCCATCCCCTCGAGACGGAGGCGGATCCAGCTGCGGCGATGCCAGCGCGCCCAGGCTTCCTCGGCGTCGCCGACGGCCGTGCCTTCGCGGTTCGGCAGCCGGTCCGACGCCGCCCAGGCACACAGCCCTTCGAGCGGCAGCACGAGCTCCATGTAGAAGGCGGCGATACGCCGGCTGCCGCCGACCAGGCCGGGGGCTTCGAGCAGGCGCTGGAGGCGTTGCCGCCATCTGCCGAGGGTGTGACAGGCGGCGGCCATCCCCGCCACGGTTTCCGCGGGGGCGGGCGGCGATCCGCCCGTCGGCGGCTCCGGCGCCGATGCGAACGCCGCCTGTTCGCGGGCGATGCGCGTCGCGAAGGGGGCGAACAGGCGGTCATAGGTGGCGGCGCGCAGGCGATCCAGGAGACGGCCGCTGCCGGCGGCGATCCCGGAAGGCGGGACGGGGCTCTTCGGATCCCGCCAGGTCAGCACGCGACCGGTGCCTTCCAGGAGCTGCCGGATGCGGAGGGCGGCCGCCCGCGACGGTTCGGTCTCCGCGGCAGCGGAGGCCTCCTCGGCGAGCATGCCGAGATAACGACCCGCGAGCTCCCGCCAGCCGAGGAGCCGCGCCACACGGCGGAGCGGCGGCTCGCTCTCCTCCGCCCGATAGGGCGCCGCATAGTCGACGGCGAGCCAGCGCCGGATCAGGGTGCCGCGATCCACCGCGCACAGCGGCCGCCCGGCGCTGTCCGCGAGCGGAATACGCGGCGGGCGCGGCCCCCGCCTCTCGGGTACCGGCAGCGCCAGAACCTCCTCCCGCAGCGCCGCGAGTCGGCGCCCGAGCTCCGACAGGCGCTCGCGCTGCCGCTCGAACGCCGCGGCGCGAACCGGATCCTCCCAGGCGAGCGGGCCTTCGAGGGGCGGTACCGCCGCCGCGACGCTCCCGGCCGCCTCCCGCAGTGCACGCGCCACCGCGAGCCAGGCGGGATGGCCGGCCGTCTTCGTCCAGAGGGCGTCGGGAGCGGAAGCAGCGGCCGCGCCGGGAGGATGCAGCAGCAGCCACAGCCCCAGGAGGGCGGCGAGGCGGAGCGGGCCGTCAGCGGGGGATCGTGGCATAGGTGGTACGCAGGAAGTCCAGGTAGAGTACGCCGAAGCGCTGGTACCAGTCGTCGTCCCCGTAGACGCGGGTTTCGCAGATCCCCATGTCGCGCAGCGCCTCCTCGATGCGGAACAGGAATTCATCGACCTTGCGCCGGTAGACCTGTTTCAGTTTCCGCCATTCGAGTTCGACCTTGGGACGGGCGAAGGTCCAGCCGAGCCCGGCGGCGCCGAGCCCGCTCGACAGGCTGTCGGCGAAGGACACCATGGCGTCGTGGTACTGCTTGGCGTTGAGGAGGATGGCGCGCGCCTTGGCGAGCTTGAACCGGTTGAGGCGGAATTTGCCGTAGGGCTCCTCGTAGCAGGCGCGGCAGTCGGGATCCTCCGCGCAGCGATAGGGGATGCCGGGATCGCCGCCGAGGCTGCGCCACACCGAGTCGTCGGCCGGCGTCAGGGGCTTGTGGGCGCGTTCGGTCGCCTTGATGCCCTTGCGGGCGAGCTCGATGCCCGTCTTCAGACGGCCGGCCATCTTCGCGTAGTCGTCGTAGATCTCCATCGCCTCGGCGAGCGGGATCGCCCTGGGTGCCGCCACGGGATCGCGGATCGGCAGCGCGATCCCGGGGAGGAGAAGGAGGAGGACGGTCGCGATCCGCCGCGCGCTCACGGCCGGTCTCCCGGCGAGGGCGGAGATCGGGGCGTGTCCGCTTCGCCGCCCTCGGCGACGAAGGGGGTGACGATGCGGTCCGCTTCCTCGGGGCCCACCCGCACCACCAGCCGGTAGGGAACGGGTGCATCCCCTTCCCCCCGCACCCGGATGCGGAGCCCGCCCTGGGTGCGCAGCCTAAGAAGGGCCGGCTCGGCGGGCGTCGCCTGCCGGCGCTCGAGCGCGTCGTCGAAACGGTACTTGAAGATCTCCATCTGCAGGATCCCCGTGTCGCCGCGATGTTCGAGCAGGAGATCCACGGGTTCGAACAGGCCCAGCCCTTCGATCCCGAAGCGATCCCCCGCCGGCCCCGCCTCGCCCTCGACGCCGCCGAAGCGGCCGCGGCCGTCCGGAGCCTCGGTGAGCGCGATGGCATAGACCTTCTCCTCCCCGGCGGCGGTCTCCGGGGCCGCCTTCGGCGGCGAGCGGCCGGCTTCGGGCGGTGCCGCGCGATCGCGCTCTCGCGTCTCTCCGGTTTCCGCGGGCACGTCCCCGGCGGCGCCGAAGAGATCGACGACCTCGCCGCCGCGCGCCGCCGGCCCCGCGAGACCGAGGGCGGCGGCCAGCACCAGCGCCGCGAGCCGCCGCCGCGCGAGGCCGGCGCTCCCTTCCGCGTACGCGTTCACTTTCGCTGGCTCCTTCCTTCCGCTTCCGCTGTCGCCCCACGCGTGGACGCGTCCCCCTTGCCGGATGCCGTTCCGCCCGGTTCCCGGGGAAACGCCACGCCCGGCGGCAGTGCGCCGCGCACCCGCGGGGCGAGGGAGGTGAGCAGGAACAGCCGTTTCGAAGGTCGCACGCGCGCGAGTTCCCGGAGCCCGGCGAAACGGGTGGCGACGGCCTCGCGCCAGATCCGCGCCGTGTCGGCATCGACCTCGCCCGCGCGGCGGGCGTCCCCGATCACCCGGAGATCGGCGCCGCAGCTCGTGCGGACGCCGCCGTCGAGCAGGCGCCAGAGACGTGTTTCGGCGTCGGCCAGCGCCTCTTCCAGCTCGGCCAGCAGCTCGCGCTGCCCGTCGCGCAGTGCCGCCAGGACGTCCGGCCGGTCGGTGGGCACGAGGCGCTGCCACTCGAAGAGCAGCCGGATGGCCCCCGGCGGGTCGAGCCATCCCTCGGGCTCGTTCGTGACCTCGCGCGAACGCAGGTCGTAGGCGATGTCGCGGTTGGGCTCCGCGAGGGCGGCGTCCTGCCCGGTCCCCGCCGCCTCCTGCAGCCGCAGGGCGAGGACGGACAACCGCTGGGCGGAGCGGAGACGGTAGAACACGGCTGCTTCCAGGAGTCGCAGCATCTGGCCGGCGATCCGGCTCTCAAGATGGGCGCGTGCGCCGTCCGCGGGATCGCCCGGTTCGGTGCCGGCGAGGCGCACGAGGTCGTCGACGAGCAGACGGCAACGCCCCGCCAGCGTGGCCAGCTCGCGATCGAGACCGGCGATCAGGAGGGCCGCCGCATCCGGATCCGCGCTCCGGAGCTGCCGGTAGAGGCGCAGCCTTTGTCGGAGCGGCGCGCAGACACGGGCCGCGGTTTCGAGATGCACCTCGAGGAACGCCGTCGGATCCCCGCTCCCGGGGAGGACGAAGGCGGCGGCTCCGGGCCGCGCGGCGAGGCGTTCGCGCAGCCTCGCATGCGCGGCGTCGATCGCGGCCATGCCCTCCTCGAGGGCCGCCATCGCCCGCGCGTCGAAGGACGCGGGGGCGGCGAGATCCTGCTCGAGCGCGCGGATCCCTTCGCGCAGCGCCGCCGCCGCCTGCTCCTCCTCGCGCCGGGTGTCGGCGTCGACCACCCGGGCCAGAAGGCGCATCTGCGCGTCCAGCCGCTCCCGGCGCACCGCGAGCTCGACCCGGCGGGCCGTGCGCCAGGCGAGCCAGCGGTCGCCGGTTCCCGCCGGGGACGGCATGTCCACGATGCGCGGAAGCGGCGTTCCGGGCGGGGCGAACGCCCGGTCGGCCGTCTCCAGCACCAGCGATCCCCAGGGGAAGGCGAGCGCCACGGGATCGGGCACGGCTGCCCAGGGATCGTCGGCGGTCGGGGTCGCTTCGAGGACGCCGGAGAGCTCCTCGAGCGTCGGCGTCAGCGCCCGCAGCCGTTGCGCCCGGGCGCGCATCCCCTCGGCCTCCCGGACATGACGCGCATAGGCGTTGCGGGGCCAGATCAGCGGGGCTTCGGGGAAGGCCGCGAGTTCGTATTCCTGCTGCCAGGGCCAGAGCAGGCAGGCGCCGGTGGCGGTCCGCCGCCGCAGTTCGGCGAGCCGCTCCCGGAGCCCCCGGATGCGCGCCTCGGAGACCGGCAGCGCGCGTGCCCATTCGCGCGGCATCCACACCGGGGTCGGGCGCTGGTCCTCGCCGTAGAACCGTTGCTCCTCCTCCGGTGGAACGATGCCGAGACGGGCGAAGATCCCGGCGAGATCGCCGAGCCCGGAGGGATCCTCACCGGCAGGAAGCGCAGAGTCGGGGGAGGCCGGCGGCGGAGGGTCGCCCACCGGCATCGGGGGTGCCCGGTCATCCCCTGCGCCGTCCTCCGCATGCCGGTCGTCTCCCGGACCCGTCGCCTCGACCGGCGGATCGGCATCCTCCGGCTCGCCCCCCTCGTCCGGTTCCGGAGCCGGGGCGGGCGGCGGATCGGCGGCGAAAAGATCGATCACCTCCGCGCCTCGGGCCCCGGCCGCACTTCCGGCAAGCAGCAGCCCGCAGAAGGCTATCGCCACCGCCGGGAGGCGGCGGCGGACGGCGCGGTCTCGCGAGGCTTCGCCGCCGGGCCACCTTCCGTCAGGCGGGCCGTTCGCGTGCACGGGCTGTGTCGGAGGAACCGGTTCCCGACCCGGTCGATCGTCCACGGGAAGTCTCGATGGATAACCTGTGGTTGGATTTCTGTTAGACCGAACATCCTGGAGTTGGCAAGCCCGGGGGACCGGGAGGAAAGCGGCAACCCGCGGTCACGACAGCCGCCGGCCTTATGGCGAGGGACGCCGGCCCGGTCGTGCGGGATCCTTCGGGGTCGGCCCGGTCGCCTCACGCCTCCCTCTCGAACAGCCGTTCCGCCATGACGCCCACGCGCTGCTCGATGGCCTCGAGGGCGTCGAGGATGAGATCCTCCCGGAAGCGCCGGCCGACGATCTGCACCCCCACCGGCAGCCCCTCGTGCATGCCGGCCGAGACGATGCCCGCCGGCAGGCCCAGGAAGTTCATGGAAATCCCGTAGAGACCGCCGGCGAACACCTCCCGCACGCCCTCCGCGCCCTCGGTGTCGCGATCCCAGCGGTAGTTCGGCACCGGCAGGAAGGGCGTCAGCACCAGCGGATGCTCTTCGAGAAACAGCAGCCACTCGCGCACGTAACGGGCGCGCCGCGCCATCCCCGCCAGGAGATCGTCGCCCTCGTAGGGCCGGAACTGGCGGAAGTATTCGTCGAAGATGGCGTTGATGGTGGCGCTGCCGTATTTCCGCACGTCGGGCTCCATCAGCACCCGCACCTCGCCCATGAGGCAGCTCAGGGCCTCGCGGGCGGTCTCGCGCACGAGCGGCGGCTCCACCTCCTCCACCCGGTAGCCGGCATCGCTCAGCGCCTGCCGCGCCGTCTCCAGCGCCTCCGCCACCGCCGGATGGAGGTCGAACTCGTAGGTGTTGCGGGTGAAGGCGACCCGGACGGGACGCTGCGGCGGCGGGCCGGCGAAGGGCATCGGCACCATCCAGGGATCGCGGGGATCCCAGGCCACCAGCGCCCCCATGGCGAGGCGCACGTCGCGCACCTCGCGGGCGATCACCCCCTGGACCGACATGAGCTGGGCGAGGAGACCGCGCTCCACCCTGGCGGAGGGATTGTAGGCGGGGACCCGGCCGAGCCCGGGCTTCACCGTGGTGGCGCCGGTGCAGATGGAGGGGTAGCGCAGCGAGCCGCCGATGTCGTTGCCGTGGGCGATCGCCCCCATGCCCGACATGACGGCGGCCGAGGCGCCGCCCGAGGAACCGCCCGGCGAGATGCGCTCGTCCCAGGGGTTGAGGGTGCGGCCGTGGAGCTCGTTGTCGGTGGTGACGCGAAAGGAGAACTCGGGCGTGTTGGTGCGCCCGATCACCACCGCCCCGGCGCGCTCGAGGTTGCGTACCACCGGCGAGTCTTCGGGGGCGACGATGTCCCGGAAGGCGGTGACGCCGTTCGGGGTGGGCCGCCCCTTCTGATCGATGTTCTCCTTGATGGTCACGGGAACGCCGTGGAGCGGCCCCGCCGGCCCGCTCTCCGCGAGCCTGCGGTCGAGCTCCTCGGCCCGTCGCAGCGCCGCCTCGCCGAGATCGTCCACCACCGCGTTGATGCACGGGTTGCGTGCCCGCATGCGGTCGACCGCCACCCCTACCGCCTCCCGAGCGCTCAGCCGCCGTTCGGCCATCGCCTGCACGAGATCGCAGGCGCTCCACTGCCACAGTGGACGATCTTCCATCACGGCCACCTCCCCTCCTGTGCCACCGGCGCATCCGGCCTCGCCGCCTCAGTCTGGCCGCCCGCCGGCGATGCCGCAAGTCGCGGGCGCGTGGTCGGTGGGCGACGGCCCCCGCGGGGCGCCATTCCGTTGCCAAGCCGGACCGGCTTGGCTACCGTTCGATCGTCGCCAGCGGGTGGCAACGGTCACGGGGGAGGCCCATCGTGCGCGTCGAGTTCGCATCCGGATGATCGGGATGGGCGACGACGGGCGGAGAGGCGGCGGGCGCCTGCCCGGGCATCGCGCCGCACGTGCTCGCCGCGGCTCGATCCGGAACCGTGCCCCGAGCGGGGATCGGGCCGCCGACGGCCGGTCGACGGCCGCAGGGGTCACCGCTCCGCGCGGCCGCCTCGGTGCAGGGAACGAAATCGGTTGACAGAGGGCGACGCGCCTGCACCGTGCCGGTGAACGGACGCGACCGGAAAATATCAGGGAGAGAGCACCATGGTGAAGTGGACGAGACGTCAGACCGTCGGAGCCGGTCTCGCGCTGTCGGTGGCAGCCGGGTTCGGGGTGCCGTTCGTGCATGCGCAGGGGCGCAAGGTGCTGCGGGTGATCCCGCACGCCGATCTCAAGAACCTCGATCCCATCTGGACCACCGCCTACATCTCCCGCAATCACGGGTACATGATCTACGATACGCTCTTCGCCATGGACGCGAATTTCCGTCCGCAGCCGCAGATGGTGGAGAGCTGGGAGGTGTCCGACGACCGTCTCACCTGGACCTTTCGGCTGCGGGAGGGGCTCAAGTTCCACGACGGCGAGCCGGTGCGGTCCAACGACTGCATCGCCTCTCTCCAACGCTGGGGCAAGCGCGACGGCATGGGCCAGCAGCTGTTCGCGGCGGTGGCCGAGCTCAAGGCCAAGGACGACCGCACCTTCGTCATGCAGCTCAGCCAGCCCTTCGGGCTCGTGCTCGAGGCGATCGGCAAGATCTCTTCGAACGTGCCCTTCATCATGCCCGAGCGGGTGGCCCGGACCGATCCCTTCGAGCAGATCAGCGAGTACGTCGGCTCGGGGCCGTTCGTGTTCCAGAAGGACGAATGGGTGCCCGGCTCGAAGGTCGTCTACACCAAGTTCGAGGGCTACGTGCCCCGCTCCGAGCCCCCCTCCGCCGCGGCGGGCGGCAAGATCGCCAAGGTGGATCGGGTGGAATGGACCTACTTCCCCGACCAGACGACGGCGATGAACGCGCTCCTGGCCGGCGAGGTGGACTATTTCGAGAGCCCCTCGAACGATCTCATGCCGATCCTCTCCGCCAATCCCGACGTGGTGGTGGAGATCAACGATCCCTTGGGCAACATCGGTTTCGCACGCTTCAATCATCTGCTGCCGCCCTTCGACCGCGCGGAGGTGCGGCGGGCGGCGATCATGGCCATGAAGCAGGAGGACTACATGGCCGCCGCCATCGGCGATCCCCAGTACTGGAGGACCTGCTATTCGGTCTATCCCTGCGGAACGCCCTACGCGAGCGAGGTGGGGTCCGAGGTGATGAAGGTGGGGGACGTCGAGAAGGCCAAGGCGGCTCTCGACGAGGCGGGATACGACGGCACGCCGGTCGTCATCATGCAGCCCACCGACATTCCCGTCCTTTCGGCCTTCTCGCTGGTGACCGCCGAGAAGCTCCGCAAGATGGGGATGACCGTCGAGGTGCAGGCCATGGACTGGTCGACCCTGACCTCCCGCCGCGCCAAGCGGGATCCCGTCTCCGAGGGCGGCTGGAACATGTTCCACACCTGGTGGATCGGCGCCGACGTCATGGATCCCATGGCCATCGCCTTCTCCGGCGATCCCGAGAAGGGCTGGTTCGGCTGGCCTTCCGACGAGGAGCTGGAGAAGGCCCGGCGCGCCTTCGCCTTCGCCGCCACCGACGAGGAGAAGAAGAAGTACGCCTACAAGGCGCAGGAACGGCTGTGGGCGATCGGCGCCTCCGGGCATCTCGGCCAGTTCTTCGTGCCGGTGGCCTACCGGAGCAACGTCAAGGGGCTGATCAAGTCGCCCGTGCAGTTCTTCTGGAACATGTACGTGGAGTGACCGCACACGCCGGCCCGGCCGCACCCCGCGGCCGGGCCACGCTCCCCGCGGAGACGCCATGCTGCGCTACGTGCTGATGCGCGTCCTGGCCACCGTTCCCGTGATGGGGGTGGTGGCCGTCTTCGTCTTCCTGATGCTGCGGCTGACACCGGGCGATCCCGCGGCGGTGATCGCCGGCGACTACGCCACCGCCGAGGACGTCGCCCGCATCCGCGAGCAGCTCGGCCTGAACCAGCCGATCCCGGTGCAGTTCGCGAAATGGGTCGGGGCCCTGTTGCAGGGGGATCTCGGCACCTCGATCTTCACCAACCTGCCGGTAACCACCCTCATCGCCCAGCGTCTCGAGCCGACCCTGCTGCTGTCCCTCAGCACCATCACCTTCGCGGTGCTGGTGGCGGTACCGCTCGGGACCGTCGCAGCCTGGCGTTCGGGAAGCCTCCTCGACCGCTTCGTCATGCTGTTCTCGGTCACCGGATTCTCGGTGCCGGTCTTCGTCCTCGGCTACATTCTCGTCTACGTCCTCGCGATGTGGCTCCAGTGGCTGCCGGTGCAGGGCTACAAGAGCCCCTTCGAAGCCGGCTTTCTGGCCTTCCTGCGCCACATCGCCCTGCCGACCATGACCCTGAGCGTGATCTTCATCGCCCTCATCGCCCGCATGACCCGGGCCTCGGTGATGGAGGTGCTGGAGGAGGACTACATCCGCACCGCCCGCGCCAAGGGGCAGAACGAACTCCGGGTGCTGCTGCGCCACGCGCTCAGGAACGCCGCCGTGCCCATCGTCACCGTGATCGGCATCGGCATCGCGCTGCTGATCGGCGGGGTGGTGGTGACCGAGAGCGTCTTCAACATCCCGGGCCTCGGCCGCCTCGTGCTCGACGCCGTGCTGGCCCGCGACTATCCGATCATCCAGGGGCTCATCCTCTTTTTCAGCTTCGTCTACATCCTGATCAACCTGATCATCGATCTCTCCTACACCCTGCTCGATCCGAGGATCCGCTACTGATGGCGACGGGGCGGCAGACGGATCCGGCCGCGCTGTCGGCCGAGGCCAAGCCTCCGACGAAGCGGGAGGTGGGCATCGTCAGTCTGGTGCTCGCCAACCGCGGCGTCTTCTGGGGCGGGGTGCTGCTGCTCGCGATGGTGGCGATCGCCCTCCTCGGCCCGCTCTTTACGAGCGATCCCATGGCCCTCAATCCCATCAAGCGGCTCAAGCCGCCATCGGAGGAGTTCCTCTTCGGCACCGACTTCTTGGGACGCGACATCTTCGCCCGGGTCGTCTACGGGGCGCGCATTTCCCTCGCCGTCGGTCTCGCGGTGGCGCTGATCGCCATCTCGGTGGGGCTCGTGATGGGCATGATCGCCGGCTACATCCGCGCCCTCGACGCCGTGATCATGCGGGTGATGGACGGGCTGATGGCGATCCCCGGCATTCTCCTCGCCATCGCCCTCATCTCGCTGTCCGGCGCCACCCTGACGACGGTCGTGATCGCCATCGTCATCCCCGAGATTCCGCGGGTGGTGCGTCTCGTGCGATCGGTGGTGCTGACGGTGCGCGAGGAGCCCTATGTGGAGGCGGCGATCGCCGCCTCCACATAGGGCTCCTCGCGCACCGTCAGCACCACCGATCGCACGAGACGCACCACCCGCGGAATCTCGGGGATGACGATGGCGATCACGACCGTCGTCAGGGTGGCGCCG
>JALUAG010000084.1 GCA_027045875.1 Alphaproteobacteria bacterium | reverse complement strand
GGCGTGTTGCACGATCCGGGGGTCTACGGCACCACGGTGACGCGGCCGGATCTGTTCGCCGACTACTACCGCACCCAGATCGGGCTCCTGATGAAGAACCACGGCGTGCCGGTGGTGGTCGGCATCAGCCGCCGGCCCATCCCGCTGCCCTTCGTGGTCGAGGCGGTGAGCGCCGAGCTGCCGCCCGAACGCCTGCATGAGGTGCAGCATCTGTTCCCGATGCCCGATCTCGCCCGCACCGACGATTCCATCGCCAACGGCACCTGGCGCGGCGGGCCGGAGGAGCCCCGCCCGCTCGCCCTCTTCACCGCCGAGCGGGTCGATTACAGCCTCGACCGGCTGGCCCACTACACCGGCACCAGCCCGGAGCATTTCCAGCGCTACATCCTGCTCACCAACTACCAGCGCTACTGCGATCATTTCCTCGAGCTCGCGCAGCGGGAGGTGGCGGAGGGGCGCGAGTACGACCGCCTCGTCACCCCGGGCGACATCGTCACCGCCAATCCCCGCTTCCACGCGCCGCCCGAGAACGGCGAGCCGCCCGCGCATCTGCCGCAGATGCCGGCCTATCACCTGACCCGGCCCGACCATCGCGGCATCACCCTCGTCAACATCGGCGTCGGTCCCAGCAACGCCCGCACCATCACCGACCATCTGGCGGTGCTGCGCCCCCATTGCTGGCTCATCCTCGGCCACTGCGCGGGGCTGCGGCGCAGCCAGCAGCTCGGCGACTACGTGCTCTCCCACGGCTACGTCCGGGAGGACGGGGTGCTCGATCAGGAGGTGCCGCTGTTCGTGCCGGTACCGCCCATCGCCGAGGTGCAGATCGCCCTCCAGGAGGCGGTGGCCCGCATTACCGGCCTGTCCGGTCTCGATCTCAAGACCCGCATGCGCACGGGCACGGTGGCCACCACCGCCAACCGCAACTGGGAGCTGCGCTACGGCGAGCTCTACGAGCGCCTCAACCAGGCGCGGGCGATCGCCGTCGACATGGAGAGCGCCACCGTGGCCGCCAACGGGCTGCGCTTCCGGGTCCCCTACGGCACCCTGCTCTGCGTCTCCGACAAGCCGCTCCACGGCGAGCTCAAGCTCCGCGGCATGGCCACCCAGTTCTACCGGGAGCGGGTGAACCAGCATCTGCTGGTGGGCATCGAGACCGTGCGGCTGCTGCGGGCCCAGGGCTCCGAGCGGCTGCATTCGCGCAAGCTCCGCAGCTTCGACGAGCCGGCCTTCCGCTGAGGCCCGCGGCCCTCAGTTGAGCGCGTCGACGATGGTGTCACTGAGATCGGTCCACATCTGGACGCTCGAATCCGCGAAGGCGACGATGCCGACGATCGCGGTGATCGCCACCATGGCGGCGAGGAGGGCGTATTCGACCGCGTTGGAGCCGCGGCGGTCGGCCGCCAGCCTCGCCAGTGTGCGCCGCAGGCGCGTCGCCCTCGGATCCATTTCGGCGATACCGACAGTGGACACTGCCGCCAGTTGACCATACGCGCGTTAACAGGCGGTTAATTCGGCCGTCGGCGCTTCCGTGAGGCGGACCCGGGAGGCCGCTCGAAGGAGGAGATCGGGGCCGGCCTCTGGACGGATCATGCCCTCGCCGAGGCTGCGCCGCCAGGCGCGGGCGCCGGGCAGGCCGTTGAACAGCCCCAGCATGTGGCGGGCGATGGCCTTGAGCGGCACGCCGCGGGTCGCCTGCCGCTCGGCGTAGGCCGCCATCCGCGCGACCACCTCGAGCCGCGAGGCGGGCGCCCCGGGGCCGAAGAGGGCGCGATCGAGCTCGGCGAGGCGCCAGGGGTTGCGGTAGGCCTCGCGGCCGATCATCACCCCCGCCACATGGGCGAGATGGTCGCGCACCTCGGCCGGGGTGCGGATGCCGCCGTTGGCGACGAACACGAGATCCGGCCGCTCCGCCGCGAGCCGCCGCAGGAGATCGTGGCGAAGCGGCGGGATCTCCCGGTTCTCCTTGGGGCTCAGCCCGTCGAGCCAGGCCTTGCGGGCATGGACCACGAACACCCGGCAGCCCGCCGCCGCCACCACCTCGACGAACCGCCGGAGGAACGGATAGTCCTCGCAGTCGTCGATGCCGATGCGGCATTTGACGGTGACCGGCAGGCGGGTCGCGGCGCGCATGGCCTCGATGCAGGCGGCGACCCGCTCGGGCTCGGCCATCAGGGCGGCGCCGAAGGCACCCTTCCTGACCCGCGGGGAGGGGCAGCCGCAGTTGAGATCGATCTCGTCGTAGCCGAAGGCCTCGCCGATGCGGGCCGCGAAGGCGAGCTCCG
>JALUAG010000083.1 GCA_027045875.1 Alphaproteobacteria bacterium | reverse complement strand
CCGGCGCCCGGCGGCCGCACGGGCACCTGGTGCCGGAGTCGCTCGCCGTGCACCTGGGCCTGGAGGCGGGGGCGCGGCTCGGCTGCGCGCGCATCATGCGCATCGCCGTGCATCCGGCCGCGCGCCGGCGCGGCCTGGGGCTGCGGCTGGTCGAGGCGGTGGCCGCCGACGCCGCGGCCCGCGGCCTCGCGCTCGCCGGCACCGCCTTCGGCGCCACCCCGGAGCTCGTCGCCTTCTGGCGCCGGGCGGGCTTCGTGCCGGTGCGCGTGGGCGTGCGCCGCGGGACGGCGAGCGGCGCGCACGCCGTGCTCATGCTTCGCCCGCTGGGGCCCGCGGGCGAGGCCCTGGCGCGCGAGGCCCGGGCGGCCTTCCTGCGCCGGCTCCCGGCGCAGCTCGCCGACCCGCTGCGCGGGCTGGAGCCGGAGCTCGCGGCGGCGCTCCTCGCCGGCGGCCCCCCGGATTGGGAAGCGGTGACGGCGGCCGGCTGGGAGCAGCCCGCCGCCTTCGCCTTCGGCCACCGGGGCTACGAGGAGTGCCTCGACGCCCTGCGCCCGCTCGCCGCGGCGGCGCTTGCCGACCCCGCACTTGCGGACACTCTTGACGCCGGCGCGCGGACGCTCCTCGTGGCCAAGGTGCTCCAGGGCCGCCCGTGGGACGAGGCCGCCTCGGCGGCCGGCCTCCCGGGGCGGGGTGCGGCGCAGGCGGCGCTCCGCGCCGCCCTGCGACCGGTCCTCCTTGTCCGCGGCGGCGAGGCCGTCCGCCGCACCCTCGGACGCCTGCGCGCCGCTGGCGTGCCCCTCCCCGGCGACGCCGACGCCAGCAAGCCAAGGGAACCGCTGCGTTGATTTGCTCAATACATTGAGCAAATATACTCAATACGATGAGCAATCCGTACCGCAGGCCCCAGGCTGCAGTCCTGGAGCGCCGCCTGCGCGAGCCACGCCGCTTCATCCAGGTGGTCGCAGGCCCCCGGCAGGTGGGCAAGACGACGCTGGTCCGCCAGGTGACGGCGGCGCTCGGGCTGCCCACGGTCCATGCGAGCGCGGACGAGCCCACGCTGCGCGGGCCGGGCTGGCTCGCCCAGCAGTGGGAGGCCGCGCGCCACGCGGCGGCCCGCCACGGGACGGCGGTGCTGGCCCTCGACGAGGTGCAGAAGGTCCAGGGCTGGGCCGAACGCGTGAAGCGGCTATGGGACGAGGACTCGGCCGCCGGCCGTGACGTGCGCGTGGTCCTGCTCGGCTCGGCGCCGCTCCTGGTCCGGCACGGGCTGACGGAGAGCCTCGCCGGCCGCTTCGAGACCATCCGCCTGCCCCACTGGAGCTACCGCGAGATGCGCGAGGCCTTCGGCTTCACGCTCGAGGCCTACCTCCACTTCGGTGGCTACCCGGGGGCGGCGGCCCTGGCCCGGGAGCCCGACCGCTGGGCCCGCTACGTCCGCGACGCCCTCATCGAGACCACGGTCGCGCGGGACATCCTCCTGCTCGAGCCGGTGCGCAAGCCCGCGCTCCTGCGCCGGCTGTTCGAGCTGTGCTGCCGCCACTCGGGGCAGATCCTCTCGTTCAACAAGATGCTCGGCCAGCTCCAGGACGCGGGCAACACGACCACGCTCGCGCACTACCTGGGCCTGCTGGAGGCGGCCGGGATGGCCGCGGGCCTGCAGAAGCGCGCAGGCCACCACGCGCGGCGCCGCGCCTCGAGCCCCAAGCTGCAGGTCTACAACACGGCGCTGATGACCGCGACCCTGGACCTGCGCCCGGAGGACGTCGCCCGCGAGCCGGCGCTGCGCGGCCGGCTGGTCGAGTCCGCCGTCGGCGCGCATCTCCTCAACGGCGCGCTCGAGACGGGCTTCGCGGTGCGGTACTGGCGCGAGCGCGGGCGGGAGGTGGACTTCGTGCTGGAGCACCGCGGGAGGCTTCTGGCCATCGAGGTCAAGGCCGGCCACGCGGCGGGCGCGCGCTCCGGGATCGACGCCTTCCTGGCCCTCCACCCCGACGCGCGCCCGCTGCTGGTGGGCGGCGAGGGCGTCCCGCTGGAGGACTTCCTGCTTGAGCCCCCCACCCGCTGGCTCGAGGCCTGAGATCCCGCGCACGGCGGGCTGCGGTGCCCCCGGACCGCCGGCCGGTGGAGGGTGGCCTCAGGCGCGAGGCGGCACGAGGCGCTCGCGCGGGGCGAAGACGAGCCACTCCTCGCCGTCCAGCCGCACCTGCAGAAACTTGCCCACGATGCGCGGGGGCAGGCTGCCGTCAGGGAGCGGCAACACCCGGATCCGGAGCGGCGCGGTCATGGCG
>JALUAG010000082.1 GCA_027045875.1 Alphaproteobacteria bacterium | reverse complement strand
CGGCAGGAACGCCTCCGCGAAATCCCTCTGATCCTCGAGCTCCCGGCGCATCCCACGCTCCTCCGTCCCGCCGCCACCCTCGAATCACGCCTCGACGCCACGGGCAAGGGGTTACGGGGAGGTCTCTCTTCCATCGGCCCTTTCAAGAGAGGCAGATAGGCACGATGAAGGAGATCCGCGTAGACTTCTTCGAAATGCGTTTCTCTGTTCTTGTAGAGGGAGAGAAAGCCAGGTGCGTTCGCGAGCATCTCCTTGACGGGAATGTAGGTGCACTCGAGAGGTGCGCGGACCCATTCGCGTTCACCTTTCGTTTCGGCATGTCGCGGATCATTCTGGTTGGCGGCGAACGAGAGCGTCAAGCGACGCTCGCCTCGATGGATGGACACCGAAGCTCGTGATACGCCCTGAACGCGACGTGCCAAGCGCCCGAGTTTCCGCTGTGAGGGAAGGAAGACGCGGACCAGCTTTTCGCCGAAACCGGTGCCGTCCTCCTTGACGACCGCACAGGCGGCGTAAGCGACCTTCATGAGATGCGTCTTGCCGGTCGCGTTGGTTCCGATGAGCACGTTGATGCCGGGCGAAGGCACGAGTTCCAGTCGCTCGAACGCGGTGAACTGCCGGAGCGAGATCTTCGTGATGACCACGCGCGCTGTCCCCTTCGCGGTACCGTGCTTTTCATCCTACAGACGTCGATACAGCGATTCCACGAGGAATTCATGCGCGACACGCTCGGGATGCAAAGATACCGGATTGATCCAGCGCGGCAGCGGCTGGATTGCTCCCAGCCATCTTCAGTCCGAGGGTCCTCCTCGATACATCATTCAGGAAGCCTTTCGCGAACTCGCGTAGGGTGAGCATCTCAAGCCGGTCGGCGAGAGCGGCGGGCCGCTGGCAGGTGGCGACATTGCCGTACACGACACCGATGGCGTGGAGACCAACACCGAGCGCGAAAGGCGTCGGCCCGCCACCGTGAGGAAGGCTTGCTTGTCCGACGCCGCCTGCCGGACCAGCACCCGCCGGCGCTCCGGCCCTCAGCCGATGCGGCCGCCGAGCTCGTCCTCCATGTGGGCGCGGAGGATCTCCTCGAAATCCGCGTCGGCCGAAAAGCCCAGGGCACGCCCGCGCTCGGCGGCGAAGCGGGCGGGCCAGCCGGCGACGATCGCCTGGATACGGGGATCGGGCGCGAAACGCACCCGTGCCGCCACCTCCTCGCCGGCCACGCGTCGCAGCGTCTCCAGCATCTCGCCGACGGTGACCGTGAGCCCCGGCAGGACCACGCTGCGCCAGTCTCCGAAGGCCTCGGCCGGCAGGCCGGCGGCATGCAGGAAGGCGGCCACCACCCGACGTGGCGAGAGGAGATACATGGCGGTTTCCGGCGCCACCGGACAGACCGCCCGCTCGCCCGCCAGCGGCTCGCGGATGACGGAGCTCGCGAAGGTGGAGGCGGCGAGATTGGGCTTGCCCGCCCGCACCACGATGGTCGGCAGGCGGAGGCTGCGGCCGTCGATGTAGCCCTTGCGGCTGTAGTCGTTGACGAGCAGCTCTCCGACCGCCTTCTGGGTGCCGTAGGAGGTCCGGGGGGTGAGATGGGTGTCGTCGGTGACGGGATCGGGAAGCGTGCCGCCGTAGACGGCGACCGAGCTCGCGAACACCAGACGCGGACATCGGCCACCCGCGCGCAGCGCCTCCAGGAGATGCCGGGTGCCGTCGAGATTGACCCGCATGCCGCGGTCGAAGTCGGCCTCGGCGTCGGCGCTCACGATGGCCGCCAGATGGAAGACGAGATCCGCTCCCTCGACCAGTGCCGCCACCGCCGACGGATCGCCGATGTCGCAGCTCACGCCGCGAAAGCGCGGGTCGCCGGTTTCCGGTGGCGCCTGCAGATCGGCGGCCACGAGCTCGCGCAGCGGCCGGTCGAAGCCGGCGAGCGGTCCCTCCGCCCGCAGCAGCGCCCGGGTCAGTTTCCGCCCGAGGAATCCGGCGGCGCCGGTGATCACGATCTTCACCTCGTCCTCCCCTCGGCTTGCGCCGTCCCCGGATGGGGGACGCGTCGCTCATCCGGCCTTCGACCGCGAAACCGCGCCGGCGGCGAAGGCATCGAGGGCATGCAAGAGCGCGAGACAGACGCGTTCACGCTCCTGAGCCTCCAGCATGACGTCCTCCGATTCCGCGCCGGCGAACACGCGGTCGTAGAATTCGAAGGCGCGCTCGGCAAAGGCGCGCAGCGGTTCGACGGTTTCCCGGTCCGGCTCGCCCGCGGCCGGCGTCTCGACGGCGGCCGCGAGAGACGCGAGCAGCGGCGCCAGCACAGGATCGTCCCGCAGTCGTGACAGCAGCTCCGGCTGCGCCCTGCAGGCGGCCTCGAGGCGGCGGGCCAGCTCGCGGTCGATGCGTTCCGCCGCCTGCGCGAGCTCGGGTGCCGAACGCACCCTGCCACCGAACGGCACGTCCGTCGCTTGCTCCGGTCGTGCAGCGTGAAAGGCCGCCCGGCGTCGGCCGCGAAGATCCGCCGCCTCGGCCAGCGCCTCGCGGGCGAGCCGCTCGGCGAGCTCGCGCGCCTCGGTGGTGGCGGCGGTACCGCCGAGTCCGGCGCAGAGGCGGAACAGCGTGTCCTGGAGACGCACGGCCACCGCCAGCACGCGATAGGGGGTCGCCAGTTCGGGACGGCGTTCCCAGAGCTCGAGGCTGTGGCGGAGGTCCTCCTCGAGGAGGTCGCCGGGCAGGGGTCTCGGCGCGCCCGCCTCGATTCCCTGTTCGCGGGCGTATCGCCGCAACCGCTCGACGCCGTCGCGGGCCCGCG
This sequence comes from Alphaproteobacteria bacterium, assembly GCA_027045875.1. Classification (GTDB taxonomy): domain Bacteria; phylum Pseudomonadota; class Alphaproteobacteria; order Geminicoccales; family Geminicoccaceae; genus JALSRW01. The sequence goes on along the minus strand of JALUAG010000082.1, from coordinate 36,561 downwards.
CGGCGAGCTCGGCGAACAGCCCCGCCGTTTCCTCGCGACCCGCGGAGCGGGCGCGCTCGGCCACACGCGCGTAGCGGGCCGCCAGCCACTCGCCGAAGCTGGCGGCATAAGCGAGGATATCGCCTATTTCCACCTCAGGTGGCGGGAACACTTGATCTTTGGCGCTCATTCAGCGAATCCTCTGTCCCGGATGCAGCGCAGGGATCTCGTTCCGTCCGCGGCGCTGCGACGAAATGGCAGCGGCCGGAGAACGCTCCGGCACGCCATGCTGGCACCGATATTGACAGCGATCAATGAGGGAGAGGTCCGGCGACACTAGGAACGGAACGCAATTCGATCCCAGAGGAGTCCAGCGTGGCGTGTCAGGATAGATCCCGCTCCTGGTCGCGCGTCGACGCGGATCGTTTCCATGCCGTCTCGCGACGTCTCCCATCCGGGCCGATGATCCTCTTGCTGGCGCTGCTGGCGGGCCTGTTCTGGCAGCCTCCGGCGGCGCAGGCGGGAGGCGGCCTCGCGCGCTTCCTGGCCGAGGTTCCGCCGGCGAGGATCCTTCCGGGCGCCGACCGCTACGGCGAGATCACCGGGTCACCGCCGGTGGCGCCCGTCTACGCCGGCGAACGGCAACTCGGTTACGTGTTCCTCAATTCCGACATCGTCGATGCGAGCGGCTATTCGGGCAAGCCCATCTCGGTGCTGGTCGGCATCGACATGAACGGTGTCATCACCGGCCTCGAGCTGGTGGAGCACCACGAACCGATCGTGCTCGTGGGCATTCCCGAAGAGAAGATCACCGAGGTCATCGACCGCTACGCGGGGCTCGACGTCGCGGCCCTCGCCCGCGGTCAGCAGCGGCCGCGGCTCGACATCGTGAGCGGCGCCACGGTGACCGTGATGGTCATCGACGATTCGGTGATCGAGGCCGCTCTCGAGGTGGCGAGGGCCTACGGGCTGGGTGGGCTCGAGGCGACCGCGGGAAGACCGGCCCCCGCGGTGCGCAGGGTCCTGATCGACACCGGCGAGGGTGAGATCCGCGACTGGAACGACCTGCTGCTGGAAGGGGCGGTGGCCCGCCTCAAGGTGACCGTGGGCGAGGTCAACGCCGCCTTCGAGGCGCTCGGCGATCCGCGGGCGGCCGAGCGCCCGCAGCCGGGCGATCCGGACGACCTCTTCGTCGACCTCTACACCGCCCTCGCCACCATTCCCACGGTGGGGCGCAGTCTGCTCGGCGACAACGAGTACCGTGCCATGCGGAGATGGCTCGAGGAAGGCGATCAGGCGATCCTGCTCGCCGGCCGTGGCCAGTACTCCTTCAAGGGCTCGGGCTACGTGCGCGGCGGCATCTTCGACCGCTTCCGGATCCGCCAGGGCGACCGGACCTTCCGTTTCCGCGACCGCGACCACCGGCGTCTCGGCCGCAGCCTCGCCGCCGAGGGGGCGCCGCGCTTCGAGGAGGTGGATCTGTTCCGCGTCCCGGCCGACAGCGGGTTCGATCCCGCCCGACCGTGGACCCTGGAGCTGCTCGTCCAGCGCGCCACCGGTCCCACGAGCAAGGTGTTCACCGTCTTCGCCGCGACCTACACGCCACCCGAGCGCTACCTGCGTACCGTGACACCGCCTACGCCGCCTCCCGCGGAGGCGCCGGCTGCCGAGGCGTCGGCCGGCGCGGTGACGGAAGCGGAAGACGGGCGGCCGCTGTGGCAGAAGGTCTGGCTTTCCCGCATCCCCGAGATCGCCGTCCTTCTCGCCGCGCTGGGCGTGCTCACCGTCATCTTCTTCTTCCAGGACTGGCTCGTGCGCCGTCCGAAACTGACCGAATACGTCCGCACGGGTTTCCTGATCTTCACCCTTTTCTTCATCGGCTTCTACGCCAACGCCCAGCTCTCGGTGGTCAACGTCACCACCTTCTTCAACAGCCTGATCACCGGCTTCCGCTGGGAGTATTTCCTGATCGACCCGCTGATCTTCATCCTCTGGGGATCGGTGGCGGCATCGCTGCTGTTCTGGGGGCGCGGCGTCTATTGCGGCTGGCTGTGCCCGTTCGGCGCCCTGCAGGAGCTGCTGAACAAGGTCGCCAAGGCGCTCAGGGTACCGCAGATCGCTCTGCCCTGGGGCCTGCACGAGCGACTGTGGCCGATCAAGTACATCGTCTTCCTGGGGTTGTTCGGGGTGTCGCTGCACTCGCTGGCGCTTTCCGAGACGCTCGCCGAGGTGGAGCCCTTCAAGACCGCGATCATCCTCAAGTTCGTACGCGACTGGCCGTTCGTGCTCTATGCCGTGCTGCTGCTGGTGGCGGGGCTCTTCGTCGAGCGCTTCTACTGCCGCTATCTCTGTCCTCTGGGCGCGGCGCTCGGCATCCCGGGGCGCATGCGGATGTTCGACTGGCTCAAGCGCTACCGCGAGTGCGGGCATCCCTGCCAGCGCTGTGCCAACGAATGCATGGTGCAGGCGATTCATCCCGAGGGCCAGATCAATCCCAACGAATGTCTCTACTGCCTGCACTGTCAGACCCTCTACTACGACGATCATCGCTGTCCGGTGATGATCCAGAAGCGACTCCGGCGCGAGCGACGGGCCGGCCGCACCGCCGTCACGAAGGGTCTCGAGCCCGGGCCGACGGCCGCCGGTCGACCGACGGTCCGCCGGCAGGGAACGGAGACCGTCGAGCCGTGAGGACTTCGATGTGCGGGCCACGCCGGCGACAGGAGGCGGGAACGGACCGGATCCCGGCGGAGGCGATGGGAAAGGCAACCCGGAAGGAGGAAGAAGGATGACCGAGAAGAAGAGCCGCTCCGACGAACGGCTGTCGTTGCCCGAGGTCTCGCGTCGCGGGCTGCTGGGCGGAACCGCCAGGATCGCCACCATTTCGGGCCTCGCGGCCGGTGCCGGGGGCGCGGCCGGCCTCGCCGCCGGCAGTCTGTTCGGCAGCAGCCGGGCGCGGGCCGCCGAAGACGCGGCCGTGGTCGCGCCGGGCGATCTCGACGACTACTACGGCTTCTGGAGCAGCGGCCAGAGCGGCGAGCTCCGGATTTTCGGCGTGCCCTCGATGCGCGAGCTCTTGCGCGTGCCGGTGTTCAATCGCTGCAGCGCCACCGGCTGGGGGATCACCAACGAGAGCCGCAAGATCCTGACCGAGGGCCTGCTGCCGGAGACCAAGAAGTTCATCGAGAAGCGGGGGGGGATCCTCGGCTACATGAACGGCGACCTGCACCACCCGCACATGTCGTTCACCGACGGCACCTACGACGGCCGTTACCTGTTCATGAACGACAAGGCCAACAACCGGGTAGCGCGCATCCGCTGCGACATCATGAAGCCCGACAAGATCATCGAGGTACCGAACGCCTCCGGCCTGCACGGGCTGCGACCGCAGAAATATCCCCGCACCGGCTACGTGTTCGTCAACGGCGAGCATCGGGTGCCACTGCCCAACGACGGCAGCATCCTCGACGATCCCGAGCAATACCACGCGGTGTACACCGCCATCGACGGCGATACCATGGAGATCGCCTGGCAGGTGATAGTGGACGGCAATCTCGACAATACCGACGCCGACTACCAGGGCAAGTACGCCTTCTCCACCTGCTACAACAGCGAGGAGGGGGTGACGCTCGCCGAGATGACCGCCAGTGACATGGACTGGGTGGTGGTGTTCAATATCGGGCGGATCGAGGAGGCCATCAAGAAGGGCGACTACAAGGAGATGAGCGGGGTGCCGGTGGTCGACGGCCGCAAGGGCTCCCCCTACACCCGCTACATCCCGATCCCCAAGAGCCCCCACGGCTGCAACACCGCACCGGACGGTCGCCATGTGGTGATCAACGGCAAGCTGTCGCCCACCGTCTCGGTGCTCGACGTCACCCTGCTCGACGATCTGTTCGACGACAAGATCGCGCCGCGGGACGTCGTGGTCGCCGAACCCGAGCTCGGCCTCGGTCCGCTCCACACCGCCTTCGACGGCGAGGGCAACGCCTACACGACCCTGTTCCTCGACAGCCAGATGGTGAAGTGGAACATCGAGAAGGCGCGCCGTGCCTACGCCGGCGAGGACGTCGACCCGATCCTCGAGAAGATCGACGTCCACTACCAGCCGGGCCACAACTCCACCTCCATGGGTGAGACCAAGGAGGCCGACGGTCGATGGCTCATCTCCCTCAACAAGTTCTCCAAGGACCGTTTCATCAACGTCGGTCCGCTGAAGCCGGAGAACGACCAGCTGATCGACATCAGCGGTGGCAAGATGAAGCTGGTTCACGACGGTCCGACCTTCTCGGAGCCGCACGACTGCATCATCGTCCGCCGGGACATCGTCAATCCGCGCTCGGTCTACGATCGCAACGATCCCATGTGGGAAGACGTGCGCAAGATGGCGGAGAAGGACGGTGTCGATCTCGAAAGCGCCGCCGACGTCATCCGCGACGGCAACAAGGTGCGGGTGTACATGCACTCGGTGGCGCCGGTGTTCAGCCTCGACAGTTTCGAGGTCAACGAGGGCGACGAGGTGACGATCGTCATCACCAACATGGACGATATCGACGATCTCACCCACGGCTTCACCTTGGAGGCCCACGCCATCGCGTTCGAGATCGCACCGCAGGCCACCGCCTCGGTCACCTTCACCGCCGACCGTCCCGGGGTCTGGTGGTATTACTGCCAGTGGTTCTGCCACGCCCTCCACATGGAGATGCGCGGCCGCATGCTGGTCAAGCCGAAGAAGGCCTGAGTGCCTCGATCGACGTCATCTCGGAGCGGGGGGCCGGCGGCGTGCGCCGCCGGCCTCGTCCTCCTGCAGCTCACCGCCGCGGCGGCCGCGATCCGCGTGCCGGCGGGCGGCGATGCGCTGTCGGTGGCGCTGTCGGCGGCGCCGCCGGGGGAGGTGCTGGTGCTGGCACCCGGGGTGCACAGGGGGCCCGTGCGCATCGACAGGACGGTGACCCTGGTCGGCGAGCCGGGAGCGATCATCGACGGTGGCGGGGCCGGCAGCACAGTCACGATCTCGGCTCCGGAAGTGGTGCTGCGGGGCCTCGTGATCCGCAACTCGGGCGCCGATCTCGCCGCGCAGGATTCGGGCGTCACGGTGGACGCCGAAGGCGACGGCGCGGTGATCGAGAACAACCGCATTCTCGACAACCTCATGGGCGTCAGTCTGCGCGGTCCGGAAAAGGCGGTCGTGCGCGGCAACCTGATCGAGGGGCGCCGCTACCGTCGGATGAACGATCGCGGCGACGACGTGTGGATCTGGAACAGCCCCGGCTCGATCGTCGAAAACAACGACATCCGCTGGGGCCGGGACGGCATCTTCGTCACCACCAGCCGCGACAACCTGTTCCGCGGCAATAGGTTCCGTGGCCTGCGCTATGCCGTGCACTACATGTACACCAACGACAGCCGTCTCGAGGGCAACCTGTCGCTCGGCAACAGCATGGGTTTCGGGCTGATGTTCTCCACCGGGCTCAAGGTGACCGGCAATCTGTCGGAGGGCGACGCCCAGCGCGGGATCCTGCTCAACTACGTGAACGGTTCGGTGATCAGCGGCAACGTGGTCCGCGGTGGTGCGGAGAAATGCGTGTTCATCTACAATTCCAACAAGAACACGTTCGCTTCCAACTGGTTCGAGGGATGCGACATCGGCATCCATTTCACCGCCGGATCCGAACGCAACGGGATCTACGGCAACGCCTTCGTCGACAATCGCGAGCAGGTGAAATACGTGGGTACGCGCGATCTCGAATGGTCGCGCGACGGGCGGGGCAACTACTGGAGCGACTATCTGGGTTTCGATCTCGATCGCGACGGCATCGGTGACCGGCCCTACCGTCCCAACGATCTCGTCGACCAGATATTCTGGCGCTATCCGCTCGCCAAGCTGCTTTTCAACAGTCCCGCGCTCCATCTGCTGCGCTGGGCGCAGCGCGAATTCCCGGGCCTCCATCCGGGCGGGGTGACCGACAGCTTTCCGCTGATGCGGCCGCCGGCGATCCCCGTTCCCCGTCCCGCGGATGCCCTCTCGTGAGCGACAGCGAGGCCGTCGCCCTCGAGGGGGTCTCGAAGCGCTACGGCGCCGCCGAGGTGGTGCGGGAGGTGGACCTCCGGCTGGGTGCCGGCGAGAGCCTCGCGCTTCTCGGCCACAACGGTGCCGGCAAGACGACCCTCATCAAGGTGATGCTCGGGCTCACCCGGCCGAGTGCCGGCGATGTCCGCATCTGCGGCCGCCATCCCTGGGAGCGGGGCTTTTCGGCACTGCGGGCGCGGATCGGCTATCTGCCCGAGAACGTCGTGTTTCACGACACCATGACGGGGCGCGAGCTCCTCACCTTCTACGCGCGCCTCAAGGGTCGGTCGGTGGCGGTCGTGCCGGAGTTGCTCGAGCGGGTGGGCCTCGGGGCGGCCATGGACCGGCGGGTCCGCGCCTATTCGAAGGGCATGCGGCAGCGGCTGGGACTGGCCCAGGCGCTCCTCGGAGAGCCCGTGCTGCTGCTGCTCGACGAACCCACCACGGGCCTCGATCCGGTGCTCAAGCGCCAGTTCTACGAGCTGGTGGCGGAGCGCCAGCGGCAGGGGACGAGCGTCCTCCTCTCCTCCCATGCGCTGAGCGAGGTCGAGGCCCGTACCGACCGCATCGCCATCATGCGCCGGGGACGGCTCGTGGCCTGCGGGACGCTGGTCGAGCTGCGACGCGCGGCCGGCTGCCCGACCCGGATCCGGGTGCGGGCGGCACCATCCGCCGTCGAGGAGCTGATGACCACCGCCGCCGGAGTGGGCGAGGCGCGTCTCGTGGCGCCGGGGAGCGTCGAGTTCGCCTGCCGCAACGGCACCAAGATGGATCTGCTGCGGCGGGTGAGCGCGCTCGGCGAGCTTGTGGAGGACATCGAGATCGTGCCGCCGAGCCTCGAGGACATCTACGACCGTTTCAGCGAGGAGGCGGCGCCGCAATGAAGGCGATCCTGATCCTCGCCGACAAGGAGATCCGGGACGGGCTCAGGAACCGCTGGGTTCTCGGCACCATCCTGTCCTTCGCCGGGCTGGCGCTGTCGCTGGCCTTTCTGGGATCGGCCCCGGTGGGCAGCACCCGGGCCGGAGAGCTCGCGGTGGCCGTGGCCGGCCTGTCGAGTCTGACCGTCTATCTGATGCCGCTGATCGCCCTGATGCTGGCCTTCGATGCGCTGGTCGGCGAGTTCGAGCGGGGCACGATGCTGCTGCTCCTGAGCTATCCGGTGACCCGCTGGCAGGTGGTGCTGGGCAAGTTCCTGGGTCACATCGCGATCCTCGCGGTGGCGGTGCTCGTGGGATACGGCAGCGCGGGCCTCCTGCTGGCCTGGTCGGGGGGCTGGGATGTCGAGGGCGCCGGGTCCTACCTTGCGATGATGGCGAGTTCGGTGCTGCTCGGGGGTGTGTTCCTCGCCCTCGGCTATCTGGTGAGCGTGCTCGCCCGTGAACGCAGTGCCGCCGCCGGCTGGGCTCTCGGCCTCTGGCTGTTCGCGGTGGTCCTCTACGACCTCGCGCTCCTGGGACTGCTGGTCGCGGGCGGCGACGCTCTCGGCGCCGGCCAGTTCGTGGCCCTCCTTCTGGCGAGCCCCACCGACGCCTATCGCATCCTCAACCTGATCGGCGATCGGGCGGTGGCCGCCGTCGCCGGGCTCGCCGGCGCCGCCGCCAGGGCGGGGATCGGCGGTCTCGCCCCGGTGGCGGCGATGCTCGGCTGGCTGCTGGTACCGCTCCTGCTCACCCTCGTCATCCTGCAGCGACGGGACCTCTGAGATGCGATGGCTCACCGCCCTGCTTCTCCTGCTGCTGGGCGCCGGGCTCGCCGGCTGCGGCGAAGCGGAGCGGGCCAAGCCGCCGCCGCGCGCCTGGGACGAGGACGCGCTCGGCTATTACTGCAACATGGTGGTGGTCGAGCACAGGGGACCGAAGGCCCAGATCTTCCTTTCCCGACGCGAGGACCCCTTCTGGTTCACCTCGGTGCGCGACGGCATCGCCTTCTCGCGGGCGAAGGACGAACCCGGCCGCATTCGCGCCTTCTACGTCAACGACATGGGCTCCACCGACTGGAACCGGCCCAGCGACAGGAGCTGGATCGATGCCGAGACCGCCTGGTACGTGATCGGCAGCCGCCGACGCGGTGGCATGGGCATGCCCGAGGCGGTGCCCTTCGCGGACCGGGGGAAGGCCGAAGCCTTCGCCCGCACCTACGGGGGGCGTATCGTCACCTTCGAAGAGATCCCCGACGACTACATCTTCTCGTCCGGAGCGCCGACCGGATGACGGGGGTCCGGCGATGACGGCCGTGGCGAGAGGGTCGGCGGCGGGCCATCCGCCGGCCTTGCCTCGGATCCGCGACCGCGGGCCGTCACCGGAGATCCGGACTCCGCTCGCCGAGGGCGCGTCCGGGCGCGAGATGGATCCCGCACTCGGTGCGGTCGATGCCCCGCCAGCGTCCGGCACGGACCGGTTCGCCCGGTTCGACGGGCGTCGTACAGGGAACACAGCCGACCGAGCCGTAGCCGCGGAGCAGCAGCGGATGCGGAGGAAGCTGGCGAAGGCGCCGGTAGTGCCGGATGTCGTCCAACGACCAGCCGGCCAGGGGATTGAGCTTGACCAAGCCCGAGGCGGGATCGCGCTCGACGGTGGGCAGCGAAGATCGCAGCCCGCCCTGGTAGCGTTTGCGGCCCGTGATCCAGGCTCTGAAGCCGGCGAGCGCGAGCTGCAGCGGCTCGGTCTTGCGCAGATGGCAGCAGAATTCGGAATCGCGGCGCCACAGGCCGCCGTCCGGATCGTGCCGGGCGAGCTGGCGCGGGTCGGGCCGCACGCTGCGCACGTCGCGCAGTCCCAGCTGTTCGATCAGACGCGCGCGATAGGCCAGGGTCTCGGGAAACAGCTTCCCCGTGTCGATGAAGATCACCGGAAAGGCGTGGTCGACCGAGGCCACCATGTCGAGGAGGACCGCGCTTTCCAGGCCGAAGGAGGAGACCAGCGCGACCTCGCGCCCGAAAACACGATGGGCCCGCCGCACGAGTTCCAGCCCCTCCATGCCCACGAGCATCCGGACGGTGGGCTCGAACGGGGCGTCGGCGGCGCGCCGCGGTGCCGGCTGGAAATCTTCACGCTTCATGGCCGTACGACCGAAGGCTGACGAACGAAGAGAGGGACACTGCACGCATGGAACGGGAACACGAATCACATCAGAATGCAAGTATGATCATATATAATACAATTTTCCAGCGTATTACTGAGGCTGCGGATGCCGACCGGCTACGGTGAGCGAAGGGCAGGATGTTCGGGAGAAAGCGGATGGACGAACCGGCTCGGATTGCGGGAGGGCGGATCGCGAGACGCCGGGTGATCCGGCTGACGGCGGTGGCGGGCGGGCTGGCGCTCGCCGGCCCGATCCTGCGCGCGGCGGCGGGCGGCCGCCCCGCCGCCGAGATCTGGCGCGGCACCGCCCTCGGTGCCGAGGCCTCCATCACCCTCTATCACGAGGATGCGGGGGAGGCCCGGCGATCGCTGCGGGCGGCGGTCGCCGAGCTGCGGCGGCTGGAGGCCGTGTTCAGTCTCTATCGCGAGGATTCGGCGCTGTCGCGGCTCAACCGGGAGGGGCGGCTCACGGTGCCGCCGCTCGAACTCGTCGAGCTCCTGGCGACGGCGCGGTCCTTCGCCGAGCGCACGGGCGGGGCCTTCGATCCCACGGTGCAGCCGCTGTGGCGGCTATACGCCCGGCATTTCGCCCGGCCGGGCGCCGATCCCGCCGGTCCCCCGGCGGCGGCGGTGGAAGCCGCCCGCGCACTCGTCGGCTGGCGGGATCTCCGGGTCGAGAGTACCGGCATCGCCCTCGCCCGCAGGGGCATGGCGGTGACCCTGAACGGCATCGCCCAGGGCTACATCACCGACCGGGTGGCCGATCTCCTCGAGCGCGAAGGCATGCGCACCGTGCTGGTGGATCTGGGCGAGATCCGGGCCGTCGGCCGGCATCCGGACGGACGGCCGTGGCGGGCGGGGATCCGGGACCCGCGGGGGGAGGGGCTGCTGCGCGTGCTGCCGCTCGCGGGCCGGGCGCTCGCCACCTCGGCCGGCTCGGGTACCCGCTTCGACGCCGCGGGGCGGTTCCACCATCTCTTCGATCCGCGAAGCGGCGTCAGCGCACGGCGCTATCTCTCGGTCTCGGTACTGGCCCCGCGGGCGACGGTCGCCGACGCCCTCTCGACCGCCCTCTACGCCATGTCGGACGGCGAGCGCGAGGCGCTGCGCGACGGTCTCGAGGGGGTGGAGGCCTGGATCCTGCACACCGACGGGCGAGAGGAGCACTGGCGCGTCTGATCCCTCCGCCGTGCCCCCGGGATCAGCCCGCGAAGAGGGCGGCGGCGGAGGTCCCGGCGATGTCGATGCCGATGGCCACCGCGGCGATGCCGATGGCCAGCCGCAGCAACAGGTTGAGGCGGGTCATGGAGCGGGCCGACCAGACGAGGGGCACCGCCAGCGCCATGCTCAGGGCCGCCATGCCGACGATCGAGCCGGCACCGAAGATGGCGATGTAGAGGAGCGCGAGCCAGGGCGAACCGAGGCTGGTGGCGAGCAGCAGCACGAGCGGCGCGGAGCCGGCGAGGCCGTGCATGAGCCCCACCGCCAGCGCCTTCCAGGGCGGTCCCTCGGGGTGATCGTGGCGGTGGGCCCGGGGATCGTGGGGCGCGGTATCGTCCGCGTGGCTGTGGGCGTGCAGATGCCAGCGCCCGTCGCCGTGATGGTGGAGGTGGAAGTGAACGCGCTCGCGGCGCATGCGCCACAGCAGGCGGCCGCCGAGCAGGACCAGCATCACGCCGACGGCGAGTTCGACGCTGCTGGCGAAGAAGTCGCCGATGCCGACACCCAGCAGCACGGCGCCACCCGCCACGAGCAGCAGCGTCAGTGTATGGCCCATGCCCCAGAAGGCCCCGTAGCGCGTGATACCGCCGATCCGACGCTCCCCGTCCACGAGGCTCGCCACCGCCGCCACATGATCGGCCTCGAGCGCATGCTGCATGCCGATCAGAAAGCCGAGGGCCAGGACCGAGAGGAGCATGGGGCGTTTCCGGATTTCGGGGCGGGTGGCGGCACGCCCGGGGCTTACGCGCCGGCGGCGCCGCTGGCAAGCGGTCGGAGAAGGACGGCCCGCCGATCGGCGACCGGCGGGCCGGGCGGGGAGCCGCTCCCCGGTTCGGAGGAGTCAGAGACGGAAGTCGGTGCGGGCGCGCTGGGGCCGGCTGCCGGGCCGCCAGTCGAGGCCCCGGCGGACGGGGAAGGTGCCGAGGCGCACGGGCTCGCTGGCGAGGCAGCCGGCCACCGCGTCGAGGCCGTCGTCGCGGCAGTCGGCGCCGGGCCGCCATTCCCGCATCTCGCTGACGAAGGGAGTGCGCCACACGCGACGGTGCGCATGCAGGCGCCGGGCCGCCAGCACCGGATCGAAGGCGTCCAGGATGCGGCGATCCTTGGCGATCGAGCTCACATGCTCGCGCACGCTGATGGCGGCGCGCGCCCTCCCGATCTCGCGGCGCAGCAGGGTCGGCAGGAACTTGCCGAGGCCGTTGGTCTCTACGGTGATGCAGGGGATCTCGAGAGCGGCCGCGAAGCGGGCCACCTGGCGGCACATGGCGCTCGCCTCGTCGTCCTCGGGGCCTTCCGGGCGGGCTTCCAGATAGGCGATGTCGTGGAGGTAGAAGTGTCCCTCCTCGTCCACGAACAGCGCCGCCACCACGCTCGCGTCCCCGCCATCGGGCCGGCCCATCGCCGGGTCCCACCAGCAGCTGGCCGAGACCATCCGCCGCCCCCCGATGCGCAGCACGAGGGTGCGGTTGGCTTCGGTGACCTCGATCTCCTCCTCGTAGGGACGCAGCCGGTCGGGATCGAGGCGTACCTCGTGCAGCGGCGTCGGTTGCAGCAGCATCTGGCTGCGGAAGCGCGCGGGACCGACCTCGCTGCGGATGCGCTCGATGTCCTCGAGGCTGAAGCGTTCGGGCCAGCGGCTCGCCCCGCGCTCGTCGAAGATCGGCAGCACCAGCCGCTCGAAGCCGTCGAGGAACGGCCGCTCCTCCCCGTATTCGGGCAGCGGCCGGTCGGCGTAGATGGAATGGTAATGGTGGGGGGTGCCGATGTAGAGCATGGTGCCGCCGGGCGACAGCACGAAGGACAGTTCGGCGAGGCGTTCGCGCAGCTCGGCGCGCTTGCCGGGCGTGTCGCTGTTGCGCGGCACCTCCACGTCGTCGCAGATGATGACATCGGCGCGGCTGCCGGTGATGTTGGCGCCGATACCGCGCGCCATCACCGAGGGATCGCGGAGGTCGCGGCCGCGATCGACGGTGAGATGATCGGCGGCCCAGGAGGTGAGGCGACCGGGCAGCAGCTTCTTGACCATCGGATGGCGCTCGATGATGCGGCGGATGTTGCGGGTCATCCGGGTGGCGAGGGAATGTTCGGCCGAGACCACGAGCAGCCGCAGGTCGGGGTTGCGCATCAGGAGCCAGGCACAGAACAGGCCCACCAGGGTCGATTTGCCGGCGTTGCGGAACACCATCAGCAGCAGGCGCGTGCGCCGGCGGTCCCAGCAGTCCTCGAGCCAGCGGGCGATCTGGGCGTGGAGCTCGGGGGTCTGCAGGCGCTGGACCACGTTCCACAGCCAGACGAACTGGCGGAAGGTGTGGGGGCCGGTCAGGGAGGCGGCGCGGTCGGCGGCCGGGATGCGGCGCATCGCGCCGGCGGGATCTCCGCCGCCGGCTGTCGGCGAGATGACCATCCGCTTCAGCCCAGCAGACTGCGACGCGAGCCGAACCCGCCGAGGGCCCGTCGGCCGAGACCCAAGAGCCCGGTGCTGCGCTCCAGGAGATTGCGCCGCCGCCGGCTGCCGAAGCGGGCGCTCAGGGCATCGAGGTCGAGGGCCAGCGCATCGCGCCGCTCCTTGAGGCGGCGCTCGGCCTCGCTCTCGAGCCCCCGCAGGATGGCGTCGAAGGAACCGCCGGTGGCCACGCCGGCGGCACCGGCGCGGGCCCGTTCGGCGGCCAGCCTGCGCCGGAGCGCTTGGTCGGACTTGCGCGCCTCGGCCTCGAAGCGCTGCAGCAGCTCCTTGCGGCGCCGCTTTTCCTCCCGGCGCAGGTTCCTGTCGGCACGCTTCTGTGCTTCGCGCTGGAGGGCCGCGTTGAGGCCCAGGCTGGCGAGAGTGCTGATACCGCCCATTATCGGTTCACCTCGAGTTCCGTGGTTGCCGAGAGAAGGGTGAAGGGAAACGGCAGCTCCTGGCGGATGCGCCAGGGGGGACCGTCGCGGCCGCGGCGCCAGCCGAAGGCGCGCAGGGACAGATCGCCGGTGAAGGGATCCGCCGGCAGCGGCACCTCCCGCAACCCGCGGCCGATGTCGACGGAAAGCCGCGCCGTCTCGTGCAGCCGGAGCGAGATGCGGACCGGCCGGTAGAGGGCATCCGGAGCCAGCCCCGCCGCCGCCGGTACGGCGGACACGGGCTCGATCTCGGTGGCATAGAGGATGCCCAGGGTGATGGTGCTCGCCGGCGACGGCAGCTCCAGGGTGGGAGAGGAGAGTTCGAAGACGCCGGCGAAACTGCCGTCGGCGAAGACGCCCACGCGCTGCCCTTGGAGGTCGTCGAGACCGCTCCAGAGGGTGGTCGGGGGGGAGGCGGTGAGCGTGCGGAGGGCGTCCATCCGCGCGCTCTCGTCCCAGCGTTCGAGAAAGCGGCCGTCGCCCCGTTCGATCAGCAGGAAGATCTCGCCGCCGAGTTCCTCGACGGCCCGCAGCTCGCCCCCGAAGCGGTGGAGGGACCAGGCGACCACGTTGCTGTTGCGGTCGATGGTGGCGGTGGCGAGACGGCCGTCGGCACGCAGCAGCAGGAGGAGGCGGCGCCGCCGGTCGAACAGCATGTCCTCGGGCTCGACCACCAGATGGCGCGAGAGCAGGGCGATGTCGGCGGCCTGGTAGGCCTGTTCGCTGTCGGTGAAGATGAACTCGCGGACCTCGCGGCCGCCGGCGCCCACGAACATGGTGGCGCCGTCCACTTCCGCCGGCCGCGGATTGGCGTCGAGGCGCGAGCCGATCCGGGTCTGCAGGGCGACGCGGATGTCGGAGGGGGTGAGGGGATCGCCCTCCGCGACCCATTCGCCGGCGTCGGTGAAGATCTGCAGCCGTCGCCCCGAATAGACCTGGCGCACGATCTGGCGGCGGTCGGCGGTGAGGCGGAAGGCGATGGCCTCGTCGTCGAGGCCGGTGCCGGGATCGAAATCGAACATCGCGCCCGAGCGCGAGAGCCAGAGATGATCGGGCAGATCGCGGGAGCCGCCGATCACGAGCCGGTTCTGATGGAAGGCGACGCTGCGGGGCCAGCCGTGGACGGGGCCGAACGCCTGCTCCTGCCAGTCGGTGGTGGTCCGGCCGTCGGGCTGGGCCTCGAACAGCAGCCCGTCCGCCTCGGTGGCGCTGCGGACGTTGGTGATCCGCACATGGCCGCCGCGCACCCGCAGCCAGCCGTCCACATGCTCGTTGGTGAACACCGGCGCGGTGAGGAGGATCTCGACCAGGGAGCCGGCGGGCAGGGGGTCGCTCGGCGGGGTGGTGCCGAGCCGCAGCTGCAGCCGCACCTCGGGCGGAGCGAAGCGGGCGAAGGGCTCGCGTCGCGGCGACAGCGGATCGGAGGGATCGACCGGTTCGAAGGGCCAGGGGCGCAGCAGCCAGCCGCCGCCGTCGCGCAGGAGTTCCTGGGGTGGCACCTCGGGATGACAGAGGAGAAGCCGCTCGCCGTCCGCCACCCAGGTGAGCTCGCGCGCCTGGGCGGCGCTCCAAGGCGAGGGGACGAGGGTGGCCTCGGTGGCGCCGTCCGGCCGGAGGATCTCGATGCGGTCGGCCGCGAGCGCCACCAGATAGTCGCCGTCGGCGGCGGCGAAACCGACCAGTCTCACGGCTCCGGACAGCTCCGCCAGCCGCACGGTGCCGGGGCGCCGGCGAACGCCGCCGGTGGTCAGGGGAATGGCGTTGCGCAGCCGTGCCGCGCCCTCCTCCTGCGCCCGCAGATCGACCCGGCCGAACAGGAGGGGGTCCAGTTCGCCGCTGGAGAAGCTGGTCTGGATCCTGATCGCCCGTGCCATCAGCCGCGTACCCGGATCAGCGTGAAGTCCTCGACCTTGAGCGGCGTCGCCTGCTGGCTGTCGACGAGTCGCGCCAGCTTGAACTCGGCCGCCGCCAGCCGCTGCAGGGTCTCGCTGCGTGCCGTCGCCTCGGTCAGGGGGATCGCGAACTCGGCCGCGAGGCGGGCCACGAGGGCGCTCACGAAGAAGCTCGGGAACTCCGCTTCCGGCACCCGGCGCTGGTAGGTGAGGGTGACCGTATCCGCGTCCGTCACCAGCCGGCTGCCGCGGATCCGGAACAGCAGGCCGCGGCCGCGGCCGCCGCTGCCGGCGGAGATGCTGCGCAGCATGTCGGTCGGCAGGAAATAGGCGTAGGCGAAATCGGCCGGTTCGAGGGCCGGATCGCGCGTCAGCTCCGCCTGCGCGATGGTGAACGACCAGGGATACGCCACCAGCAGCGCATCGCGAACGGTCGGATAGAGCTCGCCGGCGACCTCGGCTTCCACCCGCGGCTCGTCGAACGAGGCGATCGGCGGGATGCCGATCTTGACAAGGGCTTTCGAGCAGATGCTCACATCCGTGTACATGATCCGTCACCTGGGTGAGACTGCCGGGACGCAGCCACGATTGCCGGGTCGAACGGCGCACCGGGCGTCGGCCCGGGGCAGCCGGGAGGTCCGGAGACCTCCCGGCGTCCGACCGTGGGGGACCGGGGCGAGCCCGGCGTCGGTCAGTCGGCGTTGACGGCGCCGAAGGTGGTCAGGTTGGAGACGTCCACGACGCCACCGGTGTTGGAGAGGACGACGAACACGCCGTGGGAGGGAGCGGTGCCGATGCCCGCGTTGACGAAGACGAAATCGCCTTCCCGCAGCATCTTGGCCGCGTCGTTGAAATAGCCGGCGTTGTCGACGTCGGCCGGCATGTCCTCGGTGCGGTAATGCCAGAGCGTGAAGCCGTTGGCGTAGGACAGGGCACTCAGATTGCGGGGATCGTACGCCATGATCAGACCTCCGTGCAGCGCATCTTGACCACGCCGTCCTCGTCGATCAGCGCGGCACCCTGGGACATGGAGTTGGAGACGAAGTAGGCCGCCCGCTCCCCGTGCCAGCTGATGTCGGTGGTAACGTCCTGGCCGACGGCGTGCCCGACGGCGCTCCTGTGGTACCAGAAGCAGGTGCGGACGTTGCCCGCCATCGGCAGGC
The DNA here is from genome assembly GCA_027045875.1 of Alphaproteobacteria bacterium. Lineage (GTDB taxonomy): Bacteria > Pseudomonadota > Alphaproteobacteria > Geminicoccales > Geminicoccaceae > JALSRW01. Next base: position 20,273 of record JALUAG010000082.1, on the reverse strand, counting down.
CGGAATGCGGGATCCACAGCGTCCCGAGCCAGTACTTGGCCTGGGTGCCCCGCCAGGGCAGCTGGTCGTCGCCGATGAAATCGGCGTTGGCGAACTCCGGCAGATTGAGGAGTTCCGACCACTGCTTCCAGCCGATCACCGCATAGCGCTGGCCGTCGTCGGGCACCTCGTTGGCGCCCAGCATCTCGAACGCCTCGAGCACCTTCTCCTTGGTCAGGCCGGTGGTGTCGCTGCCGGCCTGGGCGGTGGCCTTGTCGAGGGCCTCGATGATCAGCTCGTCGGTCTTGCGGCCGAGGGCGTAGGCCCCCGCGTTGGCGAGCACCTGTCGCTCGTCGATGTTGGTCTTGAGCTCGTCGAGCTTGTCGACCCACTCGCCCGCATAGTAGTCGGCGAGGAACGCCTCGACGGTGCTGAAGTCGACGTTCATCACCGGTACCATGCCGTGGCGTGCCTTGGTCGCCGCGGCGCCCTTGCCGATCTTCTGGAAGACGGTGGAGCTGCCGCGGACGCCGTTCTTGACGCGCACGGTGGCGCGCAGCTTCGAGCCCTGGCGCTGGTACGCCTCGTGGACCTCGCGCTCGAACTGCTTGACGAATGCCTGGTCGATCGAAGTGGTCATCGTGCGTTCATCTCCTGCACGTGTTGCGGCTTGCCTCCGGCGGGTTGTCCGGCGAGCGGGCCGGCCGGGTGGCATCGGGAAGGGCGGCGGACCGCGTCAGCGGTTGCCCGCCTGCCGGGCGCGGGTCATTCGCCGTAGAGCCTCCTGAAGCCCTCGGTGACCCGCGCCACGAATTCGGGATCGCGATCGCGCCAGTAGCGGGGATCGCGCATCATCTCGTAGAGCTGATCCTCGCCGAGCCCGGCGCCGCCGCTGCCGGACTCGCCGATGACGTCCGGCTCCTCCGCCTGCATCATCCGATGGAGGGCGAGGACGCCGCGGTAGGAGCCCGCGAGGCTTTCGTAGACCTCGGGTTCGAGATGCGCTTCGGCCCAGCTCTTGAGCTGGCGGGCGACGGTCTCGAACACCTCCTCGCCGCCGAAGTGGCGGACGAGGCGCTCCCGTTCCTGTTCGGCGCGGAAGTTCTCGGCGACGGCGTCGATGGCGGGCAGCAGCCGTTCGGCCGCGAGGTCGTAGACGAGCTGGGCCTGCTCGCGGGTGAAGCCCGCTTCGTGAAGGCGCCGGTTGAGCTCGGGATCGACCTCGAGAGCCGGATGGGCGGGAGTGATCTCGTAGCCCTCGGGATCCTCCGGCCAGCCCAGGGCCTGACGGAGGCGGCGCACCGCCGCCTCGTCCTCGGCGTCGGCGGGGAGGGGCAGGCTCCGGGTGAGCCGCCGCTCGAGCTCGGCGTAGGATTTGAGAAGGGCCTCGAGCCGGATCTCGCCGCGTTCGGCATCCCAGAACTTGTCGGGTACGCCGGCCGGACGCTCGGCCGCGGCCGCCGCCCTGTCCTCCTCCGCGGCCTCGGTCGGTGCGGCCTCCGGCGCGTCCTGCTGCTGCCGGGCCGCGTCTTCCGCCGGCGTTCCCTCCGCCGGCAGGTCCTCCTCCGTCGGCACGGCGGTGGCGTCGGCGGGCAGGCTCTCGCTCTCGGCGAGCTCGGAAGGGTGATGCTCTGTCATCTGGAAATCCTCAGCTGCGGCGAACGATCAGGCCCTGCTCGACCAGGGACTGGATGTGGGCGACGACGCTGCGCTGGCCCTCGACGTGACGCAGCACGGCGTCGCAGGCGGTGGGCGGCACCCGGCGGTTGAGAAAGGTACGGCGCAGATACTCGATCACCATCGCCCCCGCCGGGCTCGAGAAGCAGCTCGCGAAGGCCTCGGCGAGTTCGTGGGGCGGGGCCTTGCGTCGCCCGCTGTCGAGGGCCTTCCAGCCCCCCTCCTCGCGGTCACGCGTCATCGCCGTCTCCCTCGACCAGTTCGCCGGCGAGCGCCGAAAGCGGATCGGGAAGGTCGCGCACGAGCTCCGCCGGCACGCCCAGCGTGGCCGCCAGCCAGCGGACGGTGGCCGGGAGATCGACGGTGGCGGCGGCCTCCGGCCCGAGCCCGTTCACGGTCTCCAGCCAGCTCACGATGTTGCCCACGTCGTCGCGGGCTTGGAGGCGGGCGATGGGCGAGCGCACGGCGATGTCGGCGATGCGCCCGTCGAGGGGGAGGGCGGCGATCTCGCCGCGGCGCCGCAGAATGGCGGCGGCGCGATGCAGAAGGGGGACCAGGAGCTCGCCCTGCAGGCGCCCGAAGGTGGCGCCGAGCAGCCGCGCCATCTCGGCGCTGCGTTCCAGCACCTCGGTGGCGGTCATCCGCCGGTCCTGGACGGGACCCAGCCGGTCGGCCAGGAGGGTGTGGCGGATGCGGGCCCGGAGATCGCCGAGGACGAGTTCGGAGACGTCGAAGCGGCCGGGCGCCTGGAGCGGGGTGAGACCGGCGGATCCCACCGCCTTCGGGATGATCGAGCCCGGCGAGAGATCGATGTTGGCCGGGTTGAGCACCCCGTCGTCCTCCGCCAGCCAGATGCCGGTGACGGCGATGGAGGCGTTCTTGAGGATGAGCTCCACCACCTTGTTCGCGGTCTTGATGTCGGGCAGTGCCGTCATCACCGGCGAACGGCCGTAGATGTCGCCGGCGGCCTTGAGCCAGCGGAAGGTGATGAAGGGCGAACGTTCGAAATGCCCCTCGGCGAGCAGCAGGGCCTCGCGGCTGCGTGCCTCCTCCCTGGGGACGAAGGCGGCGTAGCGGAAATGCGCCCCCTCGGGCTGGACGGCTTCGACCAGCTCCACGCGACAGTCGGGATCCTCCTTCAGGCGCTGCTCGAGCCCCGGCGGCATGGTGACCGCGGGAAAGCGCTCGCGCAGTTCGACGACGGGCATGGAGGTGGTGCGGAACTGCTGGGTGATGCGGCCTTCGGCATCGGCCAGCACGCGCATCTCGGCGGCGGGGACGGCGGTGAAGCGGAAGGCGCTGCCGGTACCGGGCGCCGCCTCCTGGAAGAGGAGGGTGGCGGTGCCGATGGTCACCAGGTCGAGATAGCACTGGTGGACCTCGACGGCGAAGTTGGAGCGCTGGAAGTGACCGAGCAGGGTGCGCGTCGCCTGTTCCAGGAGCGGCGCCACACGGCTGCGACCGTCGGCGTCGAGCTCCGTTCCCGGCACGATCTCGAACCAGCGGGACCAGGGCGGGGTGAGTTCGGCGAGGAGGCTGGCGGCGAGCTGCTCGACGGCGTCGGGAGCGGTACCGTCGAAGAGACGGTCACTCAGGCGGTTGGCGGGTCCGAATTCGGGCCCGAGGCCGCCGCCCCGCACCGGCGAGGCGTAGGCGAAGCACTCGCGCCACAGAGGCTCCCAGGGCTGGCGGCGGCGCCTGGCCGTCTGGTAGGCCTTTTCCAGCGAGGCCGGCGAGACAGAGGCCATGCAATATCTCCTATCGGATCATTGTCGGAGACAAAGGTATCAAATCCTATTTCATCCGTCAACCACCGCCGCTACGGGGGCGCGCGAGGAGCAGTCGCCGCGGATCCGCGCGCAGCCGGCGATAGAGCTGGAAGGGGGAAAGGACGCCCGGATCGCCGCATCCGACCGCCCGCTTGACGAGCTCGACGCAGGTGAAGGGGCGCGGCGGCAGACGGCGATCGGTGCCGCGGCCGGCGGCGAGGCCGACGACGTGAGCGCCCAGTTCGACGAAGGCGCGGGCGAGGGTATCGGCGCCGCAGGGCGGCACCTGGCGGATGTCCAGGGACCGGCTGCGGCTGTCCAGCAGCAGCCATCCGGTCGGCTGACGGAGGAGGCAGAAACAGTGGCGGAAGCCCGGCTGCAGCAGGCGCAGCCAGAAACTTTCGGGACGGTCCTCGAAGACGACGAGAGCCTGGAGACGCGGCATCTCCTTCCTCCGGCTGCCGGCGGACACCGGGATGGTGGGCAGGGCTAGGACAATTATCCTGATGACAGGTCACCTCGTTGTCAAGATAATGTTCCTAGGGCGCCGAGGACGGGCGGCGCATGCGTGGAAGGGTCCCCCATGCTGACACACGAAGACATCTGGAAGGGCATCGACCGGCTCGCCGAGATGCACGGCATGTCGCCCTCGGGGCTGGCGCGCAAGGCCGGGCTCGATCCGACGACGTTCAACAAGAGCAAGCGCAAGACCAAGGAGGGCAAGGCCCGCTGGCCGAGCACCGAGAGCCTGGCCAAGATCCTTCAGGCGACCGGCAGCAGCATGGCCGAGCTGGTGGCGCTCATCGAGGACCGGCGGGGGCCGGGGGGCATCGTCTCCCTGCAGCGGCTCAAGGCGATCCGGCTGAGCGAGGTGGCGGCGGGCGGGAATTTCGACGCCGCCGGCTTTCCCGTCGGCGAGCGCTGGGAAGAGATCGAGTTCCCGCAGATCGACGATCCCCAGGCCTACATCCTCGAACTCGACCGGGATCTCGCACCGCCCGTCTACCGGGCCGGCGATCTGCTGGTGGTCTCACCCAACAGCAGCGTGCGGCGCAACGACCGGGTCCTCGTCCATCTCAGGAGCGAGGAGCTGGCGGTGGGGCTGCTCGAACGGCGCACCGCGGCGCGGGTGGTGCTGCGCCATCCGGTGGTCACGGAGCGCGAGACCACCTTCGATCTCGAGGCCCTGAGCTGGCTGTCGCGGATCGTCTGGGTGAGCCAGTAGACGGACCGCCGGGCCCGGGTGGGGACGGTCGTGCCGCGGCCCGGATGGCGGAAAAAAAGGCCGCCGGATCACCGGCGGCCAAGTTTTCGGGGAGGCATCACAACGTCAGGGAGGACGAAGGCCGAAGATCGAAGCCTCGCGGCTCGTCTTCGGTGCCGGCGGCGATCATAGGGCGAAGAGGTAAAACGGGAGTTAACCCGGCGGCGAATTCTTCGACATCGGACGGAACCCTGGCCGCCGGGCCGCGTCATGCGGGAGCGAGCGCGCGATCACCATGGCGGGACGTTCTCCCCGGGATGTCGCATCGCGGGTCGTCGTCAGCTGCGCGCGCGTGGCGGATCGTCGTTTCCTTCGATCTTGCGGGCCATCGCCGTGAGCAGCCCTTCGATCCCCTTGGCGCTGACGATCTCTCCGAATTCCTTGCGCTTGGTGATCAGCAGGCTGACGCCCTCGCCGACCACGTCGATGATCAGGAAGCGGCCGTCGGAATGCCGGACCCGCCAGTCGATGCGATAGGGTGCGTCGCGCTTCGAATCGTAGACCAGTGTACGTACCATGATATCGCGATCGTCGATGTCCCGACTGCCGACGATCTCGATCCGCTGGCCGTCGTAGCGGCTGATGTTGGCCGCAATCTGCCTGCGGATCATCTTGCGGAACAGTTGGAGATAGCGCCGCCGCTGTTCCGGCGTCGCCTTGCGCCAGTAGGCGCCGAGCACGAGCTTGGCGATGAGGTCGAGATCGGTCGCCTCCTCGAGCAGCCGTTCGAGTTCGGCGATCCGCGCCTCCCGGCTCCTGTCGGTTCGGGAGAGGATCTCGAGTGCCCGGTCGACCATCCGTCGGATGAAGACGGCCGCTTCCTGCGAGCGGGCGGCGAGCGCAGGAAGCGCCACCGCCGCGACCGGCAGCGTTCCCGCCGTGAGCAGGAGCGAACGTCGCGACCAGCGGCCGCCGACGGCCGGCTCATTCCACGGCAGGGGCGTCTTCGGACAACATGTCGTCGAAGGTTTCATCGAAGATGTCCTCGTAGCCGGCATCCGAGGGGGGCGCGCCGTTGCGTATCTCCGCCTGGCGTCGCTGCCGATAGACGCTGCGCAGGGCGGCGTAGAAGTCGAGACTGGTGCGTTCCAGCTCGTCGAGCGAGGGTCCGAGTTCGTATCGGGTGACCACCGCGCTCGTGGCGGTGCGTAGCGTCCTCGCCCGCGTCGAGGCAAGATAGCCCATGGGGTCGAACAGGAAAGAGTCGACCAGCAGACCGATCGCGTCGCGCGGGTTGGAAGGGCCCAGAAGGGGCAGCACGAGATAGGGGCCCTCGCCGACGCCGTGGACGGCCAGGGTCTGGCCGAAATCCTCGCGATGCCTCACGTATCCGAATTCCGCGGCCATGTCGAAGAGGCCGAAGAAGCCGAGCGTGCCGTTGATCATGAAGCGGGAAAGGGTGATCCCGGCTCGTTCCCGTTCTCCCTGGAGGAGATCGTTGATGAAGACGACGGGCGCTCGCAAGGTGTCGAGAAGGTTGGCGACCGCGGTCTTGGCCGGACCCGGGACCGTCAGCCCGTAGAGCTCCGAGGCCGGCTTCAGCACCAGCCCGTCGACCACCCGGTTGAACGCGAACACGGCGCGGTTGAACGGTTCGAACGGATCGCCGTTGTTTTCCTCCGCCCGCGCGGGTCCGGCGAGGGTCAGGCCGAGGACCAGGAGTACGGTCGGGATTCGCGCGAGTCTCATCGGGAATTCCGGCAGCGGCACCTTGCTCGCGCATCGGCGTGCTTCGCGCTCCTGCGCCTGCCCTGCGAGAGTCTTCCGGATTGCCACCCCCCTCCGCTGCCGGCTCTTAAAGCGTATTGCGGTAGGGCTGGCAACCCGCCTGCTGCGTTGCGCCGCCCAGCGGGATCGATAAAATTTTAGCAAAATCACGACGACCCCGAAACGCGTTGACGGCAGCGGGAAGACAAGAGATGGCCAACGTGCGGATAGTTTCCCTGGGCGGGCTCCGGCAGCGCCTCGCTGCGGTCCTGGGCACCGATTCGCTGCTCTTCGCCCGCTTCGACGCCGCCCTGCGGCGCAACGACGAGGCCCTCCTCGAGGAGGCCTTCCGCTGCCTGCGCGCCTATCCCGAGACCACCCGGCGGGCGGTCGAGGACGCGCTTCTCGCCTGGCTGTTCGACGAAAAGGACAGCAGCGGCCTCGCCGATCTCGAGACGCCGAGCCGCGCCCGCCACTGATCCCGCACGCAAGCCGGCGCCGGCCGGCGCCGTGGCCCCGATCACGCCCCGGGTTCCGCGATGGCGGCACGACGCCGCTGCCAGCTGCGGCCGGTGGCCAGCACGCAGCTGCGCCCGTCGGGCGCCACGCTGAGCATGGTCCAGCTCCCGCCGTCCCGCGAGGTGAACAGTTCGATCACCCGGCCGTCGTCGCCGAGCCCCAGCGACAGCGGCCGCTCGTCGTAGCGCCGCGCCAGCAGCTCGACGATGGTGCGGTAGTCGTCGCAGAGCGCAGGGCCCGCCGACGGCGGCTCGGCCGCGAGCCGGTCCGCTCCGGCTGCGAGCAGCCAGGACAGGGCGAGGGGCAGGATCGCTCGACGCATCGTCTCCACTCCGCGGCGGCCGTGCCGGCCGGTACCGCGCTCCCATATCACGCGCCGGCTTGACGTTCCGTTAACGGCCGCCGGCGGTGCGCACGCGACGCCGATTGACGCCGTCCCGTTCCTGTTGCAGTGACGCCCCGTTGGTGGAGGTGCGGGTGATCGAGGAACAGACGCCGGAACGGCTGCGCGAGGCCTTCATCGGCGCCATGGGCCGGGTGATGGCGAGTGTGACCATCGTCACCACCGACGGCGGCGCCGGACGCTTCGGGGTGACGGTGAGCGCCATGAGCTCGGTGTCCGCCGATCCGCCCCTCCTGCTCGCCTGCATCAACCGCCGCAGCCCCGCCTGCCGGGCGATCGCCGAGAACCGCGTGTTCGGGGTCAACGTGCTGAGCACCGAACAGCGGGAGGTGGCCCAGATCTTCGCCGGCCGCTCCCCCTCCGGGCCCCCCTTCGACTTCGGCTGCGCGGAGTGGCGGGTCCACTATTCGGGGGCGCCCATCCTGCAGGGAGCGGTCGCCGCCTTCGACTGCCGGCTCCTCACCTCCTACGACGCCGGCACCCACCGCATCTTCATCGGCGAGGTGATCGAGGCCTTCGCCGGCGCCGGCCAGCCGCTCCTCTACGGCAGCCGCCGCTACGCCCGCGCCGACCGGCTCTAGGGCGCGCCGGCGACCGCCACCGCCCCGTCCCAGGCGGGATCGGCGGCCCCGTCCGGCAGGCCGCCGGCATCCGTTGCCGCGAGATGCACGATGCCGCAGTGATCGGGGCCTTCCGCATCCGCCCTCGCCACCGGCCGGCCGAGGGCACGGAGCGCCGCGACGAGCGCCCCGGGCGCACCTTCCCACAGACGCAGGGCGCCGCCGTGGACCACCACCCGCGGCGCCGCCACCGCCTCGGCGGGGGAAAGCCGCCGCGCCATCAGGTGCCAGAGGACGAGGCCGACCGCCGCCGGGATGCGCTCGCTGCCACCGGCGCCGAGCACGAGCAGGCGTCCGCCGTCGCCCGCCACCAGGGCGGGGGTCATCTCCGTCCGGTCCGGCCCCGGCCCGGCCCTCCCGGCCGCCATCCGGTAGCTCAGCGGATAGAGATGGCCGAATGCCCGATCGGCGATGGCGCTGCCGAAATGGGGACCGGCGGAGAGGGTCACGGCCACCGCCTCGCCGTCCGGTCCGATCACCGAGAGATGGGTCGTATCCCCCCACCGGCCGCCGCCCGGCCGCGGAAGGGGCGGCAGGCGGCAGCGCTCTACCTCCTCGAGGCGAGCGGCCACGTGATCGGGGGCCAGCAGCCGGTCGAGCACGGCGGGATCGGGCTCCGGCCCGTCGCGCGGCGCCGCCCGCGCGCGGTCGTGGACCGCCCAGGCGACGCAGGCGGCGAGGCGGGCGAGGCAGGCGGCATCGCCGGGATCGCAGGCCCCGCCCGAGCCTTCGAGCAGGGCCAGGAGCAGGAGGAGGGCGTGGCCCCAGCCCTGCCTTCCCACCGTCGCGATCGCCCGGCCGAAGCGGTGCCCTTCGAGAAGCTCCCCGTCGGGCGCCGGGCGGCCGCCGGTCGCCGCCGCGGCGGCCAGGGGATGGGCGCGCAGCAGCAGCGCCTCGAAACGCCCGGGGGGCTGCCGCGCCATCGCCTCCAGGAGCCGCGCGAGGCCGGGCTGCCGGAACCGGGCCCCCGCTGCCGGCGCCCGCCCGCGGGCATCGAGAAAGACGCGGGAGGCGACCGGATCGCGCATAAGCCGTGGCGCCTGTCGCCGCCAGGCGGCGGCGAGCCGGGGCGTCACCGCGAAGCCCTCCGCCGCCAGCGCGAGCGCCGGTTCCAGGAGGCGCGGGAACGGGAGACGGCCGCGTTCGCGATGGAGCCGGAAGAGGGCCGCCGGCAGACCGGGCAGCGGCACCGGCGGCGCCTGCGCGGGCACCCGGGCGGGCACCCGCGTGGTCCCGTCGATCGTCCCCATCATGCCCGTGGCGTCGCGCCACAGGATCTGGGCGCGGCCGGCGATGGTGGCGTTGGCGGGATCGCTCACGCAGAGGGCGAGCGCGGTGGCGATCGCCGCATCGGCGGCGCTGCCGCCGGCTTCGAGGATCCCGGCGCCGGCCCGGGCCGCGGCCGGCGTCCCGGCGACCACGACGCCCCTTGCCGCCTCATCCCCCATGGGCACGCGACAGCCGGTCGGCGATCCGGGTCGGTTCCGGCAGGCGGAAGCCGCGGCCGCAGGCGAGGACGAGATCGACCGCCCGCTCCAGGCTCACGAGATGGCCGACCGAGACGTAGACCGGCTTCACCCCGCGGCGGGTGCGCAGCACCATGCCGATCACCTCCCCGCCGTCGAGGAGGGGCACCCGGTCGCCGCGCTCCGGGCCGGGTTCCCCGTGCCGGCCGACGAGCCGCGACTTGGCGACGCCCACCGTCGGCAGGCCGGTCAGTACGCCGATGTGGCAGGCGATGCCGAAGCGGCGGGGATGGGCGTAGCCGTGCCCGTCCACCATCAGCAGATCGGGCGCGCGGGCAAGAAGCGGCAGGGCTTCGAGCACCGCCGGCGTCTCGCGGAAGGACAGGAGTCCCGGCACGTAGGGGAACCGCGTCGGCAGAGCGGCCAGCACGCTCTCCTCGAGTTCGAGCCCCGGCAGGGAGAGCCGCGCCACCGCCGCCCATGTCAGGTCACGATGGCGGGTGTAGGCGAGGTCGATGCCGGCCACCTGGCGGGGCTCGCCGCTCCGGTCCTCGCGGATCACGCGCCCGCGCAGCGCCTCCTGCAGCGCCCGCGCCTCGCGCGGATCCGTGGGCCAGCGGATCGATGCGCGGCACCGATCCGTCGCCGGTGGCGCGATCGTGCCGGCAGGGCGAGATCCGGGCATGCGCGTTTCCTCGACGGGGCCGGCGGCCGGGGAATCGGCCACCTTCGGCGCCACCCGTATCTACACCCGGTGGGCGCGTCTCCGGAACCGTGCCGAGCCCCCGGTCAGGGAAGGCCGGCCTCCGCGGGGCCGGCGGTCGAACCGGTGGCGACGGCCGGCCGGGGGCTGCGCGCGCGAGCGCGGGCCGGCTCGGGTTCGTTCATGCCCGCGTCCCGGTCGCGGAAGGGGGGAACCGGCTCGGGTTCGTTCGTGCCTTCCCCGTCCTGCCGGCGCTCGATGAGGGCGGCGAGCCAGCGGAGCTGGGCGGGATTGGCCATGCGGGCGGCGCCGCTCAGCCGGCGGCGCTGCTCCTGGAGCTCCTCGAGCGCCTCCAGCGTGCGCCGACGATCGCGGTCGAGGCGGGCACGGTAACGGCAGAGGGTGGCCAGCGTCGGCAGGCCGGGCGCCGGCTCGCCTCCGGCCAGCGCTTCCAGCGCACGCGCCTCGACGGTGCGCAGCATGCGCTGACGCCAGGCGATGGTCGCCAGCTCCTCCACCAGATGGCGCTCCGTCTCGCCCTCCGGGGCGAGGCGGCCTTCCAGATCGGCGAGGAGGGCGGCGAACGCCCGGCGCTCCTCCTCGCCGCGCAGCATGAGCTGTGCCGAACAGAGGCCGTGACGACGCGAATTGGCGGCACTGCGGGCCTTGCCCTCGGCGGTGCGGGGACCGCGCGAACGGGCGCCGTTGCGGCGCGAGGCCTCGATCTGCGCGGGCGTGCGCGCCGCCTTGGCAGCGGCGCGGACGTCGATGGGCTGGGACATGGCTTGCTCCGTAGAGGTTCCGATCCGGAACGAGGATAGCATAGGAACGAAATCCTGTCACCTGCAGAGCGACACCTCACCGGCTCGTGACGACCCCCGCGCCGGGGTGCCGCCAGGCTGGGGAGGAAGGAGCCGGGAAGGAGGAACGGTGCGCGGCATCCTGCGGGTCCTCGCGACCATCCTGCCGCTGGCGGCCTGCGCCGCGGCGACGGCGCAGGGCGAGGTGTCCGTCGACGCGCTCGCGGCCTACGATGCCGGGGACTATGCGGAGGCGGCCCGCATCCGGCGCCAGCGGGCGGCGGCCGGGGACAGCGACGGCGACGGTGGCGCTCGCCGGCCTGTACGAGGCCGGTTTCGGGGTGCCTGTGGATCCCGAACGCGCCCTTGCCCTCTACCGTGCCGCCGCGGCCGTCGGCGATCCCACCGCGCGGCGGATTCTCGCGCGGCGCCGACACGACGGGCGTTGACCGCGGCGGTGGCCGGCCTTGCCCTCCCATCTGCCGGCTGGCATGATCGCGCCCATCGCGAACGGACGCGGCCCGCAGAGGCCGCCCCGACACATAGGGAGGCCATGAGCATGACCATCGACTACCGACGCGGTGCACTGGGCGCCGTGGCCGCGGCGCTCGTCGCCGGCGGCCTGGCTGTCTCGGCGGTGGCGCAGCCGATGAAGATCCGCATCTCGACGCCGGCGGTGCCGGGCGACTGGCACGCCGAGATGCTGTACCTGTTCGAGGAGTATGTGGAGCGATCGCTGCCCGGACAGATCGACGTCGAGATCCATCTCAACGCCACCCTGTTCAAGCAGGGGACGGAACCCGCCGCCATGCAGCGCGGCAATCTCGACATGGCGATGATCTCGGCCCAGGACATCAGCAAGCAGATCCCCGAGTGGTCGATCTTCACCGCCGGCTACGTGATCCGCGACCCGGAGCACCAGCGCAAGGTGTTCGCGAGCGACATCGGTGCCGAGATGCACCAGCTCGTCAAGGACAAGATGGGGCTGCAGATCCTGTCGGTGGCCTATCTGGGCACGCGGCAGCTCAATCTGCGCAAGGTCCGCGACGTCCGGACGCCGGCCGATCTCAAAGGCGTGAAGCTGCGGATGCCGGGCTCCGAGACCTGGCAGTTCCTCGGCAAGTGCCTGGGCGCCGATCCCACGCCGCTGGCCTTCAACGAGGTCTATCTGGCCCTCAAGACCGGCACCATCGACGGTCAGGACAACCCGCTGCCCACCGACCAGAAGGCCAAGTTCTACGAGGTCACCGAGCAGATCGTGCTGACCGGACATCTGGTGGACGCGGTGTTCCTCGCCATTTCGGGCAAGACCTGGGAGAAGCTCAACGAGGAGCAGCGCGAGGTGTTCCGGGAGGCCGCCCAGGTGGCCGCCTTCTTCAACAACAACAACCGCATCCGCGACGAGGCCAAGCTCGTGGAGTTCTTCAAGGAGCAGGGCCTGACCATCACCGAGCCGGACCGCGAGGCGTTCCGCAAGCAGGTCCAGGAGTGCTATCTCAACAGCAAGTACGCCAAGGACTGGCCCGAGGGGCTCCTCGACCGCATCAACGCCATCCAGTGAACAGCTAGGCGGGAATGCACGGCATTCTGCGCATCGCGCGGGGGGGCGCCGACGCGGTCGGCGCCCTCTTCTTCGCACTGATGTTCGCCGCCTTCCTGCTCCAGGTGTTCAGCCGCTATGTGCTCAACGCCCCACTCGGCTGGACCCTGGAAGCCTGCCTCGTCACCTATCTGTGGTTCGTCTTCTGGGCCTGCGCCCTGATGCTCGACGAGCGCGACCATGTGCGTTTCGACATCCTGCTGCGGGTGGCGCCGCCGCCCGTGCGACGGCTGCTCGCGGCCCTGTCGGCGCTGGTGACGCTGGTGCTGTTCCTGCGCGCTCTGCCGGCCACCGTCGATTGGGTCGCCTTCATGGCCATCGATCGCACCTGGACGCTCGGCATCCGCTTCGATCTGCTGTTCTCCATCTATCTCCTGTTCATGGTGGCGGTGATCCTGCGTGCCGGTGCGGCGCTCCTGCGCCAGTTCGGCCTTCGCCCCTGGCAGCGCTGAGCCATGTCCACCGGCTTTCTCGTGCTGCTGCTCGGCTTCCTGGCGATGGGCGCCATCGGCATGCCGGTGGGCTTCGCCATGATCAACGCCGGCGTGCTCTATCTCTGGGTCACCGGCCAGGATCTGGCACTGGCCGCCGAGCAGGTGCTCAACAGCCTGTTCAACAGCTTCGTGCTGCTGGCGGTGCCGCTGTTCATCTTCGCCGCCAACATCATGAACGCCGGTACCATCAGCAACCGGCTGCTGGACTTCTGCCAGGCGCTGGTGGGCCGCTTCCGCGGCGGCCTCGCCCAGGTCAACATCGTCGCCTCGCTGATCTTCTCCGGCATGAGCGGTTCGGCCATCGCCGACGCCGCCGGCATCGGCCGGCTGATGATCGACATGATGCGCGAGCGCGAGCGCTACACGCCGGGCTTCGCCGCCGCCATCACCGCCGCCTCGGCCACCATCGGGCCGATCATCCCCCCCTCCATCCCGATGGTGCTCTACGCCCTCGTCTCCAACACCTCGGTGGGCTACCTGTTCCTGGGCGGCATCCTTCCCGGTCTGCTCATGGGGCTCGCGCTGATGGCGGCGGTGGTGGTGATCGCCCGCCGACGGAACTTCCCCACCGAGCGGTCGGTGCCGCTTCGGGCCGTGCCGCGCATCACCGTGCGGGCGTTCCCGGCCCTCCTGCTGCCGGTGATCCTGCTGGGCGCGATCTACGGCGGCGTCACCACGCCCACCGAGGCCGCCTCCATCGCCGCCGCCTACGCGCTGCTGCTCGCCGTCTTCGGCTACCGGGCGCTGTCCCTGCGCGGGCTCTACGGGGTGCTCGTCGAGAGCACCCGGTCGAGCGCGGTGGTGACGCTGATCATCGCCGGCGCCTTCGTGGTCAACTATGTGGTGGCGGCGGAGCAGGTGCCGGCCCAGCTCGCCGCCTGGCTCGCCGGCCGCGAGGTCTCGCCGACCGTCTTCCTGCTCCTGGTGGCGCTCGCCTTCCTGCTGGCGGGATGCTTCCTCGACGCCACCACCATGCTGCTGGTGCTGGTGCCCCTCGTCCTGCCGAGCCTCGACCACCTCGGCATCGACCGGGTGCATTTCGGCGTCACCATCACCGTCAACATCATGATCGGGCTGATCACGCCGCCCTACGGCGTGCTGCTGTTCGTCATCAACGGGCTCACCGGGATCTCGCTGCGCGAGACGATCGCCGAACTCTGGCCGTTCCTCGGCGTGCTGCTGGCGGCCCTGCTGGTGATGCTGCTGGTGCCCGAGACGGTGCTCTGGCTGCCGCGGCAGTTCGGCTACGGCGGCTGATCCGTCAGCGCCGGCGCACCAGCTTGACCCGGCGCCCCGGCTGCAGGGGCACCCCTTCGCGGAGGGCGTTGAGCACCAGGAAATGCTCGCGCGGCAGCCGCTCCACCTGCATGCGGGCCACCAGCCGGTCGACCGTGTCCGCGGGTTCGACCCGGTGGACGACGATGCGCAGGGGTCGGAGCCGCGCCGCCTCGGCCGGCGTCAGCCGCGCGAAGCTGTCGAGGACGGCCTCGAACCGCCGGCGCTCGCGCCGGTTCGCGCGTCTCGTGAGATAGAGGAAGCGGTAGACGGTCCGTCCCTCGCCGGCGATCACCCCGAAGAAGGCGCGACGCCGCTCACCGTCCACCCGCACCCGGGCGATGCCGATGGCGGCGTCGTAGCCGCGTTCGGTCCAGCCGGGCATCAGCTCGTCGAAGTCGAGATCCTCGCCCCACACCCGGCGCAGATAGCCGACGAGCGAGGTGCCGGGCTCACGGGCGGCGATGTCGAACAGCAGCAGCCGGCCGTCACCGTCCTCGCCGGCCACCACCTCGGGGCTGTTCTCCAGTCGGAAGCCCTCTGGGGCGGTGAACCGGAAGCGCAGCACCGGATGGACGAAGCTCCGCCCCTCGACCCAGCCGTGGGCCGGACTGTCGCCGAACACCATGCCGTCGATGGCGGCCAGCAGGCGTTCGCGATCGGTCGCGCCGCCGGCCGCGGCCATCGCCTCCTCGGCGGCCCGCCGCACCCGGTCGGCGGTGCGGGGATGGCTCGCGAGCCAGCTCGGAATCTCCTCCCCGCGGCCGCCGCGCAGTTTCGTCTGCAGGGCGTCGTAACGTTCGAGGGAATCGAGGAAGCTGGCCATCGCCCGGGCGTCGTAGCCCGCCCGCACCAGATAGCGGATGCCGAGCTGGTCGGCCTCGAACTCCTGCTGGCGGGAATAGCCCTGGACGTAGGCGGTGGCGGCGAGGGTGCCGAGATCGGCGCCGAGGCGGGCCCCTTCCTCGCCGAAAAGCACGGCGCCGAGGATGGTGGCGCCGAGGGCCCCGAGCTGACCCAGCATCGCCTGATCGTAGCGCAGCGCCGTGTGCCGTGCCGCGATGTGGCCGATCTCGTGCCCCAGCACGCCGGCGAGTTCGGCCTCGTCGTTGACCAGCGCGAGCAGGCCGCGGGTGACGTAGACGTAACCGCCCGGCAGCGCGAAGGCGTTGACATCGGGCGTATCCAGCAGGGTGAAGGTGAAGCGCAGCTCCGGGATCTCGGACACGCGCGCGACCCTTTGGCCGACCTCCTCCAGATAGGCGGCGAGCTCCGGGTCGTCGTAGGCGCCGCCGAAGGATTCCAGGATCTTGGGGTGTTCCTCGCGGCCGATCCTCCGCTCCTCGGCCGGCGTCATCGAGGTGTACTGGAGCTCGCCGGTGGCCGGGTTGCGGACCGGCGTGCAGGCGGCCGGCGTCAGCGAGAGGAGGAGCAGGAGCGCGACCGCGGGGCCGCGGCGGGAACGGTTCCGACTCATTCTCGTACCTCGATCTGACGGCGATCGGTGATCTCGATCATGGGCCCGCCGGCCGGGAAAATCCAGCCGCGCACGCGGATCCGACGCCCCACCAGGGCTTCGGGGTCGAGACCCTCGCGCAGGAGGGCCCGCAGCCGCCCGAGGCGGATGCGCAGGGTGAAGTCGCGCCGCCGGTCGTCGCCGAAGTTGAGGTAGAGGAAGGTCCGTCCACGCCCCGCCCGGCGTGGCCGACCCTCGACCACGGCGAAACGGAGCGGCGTCGCCCGCACCCGATCGGCGGCGAGGGGCAGCGCGCCGGCCCAGACCCCGCGCCCTGCCCGGCGCGCCTCGGCCTCGGCCGCGAACAATGCGTCCGCCGTGCCGGGGGGCGCGGTCAGGGGGTCGGCCACCGCGAGCCCGCGGCGCAGCAGCGCCGCCTGCAGCCAGGCACCGGAAGCATCGGCGATCGGGGCCAGCAGCCGGCCGTAGCGGTCGCGGGCGAGACGATCCTCGGCGATCCGGATGCCTCCGCCGGCGAGCGCCCGGGCGACGGCATCGCGCGCCCGCTGCCGCGTCGCCTGCGGCAGGCGGATGCCGGCCAGCAGCAGCCGGCGGCCGTCGGCGAGACGCAGCACCGGGCCCGCGGCGATCGTCTCCACCGCCAGGGGCGGCGACCAGCGGAAGAGGGGCTGCGCCGCCGCGGGCACGGCGAGGGCGGGGAGCAGGAGCAGCAGGAGCAGCGCGAGCGGCCGCCTCCGGTGCCGGCCCCTTGTCCCGGCGTTTCGGCGGCTGATATAAGGGCCGCCGCGCGCCCGTAGCTCAGCAGGATAGAGCATCGGATTCCTAATCCGGGGGTCACAGGTTCGAATCCTGTCGGGCGCGCCAGCGTTCCGCAAGTCCCCGGGTGAGGTGGGTCGCCGGCGGTGGCGCGGCGCATCGGACGGCGTCGGCGCGAACCCGCCCGTGTCGGACGCCGACCACCGGCTCGGTGCCGGCCACGGCTGCCGATCGCCCGGCGCGGCATGCGGGCGCGCGGCACGGCACGCCGGAGCCAAAAGCCCGGTCACCATCGCTTTGCCGACCTCCGTCATCGCCACCGCACCGGGCCGGGAGCGGCTCTCGGACGGCGCGATCGACGGGTGACGGGTGGCGCCGGGGCCCGACGCGGCTCACGCCCCGGTCGGAGGTGTGCGGCGGGCCAGCTCGGCGATCCCCGCGCGCCAGCGCGCCGCCGTCAGGACGGGATCGGCGCCGGGATCCGGCGCCGCGCCCAGCTCCTGCTCGAGGGTTCCCGCCAGCGTGCCGATCTCCGGCCAGCCGAAGCTGCCGGCGGCGCCGGCCAGGCGATGGAGCACGGCGCGCATCTCGGCATGCACCTCGGTGGCGGTGCGCCTTCCCGCCTCGAGCGCGTCGAGGGCGTCGTTCAGGGTCGCGAGATCGCCGCGGACGCGCTCCCGGAAGCGGGCCCGCAGGACCTCGAGACCGCTCTCGAGGGGACCGCTCACGGGCAGCCGCAGAGACGGCGGAGATCGGCTGCCAGCGTCATCGGGTCGAACGGCTTGGCGATCACCCCGAGGGCGCCGAGGGCCAGATAGCGCTCGACCTCCCGGGGCTGCACCCTGGCGGTCATGAAGACGACCGGCGGCGGTTCCGCCCCGTCCTCCCCGGCCAGCCGGCGGAAGGTCTCGATGCCGTCCATCTCGGGCATCATCACGTCGAGCAGCACGACGTCCGGCCGCGCCGCCACGAACAGCTCCAGCGCCTCGCGGCCCGAGGCGCAGGAGGTGACCCGCAGCCCGCCCACCGTCGCCAGCGACAGTTCCACGAGCGCCCGGATGTCGGGATCGTCCTCGACACAGAGCACGTGTTCGAGCCTGCCGGGCGGGGTGGCACGCGGCGTGCCGCGCTCCTCCTCGCCGTCCGGGTCCGCGGTTGGTGTGAGTACGGGAGGATCGCCCAGGATCACGGTTCGCTTCCTTTCGTGCCGTCGCTTCCCGCCCTGCGGGGAAGGTCGATGTGGAAGGTGGCGCCCCGCCCCGGTTCGCTCTCGAAGCCGCAGGCGCCGCCCAGCCGCTCGACGATCGCCTTGACGATGGCGAGCCCGAGGCCGGTGCCCTGGCCGCGGCGCCGGTCCGAACTGTCGGCCTGGGCGAACTTCTCGAACAGCCGGGGCCGGAATTCGGGGGGGATGCCCGGCCCGCGGTCGGCGACCGCGATGCGCCAGTGGCGCTCCCGCGGGCGCAGCGAGACCCGGACCGTCTCGCCGGGCGGCGAGAACTTGACGGCGTTGGAGAGGAGATTGCCGACCGCCTGGGCGAGACGGCCGGGGTCGGTGCGACAGAGGGCGCCCCCGGGGGGCAGGTCGGCTTCCAGCCGGACGCCGAACTCGACGGCATAGGCCTCGTGCTGGCGCAGGAGCTCGCGCAGGAAGGCCACGAGCTCCACCCGCCGCGGCTCGAAGGCGAGGGCACCGCTCTCGATCCGCTGCAGATCGAGGAGGTCGTCGACCAGCAGCTTGAGACGGTCGCCGTTGCGGGTGGCGATGTCGAGCAGCTCGCGGGTGCGGGCGTCGAACCCCCCGCCGTGCAGCCCCCGCAGCAGGCGCAGCGCGCCGAGGAGCGAGGTGAGGGGGGTCCGCAGCTCGTGGCTGACCACCGAGACGAACTCGTTCTTCATGCGCTCGACGAGCTGCTGCTCGGTGACGTCCTGGCAGACGCCGTAGAGGCCGCCCCCGCCTTCCCCGGTCTCCTGGCGGCGCAGCTCGGTGCGGAAGACGCGCACCGCCCCCTCGGGCAGGCGCACGGACAGCAGCAGCTCGCGCGGGGCGCCGCCGGCCTGCAGACGGCGTACGGCCCGGAGGAGGACGGGTCGCGAAGCGGGTTCGAGAATGCGCAGGATCGCCGGCAGGGTGGCGGTGAAATCCGCGGGCTGGCGGCCGATCAGGCGATGGAGCTGGGCCGAGAGGGAGATCGCGCGGTCGCCCGGGCGCCACCACCAATCGCCGATCCGGGCCAGCGCCTGGGCCTCCTCGAGCTGGGCCTCGCGGCGGCGCAGCGCGTTCTCGAGGCGCGCCCGCTCGATGGCCGTCGAGATGGTGCGCTTGAGGAGATTGCCGTCGACGGCGCTCTTCGGCAGATAGTCCTGAGCACCCCGCAGGACCGCCCGCCGGGCCAGCGCCAGATCGTCCTCGCCGAGACCGGAGAGCACCACCACCGGGGTCTCCGGTGCCGCCGCCCGCACCCGCTCCACCACCTCCATGCCGATGCCGTCGGGCAGCAGCAGGTCGAGGAGCACGACGTCCACGGGCTCCCGCGCGAGGCTCTCGAGGGCGGGCGCCAGCCGGCTCGCCCAGCGGACCTCGAAGCCGCCGGCCTCCGCCATCAGCTCCCGGGTCAGGCGCGCATCGGCGACATTGTCCTCGACGAGGAGCACGCGGTACGAGCCCTCGCCCGTCCCGATCTCCCGCAGCTGCACGTCCTGCGCCATCGCCATGCCGTTCCTTCGCGGCCACCCGGCCCTGCGGCGAAGAGCCTAGACGCAAGCGGTAAATCGTCGGTTAACGGAGCCGCGGAGGGCTCAGAGGTCGCGGCGGTAGTTGGGCGCCTCGCGGGTGATGGCGATGTCGTGGACATGGCTTTCCCGCACCCCGGCATGGGTGACCCGGAGGAAGCGCCTGCGGGTCTGCAGCGAGGGGATGTCGGGATTGCCGGTGTAGCCCATGGCCGCCTTGAGCCCGCCCACCAGCTGGTGGATGACGGTGGCCACCGGGCCGCGGTAGGGAACCCGTCCCTCCACCCCCTCGGGCACGAACTTGAGGGTGTCCGAGATCTCCTGCTGGAAGTAGCGGTCGGCGGAGCCCCGGGCCATGGCGCCGATGGAGCCCATGCCGCGGTAGGCCTTGTAGGAGCGGCCCTGGAAGAAGAACACCTCGCCGGGGGCCTCGTCGGTGCCGGCGAACATGGAGCCGATCATGGCGCAGTCGGCGCCGGCGGCGATGGCCTTGGCGAGATCGCCCGAGGAGCGGATGCCGCCGTCGGCGATCACCGGCACCTCCCGTTCCCGGCAGGCACGGGCCGCCTCCAGGACGGCGGTGAACTGCGGCACCCCCACCCCGGCCACGATCCGGGTGGTGCAGATGCTGCCCGGGCCGATGCCCACCTTGACCGCATCCGCCCCGGCCTCGATCAGCGCCCGCGCCGCCTCCGCCGTGGCCACGTTGCCGCCCACGATCTGGGCGTCGTTGGCGAGCCGGCGGATGCGGGCCACGGTGTCGAGCACCCCCTTCGAATGGCCGTGGGCGGTGTCCACCACGACGATGTCGGCCCCCGCCTCGATGAGCGCCATGGCCCGCGCCACGCCGGCCTCGCCGGTGCCGGTGGCGGCGCCCACCCGCAGCCGCCCCTGCTCGTCCTTGACGGCATCCGGGAAGCGCTGCGCCTTCTCGATGTCCTTCACCGTGATCAGGCCCACGAGGCGGTAGTCCCCGTCGACCACCAGCAGCTTCTCGATGCGGTGCCGGTGGAGGAGACGCATGGCCTCGC
>JALUAG010000081.1 GCA_027045875.1 Alphaproteobacteria bacterium | reverse complement strand
CATCCGGACCGTGGCGCAGGCGGGAGCGGCGGCCAACGGGGCCCTCGCCGCCGACCGCACCCCCACCGCCGCCTCCGGTGGCCCGGGCGCGGCAGCGGCGAAGGCGCCCCGGCTCGTCTGGGCGCACGACGCCGCAGGCCGCCGGCTCGCCGACGGAAGATACCGCTACGAATGGAACCCCGAGGGCACGCTCGCCGCCGTGCGCGATCTGCGTACCGGAAGGCTTCTCGCCCGCTACCGCTACGACCTGCTGCACCGGCGGATCGCCTCGGAGTGGCACCGTCCGGACGGCACCGTCACCCGCAGGCTGTATCTCTGGGAGGGCGCGCGGCTGCTGGCCGTCCTCGACGGTAAAGGCGAGATCCTCCGGCAGTTCCTCTGGCTCGGCTGGCGGCCGGTGGCGATCCTGACGCCCGAAGGCACCTACCACGTCCACACCGACCACCGGGGCGCGCCGACGGAGGTCACCGACGAGGCGGGCCGCATCGTCTGGACCGCCGACTATGCCCCATTCGGCCGGGCCGCCGTGGACGAGGACCCCGACGGCGACGGGGAGCCCTTCGTCCTGCACCTGCGGCTTCCGGGCCAGTGGGA
This sequence comes from Alphaproteobacteria bacterium, assembly GCA_027045875.1. GTDB lineage: Bacteria > Pseudomonadota > Alphaproteobacteria > Geminicoccales > Geminicoccaceae > JALSRW01. Next base: position 1,895 of record JALUAG010000081.1, on the reverse strand, counting down.
GGACCCGGCGACGGGCCTGCACTACAACCTCGCCCGCTGGTACGACCCGGAGACCGCGCGCTATCTCAGCCCCGACCCCATCGGCCAGGCGGGCGGGCTCAACCTCTACGCCTACGCCGCCGCCGACCCCATCAACCGCATCGACCCGCTCGGCCTGATCACCGTCTTTATCGGCGGGGCTGGCGATAAGGAGCGGTTTTTGGGGTTCGGCCCGACCGGCATCATGGACGGCTTGCGCAAAGCGCTCGGAGTCAAGCTGCGACGGCCCTGGATCGCGCGGGTGGACCTAGGGCTCGTGAAGGGCGCGGATGGCCGATATCGCGATGCGGGCTTCGGCTATTACGGCTGGCGAGGGGGCATGGGGTGGAATCCCGCCGCGCTGGCGGAGGTCGACCGGATCGTGCAGGACATCGTCTCTGCGGTGCGCAAGAATCCCTGTTCGGAGCGCGTGCGCATTGTCGCCCACAGCTATGGGGCGCGGATCGCGACCGAGGTGGTGTTCCGGCTTTCGGTATACGGGATCCCGGTGGACCTGCTGATCACGCTGGACCCTGTTGGAGATGCCTATTCAGCAGAGGGGCTGGACGGCGTGCCTGGGAAGGCGAATGCCGCCAGCGAGGATGAAGAGGATGAGCTGGTTGCTGCTGAGGGCCCGGCGGAGCTGCCCGTGCCGGAGGTGGGACTATGGATCAACGTGCGGTCGGTGAGCCGGGGCGATCCCTCGGACTGGATCGCCAGGATCGGTGGCCGGTGGGGCGACATGAGCGGGATCGCCGACGAGGACGTGGAGGTGGATGTAGCGCACTGGAATGTCGCGGGGATGATGAAGGTGGTGCTCGGGTCGGGCCAGACGCTGATGGATCTGCTGGTCGAGCAGATTCTGGTGCAGTATGGGGCGGGTGGCTAGGCGCTGGCTGATGGCGACCTTATTGGCGGCGGGGCTGGTCTCGCTTGCCGGGTGCGAGTATCTGCTCATTCTCGCCCTGCACAGGACGAAGTGGGTGGAGCTGCGCTACGAGGGGGTGATGGGGCTGGGAAGCATGCGACTGGTGGACGAGGAGGGGTGGTGCATGCGCTTTCAGGAGGATGCCGAAGATCCAGACTTTGTCTTCGTTCGTGTCGTGATAGAGAACGAAGTCAATTCGCCTGGGGTTGTGGGGGTGGACTGCAGGAGGGAGGGAGAACAGCGGGGAGTTTACAGTTGGTTGCTCCGCCGCCACCCGGCCTACGAGGGTGTCTATTGCAAGGCCCTTGCCTTCGGGCGTCGGCGTGAGAGGGATTCGCGCGATAAGGTACGGCTTCACGGAAGCTACATAGTCGACATTTGGGTGGACATGCTGTGGGATCGCGACCGCGGCGAGACGCGGGAGACCTTCCTGCGGCGGCCCTTCGGCCTGCGGTGCCAGATTCGGGGGGGGAAGACATTCACCTTGACCTTGAGGTCGAACGAGATCGTCGTGCCGGCTGCGGACCTGGTGGAGGCCGTCTCGGCGTACCGGGGCTCGGCAGAGGTCGCACACTGAGAGTAGTGCAGGGGCGGGCCGCCGCAGGGAGCGCCTCCCGGCATGGCCACGAAAATGGGCTCTTCTGCCGTTTTCGTGGGCAGGGGGTAGGAGGTCGCCCCGCCTCCCGGGCATGATTCGGCGTGAACCCAAAGCTGAATCGATGCTCGAGGAGGGAGGCGATGGCGACCAGGAGCAGGGCATGGCGCAAGCTGCTGGGGCTCAAGGACGTCGTGGTCGAGGAGGTCGATTTCGACGAGGCCGGGCAGACGCTGCGGGTCGCCGTGCGGCCGCTGCGGCGTGGGCGGCGGCGTTGCAGCCGGTGCGGTCGGCACGGTGCGGGCTATGACCGTGGCGCGGGGGCGGCGACGCTGGCGCGGGCGGGACATGGGC
>JALUAG010000080.1 GCA_027045875.1 Alphaproteobacteria bacterium | reverse complement strand
CAATGAGGCCCCGGCATTACTGCCGGGGAAGTCGGCGCCTGGTACATCGTTCCCGGCGGGGCGTTCACGGCTTCAATGAGGCCCCGGCATTACTGCCGGGGAAGTCCCGCCTCGGCGCCCGGGTGGGCATCGGTGCGAGCGAGGGCTTCAATGAGGCCCCGGCATTACTGCCGGGGAAGTCCCAGCATCGACTTCGCCAGCATGACTTCGAGCGGCAGGGGCTTCAATGAGGCCCCGGCATTACTGCCGGGGAAGTCCAACGTTAGGTATGCTTCTCCGTGACGCGCTGCTGACCGCTTCAATGAGGCCCCGGCATTACTGCCGGGGAAGTCGGCCTGCCCGCAAGCCACGGAGACGCCGCCGTTTTTCCGATCCTCCGCGAGCGCTGCCGGTGACGGACCGCATGATTGCCACAGATCCTCCCTTTCGACGCATCGACGATACCCAAAGAACGGCGCCGCATCAACGTTTCGGACCGTCGCGAGCGGTGGCCGGGCGGAAGGCGTCACCAGAGCGCTCGCACCGCCGCGGCGGCACCTCAGATAATCAGCGGCTCGCGACGGACCGGCTCGAAGCTGCGGCCGAGACTGTCGACGCGCAACTCTACACGTTCGGCGGGGCCGAGGTCCAGTATCAGCACGTGATCCTCGCCGTGGTGGATGCGTTCGTCGAGGGCGGCGCGCAGCTCCACGAGCCGCCGGCGGGACAGGCGGCACTGGAAGACCGAGAGCTGCAGCCAGGAGCCGTAGCCCTGGAGGAGGCGGTAGACCCGGCGCCAGCGTTTCGGATCCCGGATGTCGTAGGTGACCACGTAGAGGCGTTCGTCCGGGCCGCTCATCGCGTGGTGAAGTCCGGATAGGCGGGGATCTCGCCGAGCAGATGACGGCCGAGAAGCCGGGCCTGGAGGAGGAACAGCCGCCGGTAGTCCACCCGGTAGCCGAACAGCGGATGGGTGGTCTCCACCGCGAGCCGGCGTTCGAAGCAGGCGATGAAGCGCTTGCGGCCGGCGGCGGTGAGCGCCACCGCGCCGGCGCCGGCGAGGAAGTCGCGGGGGCCGATCTCGCCGTTGTTGACGGCCGTGAGAACGGCGGAATCGGCCACGAGGGGGCGGAAGGTCTCCATGAGATCGAGGGCCAGGGCGGGGCGGCCGTAGCGAGGCTGGTGGAAGAAGCCGCGGTAGGGATCGAGGCCGACGGTGGCGAGGGCCACCGCGAGACTGCGGGCGAGCATGGCGTAGGCGAAGGAGAGGAGGGCGTTGAGCGGGTCGGGGGGCGGTCGGCGATGACGTTTCTCGAAGGCGAGGCCGGCGGCCAGCGCCTCCTCCCGGAGAAGTTGCGGAAAGGCGCCGAAATAGAGCCGGGCGGCGTTGCCCTCGATGCCCAGCAGCGTCCCGAGATCGGGGGCATGGGCGGCGCGTTCGGCGTGGCGGCGCAGTTCGAGGAGCAGCCGGTCGGGCGGTTCCCGGCCCCGCCAGTTGCGACGCAGCAGGGTGCGCTGATTGCGGATCTTGGCGGCCACGAACCCCCGCGCGAGCTCGAGGCAGTGGCGGGGATCGAAGCTCGCTCGGTACTGGGCGGTGCGCAGCTCGACGTTGCGGTGTCCCATGCCCTGGGTGAGCCCCAGGAACCAGCCGCCGTAGCTGTGCCAGGCGACCGGGATCTCGCGGCGCATGAGCTCGTGCAGGGCGGGCGTGGTCAGGCTCGCGCTGCCGAACAGCACGAGGCAGGAGACGTCCACCAGGCGGGCGCGCACGGGCGATCCGTCCGGCACCTCGATCACCAGCGTCCCCCCCTCCTTGCGGAGGCGGGCGCGCGGTTCCTGGACGTAGAGCGGCAGGGCCTCGGTGCGCGGCACGGCGATCGGGCGGGGCGACACCTCGCCTTTCCTGAGGAAGGCCACCTCGTCGGGCAGGCAGATGCCGACCAGCGAACAGCGGGAGCATTTGGGGCTGTCCTCGAGGGGTGGCGGCAGGCGTCCGGAAAGGGCGACGAAGCGCAGCCCCTCGATGGCCGCCCGGGTCTCCCGTCGCAGCTCCTCGTCGAAGGCCACCCGCACCTTCTCGCGGCTCTCGGCGAACCACAGGAAGCCTTCCTCCACCCGGTAGCCGTGCTCCTCGAGGAGCAGGGCCTGGACGCAGAGCTGGACCCGTTCGGGCAGGTAGGCGTTTTTCTCGACATGCGGGCGGCGGCCGCGCTTGATGTCCACCGGCGCGACGCGGCCCTCGCCCACCTCGAGGACGTCGAGGCGGGCAACGAGACCCAGCCGTTCGGAGCCGAGGGTGAGGGCGCGCAGCCGGAAGGGGGGATCGGCGGCATCGAGCTCGGCCGCCTCCGGCAGACGCCCGCGGGGACGGTCGGCCCGCCGGTGGAGATGGCGTCCCTCGATCGTGTCGGCGCTGTCCGCCCATTCCTGCTGCACCCACATGAGATAGGCGAGGCGCGGACAGTAGACGTATTCGTTGACCATCCGCGCCTCGCCTATCTCATGTGGGTGCAGCAGGAA
>JALUAG010000079.1 GCA_027045875.1 Alphaproteobacteria bacterium | reverse complement strand
CGCGAGCTCGAGCTCGCGCCCGAGGGCGATGTCGAGATCGCGGACGAGGTTGATGGAGAGGTCGACCAGAAGCCGCCTGTCGCCGAGCGGCTCGGCACCGATCTCGACCCGCATGAAGGGGCCGAGGAAATCGGTGCGCAGGATGCGGGCGGCGAAGCGGTTGCGGGTCTCGGCGGTGATCGCCCGCACCACCACGTCCTCGGGGCGGATGGCCACCGTCACCCGTTCGCCGGAGCTGAAGCCGTCGGTCGGGCATTCGAGCGCCAGGTCGGCGATCCGGCAGCGACCCGGGGCGACGATCTCGCCCTCGACGAAGTTCATGGTGCCGACGAAATCGGCGACGAACGGGGTGGCCGGATTCTGATAGATCTCGATCGGCGTGCCCAGCTGCTCGATGCGGCCGCGGTGCATGACCACGATGCGGTCGGCGATGCTCAGCGCCTCCTCCTGATCGTGGGTGACCATGATGGTGGTGACGTTGAGCTCGCGCTGCAGATCGCGGATCTCGTGCCGCAGGTAGAGGCGCACCTTGGCGTCGAGGGCCGAGAGAGGCTCGTCGAGCAGCAGCAGGCCGGGCGAGGGGGCGAGCGCGCGGGCGAGGGCCACCCGCTGCTGCTGGCCGCCCGAGAGCTGGGCCGGGTACTTGTCGCCCTGATCGCCGAGCCCGACGAGCTTCAGCAGTTCCTCCACCCGCTCGGCGATGCGCGCGCGCGGCAGGCCGCGGTTCTCGAGGCCGTAGGCGATGTTCTGGCGCACCGTGAGGTTGGGAAAGAGGGCGTAGGACTGGAACACGATGCCGAAGTCCCGTTCCCGCGGCGGCAGGGCGGAGATGTCGCGCCCCGCCTGCCGGATGCGTCCTTCGGACTGGAAGTCGAGGCCGGCGATGGCCCGGAGCAGGGTGGTCTTGCCGCAGCCGGAGGGACCGAGGAAGCAGACGAACTCCCCCTCCTCGATGGCGAGGCTGACCCCGTCCACGGCGGTGAAGGCGCCGAAGCGCTTGGTGACCTTGTCGAGAACCAGATAGCTCATGGCAGCCACGAAAGAACTGTCGCGCCAGGACGGCGCGACAGCCCTTCCTCCGGATCCGGTCGGCGCATCAGTTCTTGGGCAGCGACTTGCCCTCGTAGCGCTTGCTCCACTCGGCGAGGATGCGCTCGCGGTTGCGCGCCGCCCATTCGAAATCGTTGTCGATCATCTTCTCGATGATGTTCTCCGGGAAGTACTTCACGGGCTTCGCGAGCTCGGTGATGCCGACCACCGCGTAGCCCTCGTTGTACATCCGCATGGCGTCCTCGGAGATCACCCAGTCCATCAGGATGCGGGCCTCGTCGGGATAATCCGTGCCGGCCACGATCGCCGCCGCCTCCATGTCCCAGCCGACCCCCTCCTCGGGGATGATGATCTCGATCGGGGCGCCGGCGGCCTTCGACTTGGCGCCGCGGAAGGCGAAGGAGATGCCGATCGCCACCTCGCCGCGGGCGGCGTCCTTGCAGGGCTTGGAGCCCGAATGGGTGTAGTAGGCGATGTTCTCGTGCAGCGCGTCCATGTAGGCCCAGCCTTCCTCCTCGCCGAACATCTGCAGCCAGGAGGAGACGTCGAGGAAGCCGGTGCCCGAGGAGTTCGGGTTGGGCATCGCCACATGGCCCCTGTAGACGGGCTTGGTGAGGTCCTTCCAGGACTTGGGCATCGGCAGGCCGTTCTTCTCCGCCTCCACGGTGTTGAAGCAGACCGCCGCGACCCAGGCGTCCATGCCCACCCAGTAGGGGGGATCGGCCTTGTCGCGGAACTTGGGGTCGAGCTTCTCGAGGCCCTTCGGAGCATAGGGCTCGAGCATGCCCTCGGACTTCAGCAGCAGGAGCGAGGTGGCGGCCAGTCCCCAGATCACGTCGGCCTGTGGATTGTCCTTCTCGGCGAGCAGCTTGGCGGTGATGATGCCGGTCGAATCGCGGACCCAGTTGATCTTGATGTCGGGATGCGCCTCGTTGAAGCGCGCGGCGTATTTCTTGAGATCCTCGGCCTCGATGGCGGTGTAGACGGTGAGCTCGGCCTGCGCCAGGGCCGGCCCGCCGGTGGGCGCGGCGATCATCAATGCCGCCAGCGATCCGCCGAGGAGCCAGATGCGGCCGAAACCCGCAGCCTGTCGCGACATTCCTTTTCCCTCCCTTGGTCGTCGGGGCGGCCTCGCGGCCCGGTGGTACGTCGCTGCCGGCCTTCCGCCCCTCTTGCTCGCCCCGATTGTGGGCCGAGATCGCCCGCCTTGGCAATAGGTTGCGGAGAACGGCCGGCGAGAGGGAGAATCTGGGAATACGTACCTCTTGATCGCCGCGGGGCGTGGGCCTATTTCTCGGCGTTGCCGCCGGGCAGCGGTGGCAGTCCCCGAAAACGGGTGTGGTGTCCGGTCCCTCGGAGGAGGGGCGGGCACGTCTGATGGCAGGGGACGTGCGTTCTTTGGGTATGGTTGGTTGGATTTGGAAGGGATGTGCGGGCGGCGGAGTTGTGTCGTCCAGCATGTCCTGGCGGGTAGAGCCTCTGTTGGCGGGGTATCCGTTTCGTGTTGCGTCGGGTCGTT
>JALUAG010000078.1 GCA_027045875.1 Alphaproteobacteria bacterium | reverse complement strand
TTGTGGCCGCCCGAGGCCAGCACGAAGGTGACCTCGGTGTCGGTCAGCAGGCGGATCTTGTAGACCGACTGCCAGGGGGCGATGTGGTCCCGCTCGGTGCCGACGACGAAGATGGGGACGCGGATGTCGGTCAGCACCACCGGCCGTCCCTCGACCGCGTAGCGGCCGCGCGAGAGGCGGTTTTCGAGGAACAGGTGGCGCAGGTACTCGCTGTGCATCCGCGCCGGCATCCGCGTCGCGTCCCTGCTCCAGGCCATGATGTCGGTGAGCTCCTCGCGTTCGCCGAGCATGTATTCCCGCACCATGCGCGACCAGATGAGATCGGCCGATCGCAGGAGCTGGAAGGTTCCCGCCATCTGGCGGGCGTCGAGATAGCCCTGGTCCCACATCATGTCCTCGAGCCAGGCGAGGGAGCTCTCGTCGATGAACAGCATGAGCTCCCCCGCCTCGGTGAAGTCGGTCTGGGCGGCGAGCAGCGTCATGGTCGCGAGCCGGTCCTCGCCGTCGCGCGCCATCTTGGCGGCGGCGATCGCGAGCAGCGTGCCGCCCAGGCAATAGCCGAGGGCGTGCACCTTGCGGTCGGGGAGGATGCGCGCCACCGCTTCGAGGGCGGCCACGACGCCGAGACGGCGATAGTCGTCGAAGGAGAGATCGCGGTCCTCGGGGCCCGGGTTCTTCCAGGAGATCATGAAGACCGTGAACCCCTGCTCGACCAGGTGGCGCACCAGCGAATTGTGCGGCGAGAGATCGAGGATGTAGTACTTCATGATCCAGGCCGGCACGATCAGCACCGGCTCCGGCCGCACCTCGCCGGCGACGGGGGCGTACTGGATCAGCTCGATCAGCTCGTTGCGGTAGACCACCTGCCCCGGCGTCACCGCCACCTCCCTGCCGGGCCGGAACCGCTCGGTGCCGGCCTGCGGCTTGCCCGCGAGCTGGCGTTCCAGATCCTCGAGGAAATAGCCGAAGCCGCGGAGGAAGTTCGTGCCGCCCTCGGCCAGCGTGCGGCGGATCACCTCCGGGTTGGTCCAGGGGAAGTTGCTCGGCGCCAGCCGGTCGAGATCCTGACGGACCATGAAGTTGATCTGCTGGCGATGGCGGGTGCCGACGCCGCGCAGGTCGCAGGTGGCGGCGTCCCAGAATTCTTGGAAGGCGAGATGGGTCTGGGCCAGCAGGTTGAAGGGCGGCCGCTGCCAGTCGGCGTGCGCGAAGCGGCGATCGTGCTCCGCCGGCCGGAACGGTCCCGGCTCCTCGCCGCCGAGCATCGCCCGGCCCGCCCAGCTCGCCAGTTGGAGGCCGTCGAACCAGGCCTTCTGGAGGAGCGCCGCCTGGCGACCGGGTGCGTTGGCCAGATGCATCCACCAGTCGAGGCGCGCGAGGAGGGCGCCGGGAGGTGAGAAACCGCCGGTGAAGCGGGCCTGGAAGGCGTGCAGCAGACGATCGAGATTTTCCCAGGAGGGGGCGAAGGGCAGCGGCGGCGCGGGTTCCTCGCGCCGTGTCCGGTCGCGATGCACCGGGCGCACGGCGGCCGGCCGCAGGCCGTGATCGGCGGCCGGACGATCCGCGGGGGTTCCGCGCTTCCTCGCGCGCGCTTCGGCCTTGGCCATCGTCGTCTCCTCGCCGCTCATTCATGCTGCAATGCAACATATGGTGTCGGCAGAAGGCGGCGCCAGGCGGACGCGCCGTCGCAGGCCCGGAGGCGCGAGGACGCCGTCTCCCGCTCCGTTGTCGCGAGGGTGACGGCGGGACGGGGCTCGGCTATAGACCGCGCGGTTCGCGCGGCGGGGGGTATCGACGATGGCCGACGGCTGGCAGTTCTGGATTGATCGCGGCGGCACCTTCACCGACGTGGTGGCGCGGGCGCCGGACGGTTCGATCCGCATCCACAAGCTGCTCTCGGAGAACCCCGAACAGTACGCGGATGCCTCCCTGCAGGGGATCCGCGACATCCTCGGCCTTGCTCGCGAGGAGCCGATCCCGGCCGCGCGCATCGACGCCGTCAAGATGGGCACCACGGTCGCCACCAACGCGCTCCTCGAGCGCAAGGGCACGCCCACCGTGCTGGCCATCACCCGCGGTTTCCGCGACTGTCTGCGGATCGGCTACCAGGATCGTCCCGACATCTTCGCCCGCCACATCGTCCTGCCCGAACAGCTCTACGCCGAGGTGGTGGAGATCGACGAAAGGCTGATGGCCGACGGCAGCGTCGACCGGCCGCTCGACGAGGCGCAGGCACGCGAGGCGCTCACCGCCGCCTACGAGAAGGGGTTCCGTGCCGTCGCCGTCGTCTCCATGCACGGCTACCGCTTTCCCGGCCACGAGAAGCGCATCGCCGAGATCGCCCGCGAGATCGGCTTCACCCAGATCTCGGCCAGCCACGAGGTGAGCCCGCTCATCAAGATCGTGGGCCGCGGCGACACCACGGTGGTCGACGCCTATCTGTCACCCATCCTGCGGGCCTACGTGGACCGGGTGGCGGCCGAGCTCGGCGATGTGCGGCTCATGTTCATGCAGTCCAACGGCGGGCTCGTGGACGCCCATCGCTTCCAGGGCAAGGACGCCATCCTCTCGGGACCGGCGGGGGGTATCGTGGGCGCAGTCAAGACCGCGGCCATCGCCGGTTTCGACCATATCATCGGCTTCGACATGGGCGGCACCTCCACCGACGTGTCGCACTACGCCGGCCAGTACGAGCGCGCCTTCGAGACCGAGGTGGCAGGGGTCCGCATGCGGGCGCCGATGATGAAGATCCACACGGTGGCGGCGGGCGGCGGCTCGATCATCACCTTCGACGGTTCGCGCTTCCGGGTGGGGCCGGAGAGTGCCGGTGCCAATCCCGGCCCGGCCTGCTACCGGCGCGGCGGGCCGCTCGCCGTCACCGACGCCAATCTGATGGTGGGCAAGCTGCTGCCCGAGTTCTTCCCGCGCGTCTTCGGCCCGGACGCCGACCAGCCCCTCGACGCCGAGGTGGTGGCGCGTCGCTTCCGGGAGCTGGCGCGGGAGGTGGAGGCCAGGACGGGGGTGCGGCGGACGCCGCTCGAGATCGCCCAGGGCTGCCTCGCCATCGCCAACGACAACATGGCCAACGCCATCAAGAAGATCACCATCCAGCGCGGCATCGACACCTCGCGCTACACCCTCGTCTGCTTCGGCGGCGCCGGCGCCCAGCACGCCTGCCAGGTGGCCGATCTCCTGTCGATCGGCCGCATCATGATCCACCCCTACGCCTCGGTTCTCTCGGCCTACGGCATCGGTCTCGCCGACGTGCGCACCATCCGCCAGAAGGCGATCGAGAAGCGGCTCGAGGAAGGGCTGATGGCCGAGCTGCGGGCGGCCATCGCCGGGCTCGAGGCGGCGGTGCGCGCCGAGCTCGCCGAGCAGCGGATACCGGAGGCGCGGATCCGCACCGAATGCCGGGTGCACGTCCGCTATGCCGGCACCGACACGCCGCTCGAGGTGCCGGCGGGCGACGTCGCCGCGATGCGCACCGCCTTCGAGACCGAGCACCGCAGCCGCTACGGCTTCATCGTCGAGGGACGCGAGCTGGTGGCGGAGGCGGTCACCGTCGAGGGCATCGGCGCCATGGAGGACGTCTCCGAGCCGGAGCTGCCGATCGAGCCGCGCGGCCCGGACGAGCCCTTGGAGCCGGTGCGCACCACCAGCATCTTCACCACCCGGGCGCCGCACCAGCCGCCCGAGAGCTTCGCCTGCGCGGTCTACCGGCGCGAGGACATGCGGCCGGGCGATCGGATCGTCGGCCCGGCCATCGTCGCCGATCCCACGACCACCGTGGTGGTGGAGCCGGGCTGGGCGCTCGAGGTCAGCCGCCACGACCATCTTCTGCTGGAGCGGGTGGAGCCGCTGCCGCGGCGGGTGGCGGTGGGCACCGACTGCGATCCCATCCTGCTCGAGATCTTCAACAACCTCTTCATGACCATCGCCGAGCAGATGGGGGTCACCCTCCAGAACACCGCCTATTCGGTCAACGTCAAGGAACGGCTGGATTTCTCCTGCGCCCTGTTCGACACCGAGGGCGGGCTGATCGCCAACGCCCCCCACATGCCCGTCCATCTGGGCTCGATGGGCGAATCGGTGCGCACCGTCATCCGCCAGCGTCGCGGCCGCATGCGGCCGGGCGACGTCTACGCCCTCAACAATCCGTACAACGGCGGCACCCATCTGCCCGACGTGACGGTGATCATGCCGGTGTTCTCGGAAGCCGGCGAGCTCCTGTTCTTCACCGCCTCGCGGGCCCATCACGCCGACATCGGCGGCATCACCCCGGGCTCGATGCCCCCCGATTCGACGCACATCGACCAGGAAGGCGCGCTGATCGACGATTTCCTGCTGGTGGAGAACGGCGTCTTCCGCGAGCAGGCGCTCCTCGAACTGCTGACCCGCGGACCCCATCCCTGCCGCAACCCGCGCCAGAACGTGGCCGATCTCCAGGCCCAGATCGCCGCCTGCAGCAAGGGCGCGGCGGAGCTCCTGAAGATGGTCGCCCAGTTCGGCCTGCCCACCGTCCACGCCTACATGCGGCACGTGATGGACAATGCCGAGGAGAGCGTGCGGCGGGTGATCGACCGGTTGGAGGACGGGACGTTCACCTATCCCCACGATCTCGGGCCGGTGATCCGGGTGGCGGTGGCGGTGGATCGCGAGCGTCGCCGCGTGCGCATCGACTTCACCGGCACGAGCGAGCAGCAGCCCTGGAACTTCAACGCCCCGGCGGCGGTCACCCGGGCCGCCGTGCTCTACGTCTTTCGCACCCTCGTCGAGGCCGACATCCCCCTGAACGACGGCTGTCTCGTGCCGATCGAACTCGTCATCCCGGAGGGCTCCATCCTCGCCTGCAAATATCCGGCCGCGGTCTGCGCCGGCAACGTCGAGACCTCGCAGTGGGCCACCGACACGCTGTTCGGCGCACTCAAGGCGATGGCCGCGGCGCAGGGGACGATGAACAACTTCACCTTCGGCAACGACACCTACCAGTACTACGAGACCATCTGCGGCGGCAGCGGCGCGGGGCCGGACTTCGATGGCACCTCGGCGGTCCACACCCACATGACCAACTCCCGCCTGACCGACCCCGAGGTGCTCGAATGGCGTTATCCGGTGCTGCTCGAGGCGCATGTCATCAACCGCGGTTCCGGCGGGCGGGGACGCCACCGGGGCGGGGACGGCACCATCCGCCGCATGCGCTTTCTGGAGCGGATGCACGCCGCCATCCTCTCCAACCACCGGATCGTGCCGCCGTTCGGCCTCGAGGGCGGCGAGCCGGGCATCTGCGGCGATCAGTGGGTGGAACGCGCCGACGGGCGCATCGACCGGCTCCGGGGCTGCGATAAGACGGTACTCGATCCGGGCGACGTGTTCGTCATCCGCACCCCTTCGGGAGGCGGATACGGCGAACCGGAGGCGTGACCGAAACGGGGCGGGATCATCGGGCCCGATCTCCGCTCTCGCGCGGAGCCGGCACGCGCCTCGCCCGTGGCCGGGGGCCGTGGGTGGCCGGCGGTCTCAGATGGCGGCGCGCCGGCCGCTGTGTCTCTCCCACAGCGAGACCGCCACGGGACTGCCGAAGAGGAGCTCGATGATGCGCAGCCGCTCCATGATCGCCGGCTCCTCGAGAGCGGTCGAGGCGCCACGCTCCCGGCGCCGCGCGAGGAAGGCGTCGAAGGCGCTCGTGTAGCGTTCGATGGCACAGCGCAGCAGATCGTCGAGCTTGCTCGCGATCACCAACTTCGGCGCCACCAGGCGGATCTTGGTGACGGCACGGGCCGCCTTTTCGTAGTTGTAGAGCGGCACGCCGTCGGTGTCGTCGTCGAAACTCTGTTTGATCTGCTTGAGCACGCGACGGGTCACCTGCTCCGCGAGCTCGGCGGTGCGGCGCGTGAGCTGGCGTACGGCGTGCCTGTCGATGTCGAGCTTGGTGGCGACGTCGGAGAGGGATTCGAGGCCCGACATCACGCGCAGCACGAGCTCCGCCGCAGCTTGCGGTGTCGTCTCCTCGTCGGCCAGCGCGGCGGCGATCTCGCCGCCGAGGTCCTCGAGACAGGCTTCCGCCACCCGATCCGCGCATTCCCGCTTGTCGCGGGGGCTCATGGAGATCTCGCCGGCCAGCAGCGGCTCAAGGATCGCCAGCGGCGACTGGCAGCGGGCGCCGAGCAGATCGGCCACGAGGGCGAGCGATTCCGTGCCCCGCTGCGCTGCGTCCTTGAGCAGCTCGATGGCGGCCCGCCGCTCCTCGCCCGAAAAGCAGAGAATGGACTGTGGCGGCAGTTGCCAGAAGGTCTCGACGAGCCGCTCGCCGATGGCCAGCAGATGCGCGGCCAGACGCGCACTGACCGCCGCCTCGCCGAGGCTCTTCCGTCCGGTGGCGAGGAGGCCGTCCAGGACTTCGGCGGCGGCCGGCCAGAGACGCCGGCCCACCGCGCGCTCGACGCCGGCGTCGGCGGTGGTCTTGCCGGCCAGCATACGGTCGACCCAGTCGACGAGCTCGGGATCGAGCCGCTCCCGCATCGCGCTGTGGAGGGGTGCGAGATGCGATCGCGGGATCCGGTACGATCCGGGCACCCAGTCCTCGGCCGGCACCAGAGCCGCTTCCAGCGGCAGGGTCACGACCCGGTGGAAGGTCAGCGGTCGCGGCGGCTTGAGGCGGGCCAGCCGCGGTCGGTGCGGCGCGATCAAGAGCTCGAGGACGTGATGCCGCGGTTGGCGGTCGATGACCGCCACCACGGCGCGGAACTTGGCGTCGTCCGTCGCCGCCAGCGCCTTCGTAAGCTGCGCCAGGAGAGCCTGCCGGTTCGTCATGCCGGCAGCTCCGCCCGCAGGGCTTCCTGGCGCTCGAGGATCTCCGCCAAGCGGACCTCGTCGCGCCAGTCGGTGCTCTCGCGCAGTGCACGCCTGAGGGCGTCGATCGCCTCGTCGCCGTCGCAGGCCTCGCGCTCGGTCTCGATCGCGGGCGGAAGCAGCTTCGCGATGTGTTTGAGGGCGGCGCGCTGGCAGGCCCTGTCGGTTACCGGCGCCGCGTTCCACAGCGCACAGCGGTCGGGCCAGCCGTCGAGCAGCCAGTCGCAGATCTGCAGGTCGTCGAGAAGCCCCGCCCGGTCCGTCTGCCAGCGGGCGAACAGGGCGGGCCCGTCCGCCAGTTCCCGCTGCCACCGCTCCAGTTCACGGCCGGCGGCGGCGTGCGTCTCCCGTGCGAGACGCGAGACCTCGACGGCGATCTCGTCGCTCCGACCGTTTCCCTCGCCCCCCCAGCCATCGAGGGCGTCGGCCAGCTCGGCGATCCGGCTCAGCGTCTCGGCATGGAAGCTCGGGATCGCCGGAGGCAGGCCGATGCCGACACCGTAGGCGGCGATCTCCTCGGCCGCCCGGCGCAGCGTCCGCTCGTCGAGACCGCGGCCCGCGGTCGCGGTGCGCGGCTGTGCCGCTCCGTTCGCCGTCGGCCCCTCTCCGCCAGCGGCCGCCGACAGGCTGTCGAGGAGATGGTCCCGCAGCTGCGTGACGCGCTCCTCCTCCTCGCGTGCGGCGGCCTGTGCGGCGAGCCTCGCCCCCTGTCCGGCGGCGCCCCAGAGAGCCACCCTGCGGGCGCACAGACGCACGCCCCTCGGGCTCACGCGCAACAGCTTAAGCAGTTCGGCATGGAGGATGCGGTCGTGGAGGCTGATGGCGGAGAAGCGGTGAGCGACCTCGAGCTCCACGAGGTACACGCCCCTGCCACCGGCGGGATTGCGCAGCATCAGCTCGAAGCGTCCCTTGCGGTTGGCGCGCAGCCGGGCGCCCGTGAACTGCGGTGTCGTGAAAGGCACGACCACGCCCGTGTCGTGGTCGGGACGATGGGCTGTGCTGGCCGCTTTCCTGGAGGACATCGGCTCCGCTTCCGGGGATGTTCGGGCGCCGTCCGTGCCGCGCGCCCTCCGTTCCCTCGTACCAGCCGCACGTGAATCATTCGTTAACGTTGCGATCGCGGCGGTCGGGCGGCGGGATCACGCCCAGCATTTCCAGCAGGAAGGCCCAGATCTCGGCCAGCTCCCGCAGATGCTCGTAGCGCCCCGAGCGGCCGAAATGGCCGGCCCCCATCTCGACCCGCAGCAGCAGCGGATGGTGGTCGGTCTTGGTGGCCCGCAGCCGCGCCACGTATTTTGCCGGCTCCCAGTAGGTGACCCGGGGGTCGGAGAGGCCGGCGGTGACCAGCATCGGCGGATAGGGCTGCGGGCGGATGTTGTCGTAGGGGCTGTAGGAGAGCAGTCGCCGCAGGGCCTCGGGATCGCGCACCGGATCGCCCCATTCCGGCCATTCGATGGGCGTGAGCGGCAGGGTCTCGTCGAGCATGGTGTTGACGACGTCGACGAAGGGCACCTCGAGCACGGCGCATCCCCAGAGATCCGGACGCTCGTTGAGGACGACGCCGATCAGCATGCCGCCGGCGCTGCCGCCGTGGATGCCGATGCGGCCCGGAGCGCTGTAGCCGGCTTCGACGAGGGCCTCGGCGCAGGCGATGAAGTCGCGGAAACTGTTGGGTTTCTTCTCCAGCTTGCCGTCCTCGTACCAGCCGTAGCCCAGCTCGTCGCCACCGCGGACATGGGCCAGCGCGTAGATCACGCCGCGCTCCACGAGGCTCAGGCGCGCGGTGCCGAAGGCCGGCTCCAGCCCGTGCCCGTAGGCGCCGTAGCCGTAGAGGTAGAGCGGGGCGGTACCGTCGAGGGCCACGTCCCGCCGGCGCAGGATGCTGATGGGCACGCGCGTACCGTCGTGGGAGACGGCCCAGCGACGTTCCCCCACAAAGAGGGACGGATCGTAGCCGCTCGGGATCTTCTGCACCTTGCGGGTCTCGAGACGGCGCTCGGCGAGATGGTAGTCGAGAACCGACCAGGGCGTGACCAGCGAGGAATAGCGTAGGCGCAGGACGTCGGTGGCGAATTCCCGGTTGTCGCCGAGCCCCACCGTGTAGATCTCCTCCGGAAAGACGATGCAATGTTCCTCGTCGCGGTAGCCGCGCAGGCAGATGGTATCCAGCCCCCGGCGGCGCTCGGAGAGCACGAGCGTCGACTCGAAACAGTCGACGGTCAGGAGATAGCGTTCCTCGCTGCCCGCGATCACCTCCTCCCAGTGCGTTTCGTCCGGGTTCTCGGCCGGCGTCGTCACGAGCCGGAAATTCCGATGCCGGTCGTTGGTCAGGATCCACAGCCGGCCGTGGGCGTGATCGACCCGGTAGTCGTGCCCCTCGCGCCTCGCGGCCACGAGCCGCATCTCGTGGGGCGGCAGCGCGTCGACCAGCCGGTACTCCCGCGTCACATGGGTGCCGCTTCCGATCAGCAGAAAACGTCGATCGCGGGTCTTCGCGAGCGAAACGAAGAAGGCGGGATCCCGTTCCTCGTAGACCACGGGATCCCCGTCCGGCTGCTCGCCGAGACGGTGCCGGCGGACACGGAAGGGACGGAGCCGGGAATCGAGTTCGACGTAGAACAGGCTGACGCCGTCTTCGCTCCAGGCGATGTCACCCGAACAGTCGCCGATCCGCTCGGGGAGCGTCTCGCCCGTCCGCAGGTCCCGGACCTCCAGGACGTGGCGTTCGGAACCGTCCTCGACGGTGGCGAGGGCGAGCCGCCAGCCGTCGGGAGAGACGGCGAGGGCCCGCAGGCGAAAGTACGTGCGGCCCGCGGCGAGCCGGTTCTCGTCGAGAAAGCAGGTGAAGTCGCCGCCGCCGAGGGGGCGGCGCCACCAGCTCCGGTACTGGGCGCCCGGCTCGAAACGCCACTGGTACTCGAATCCCCGTTCGCGGACCGGGACCGAACGGTCCTCCTCCTCGATCCGTCCCCTGAGCTCCTCGAACAGCGTCTCGACGGTCGGCCGCCGCCGCGCCATGAACGCCCGGTAATGGGCGTTTTCGGCTTCCAGATGGGCGAGGATCTCTGGATCGCGGACCTCGGGATAGGCGGGGTCGCGCAGCCAGGCGTACGGATCCTCCCAGACGATGCCGAACCGCTCGCGGCGCAGCGGCACGGCTCGGGCCACGGGAGGCGGGGGAAGCGTCATCGGGCGGACCTCTCCTCGGCGGGGACGGGGACATGGGTGCCCAAGCGAGGGTCCACTGGCAAGCGGTACCCGGTGTGAAAGGCGGTTCAGCGTGCGGGCGCACGGTGTTATGGTGGTCGGGCGGAATCGGGGAGCTGGCATGGCCGGGAAGCCGGGTCGCTCCTCCGGCGATCCGGTCGGCGACGCCGAGGCGCGTTGGCGTCTGCTGGTCGAGAACACGCCGGAGGCGATCCTCGTCCACCAGGACGATCGCATCCTGTTCGCCAACGACGCGGCGGCCGATCTGTTTCGCGCCGCCTCGCCCGAGGCCCTGATCGGGCGATCGGTGTGGGAGCTGGTCCACACCGAATGCCTCGACCGGGCGCGGGCGCGCACCGCCCGCGTCCTGGCGACGGGCGACGCGGTGGGGCTCGCCGAGCTGCGCTACCGGCGGCTCGACGGCAGCAGCTTTCTCGGCGAAGGCAAGCCGGCACGGATCGAAGAGAATGGTCGTGCCGCGGTGCTCGTCATCATCCGCGACATCACGGAACGTCGGCGGACCGAACGGGCGCTCGAGGCGAGCCGGGCGCGCTTCTGCGATTTCGCCGAGCTCGCCTCGGACTGGTTCTGGGAAACCGATGCGGACATGCGCTACACGTGGCTGTCCGGGAACGTCGAGCAGCTCACCGGGGTGCCTCCGGAATGGTTCTACGGCAAGACCCGCCTCGACATCGCCGGTCCCGACGTGCCGCGCGAGGCGCTCGAGGAACATCGGCGGCTGCTCGAGCAGCGGCTGCCGTTCCGCGACTTCGACATCCAGATCCGGCTGCCCGGGGGGGATCGCTGGGTGCGCAGCAACGGCAAGCCCATGTTCGATGCCGAGGGGTGCTTCCTCGGCTATCGGGGGACCGGTCGCGACATCACCGTCGCCAAGCGGGCGGAGCTCGCGCGCCTCGAAACCGAGCAGCGCTATCGCCAGCTCGTCGAACTCTCGCCCGACGCGATCGTCGTCCATCAGGATGGTCTCATCATCTTCGCCAACCGCCAGGCGGCGGAGCTGCTCGACGCCGGCGGTCCGCAGGAACTGCTCGGCCGGCGGGTCCTCGACTTCGTCGACGAGGCCGATCATGCGCGCGTCCGCCAGCAGTCGCGGATGCTGGCGACCGGCGACGGCACCGGCCTGCCGCTCGAGATACGCATCCGGCGCCTGGACGGCGGACTACTGCACGTCGAGACCCGTGCCGCCCTGATCGTCGACGGCGGCCGGCCGGCCATCCTGGTGGTGGCGCGGGACAGCAGCCAGCGGCGGCTGGCCGAGGAGCGGCTGCGCTATCTGGCGATGCGCGATCCCCTCACCGGCCTCGCCAACCGCACCCTGTTCTACGACCGGCTGGAACAGGCGGTGGTGTTCGCCAAGCGCCACGGCTCGCTGGTGGCGCTGCTGCTCGTCGATCTCGACGGCTTCAAGGGCGTCAACGACATGCTCGGCCATGCCGCCGGCGATCGGCTGCTGGTGGCGGTGGGCGAGCGGCTGCGCGCGGTCACCAGGGAGTGCGACACGGTGAGTCGGCTCGGCGGCGACGAGTTCGCGGTCGTGCTGACGGGACTCCAGTCGGCCCACGGCGCCTTCATCACCGCCGGTCGCATCCTCGACAGTCTGGCCGAACCGGTGCGGCTCGACGGCCGTTCCTGTCGCGTCGCCGGTTCCATCGGCGCGGCGCTGGCACCCGAGCATGCCGAAGATCCCGACGCCCTGCTGCGCGCGGCCGATGCGGCACTCTACTGCGCCAAGGACAGCCGTCGCGGCGGCGTCTGCCTGTTCGATCCCATGATGCGTGCGCGCGCCGAACGCCGCCGCGA
>JALUAG010000077.1 GCA_027045875.1 Alphaproteobacteria bacterium | reverse complement strand
GCGCCGCGCCGGCATCCCGCTCGACCTCGCCCGCTTCGACGCGATCGCCCGCGAGGTGCCGGTGCTCGCCAACGTGCGCCCCTCGGGCGAATATCTGATGGAGGATTTCTATTACGCGGGTGGCATCCGGGCGCTCCTGAAGCGGCTCGAGCCGCTGCTGGACCGGGACCGGATCACCGTCAACGGCAAGACCCTGGGCGAGAACATCGCCGATGCCCGGGTCTGGCGGCCCGACGTGATCCATTCCCTCGAGGATCCGGTCTCCCGCGAGGCGACGGCCGTCCTCTACGGCAGCCTCGCCCCCGACGGCTGCGTGATGAAGCCCTCGGCCGCCGATCCCCGGTTCCTCCGACACCGCGGTCCGGCGCTGGCCTTCGAGAGTTACGAGGAGATGGCGGCGGCGGTGGATCGCGAGGATCTGGAGGTGACGCCCGACACCGTGCTGGTGCTCAAGAACGGTGGCCCGGTCGGCGGTCCGGGGATGCCGGAATGGGGCATGCTGCCGATCCCGAAGAAGCTGCTGCGCCAGGGGGTCCGGGACATGCTGCGCATCTCGGACGCGCGCATGAGCGGCACCTCCTATGGCGCCTGCGTGCTCCACGTCTCGCCGGAGGCGGCGGTGGGCGGGCCGCTCGCCTTCGTGCGCAGCGGCGATCCGATCGCGATCGACGTCGAGGCGCGACGCATCGACCTCCTCGTGCCGGAGGAGGAGATGGCGCGGCGGAAGGCCGCCTGGCGACCGCGTCCCAACTGGCCGCGCGGCTATCTGCGCATGTACAGCGAACACATCCGCCAGGCCCACGAGGGCTGCGACTTCGATTTCCTCGAGGGCGCCGAGCGGCTGCCCGAGCCCGAGATCCACTGACCGGCGCGCTCCTCTTGGTTTCCCGTTGGCCGTCCGCCCGCGAAACACTAGACTGTGAGAAAACGATCAGGGAGGAGGGGCCGATGTCGGTCTACATCGCGCTCGTGCGCTTCACCGAGAAGGGGATCGCCCGGGTCAAGGAATCGCCGAAGACCCCTTCGCGGGTCGATGCCATGCCTGCAAGGACGCTGCCGCCCCTATTTTCGGGTACGCCATCGTCACCTATGTTATGTTACAAGAGAACGTCCGTTCTTGACAATGACCGGTTATGGCGGAACGAAGGAGGAGAGGCGGCCAACAGAGGTAAGCTCGATGCCGAGCAGCCAGCATCAAATTTATCCTCGGTCACCAATCGTTGAGGCGCTCCTAGAGATTCACTTTCGCTTTCCGGCGGGCAAGCCTTGGCAGGCGTCCCTGCCGGGTGCCTTGTGGAAAGAGATTGCATCAGAGTTTCCGGATATAGAGCCCATCGTCGATGCAGAATTTGTTGGATTTTCCGTTGACGAACATGGTGTGCAGCCAGTCGCGGAACGGAGAAAAAGATATCGCTTCGTATCGAAGAAAAAGAATATTGTTATCCAACTATGGGAAAGTAGAATAGCGATAAGTCACCTAGCCCCATATCCGGGGTGGGAAAAATTCGAAGAGCTATCGGGGCGCTATTTGAAGAAGTGGATTTCGGTTTCTTCTCCGGAGTCCGTGACGCGAATCGGCTTGAGATACATCAACATAATACCCAAGAATGTGCCTGAAGAGACAGTCGGTAATTGGCTGGAATCATCGGCTTATATGGCTAGTATTATCTTAGATGCTTCATTCGACTACATGTCGCGTGTTCAAGTGCGTACCGCTGATAGCACGAGAGCAATCGTTGGAGTTGCAGATCACCGTGGGCCAGGCGCTGGAGGTATACTGTTGGATATAGATAATATTGTTGAAAAAAGCATTGATCTTGACGTTAGTGTGTTATTTGAAGAGTCAAGAAAATTAAATTTACAGGCTCTAACGATCTTTAAATCGTTCATTAGCAAAAGATTAGAAGATTGGATGCGGTCAGGTGAAGGAGAGATGCAATGAATGCGAACGTACAACGTTCAATGGAAGGAAGCGGGTCGACCGTTGTGCCGGTTTACATGGAGGACGTTATACTCCTTGATTCACTGTCCGGAGAACGCCGCCGAAACTTATTCGGTGGCGGGTCCAGTTGCGCTCTTCGATCGGGTGAAGTTGCACAGCTCGGTGGTATATGGGATCCTGTGCAAGCTCGAAGGAACCAAGGTTTACTAACAGTTTTGTATCGTTTCCTTGAAGAGACCGAAGATGCTCCATGGGAGGAAATTCAAGCAGAGATGCGGGAGTTCGAAAATTCACACGCTGGAGCAGGGCCGCTTTTCGCATGGGATCACAAATATTCGTTCTAGATTCGGGTTTCTTGTGGCTGATTGTGCATCCGCGAGCCGGAAACGCCAGGCGGGAGCGGATAAAGTGGCTCAAGAGCGTGGCGCAACGCGGCGGCAAAATCGTAATACCAGCTATAGTTTACTATGAAACATCTAGAGAGTTAATCCGCAAGCGCGCAAGACGGCAACTGTCGAATCTTCGTGATATTCGGAGAGAGGTTGTGTATTGGCCATTGACAGATGAAGCCTTATGCGTTGCTGCTCGTCTTTGGGCTGAGGCGCGTCAAGGTGGTTTCCCGACTGCTGAAGATAGGGCGCTTGATGTTGATGTAATTTTGGCGGCTCAGACCAAAGAAGTCGCGAAGCGATGGAGATGCGGGGACGGTACGGTTCTTGTGACTGAAAACGTGCGCCATCTGGATCGGTTTTGCGCAGCTAGGCGTTGGCATGAAGTGGGATAGGTTGCAGAGCGGTTGCAGGCAGCCGTGTAGCGCATGAGCGGTACCGCCTGTACAGATAGGGCAATCGCCTGACAGGTGCCGCTCCCGGGATGGGGGCTTTAGGCGGCTTTTTTTTCATTTTGTCCTCCTTGGTTGGTTCTGGCTTGGACAGTCCGTCGCGGAAGGCCGCCTGGCGGCCGCGCCCCAACTGGCCGCGCGGCTATCTGCGCATGTACACCGAACACATCCGCCAGGCCCACGAGGGCTGCGATTTCGATTTCCTCGAGGGCGCCGAGCGGCTGCCCGAGCCCGAGATCCACTGACCGGCGCGCTCCTCTCGGTTTCCCGTTGGCCGTCCGCCCGCGAAACACTAGACTGCGGGAAAACGACCAGGGAGGAGGAACCCGATGTCGGTCTACATCGCGCTCGTGCGCTTCACCGAGAAGGGGATCGCCCGGGTCAAGGAATCGCCCAGGCGGCTCGACGAGGCCAAGGAACTCCTGGCCGACATGGGCGGGAAGTTCCTGCACTTCTACATGACCATGGGCGACTACGACATGGTGGCGGTCTACGAGGCGCCGGATGATGCCTGTGCGGCCCGCTTCACCCTCGCTCTCGGGGCCGCCGGCAACATCCGCACCACCACCATGAAGGCGTTTCCCGAGAACGCCTATCGCGAGATCATCGCCTCATTGCCGTGAGGTCGCTCACCGTCCGTAGCCCATGGTGGAAGGCAGCCAGAGGGCGAGCTCGGGGAACAGGACCACGAGCCCCGGGAGCATGAGGAACACGTAGGGCAGGGCGCCGCGGACGATCTCGCTCATCGGCGCTTTGGCGATGCCCCTGATGACGAACAGGTTCACGCCGATGGGCGGGGTGATGAGGGCCATCTCCAGGTTGATCATCGGCAGGATGCCGTACCAAACCGGATCGATGTCGAAGGTGCCCAGGGCCGCCTTGAGCCTGGCCACCATCTCCTCGACCGGGACCACCGCCTTGCCCGTCATGTGGCCGCAGCGCTCGGGGAACAGGTGATCCTCGACGAACATGCCGGCGAGGCCGGCGGCCTCCAGCTCGCGTACCGTGCGGACGGTGTTGGTGATGTTGCCGAAGCCCGTGTCGCCGTCACCGAACACCGGCACCTCGACGGCGGCACAGATGCGGCGCTGTTGTTCGGCGAGCTCGCTCGGCGACAGGATCGAGGTGTCGGGACAGGGCGAGGCAAGGCCGTGCCCGGCGCGTACCGCCTAGGGCATCACCCGGAAGGCCTCGAGGAAGAAGTCGGGGCCGCCGAAATTGCCGCTTTTGAGCGCGAGCGCGAGGGGAGGATGGCCGAGGCTCACCGTGGCCGGCACGCCGGGGGCGATCTGCGGGCCGATCCGCAGGGCACGGATGCCGAGGGCGGTGCAGACGGCACCCGAGGTCTCGCCGCCCGCCACCACGAGGCGGCGCACGCCGGCCTCCACCAGACCGCGGGCGATGGCCGCCATCGCCCGTTCGACGAGATCCCCCGCCCGTTCCCGCCCGAGGGCCTCCTGCGCGGCCCGCACCGCCTCGGGGGGCGCGCTCGCGTGGATCAAGACGGGTCCGGCAGCGAGCCGCGGCTTCGCCCAGGCGACGACCTCGGCGGGATCGAACCCCTCGGCCAGCGCGAGGGGATCGAGGAAGAAGGCGGGCCGGTGTGCCGCGAAGCGGCGGATCTGTTCGAGAGTGGCCGCCGAGCAGGAGCCGGCGAGCACCGCTTCCTGCCCCCGCACCGCCGGCAGCGCGTCGGCGCGCCGGTCGGCGGCCAGCATTCCGGCGGCACGGAAATTGTCCGGCAGGCCCATGGCGATCCCCGAGCCCCCGGTAACGAGCGGCAGATCCCTGCACGCGTGGCCCAGCTCCAGCAGATGGCCGTCGTGCAGCACGTCCGTGACGGCGTAGCGGACCCCCTCCGCGCGCAGGGCCGCGAAGCGGCTGCGGATGGCATCCTCGCCCCGGCGCACCACCGCGTAGTCGACGAGACCCACACGATGCGGGGTCTGGCGGCCGAGCACCCGCAGCAGGTTGCTGTCGGTCATCGGCGTCAGCGGATGGTGGCGCATGTGGGTATCCGAAAGGAGCCGATCGCCGACGAACAGATGGCCCTGATACACCGTGCGTCCGGTTTCCGGAAAGGCCGGACAGGCGATCGTGAAATCGGCGCCGAGGGCGTCGAGGAGCGCGTCCGCCACCGGGCCGATGTTGCCCCTCTCGGTGCTGTCGAAGGTGGAGCAGTACTTGAAGAAGAACTGCCGGGCGCCGGCCCCGCGCAGCCAGGCGAGGGCGGCGAGTGCGCGTTCGCGGGCCTCCTCGACCGGGCAGGTGCGGATCTTGAGGGCCACCGTCACCGCGTCGACGTCGGCGGGCGTCTCCGGTTCCTCCGGCAGCTCGAGCAGCTGCACCACCCGCATGCCGTGGCGCACCAGCATGTTGCAGAGATCGGTGGCCCCCGTGAAATCGTCGGCGATACAGCCGAGCAGAAGCGGCATGGCGAACCTCCCCCGGGTTCCGCGCGGTCCAGCATAGGCGTTTTCGGGCGCTCTTGAAGCCGTGGACGATCCATCACATCATGTTGACCGCGGGAATGGCCGCCGAGGCCCGTCCCGAGATTCCGCGACGGAGCGTGCATGGCCGACAGTCTCTACGACATTCTGGGCGTCTCCCGGACCGCCAGCGACGCGGAGATCCGCGCCGCCTACCGGCGCCTCGCCAAGAAGTACCATCCCGACTTCAACGCCGGCGACCGGGCGGCCGAACGGATGTTCAAGCGCGTCTCCGCCGCCTACGAGATCCTCGGCGATCGCGACAAGCGGGCCCGCTACGATCGCGGCGAGATCGACGAGGAGGGGCGGGAGCGGGTCGCCGGCGGCTTCTGGCGGGAGGCCGGGACAGGCGCCGGCGGCTTCCGCGGGGGCGGCGATTTCGGCGGTTTCGAGGACATCATCAGCGAGCTCTTCGGCCGCGGCGGACGCCGGCGCGGCCCCCGCGGCTTCGGCTTCGGCGGGGCCTTCCGGGACGCCGCGGGCGAGGTCCGCCTCAAGCTCGCGCTCGATTTCGTCGAGGCCGTACGCGGCGGCCGCCGGCGGGTGACCACGCCCGACGGTCGCAGCCTCGAGGTCAACATCCCGCCGGGTGTGGAGAACGGCCAGGTGCTGCGCGTCAAGGGCGGTGGCGTCGCCGGTCTCGGCGGGCGGACGGGGGACCTGCGGATCGAGGTCGAGGTGCGCGACCATCCGAGGTTCCGCCGGCAGGGCCGCGATATCCATCTCGACCAGCCGGTACCGCTCGAGATCGCGGTGCTCGGCGGCAAGCTCCGGGTGCCCACGGTGGACGGGGAGGTGCAGCTCACGATCCCGAGAGGCTCGAGCTCGGGGCGGGTGCTGCGGCTGCGCGGCAAGGGGGTGCCCGACCGGACGGGCGGGCGTGGCGACCAGCTCGTGCGGCTCCTGGTGATGCTGCCCGACCGCATCGATCCCGAGCTCGAGAGCGCGATCCGCCGCTGGGCGGAGCGCCGGGCGGGGACCACCGTCTAGGGCGCGGGCTCGAGCCGCCAGATGCCGCCGTCGGTGGCGTCGTTCAACAGATAGAGATAGCCGTCGGGTCCCTGGCGCACGTCGCGGATGCGGCCGATGCGCCCTTCGAGGAGGCGTTCCTCGGAGATCACGGCGTCCTCCGTGACTTCGAGACGGACGAGGGTCTGCGCGCGCAGGGCGCCGACGAACAGATCGCCGGTCCAGCCCGGCAGCCGGTCGCCGGTGTAGAAGGCCATGCCCGAGGGGGCGATCGAGGGCACCCAGTACCAGAGCGGCTGTTCCATCCCCTCCTTGGCGGTGCCTTCGCCGATCGGCAGCCCGGTACCGTATTCCCGCCCGTAGGTGATCACCGGCCAGCCGTAGTTGGCACCCGGCTTCAGGAGGTTGATCTCGTCGCCGCCCTGGGGGCCGTGTTCGTGGATCCAGACCTCACCGGTCACCGGATGGAGCGCCATCCCCTGTGGGTTGCGGTTGCCCCAGGTGTAGATCTCCGGGAGGGCGTCCTCGCGGCCGACGAAGGGGTTGTCCGGCGGCACCGAGCCGTCGGGGAGGATGCGCAGCACCTTGCCCGCGTGGCTGCGGAGGTCCTGGGCGAGCTCGCGCCGGCCGCGGTCGCCGGAGGTGACGTAGAGATACCCTTCGCGGTCGAACAGCAGGCGCGAGCCGAAATGGCGGCCGGTGGAGGTCCGTCCGTTGGAGACGAAGATCACCTCCACCTCCTCGAGGCGGTCGCCGGCGAGACGGCCGCGGGCGACGCGGGTACCGGGGAGGCCGTCCTCGCCGAGCGCGGAATAGGAGAGGTAGACGAGGCGGTTGGTGGCGAAATCCGGATCGAGGGCGACGTCGAGGAGGCCGCCCTGGCCCTTGGCCCAGATCTCCGGCAGACCGCCCACCGGTCGCGGGTCGAGCGTGCCGTCGGCGGCGACGCGGCGCAGGCGGCCGACGCGCTCGGTGACCAGCATCGAACCGTCGGGCAGGAAGGCGAGGCCCCAGGGGCGCTCGAGCCCGTCGGTCACGAGATGGAGCCGGAAACGCTGCACCGCGCTCTCGAAGACCTCGCCCGGCTCCGCCGCCCATGCCGGCGTGCCGGTGCCGAGGGGGGCGCAGCCCGTGACCACGGCGAGAACCGCGCCGACCGGCAGCAACGCACGCAGCCGCGAAAGGACCATCGTCGCCTCCCGTTCGCTCCTTCGTCCTCGTGGGACAGATAGAACCCGCCGGCGTGCCGCAAAGGCCTTGATCGATCCGGGCGGATCGTCATCCTTCGGGGCACTTTGCGGGGGAGGAGTGCATGGCCAACGGCTCGACGATACGGGAGCTGCTCGATCGGGGGGAGGCGGAGGCGCCGGCGCTGCTGGCACCCGGGCGACCGCCGCTCACCTTCGCTGGTCTGCGCGATCTGGCCGACCGGACGGTGGAGCGCCTCAACGAACTGGGGATCGGCCGCGAAGACCGGGTGGCCATCGTGCTGCCCAACGGGCCGGAGATGGCCGCCGCCTTTCTGGCCGTCGCCTGCGGGGCGACCACGGCGCCGCTCAATCCCGCCTACCGGGAACAGGAGTTCGACTTCTATCTCGGGGATCTCGGCGCCCGCGCGCTGATCGTGGCGGCCGAGGCGGAGACGCCCGCGATCGCGGTGGCCCGGCGCCGCGGCGCGCGGATCCTGAGGCTCGTGGTGCCGGATGGCGCGCCCGCCGGCGCGTTCGCGCTCGGGGCCGAGGGCGGGCCGGAAGCGGCGGCCCGCCGCGGTCCCGCGGAAAGCGAAGAGGTGGCGCTCGTCCTCCACACCTCGGGAACCACTTCGCGGCCCAAGATCGTACCGCTGCTGCATCGCAATCTCTGCGCCTCCGCCGGGCACATCGGCTCCACCCTCCGGCTGTCGCCGGCGGACCGCTGTCTCAACATCATGCCCCTCTTCCACATCCACGGCCTGGTGGCGGCGGTGCTGAGCTCGCTGGCGGCCGGCGGTTCGGTGTTCCTCACGCCCGGCTTCGACGCGCTGCGGCTGTTCCGCTGGATGGAGGAGGCGGCACCGAGCTGGATCACCGCCGTGCCCACCATGTACCAGGCGATCCTGGGGCGGGCGGCGCGTCGGGGCCAGGCGCTGGCCGCGGCCGGTCTGCGCTTTCTCCGTTCGAGCTCGGCCTCCCTGCCGCCCCAGGTGATGGCCGAGCTCGAACGCGTCTTCGCCTGCCCGGTGATCGAATCCTACGGCATGACCGAGGCCGCCCATCAGATGACCAGCAACCCGCTGCCGCCGGCACCCCGGAAGCCCGGATCGGTGGGGCGGGAGGCGGGGCCGCGCGTGCGCATCTTGGGCGAGGACGGCCGTTTCCTCGCGCCGGGCGAGGAAGGGGAGATCGTGATCTCGGGACCCAACGTCACGCCGGGCTACGAGAACAACCCGGAGGCCAACGCCGCGGCCTTCTTCGAGGCGGAGGGAAGGCGCTGGTTCCGGACCGGCGATCAGGGGCGCTTCGATGCCGACGGCTATCTCTTCATCACCGGCCGTCTCAAGGAGATGATCAACCGGGGCGGCGAGAAGATCGCGCCGCTCGAGGTGGACACGGTGCTGATGGACCATCCCGCGGTGCGGCAGGTGGTGACCTTCGCCCTGCCGCATCCCAAGCTCGGGGAGGAGGTGGCCGCCGCCGTGGTGCTGCGCGAAGGGGCGGAGGCCGACGAGCGGGAGCTGCGGGCGTTCGCCGCCGAACGTCTGGCCGACTTCAAGGTGCCGCGACGGATCGTGTTCGTTTCCGAGATTCCGAAGGGGCCGACCGGCAAGCTTCAGCGCATCGGTCTCGCCGAACGGCTGGGGCTCGTCGCATGAAGATCGCGATCTACGGTGCGGGGGCCATCGGCGGCCTGCTGGCGGCCCGCCTGGTGCGTGCGGAAGTGGGGGAGATCGCGCTCATCGCCCGCGGTCCCCATCTCGAGGTCATGCGGCGCTGCGGCCTGCGCCTCGAGACCCCGGACGAGGAATTCACCGTGCCCGTGCTCGCGAGCGACGATCCGCGCGAGTTCGGTCCGCAGGACTACGTGATCGTCACCCTCAAGGCCAACGCCGTGCCGCGGGTGGTGGACGCCATGCAGCCGCTGCTCGGTCCCGAAACGGCTGTGGTCACCGCCGCCAACGGCGTGCCCTGGTGGTACTTCTACAGGCTCGATTCCCCCTACGGCGAACGGCGGCTCGAAAGCGTCGATCCCGGTGGTGTGCAGTGGGAGCGGATAGGCCCGGAGCGCGCCATCGGCTGCGTCGTCTACCCGGCCGCCGAGGTGGTGGCGCCCGGCGTCGTCCGCCTGCTCTCGGGTGACCGCTTCGTGCTCGGCGAGCCCGACGGATCGCGCAGCGAACGGGTGAAGAGGCTGGCGGCCGCGCTGGTGGCGGCCGGCTTCAAGGCACCGGTCAGGCCCCGCATCCGTGACGAGATCTGGCTGAAGCTCTGGGGCAATCTGAGCTTCAACCCGATAAGCGCGCTCACCCTCGCCACCCTCGACGTGATCGCCACCGACCCCGGCACCCGCGCGGTCGCCCGGGCGATGATGGTGGAGGCGCAGGCGATCGCCGAGAAACTGGGGGTGCGCTTCGCCCTCGACGTCGATCGCCGGATCGAGGGCGCGGCCGCCGTCGGCGCCCACAAGACCTCGATGCTGCAGGATCTGGAACGGGGGCGGCCGATGGAAATCGACGCCCTCGTCACCGCGGTGCAGGAGCTCGGAAGGATCACCGGAGTTCCCACCCCGATCATCGACACCGTGCTCGCCCTCGTGGTCCTCCGCGCCCGGGTCGCCGGATGCTATCCCTGATGCGCGCGGTCGAGCTCGAGCTTCTCGACCCAGGCCTCGAGGCGGCGGATGTCGGGCACCAGCAACTCACCCTGACCGCGGCGCAGGATGTCCATGCGCTGGAGCTGGGCGAGGGTGCGCGATACCGCTTCGCGATGCGTGTTGATGCGACTCGCGATCTCGGCGTGCTTGGGCACCGGCCGGATGCGGGCCGCCATCTCCGAGATCATGCCCCGGCGGGCGAGGCGGACGAGTTCGCGTCCGATGCGTACGGGGACGGGCAGCCCGAATTCGTAGACCCGCTCCGAAAGCGAACGCACGAGACCGGTGAGCTTGCGCAGCAGCGCCTCGCCGAGGGGCGGGTGGTGCAGCGCCGCGCCCAGGAACAGGTCGGGATCGAGGCTGCCGAGCAGCGTGTCGGCGAGGGCCACGACGTTGGCCGAGCGGGGCTGACGATCGATGGCCGCGAGCTCGCCGAAGGTCTCGCCCGCCTCGAGATCCCGGAAGGCGATCTCGCGCCCCGCTTCGGAAAACAGCGTCACCCGCACGCGCCCCTCGATGACGAAATAGACGTCGCGGTCGGGATCGTGATGGGCGACCACGAGCTGACCCGCCGTGTAGCGTCGCAGAAGCACCTGGCGGGCGATCTGCACCCGCTGGGCGGGGGCGACCTGCCGGAAGAGGTCGATACCGGCGAGGATGTCTTCGGGCCGAGCCATCTCTCTCGTTGTCGCTGGGCCCCGGCGATCCGCCTGCCGTCGTTCGCCGCGGTCGATTTGCACAGACAAAAGCCCGGTTCGCATGAGGTTGCAACTCCCTGTGGGTGTTTCGGCTGTTTTTTCTCGTTGATGGACACCTTAGGGGCGTATTGTCGAAGGGAGTGTGACGTGGATCACTTCGCCGGAGCGCAGCATCGACCACGAACGGGAACGAGCCTCCCTCATTCCCTGGCGGCGGCCGGATCCCGCAGGATCCGGCCGCTCGCCGTTCCGCGCCGGAGACCGGAGATCCGCCCGTGAACGGCGCCGAACGGCTGATCGCCACCGCCGTCGAGGACGGCGTCGAGATCTGTTTCGCCAATCCGGGAACCACCGAGATGCCGCTCGTGCTGGCACTCGATTCGGTGGGCGGGATGCGCGGCGTTCTCTGTCTGCACGAGAACGTCTGTACGGGGGCCGCGGACGGCTACGCGCGCCTCGCCGGCCGCCCGGCCCTGGCGCTCCTGCATCTGGGGCCCGGCCTGGCCAACGGCCTCGCCAACCTGCACAACGCGCGGCGCGCGCGCTCGCCGGTGGTGGCCGTGGTCGGCGATCATGCGAGCTGGCATCTCTCGGCCGATCCGCCGCTCGCCATGGACATCGAGAGCGCCGCGCGGCCGGTCTCCGACTGGTACCGCGAAATCGCCTCGCCCGAAACGCTGGCCGCCGATACGCGCGCGGCGCTGGCCGCGGCCCGGAGCCGGCGCGGCGGCGTGGCCACCCTGGTCGTGCCGCACGATCACCAGCAGGCCCGCGAGGTGGGTCCGGCACCGCTCCTGGCGCCCGAGCCGTTCCCGCCCCTCGACCCCGCGCGGATCGAGAGGACTGCAGCCCGCCTGCAGGGGGCGAAAAGCGCCTGCCTGTTCCTGGGCGGCCGGGCGCTCTGGGGAGCGGGGCTCGCGGCCGCCGGGCGGATCGCCGCCCGTCTCGGTGCCGAACTCCTGTGCGAGACCGGGTTCGCCCGCCTCGAGACGGGACGGGACCGGCCGCGGGTGAACCGGCTGCCCTATTTTCCCGAGCAGGCGCAGGAGGTGTTCGACCGTTTCGACACGGTCGTCCTTTGCGGGGCACGGCCGCCCGTGTCCTTCTTCGGCTACGGTCATCTGCCGAGCCGCTATCTCTCGGGGCATCCGGGAGCGGTGACGCTGGCCGGCCCGGAGGAGGATGCGGCGGCCGCCCTCGAAGGCCTCGCCGAGGCCCTCGATGCCCCGCCTGCGGCCGCGGCCGAAGGGGCTGCGCCGCCGCCGGAACCGCGTGGCTCCCTGGACACCGAGCGGCTGGCCGCCGCCGTCGTCCGGCATCTTCCCGAGGGCGGGGTCGTGGTGCTCACCGCCGTGTCGAGCGCCGCTCCCTTCTCGCGCCTCGCCCACACTGCCCGACCGCACACCCAGATCGCCCTCACCGGCGGGGCCATCGGCGAAGGGATGGCGCTCGCCATCGGCGCCGCCTTTGCCCGGCCCGGCATCCGCATCCTCCATCTCGAGGCGGACGGCAGCGCCGCCTACCTGCCGCAGGCGCTCTGGACCCAGGCCCGGGAGGGACTGCCGGTAACCACCGTCGTCTGCGCCAACCGGGCCTACCGCATCCTGCGCATCGAGCTCGACCGCGCCGGTATCGAGCGGCCCGGGGAGCAGACCGGCCGGCTCACGGACCTGCGTCGGCCGGCGATCGACTGGCCCGAGGTGGCGCGGGGCTTCGGCGTTCCCGGCGAGGCCGTGGACACGGCCGAGGAGCTGGCGGCGGCCCTCGAGCGGGCGGCGGCGAGCGACGGTCCCTATCTGATCGAGGCCCGTCTGCCCTAGCCGCCGAGGCAGGCGCGTACCGCCTCGGCGTTCCGTCGCAGCAGTCGGAAGTAGAGCTCGGGGCCGGGGTCGATTCCGACGCCCAGCGGGTCGAGCGTCGCCGTGCGCACACCGGTGTCCGCGACCAGCCGGTCGAGGAGCGGCGAGCGGAGCTGGGGCTCGGAGAAGATGCAGACCACGCCCTCACGGCGGATCCGCCGCAGGATCTCGGCAAGGCGCCTCGGGCCGGGCGGCCGCTCGGGCGAGACGGTGACCGCGCCAAGACCGCGCAGCCCGAACGCGGTCTCGAAGTAGCGGAAGGCGTCGTGGAGCACGAGGAAGGGCCGCTCGCGCACCGGGGCGAGAAGGGAATCGAGCTCACGGCGGAGTTCCGCGAGCGCCCGTTCGAGCGCCCGGGCGTTGGTGCGGTAGAGGTCGGCCCGGGCGGGATCCCGTTCGGCCAGTACCGCCGCGAGGGCCTCGCCGATCACGCGGGCGTTGGCGGGATCCAGCCAGAGGTGGGGGTCGTAGGCTTCGGGGGACGGTGCATTCCGCGCGTCGTCGGCGGCCGGCAGGAGGCGGATGCCGGGAAGACGCGAGGCGGTGACGCGGACGGCGTCGGGCGCCAGATTGGCCAGCGGGCGGACGAGGAAATTCTCGAGTTCCGGCCCGACCCACAGGATCACCTCGGCCTCGGCGAGGCGCCGGGCCTCGCTGGGGCGGAGCTGGTAGAAATGGGGGGAAGCACCCGGCGCCAGCAGGAGGTCGGGGCGGCCCGCGCCCCGCATGACGAAGGCGGCGAGACTGTGCAGTGGCGCGAGGGTCGCCACCACTACCGGCGCCTCGCCCGCCGCGGTCCGACCGGCCGAGCCCAGGAGGAACAGCAGGCCGGCCAGCAGGGTTCGCACTTTCACCGGGATGCGCTCCGACGTAAGAAGACGGCGCCATCTGCAAGCGGCGGGCCGCGACATGCAAGCCGAAACCGTCACCCGTTCCCGTCACGAGGCGGCCGCGTCGAGCGGCGAACCGCTGATCGCGGCCCGGGATCTCGTGCTGGTGCGGGACGGCCGGGTCGTGCTCGACCATGTGACGTTGGCGGTGGGGCCGGGGGAGATCGTCACCCTCGTGGGGCCCAACGGTGCCGGCAAGACGACGCTCGTGCGGGTGCTGCTCGGGCTCGTTCCGCCGGATTCGGGAACCGTCCACCGCCGGCCCGGCCTCACCGTCGGCTACGCACCGCAGCGGCTGGAGATCGATCCCGCCCTGCCTCTCACCGTCGCGCGCTTTCTCACCCTCGCCCGCCCGGCGGGGCGGGAGGAGCTCGGCGAGCGGCTGGCGGAGGTGGGTCTGCCACCCTGCCTCGACCGGCAGATCGGCGCCCTGTCGGGGGGCGAGTTTCACCGCCTCCTGCTGGCGCGGGCGCTGCTGCGCGATCCCGACCTGCTCGTCCTCGACGAGCCGCTCACGGGCGTCGATCTCGCGGGCCAGGCCGAGCTCTACCGTCTGATTACCGAGGTGCGGGACCGGCGTCGCTGCGGTGTGCTGCTGGTGAGCCACGATCTCCATCTGGTGCTGGCGGCCACGGATCGCGTGGTCTGTCTCGAGGGGCGGGTGTGCTGCGCCGGCACGCCGGTGGACGTGGCACACGACCCCGCCTTTCAGCGCCTGTTCGGCACCGAATTCGCCGATGCCTTCGCGCCTTACCGCCATCACCACCGGGGACGCGACGCATGATGGAGCCCTTCATGCTGCGGGCGGCGGCGGCGGGGCTGCTGTTCGCGCTCGCTGCCGGCCCTCTCGGCGCCTTCGTCGTCTGGCGGCGGATGGCCTATTTCGGGGAGGCGCTCGCCCATTCGGTGCTGCTCGGGGTGGCCGCGGGCTTTCTGCTCGGTCTCGCACCGGGCCTTGCGGTGCTGCCCTTCATGCTCGGCTTCGCCTTCCTTCTGCTGCTGCTCGAGCGCCAGCGTCTGGTGCCGGTGGACACGCTGCTCGCGGTGCTCGCGCACGGGGCGCTCGCGGCCGGCGTCATCCTGGTAAGCCTGCTCGGTGGCGTGCGCACCGATCTCCTCGGGTATCTGTTCGGCGACGTGCTGGCGGTGGGCGACGGCGACATCGCGGTGCTGATGCTCGTCGCCGTGACGGTGGGCGGGCTCCTGGCGCGCTTCTGGCCGCCGCTCCTTTCCGCCACCGTGAGCGAGGAACTGGCGGCGGTGGAAGGCGTACCCGTCCAGCGCATGCGCCTTCTGCTGGTGCTCCTGCTCGCTCTCGTGGTGGCCGCGGGCATGCGGGTGGTGGGCATGCTGCTGGTGATGGCCCTGCTCGTCGTACCGGCGGCGACGGCGCGGCGCTTCGCGCGTACGCCGGAGACGATGGCGCTGCTGGCGGCGGCGATCGGGGGGCTCGGCGTGCTGGCGGGCCTCGCCGGCGCCTGGCAGTTCGACCTGCCGGCAGGGCCGGCGATCGCCGTCGTGACGGTGGGCCTCTTCTTCGCGAGCCTGCCGGCGGGCCTCGCCCCGGCCGGCGGGGGACGCCCATGAAACGGTCTCGGGGAGGGAAAGGGTGACGGCGCGGCTGATCGTCGGCATCACCGGTGCCACCGGTGTGATCTACGGGGTGCGCCTGCTCGAGGTGCTGCGCGATCTGCCCGTCGAGACGCATCTCGTGCTGACCCGGCCGGCCGCCACCACCATCGGCTACGAGCTCGACCGCACGGTGCAGGAGGTGCGGACGCTGGCCGACCGGGTCTATCCGCTGCAGGACATCGGCGCCCGCATCGCCAGCGGCGGCTTCGCCACCCTCGGCATGGTGGTGGCCCCCTGCTCCATGCGCAGCCTCGCCGCCATCGCCACCGGGCTCGCCGACAACCTCCTGATCCGCGCGGCCGACGTGACCCTCAAGGAGCGGCGGCGGCTCGTGCTGCTGGTGCGCGAGACGCCGCTCAGCCTCGTCCATCTGCGCAACATGCTGCGGGCGACCGAGGCGGGCGCGATCGTCATGCCGCCGCTGCCGGCCTTCTACGCCCGTCCGGCGACCATCGCCGAGATGGTCGACCACACCCTCGGCCGGGTGCTCGATCTGTTCGGCATCGCCAACGATCTGACCCCGCCCTGGCGGGCTCCCGAAGACGAAGGAGGAGAATGAGATGGGGCGTCTCTATCTGGTGCGTCACGGCCAGTCGGTCTGGAATCTCCAGAACCGGTTCACCGGCTGGATCGACGTGTCGCTGAGCCCGAAGGGAGTGGCCGAGGCGCAACGGGCCGGCGAACTGCTGGCCGAGGTGCGCTTCGACGTCGCCTTCACTTCCACCCTCATCCGCGCCCAGCACACTCTCTACGAAATCCTGAAGCGCAACCGCCGCTGTCCGGTCTACCGGGTGGTGCACGAAAACGCGTCGCCCTGGTACGGCCACCGTCAGGAGAGCGAGGAGGATGCGGAGGAGCTCGAGGTCTTTGTCGCCGAGGCCGTCAACGAGCGCTACTACGGCGACCTCCAGGGCATGAACAAGGACCGGGCGCGGGCCGTCTTCGGCGCCGAGCAGGTGCACATCTGGCGTCGCAGCTACGACGTGCCGCCGCCCGGCGGCGAGAGCCTCGAGATGACGGCGGCCCGGACGCTGCCCTACTACCGCGAGCGCATCGAGCCCCGTCTGGCCCGTGGGGAAACGGTGCTGGTGGCGGCGCACGGCAACTCGCTGCGCTCGATGATCATGCACATCGAGGGCATGACCCCCGAGGAGATCATCCGCTTCGAGCTGCCGACGGGCGTGCCCTATCTCTACGTCTTCGACGAGGAGCTGCGGCTGCGGGAGCGGCGCATTCTCGGCGAAGAGGAGGAAACCTCCGGCGCCGCCGGCTAGGAGGGGGGTTCCGCCTCGCGAGCGGCGCGGATCGCTTCCCGCACGATCCGCTGGTCGCCGATCTGGTTGATCAGGAGCAGGATCAGCCGGGCGTCGAAGCGCAGGCTCTGCTCGGCGTCGAGGCCGCGGTGCGCCTCGATGAGCTCGGCATAGATGTCGTCGACGCCTTCGATCCGCAGGTCGTCGGCGAGCCCCTCCGTCATCTCACACCTCCCGACCGATGGCCCTTGCGAGTGCGGCGCGTGCCTCGTCCCGTGCGAACGTCCGCCAGCGGGCGGCCACATGCTGATCCGGCCGGATCAGATAGGCGGTGCCGGGTGCGAGCGCGTAGCGGGCGGTGGCCACGCCCCGGTGGTCGACGATGTCGCATGCGGGGTCCCCGCCGATGGTCTTGACCGCCACCCCGAGACCCGCGTCGCTGAGGGCGTCGGCGGCCTCGGCCGCCGCCACCCGCGGTTCGGTGCCGGCCGGCGGGCACAGCAGGAGCGTGAACTCCCGCCCCAGCTGGTGGAGGAGCCATCCCTCCGTCCCGCCGCAACGTACCGGCGCGTCCGTACACGGGCTGCCGGGCCGCATGGCGGCGGGGAAATCGCCCCGGTCCGGTCCGTTGAGGGGCGAGCCGTCGTAGACCGCCGGCACCGAGAGCCGGCCGCTGTTGACGAAGCGGCGGGCGAAGGGAAAGCGCTCCGAGAGCTGCAGGACGGCGTCGCGGAAGGCCCGGCTGGCCTCGCCCTTGGGCGTGATGAAATCGGTGGAGCGGGTGGAATTGAGGATGTTCTCGTCGGTCGCCGCCCCGCGCTCGACGTCGTAGCTGTCGAGCAGGCTCTCGGGCGCCACGCCTTCCTGCACCAGGGCCAGCTTCCAGGCCAGATTGTCGGTGTCCTGGATGCCGCCGTTGCCGCCGCGGGCGCCGAAGGGCGAGACCTGATGCGCGGCATCGCCGGCGAAGATCACGCGACCGTGGCGGAAGCGTTCGAGCTGCCGGCACTGGAAGGTGTAGACGCTGATCCACTCGATCTCGAACGGCCGGTCCTCGCCCAGCATCGCCCGCAGGCGGGGGACCACCCGTTCGGGCCGCTTCTCCTCCTCGGGGTCGGCGTCCCAGCCGAGCTGGAGATCGATGCGCCAGACGTTGTCGGCCTGTTTGTGCAGGAGCGCCGACTGACCCTCGTGGAAGGGCGGCTCGAACCAGAACCAGCGCTCGGCCGGGAAATCCGCCTGCATCTGCACGTCGGTAATGAGGAACCGGTCCTCGAACACCTTGCCGCGGAAGGCGAGTCCCATGTGGCGGCGCAGGCTGCTGCGCGCGCCGTCGCAGGCGATGAGCCACGACGCGTGCAGCCGGTAGGTGCCCTGCGGGCTCTCCACCGTCAGCAGCACGCCGTCCGGTCCCGGCTCGATCGCCGTCACGCGGCTCCGGAACCGCAGCTCGATGGAGGGATGGGCGAGGACCGCGTCGATCGCGAACTCCTCGAAATAGTACTGCTGCAGGTTGATGAAGGCCGGCATCCGGTGACCGGTCTCGGGCAGCAGGTCGAAGTGGTAGATTTCGCGGTCGCGGAAGAACACGCGGCCGGTGTTCCAGAGCACGCCCTTGCCCAGCAGGCGGTCGCCCAGTCCCAGACGGTCCATGATCTCCAGGGTGCGCTTCGACCAGCAGATCGCGCGCGAGCCCACGCTCACCGTGTCGTCCTCGTCGAGCAGCAGCACCCGTCGTCCCCGCTGCGCCATGTCGAGGGCGAAGGCGAGCCCCACCGGGCCGGCGCCCACTACCACGGTCTCGTGCTCGACCGGCCGCGCCGCCGTCGCATCGGGCGTCGGGCGGTATTCGTAACGGGGGTAACGGTAGCTTCCCATTCCCGGCTCCCGGAAAGGTCTCCGTTTTGGCTCCTCCTAGCACCCCGTTGCGGAAGAAACCAGCCAGCCGCGACGTCGTCGCTCCCGCTCACGAGGCGCGCGGGTCGCGGTCCGGGATACCGAGACGGGACAGGATCGCGGACGCGATCTCGGCCGGTGGTGGTGCGACGTCGAAGGTCACCACATCGGGCTCGCTCTCGGGCGGTTCGAGGGTCGCGAGCTGCGAGGGGAGAAGCGAAGGGGGCATGTAGTGTCCGCGTCGCGCCGCGATGCGGGCGGCGAGCAGCTCGGGGTCGCCCGTGAGATGCACGAAACGCAAGGGCCCCGCCCGCCGCAGCACCTCCCGGTAGGCGCGTTTCAGGGCCGAGCAGGTGACGATCGCCGATTCCCCGGCCCGCCGCCAGGCCGCGATGTCCCGGGCGATGGCGGCGAGCCACGGCCAGCGATCCTCGTCCTCGAGCGGAATGCCGCTTCGCATCTTGGCCACGTTCGCGGCCGGGTGGTAGGCATCGCCCTCGGCGAACCGCCAGCCGGTGCGCTCGGCGAGCAGCCTGCCGACCGTCGTCTTGCCGGTGCTGGTGACCCCCATGAGCAGGATCGTTACGGGTTCAGACACGGGTACCGTCGATGTGGTAGCAGCCGGGCCGGTCCGTGCGGCGGATGCCATGGGCACCGAAATAGTCGCGCTGGGCCTGCACGAGGGCCGTGTGGAGGCGAGGCGCGTGCATCATCTCCAGCCACACCAGCGCCGATGCGAGACAGGGCACCGGCAGGCCGGCACGGGCGGCGAAACCGACGGTGCGGCGCAGTTCGGCCACCGATCCCCGTAGCCGTTCGGCGAACCAGGGTGCGGCCAGGACACCGCCTTCCTTGGGACGGTGGGCGAGGGCCGTGACGAAGCGGTCGAGCAGCCGTGCGCGGATGATGCAGCCGCCCCGCCAGACCCGGGCGAGACGCGCGAGGTCGGTCTTCCAGCCGTGGCGGCGGCTGCCCGCGGCCATGAGGTCGAACCCCTGGGTGAAGGCGGCGATGGAAGCGGCGAGCAGCGCCCGCTCGAGGATCGGCGCCACGGTTTCGGGGTCCGGCTTCTCCACCTTCGCCTCCGGCCAGCCGGAGCCCCGCGCCCGTCGTCCCCGCAGGTCGGCGGACACCAGTCGGGCCGCGAAACCCTCGATCAGGGTCGGGGCGGCGACGCCGAGCTCCAGGGCGGCGATCGCGGCCCATTTGCCGGTGCCCTTGTGCCGGACCGCGTCCTCGACCACCTCGAGCACCGGTCGTCCGGTGATGGGATCATCGCGCCGCAGGATGTTGCCGGTGATCTCCAGCAGATAGGAGCCGAGCTCGCCCTCGTTCCAGCGTCCGAACAGGGCCGCCGCCTCTTCCGGGCCGTAGCCGAGCAGCCGCTCCAGAAAGGCGTGGACCTCGGCGATCAGCTCCATGAGGGCGTATTCGATGCCGTTGTGGACCATCTTGGCGAAATGGCCGGCACCGTCGGGGCCGAGCCAGGCGGCGCAGGGTCGGCCCTCGGCGCGCGCCGCGACGGCCAGGAAATAGGGGCGCACGGTGCGCCAGGCCGCACTGCTGCCACCGGCCATGAAGGAGGCGCCGTGGCGGGCGCCGCTGGCGCCGCCCGAAAGGCCGAGACCGACGAAGCCGATCCCGACCGTCTGCAGCTCGCGGGCGCGCTTCATGGTGTCCGCGAAATGCGAGTTGCCGGCATCGACGATCACGTCGCCCGCCTCGAGGAGCGGCCGCAGGCGGCGGATCACGTGATCGACCGTGGGACCCGCGGGCAGGCAGAGGAGGAGGATGCGCGGTCGCGACAGCCGCGAGACGGCCGCTTCGAGGCTTTCCGCGACGGCCACGCCCTCGCGCCGACAGCGGTCGAGCTTGCACGGCGCCTGGTCGAAACAGACGGGGCGGATGCCGTGCTCGAGCATGTTGAGGGCGAGATTGGCGCCGATCACGCCGAGGCCGACGATTGCCAGGTCGAAACTCATCTGTCGAATGTTCCTCGAAGTCTGTCTTGGTTATGGTGAGGGCGATGCCGCTCCGCAACGGTGGCGCAACGGGGAACGCACCGGTTCCGGGGCCGCCGAGGCGCGGTCCGGGCCGAGAGCGGGGGAGACGAGGATGATCCGTGTCTGGGGGCGACCGAATTCCATCAACGTGCAGAAGGTGATGTGGACGATCGCCGAACTGGACCTCGCCCACGAGCGCATCGACGCCGGCGGCGCCTTCGGCGGACTGGACACGCCCGAATACGGGAGACTCAACCCCAACCGCAAGATCCCGGTCATCCGGGACGGGGAAACCGTGGTCTGGGAATCGAACGCGATCGTACGCTATCTGGCGGCCGCCTACGGCGCCGGAAGTCTGTGGCCCGAACCGCCGGCGACCCGTGCCGAGGCGGACCGCTGGATGGACTGGCAGCTCACCGAGCTCGCGCCCCTCCTGCGCCCCATCTTCTGGGGGCTCGTGCGCACCCCGGCCGACGAGCGCGACCCGTCGGCCATTGACCGGGCGGCGCGGGCGATCGGTCCCGTCTGGCGCATTCTCGACGACCATCTCGCCGACCGTCCCTTCGTCGGCGGCGACCGGCTCACCATGGGCGACATTCCGGTGGGTTGCGCCTACTGGCGCTACCGCAACCTCGAGGTGCCGCGGCCGGAGCTCCCCCATCTCGAGCGCTGGTTCGCGCGGCTCGCGGAGAGGCCCGGTTATCGCGCGCATGTGATGCTGCCGCTGAGCTGAACCGGCGTGCCGCCCTTGGCCGGCTTCGACTGCGGACTAAGCTTCGGGGGCGGAAGGGCGGCGAGGGTGGGGGCATGACCTGGACGACCATGGGCCGGGCGGTGGATCCCGGCGAGGCGGTGACGACCGACGGAAGGTGCTGAGCGATGGAGCCCCTGATGTTCGTGGCGCTGCCCGTCGGCCTCGGCCTGCTCGGCTTCGTCGAACCCTGCTCGCTCGGATCCAGCTTCCTCTTCATCCGTTTCCTCGAGGGCAAACCGGCCGGGGAGAAGCTGCTGCAGGTGACGGTCTTCATGATCGCCCGCATGCTGCTGATCGGCACCCTCGGCGCCACTGCCGCCCTCGTCGGCCAAACCTTCATCGGCTTCCAGAAGGCGATGTGGGTGGTGCTCGGTACCGCCTATGCGGTGATCGGCATCCTCCAGCTGAGCGGGCGACTCGGTCCGCTGCTGCGCGCCCTGGGGCCGAGCCTCGCGCGGGCCGAGGGAGGCCGCGGCGCGGTCACCCTGGGGCTCATTTTCGGCCTCAACATCCCCGCCTGTGCGGCGCCGCTGATCTTCGCTCTCCTGGGCGTGGCGGCCGCCGGCGGGGCGAGCGGCGCGGCGATCCTCGAGGGGTTCGTCTCGCTCGCGCTGTTCGGGCTCGCCCTGTCGCTGCCGCTGACGGTGGCCGTCGTCTGGCGGCCGCTGCGCACCTTCCTCGATCGCATCGCCGTCTTCTCCCGGCGGGCGCCGGTGGTCGCCGGTCTCGTGCTGGTGGCGCTGGGGCTGTGGTCGATCTGGCTCGCCTTCTATCTCGACCTCGAGGCATGGGCCTGAAGCCGGAGGTGCGCGGGCCATCCGTCCCGGCGGGGTATCCCGACTCCCGGAAGGAGCTTGTCCGGGTGGTCTTCGAAGGGATCGGCACCGTCGGCGGGGAACGATCGGCCCGGCGGGCTTGACGGCACGGGCCCGGACCTCTCTCCTCCGCCCGTCTGGGAAACGGGGACGGGGCGTGCTCGACCATCTGCGGGCCAGGCTGCGGGAACTCTACTACGGCGCCGATCCGCGGGCGGCGGCCTTCAATCTGCTGCTGCTGGCGTTCGATCTCGCCACCATCCTGTTCTTCGTGGTGGTCACCTTCACCGGCACCGCGCCCTGGGTCCCCGGGCTCGAGTTCGCGCTCGGTCTCCTCCTGCTGGTGGAATTCCTCGCCCGCACCCTGGCCGCGCCCGAGATCCGGCGTCATCTTCTGCTGCCGAGCTCGCTCGCCGACATGCTGGTGATCGCCGCCCTGCTGCTGCCGGCGGTCGTGGAGAACTTCGCCTTCCTGCGCGTCCTGCGCGCCGTCCGCCTGCTGCGTTCCTATCACCTGCTGGGGCGACTGCGCCGCCAGTCGCTGTTCGTGCAGCGCCACTATCGTTCGCTGCAGCACGGTCTCGACCTGTTCGTGTTCGTCTTCGTCATGAGTGCCGTCGTCTACGTCAGTCAGGCGGAAATCAATCCCGGCATCCGCAACTATCTCGACGCCCTCTATTTCACCGTCACCGCGCTCACCACGACAGGCTTCGGCGACATCGTGCCGGTGGGCAGCGGCGGCCGCCTGCTCACCGTCCTGATCATGATCGTCGGCATCTCGCTGTTCATCCGTCTGGCCCAGACCCTGTTCCGCCCGCCCAAGGTGGAACACGCCTGTCCGCGCTGCGGTCTGCGTCTTCACGATCCCGACGCCGTGCATTGCAAGCATTGCGGAAC
The DNA here is from genome assembly GCA_027045875.1 of Alphaproteobacteria bacterium. GTDB lineage: Bacteria > Pseudomonadota > Alphaproteobacteria > Geminicoccales > Geminicoccaceae > JALSRW01. The sequence continues at coordinate 102,440 of JALUAG010000077.1, read as the reverse complement.
CGTGCTCAATATTCCCACCGAAGGCGAGTGAGGCAGGAAAATCTCGCCTCCGATGCGTCGCGAACAACGCGATGCGCGCGACAACGGGCCATCAGGAAGGGAACGCTACCATGCGCAAATCGCTTCTTGCGGTCGCCGGCCTGTCGCTGGCGGCGCTCGCCGGCTGTCAGCAGATGGGATACGGCGGCGGCGATACGGGCTATCAGGACCCCGACGCCAGGGCGACGGCCAAGGCCGCGACGCCCGCCCAGAAGAACATGGCACACGTCCATATCGGCCATGTGATGATGAGCTGGAACGACACGCCCGACAGAATGGGGCTGCTGCCGACGGCGGAGGCCGAAGCCAGGGTCGCGATCCAGCATGCGGAACTGGCGATGAAGAAGCCCGAGGATCTCGACTGGATCCGGCTCCATGTCGGCCATGTCGTGAACGCCTGCGATCCTTCGGCCGTGCCGAAAGGACCCGGCCTCGGCTACGGCGTCGTCAAGGCCGCATCCGGGGTCGCCAAGCATGTCGGCCTCGCGGCCCAGAGCGAAGGCGCTTCGGACAACGTCAAGCTGCATGCCGTCCATGTCGCGACCAGCGCCGAGAACACGGTCGCCCGCTGCCAGCAGATCGTCGAGCTCGGCGAGAAGGTGATGGCCGCCGGTAGCGCGTCGGAAGCCACGCCGCTCGTGGCGCGCATCCAGGAGCTCGCAGGCGCCCTGATCGCCGGCGTGGACGCCAACGGCGACGGCACCGTGAGCTGGGAAAAGGGCGAGGGCGGTCTCGCCGCCGCGCGCCAGCACATGATGTTCATGATGAAGGGCGAAGGCATGAACGTCTGACGCCCGACCCCCTTCACGGGCGCGCTGCACGGTCCCGGCGGACTGGATCCGCCGGGATCGTGCCGTTAAAACCGAACGAACCGTGACGGAGACGGGACCTGCGGGTCCGGGACGCGCGGCAGCGACAGCGACAGAGGAGGCTGAGCGAACGATGGCGAAAGGAAACGACGGCCGGCGCATCCATCCCGGCGTGCGCAGGATGACGGCGCAGCTGGCAGCCGGACGTTGCGATCGACGGGAGTTCCTGCGCACGGTGACCCTGCTCGGGGTGAGTGCGCCCGCGGCATACGCGATGGCGGGCCGCATCCTCGGCCAACGGCTGGTGGATCCCCTGCAGGCGGCGCAGGACGCACCGCGCAGGGGCGGCATTCTGCGGGTCTCGATGCCGGTGCCCGAGATCAAGGATCCCGCGACCTTCGACTGGACCGAGAAGTCGAACTGTGTCCGGCACATGGTCGAGTATCTGACCTACACAGGTCCGGACAACGTGACCCGCCCGTATCTCGCCGAGCGCTGGGAGGCCTCCGACGATCTCACGCAGTGGACGTTCCATCTCCGCCGCGGCATCACCTGGCACAACGGCGATCCCTTCGACGCCGAGGACGTCGTCTTCAACTTCACGCGCTGGCTGGATCCGGCGACGGGATCCTCCAACCAGGGCCTCTTCGCGGCCATGACCGAAGAGTACGACACCGGCGAGAAGAACGAGGACGGGTCGCCCAAGATGGGCCGGCGGATGCGCAGCGGTGCCATCGAGAAGCTCGATGATTACACCGTGCGCCTCAATCTCTCGCGGCCCGTGCTGTCGATCCCGGAGAACCTGTTCAACTATCCGACCGCCATCGTCCACCGCGATTTCGAGAAGAACGGCGGCGATCTGCTGGCCTGGCCGGTGGGCACGGGACCCTACACCATCGCCGACTTCGCGGTCGGCGAGAAGTGCATCCTGAAGCGCGTCGATCGGCCCTACTGGGGCGAGGCGCTCGAGGATCCCTTCATCGGCGGCCCGATCTATCTCGACGAGATCCACTACTACGATCACGGTGCCGCCTCGGCCGCCCAGCTCGCCGCCTTCGCCTCGGGCCAGGTCGACATGACCTTCGAGGTCGGCAAGGACTCGCTGCAGATGGCGCAGTCGGTGCCCGGCGCCGTCCTCTACGAGGTGACGACGGCGCAGACCGGCGTCATGCGCATGCAGGTGGACAAGAAACCCTTCGACGACCCGCGGGTGCGCAAGGCGGTCCAGCTCTGCTGCAATGCCGAGGTCTATCCGGAGCTCGTCTATCTCGGCCGCGGGACGGTGGGCGAACACCACCATGTGGCGCCGATCCATCCCGAGTACTTCCCCCTGCCGCGCTTCGAGCCGGACGTGGCGGAGGCACGCCGGCTGCTGGCCGAGGCCGGATACGCGGAGGGGCTGGAGCTCACCATCGACGTCGGCAACACCAACGGCCCCTGGCAGCAGCAGGTGTGCGAGATCTTCCGCGAGCAGCTCGCCCCCGCCGGCATCCGGCTCGCCATCAATGTCATGCCGGCGCCGCAGTACTGGGAGATCTGGGACAAGACCCCCTTCGGCTTCACCTCCTGGACCCACCGGCCGCTCGGGACGATGGTGCTGTCGCTGGGCTATCGCTGCGGCGTGCCCTGGAACGAGACCCGCTACTGCAACAAGGCCTTCGACGAGGCGCTGGACGCCGCCGAATCGACCCTCGATGTCGAGGAGCGGCGGCGGCTGATGGAGAGGGTGGAGCGCATCCTGCGCGATGATGCGGTGATCGTGCAGCCGCTGTGGCAGCCCAAGTTCACGGTGGCGTCCGAAAAGGTGAAGGGATTCCGCGCACATCCGACGCAGTACCATCTCTTCCATCGTGTGTGGATCGACGCCTAGGAAGGTGGCGGGAAGCGGGACGGTCCCGGGGCGCCGGCTAGGGCATCCGGGGCGGCGGCGGGCATGCTGAAGCTCGCGCTCCGCCGTTTCGGGGCGATGGTGCTGATCATGGCCGTCGTCTCCTTCCTGCTGTTCCTGATCTTCGAGAGCGACAAGCTCGCGGTGGCCGGCAAGGTGCTCGGGCCCTATTCCTCCATCGAACAGCGGGAGCTGTGGCTGGAGAAGGAGGGCTACAACCGGCCGTTCCTGGTGCGCTACGGCGAATGGGTGGCGGATGCGCTGCGCGGCGACTTCGGCCAGTCGATCCGCTTCAAGGCGCCGGTGTCGGATCTCCTCTGGCCGCGTCTCGCCAACACCGCCATCCTGGCGGGCCTCGTGTTCGCGCTGATGATTCCGCTGTCGCTGACCCTCGGGGTGCTCGCGGGCATGCGCGAGGGGTCGCTCTTGGACCGCCTGCTCTCCTTCCTCTCCATCGGCACCACCTCGATCCCCGAGTTCGCCTCGGCGGCCTTTCTCGTCGCCCTGTTCGTGTTCGAACTGCGCTGGCTGCCCGGGACCTCCTCGATGACCGGCGGTTTCGACTGGAGGCAGCTCGTGCTGCCGGTGGCGGTGCTGGTGCTCTACGACTTCGGCTATGTGGCACGCATGACCCGGGCCTCGATGGCCGAGGTGATGACCTCGCCCTACATCCGCACCGCCGTCCTGAAGGGGCTGCCGCGCCACCGGGTGATCCTCGGCCATGCGCTCAGGAACGCCCTGATCGCCCCCTTCACCGTGATCGTGCTCCAGCTCAACTGGCTATTGTCGGGGGTGATCGTGGTGGAGGTCTTCTTCGCCTACAAGGGCTTCGGCGCCCTTCTCTATGAAGCCGCCATGTTCGGCGACATCTATCTGATCGAGGCCTGCACCATGGTCGCCGTCTTCGTGGCGGTGTTCTCGCAGTTCCTCTCCGATGTGGGCTACACCCTTCTGAACCCGCGCATCCGCTTCGCCCGGGAGGGCGGCTGATGGCAGTACGCGGACGGCGGGACCGGAGCGAGGCGCTTCCCCTGCTCGCCGCCGCCCTGCGCAGCCTGGGCGTTCTCCGCGAAAGCCCGGTGGCGATGGCCGGCGCCGCCATTCTCCTCTTCTGGCTGGCGATGGCGGTGCTGGCGCCGCTGCTGCCGCTGGCCGACCCCAATCTGCCGCTGGAGCCCCTCCGCCCGCCCCTTTCGGTCAGTGCCGACGGCACTGCCACCTTCTGGCTCGGCACCGACATCAAGGGCAGGGACGTGCTCTCGCGACTGATCTGGGGCGCGCGTCGGGTCCTGGTCTGGGCCGGTCTCGCCACCCTCGCCGCCTATCTCGTCGGTATCGCCATGGGGCTCGTGGCCGGCTATCGCGGCGGATGGTGGGACGAGATCCTGTCGTTCGTGGCCAATCTGCTGCTGAGCTTTCCGGTGATGGTCCTCTACATCGTCGTCATCACCCGGATCGGCGCCTCGCCCCTCAACATCGTGCTCGCCGTCACCTTCGCCTCGGCCCCCGCCATCATGCGGATCGTCCGCGGTCTCGTGCTCGATCTGCGGACCCGCGACTACGTTCTCGCCGCGCGGGCGCGGGGCGAGGGTGCGCTGTGGATCATGCTCGTCGAACTGCTGCCCAACGCCCGCGGGCCGCTCCTCGTCGACGCCTGCCTGCGCATGGGCTACACGACCATCGCCCTCGCCACCCTCGGCTTTCTCGGGCTCGGTCTGCCGCCGCCCGATCCCGACTGGGGGGCGATGATCGCCGAGACGCAACCGATGGGGGCGTTCGCCGGCCACGCCATGGTCTTTCCGGCGCTCGCCGTCTCCTCGCTGGTGCTGGGCTTCAACCTGCTGGCCGACGGGCTGCGCGAGATCTCGCTGAGGGACTGAGGGACATGGGGGCGAGCGCAAAGCGGCCGATACTCGCCTGCGAGGGCCTCGGCGTCTCCTACTTCACCCGCGCCGGCGAGGTGCCCGCGGTGGTGGGGTTCGATCTCGCGATCGCGCGCGGCGAGGCGGTGGGGCTGGTCGGCGAATCGGGCTGCGGCAAGTCGACGGTGGCGCTGGCCGTGATGCGCTATCTCGGACGCGCGGGACGCATCGTCGCCGGCAGCATCCGCTTCGACGGCCGGGAGCTCACCACCATGAGCGAACGCGAGCTGCGCCGGATCCGGGGCTCGCGGATCAGCATGGTCTACCAGGAGCCGATGGCCTCCCTGAACCCCTCGATGACGGTCGGCCGGCAGCTCGTCGAGGTTCCCCGCTACCATGCGGGGGCGGGAAGGGCCGAGGCGCGCGAACGCGCGCTCGACATACTCGCGCGGGTGGGGCTTCCCGACACTCGCCGCATTTTCTCCGCCTACCCCCACGAGCTCTCGGGCGGCCAGCAGCAGCGGGTGGTGATCGCCATGGCGCTTTTGGCCGATCCCGCGCTGCTCCTCCTCGACGAGCCGACCACCGCGCTCGACGTCACCGTCGAGGCGGGGATCGTCGATCTGATCCGTGGCGTCGCCGAGCGGTTCGGCACCGCCATTCTCTACATCAGTCACAATCTGGGGCTGATCCGCGAGACCTGCGACCGGGTGGCCGTAATGTACGCCGGCCAGGTGGTCGAGGAGGGGCCGGTGACGAACGTCTTCGCCGGCATGCGGCATCCCTACGCGCGCGGACTGTTCGCCGCCATCCCGCTGCCGGACAGCGACCGGCGGGCCCGGCCCCTGCGCCCGATCCCCGGCCAGCTGCCGCTTCCCCACGAGCGCCCCGGCGGCTGCTTCTTCGGTCCCCGCTGCACCCACTACCGCCAAGGTACCTGCGACCGCGAGCAGCGGATGCGCCCGCTGGACGCCGATCCGGGCCATCGCGTGCGCTGTGCCCGCCAGGCGGAGATCGCATGGGAGAGGGAGAGCCGTGGGCCGGAGCCGCGGACGGCCGAGGGGCCGGGACCGGTGGTGCTCGAGGTGCACCGGTTGCGCAAGGAGTACGAACTCGACGGCGGGCTGTTCGCCGCCCTGACGGGCCGGGACGGGACACGGCGCATCGCCGCCAACGAGGGACTGGATCTGGTCGCCCGGGAAGGGGAGACCCTCGCCATCGTCGGCGAATCGGGCTGCGGCAAATCCACCTTCGCCAAGGTGCTGGTGGGGCTGGAGCCGGCCACCGCCGGGCGCATCACCTTCGAGGGGCGGGAGATCGCCGGCGCGCCGGTGGAGACCCGTCCGCCCGAGATCGTCGCCCATCTGCAGATGATCTTCCAGAACCCCTCGGAGACCCTCAACCCCAGCCATGCGGTGGGTTTCCAGATCGCCCGGGTGGTGCGGAAGTTCGGCGCCGCCCGGAACCGCGCCCAGGTACGGCGCCGCGTGTACGAGCTCCTCGATCTGGTCAAGCTGCCGCGTGCCTTCTTCCGGCGTCGGCCGCGTCAGCTCTCCGGCGGCCAGAAGCAGCGCATCGGCATCGCCCGGGCGTTCGCCGGCGATCCGCGGCTGGTGGTCGCCGACGAGCCGGTCTCGGCCCTCGACGTCTCGGTGCAGGCGGCGATCACCGGGCTTCTGACCGACATCCAGCGCCGGCGGCGCACGACGCTCCTGTTCATCAGCCACGATCTCTCCCTCGTGCACTATCTGGCCGACCGCGTGGCGGTGATGTACCTCGGGCGGATCGTCGAGCAGGGACCGACCGGGGCGGTGTTCGCGCCGCCCTATCACCCCTATACCGAAGCCCTGCTCTCCGCCGTGCCGCTGGCCGATCCCGGGCTCGTGAAGAGGCGCATCCTCCTCGAAGGCGAACTCCCTTCGGCCCTCGATCCGCCGGCGGGCTGCCCCTTCCACACCCGCTGCCCGCGCAGGATCGGTTCCGTCTGCGAGGAACGGGAACCGCCCCTGCGTCGCTTCGACGGGGATCACCGGATCCTCTGTCATCTGCCGGCCGAGGAGCTCGCCCGCGGCCGGCCGGTCATCCGCCGCCGGCACCCGCGGGAGCCGTCTCACATCCCGTTGAGATGACGGCACGGCCGCCCTCATGGTGAAATCCGTTCCGTCCGGAGCCGAGCGGCCGTGGGCCGCACTTGACGACGAAAACGACGAATGCAGAATGTGAAGAAAGCATAACCCCGACGTAGGGCTGTTGAAATGGCGACCACGGTGACCGGCGCGATGGCGCGAAGCGGGCCCGACCTGCGGGTCGTGGGCGGTGCGCTGGTGCTGGGGTTGGCCGGGGCGGCGATGGCCCTGCAGGCGGCCGGTCCGCGCATGGCCGCCCTGCTCCTCGTGGGGCTGCTGCTGGGGATCAGCCTCTATCACGCGAGCTTCGGTTTCACCTACGCCTGGCGGCGCTTCCTGGTCGAAGGCGAGGGGCGGGGGCTGCGCGCCCAGATGCTGATGCTGGCGGTGGCGGTCCTTCTGTTCTTTCCTGCGCTCGATGCCGGCCAGCTCTTCGGCCGGCCGGTGGGCGGCTTCGTCGCCCCGATCGGAGTGAGTCTCGCGGTCGGGGCCTTTCTCTTCGGCGTCGGCATGCAGCTCGGCGGCGGCTGCGCCTCCGGCACCCTGTTCACGGTCGGCGGCGGCAGCACCCGCATGGTGGTGACCTTGGCCTTCTTCGTCCTCGGCTCGGTGATCGGCACCGCCCACATGCCGTTCTGGCTCGCCCAGCCCGCGCTGCCACCGGTGTCCCTCGTGAGGGAACTCGGGCTGGTCCCGGCGCTGGCCCTCAACCTCGCGCTGTTCGGGGCGATCGTTCTCCTCACCCTGGTCGTGGAGCGACGGCGTGGTGGTCCCGAACGTCTCCCGCGGCGACGCTGGGATCTTCTGCGCGGCCCTTGGCCGATCCTGGCCGGTGCCGTGGCGCTGGCCCTTCTGAACTACGCCACCCTCGCGCTCGCCGGGCGGCCGTGGGGCATCACCTGGGGCTTCGCGCTCTGGGGCGCGAAGCTGTTCGACGCCATCGGCATATCGGTGCGCGAATGGCCCTACTGGGCGGCGCGGGCCGGAGCGCTGGACGCGCCCGTCTGGCGGGACGTCACCTCGGTGATGAACCTGGGGATCATTCTCGGAGCCTTTCTGGCCGCCGGTCTCGCCGGCGCCTTCCGTCCCGTATGGCGGCTGCCGGCGCGGGCCCTCCTGTCGGCGGCCATCGGCGGCCTGCTCCTGGGCTACGGCGCGCGCCTCGCCTTCGGCTGCAACATCGGCGCCTTCTTCTCCGGCATCGCCTCCGGCAGCCTCCACGGCTGGGCCTGGATGGTGTTCGCCTTTGCCGGCAACTGGCTCGGCACGCGACTGCGCCCGCTGTTCGGCATGAGCCGCGGCTGAAGCCTAGCGCGGCTCGCGAAGCAGCCCCCGGATCAGGGTGTAGCAGCCCAGCAGCAGCACCACCGTGAAGGGCAGGCCGGTGGAAACCGCCGCCGCCTGCAAGGCCACGAGGCCGCCGCCCAGGAGGAGCGCGATGGCCACGAGTCCCTCGAAGATCGCCCAGAAGACCCTCTGGGCCAGCGGTGCGTTCACCTTGCCGCCGGCGGTGATGGTGTCGATCACGAGGGAGCCCGAATCGGAGGAGGTGGTGAAGAAGACGATCACCAGCAGGATGCCGACGAAGGAGGTGATCCCGGAGAGCGGCAGCCCGCCCAGCATGGCGAACAGTTTGAGCTCGAGGGCGGCATCGGCGATCGTCTGCATGCCCTCCGTCACCAGCGCGATCGCGGTGTCGCCGAACACCGTCATCCACAGCACCGAGACCAGCGAGGGGATCAGCAGCACGCTGACGATGAACTCGCGCACCGTGCGCCCCCGGCTCACCCGGGCGATGAACATGCCGACGAAGGGCGACCAGGAGATCCACCAGGCCCAGTAGAAGGCCGTCCATCCCTGGGCGAAATTGGCATCGCTGCGCCCGAAGGGGTTCGAAAGGGCGGGCAGGTACTGGGCGTAGGCGGCGAGGTTGGCGAAGAAGCCGGTAACCAGCGCCGCCGTCGGCCCGAACAGCAGCACGAACAGCAGCAGCAGGGCCGCCAGCACCATGTTGATCTCGGAAAGGCGCTTGACGCCGGCGTCGAGCCCCATGACCACCGAGGTGACGGCGATGACGGTGATGCCGATCACCAGGACCACCTTGGAGAGGTCGTCGACCGGCACGCCGAAAAGGAATTCGAGACCGGCGTTGGCCTGCTGGGCACCGATGCCGAGCGAGGTGGCGAGACCGAACAGGGTCGCGAACACGGCGAGGGTATCGACGACGTGGCCGGGCCAGCCCCAGGTGCGCTCGCCGAAGATCGGATAGAAGATCGAGCGCATGGTGAGGGGCAGCCCCTTGTTGTAGGCGAAGAGGGCGAGCGCCAGCGCCACGAGGGCGTAGATCGCCCAGGGATGCAGGGCCCAGTGGAAGATGGTGGCGGCCATGGCGAGGCGCCGCGCACCCTCGGGATCCCCCGGCGCGCCGGCGAGCGGGGCCCAGCTCTCGGGCGTGCCCGCGTTCTCGGCGACGGAGGAGGTGTAGTGGGAAATGGGCTCGGCGACGCCGAAGAACATGAGCCCGATGCCCATGCCCGCCGCGAACAGCATCGCGAACCAGGAGAGGTAGGAATAGTCGGGCCTCGCTTCCGTGCCGCCGATGCGCACCCGGCCCAGGGGCGAGACGATCAGTACGAGGCCGACGATCACGAAGATGTTGGCCGAAAGCAGGAAGAACCAGTCGAAGCCCGAGGTCAGGAGGCCGCGGAGCCAGAGGAAGAAGGCCTCCGCCTGCTCCTGCAGGGCGAGGGCCAGGAGGACGAAGACGACCACCGTCAGCCCCGACACCACGAACACCGGGTTGTGGATGTCGAGGCCGAAGGGGCCGAGTTTCACTGCGATGTTGTGCTGGCCGATCCGGTAATCGGTCTCGATGGGTGTCGCGAGCCCGGTGGGCTCCGGAATGCGCGCGTCGGCCATGAGTGTCGCCTCCCCATGTTGTCGGCCGAGGATCCCGTGGCACGCGGGAACGTGCCATCTTGGCGTGGCCGGGGCGCGTGACCTTGCGCGATTCGTGCCACCGGCTTGTGCGGGTGCGTCATGCGGGGAGCGACCGGGCGAAGTCGCGGCGGGGAATCCGGCCGATGGTTGCAATTCCCGGCCGGGGCGGCATGATCCGGGTCCGGGAAGAACGGAGAACCGGAGGGAGGCACCCGACCATGAGAAGACGTGAGCTGCTCTCGGCGATCGCCCTGCTGGCACTCGCCGCACCGTCCCTGCAGGCGGCGGAAACGGTGCGGATCGCCGATGTCATCGAGCTTTCGGGCAACGGCGCCACGGTCGGCAACATGTGGAAGAACGCGGTCGAGATGGCGGTGGAGGAGATCAACGCCGCCGGCGGCATCCTCGGGCGCAGCATCGAGATCACCCATTTCGACACCCAGAGCAATCCGGGCGTCTCGCGGGCCGCCGTGCAGAAGGCCCTCGATCTCGATCCCTACGTGGTGCTGGGACCCATCTATTCCTCGTCCACCAAGGTCAACATGCAGCTCACCCGGCAGGCCGGCGTGCCGCAGATCGTGGGTTCCGAGGCCTCGGTCATCACCGAGATGGGCAATCCCTTCATCTTCCGGACGAGCCTCAGCCAGGCCGCCAGCATGCCCAAGCTCGCCAACTACATCCGCGACGGTATCGGCGCCAAGTCGGTGGCCGTGCTCTGGGTCAACAACGATTTCGGACGCGGCGGCCGGGACGCCTTCGTGGCCGAGATGGAGAAGCGGGGCATCAAGGTGGTGGCCGACATCTCGAGCGAGGTGGGCCAGAGCGATTTCGCCGCCGATGTGGTGAAGATCAAGCAGGCGGCGCCCGATGCGGCCTTCGTCTATCTGCACGAGGAGGAGAGCGCCCGGTTCCTGCGCGAGGCCAGGAAACAGGGGCTCGACGTTCCGCTCATCGGCGAGACCACCCTGCTCAATCAGAAGGTGATCGAGCTCGCCGGCGAGGCGGCCAACGGCGTGCGGGGCCATGTCGGTCTCTCGGCCGACGCGCCGCTGCCCTCGATCGCGGCCTTCCGGGACAAGTTCGTGGCCCGCTACGACACGACGCCCGACCACAACGCCATCAAGGGCTACCTCGCCGTCTATACGGTCAAGGAGATCACCGAGCGCATCGGCGGGTTCGACCGCAAGGCCTTCGCCGACGCTCTCCACTGCACCACGATCACCCTCGAACAGGAGCCGGGTATCCTCATCGAGACCAGCTGGGACGACAAGGGCGACGTGGACCGGGTGAGCTTCCTCGCCGAGGTGGTGGACGGCAAGCAGAAGATCGTCGACACGCTGCCGCCGCTGGGCGTCACCTGCAACTGAAGGGAGCCGTGACGGCGAGGACCGGGGCCGGGGGGCGCCACCGAAGGCGGTTCGCCCGCGGACGGACCCATGGGTAACGTCCTCCAGCTCCTGCTGGCGGGGCTGGCGACGGGGGCGATCTACGCCCTCGCCGCCGCCGGCTTCGCCCTCCTCTGGCAGACGGCCCGCACCATCAACTTCGCCCAGGGCGAGTTCGTCATGCTGCCGGCCTTCTTCGTCCTCGCCGGCACGGAATGGCTGGGGCTGCCGCTGGGGCTGGCGATCCTGCTGGCGCTGGTCCTGGCGCTGCTCGTCCTCGGCCTCCTGTTCAAGCGGGCGATCGTGGATCCGCTGCTGCCGCAGGGCGTGCTGCCGGTGGTGATCGCGACCATCGCGGTCGGCATTCTGCTCAAGGAAAGCGTCAAGGAGTTCTACAGCGCCGAAGCCCAGCCCTTCCCCTCCCTGGTGGCGGGCGGCACCCTCCATCTCGCGGGCGCCGTGCTGTCGCTCCAGGATATCGCCGTGCTGCTGGTGGCCGGCCTCGCCATTCTCGCCATGCAGCTCTTTCTGACCCGGACCCGGCTCGGAAGGATGATGCAGGCCACCGCCCAGAACCCCGAAGTGGCGCTCGTCCTCGGCATCCCGACCCGGCGCATGGTGCTCTACACCTTTCTCCTGAACGCCGCCCTCGTGACCCTGGCCTCGATCCTCATCAGCCCCGTCTATCTGGCCAAGTTCGACAACGGCGAGACCCTTGGGCTGATCGCCTTCATCGCCGCCATCGTCGGCGGCTTCAACCAGATCCGGGGCGCCATCGCCGGCGGCTTCCTGGTCGGCGTGGTGGACAATTTCGGCGCCGCCTATCTGTCCTCCGACTACCGGACGGGCATTCTGCTGCTGCTGCTGATCGCCGTCATCCTGCTCCGGCCGCACGGGCTCTGGGGCCGGGCCGAGGAACGTACGGTATGAGCGCGGGGCGGCTCGCCGGTCCGGCGATCGGGCTGGCGGTGACGATCCTTCTCCTTCTGCTGCCGCTCACACTCCGCGGCTACGGGATCTATCTCATGAGCCTCTGGGCGGTGCTGACCATCGCCGCCATGGGCCTCAACCTCACCCTCGGCTATGCCGGGCAGGTGTCGCTCGCCCAGGGCGCGTTCGTCGGCATCGGTGCCTATGCGGCGGCGCTGCTCACCACCGCCGGCTGGCCGCTCGCGCTCGGCATGGCGGTCGGGGTGGGGCTCGGGCTGATCGTGGGCTGGCTCCTCGGCTATCCGGCGCTCCGGGTCCAGCACCACTATCTCGCCTTCGTCACCCTCGGCGCCAATACCCTCCTCTTCCTGGTGTTCCGCAACGAGGACTGGCTCACGGGCGGCGTCTACGGCATCCCCGGCATCCCGCGACCGCGGATCTTCGGCCTGGCGACGGACGATCCGCTGGTCTTCTACTACTTCTGTCTGGCGATGCTGTTGTTGGTCACCCTCGCCCTGGGACTGCTCCTGCGCTCGCCCTGGGGGCGGGCGTTCGAGGCCCTGCGCGAGAACCCGGTGCGGGCCGAGAGCCTGGGCATCGACACCCGTCGCTACACGCTCCTGGCCTTCGCCATCGGGTCGGCGGTGGGCTCGCTGGCCGGCACCGTCTACGCGCCCCTCGTCCAGTACATCGATCCCTATCCCTTCGCCCTCGGCATGTCGCTCAACCTGCTGCTGATGGTGGTGGTGGGCGGATCGGGGCGCTTCTTCGGGCCCTGGCTGGGGGCGGCGATCGCCGTCCTGCTGCCGGAATGGCTGCGCTTCTCGGAGGGGCTCTACCTCGTCTTCTACGCCCTGCTCGTGATCCTCGTGCTGGTGTTCCTGCCCGGCGGGCTCATGGGCATCGCGGAGCGGCTGCGTCTCGGCCGCCGGCCGGTGGCCGGATGAGCGCGCTCTTCGAGGTGGAGGGTCTCTCGCGCCGTTTCGGCGGCATTCTCGCCGTCGATTCCGTCTCCTTTTCGCTCGCCGAGGGTGAGATCCTGGGCATCATCGGCCCCAACGGCAGCGGCAAGTCCACCCTCTTCAACTGCATCCTGGGCCAGCTCCGGCCCACCGCCGGCAGGGTGCGCTTCGCCGGTCGCGACATCACCGGCATGCGCCCGAGTGCGCTCGCCCGCCTCGGCATCGGCCGCACCTTCCAGCTCCTCCAGATCTTTCCCGGGCTCGAGGTGCGCGCCAATCTGCTGGCCGCGGGGCAGGAACACCGGGGATCGATGGCGGGGCGGCTGTTCGGCCCTCCCGATGCCGGTCTCGCCGAAGAGGTGGAGCGGATGCTGGCCTTCTTCCGCCTCGCGCATCTCGCCCGCGAGCCCGCGGGCTCGCTTTCCTACGGCCAGCAGAAGCTCCTCGACATCGCCATGGCCTTCATGGCCGGGCCGCGGCTCGTGTTCCTCGACGAGCCGGCGGGCGGCGTCAACCCCGGTATGCTCGCGGAGCTGGGGGAGCGGCTGCGGCTTCTCAACCGCGAACGGGGTGCGAGCTTCGTGCTGATCGAGCACAACATCGAGTTCGTCATGGGCCTTTGCAGCCGCGTTCTGGTGATGGCCGAGGGGCGCATCATCGCCGAAGGTGCGCCGGAGGCCGTGCGCGCCGACCCCGAGGTGATCGAGGCCTACCTTGGCGGCTGAGGCGCTGCTCGCTGTCGAGGATCTGGTTGCGGGCTACGGCCCGGTGACCATCCTTCGTGGCGCCAGCCTCGAGGTGGCCGCCGGCACCGTGACGACGGTGATCGGTCCCAACGGGGCGGGCAAATCGACCCTGATGAAGGCCGTTTTCGGCCTCCTGCCGCCCCGCGGTGGACGCGTGCGGTTCGCCGGCGAGGAGATCACCGGCCGGAGCCCGCGGGAGCTCCTGGCCCGCGGCCTCGTCTTCGTGCCCCAGGGGCGCAACTTGTTTCCCGAGCTTTCGGTGCGCCACAATCTGGAGCTCGGGGCCGCCGCATTCGCGCTGTCGGATCTGGATGCCCGGGTCGACGCCCTCCTCGCCCGTTTTCCTGTTCTGGGCGAGCGGGCGGGGATGCAGGCCTCGGTGCTCTCCGGCGGCGAGCAGAAACTGCTCGAGATCGCCCGGGCATTGCTGCTCGAACCGCGGCTGCTCCTCGTGGACGAGCCCTCGCTCGGCCTGTCGCCGAAGATGACCCGCGAGATCTTCGCCATCCTCACGGCGCTGCGCGATCGTGGCGTGGCGGTGCTGATGATCGAGCAGAACGCGAAGAGCGCCCTCGGCATCTCCGATGTGGGCATCGTCCTCGATCAGGGACGGGTGGCACTGCAGGCGCCGGCCGGAGAGATCCTCGCCGACCCGCGGATCGGCCGGCTATTCCTCGGCGGCGGGCTCGCCTGAATCGCGGAAGGCGACGGGTGGCCTGGGACGTCGATCGACCTCCAGCCGGAAGAGGTCGGGCCGGCCGTAGTGGCCGGCCACGTCGAGCGTGCGGCGGGCGCGCCGCGCCGCCTCGGGATCGATTTCGGCGTAGAGGATCCCCTTCTCGCGGGTGAGTGGACCGGCGACGACGCCACCGAAGGGGCGGACCACCACCGCATCGCCGGTGCACAGCCATTCCGCGGGATCGGGATAGAGTCGATCGCGATCCGGGAAGTCCGCGGGCAGATCCCCGGCCTGCATGGCGGTGCCGGTGGCCAGCACCCAGCAGCCGCCCTCGCGGGCGATGTGGGTCATCGAAGCGAGCCAGGTGTCGCCGCAGTCCCAGGTCGGGGCCAGGTAGATGTCGATGTTCTGGGCGTAGAGGGCGAACCGGGCGAGCGGCATGTAGTTCTCCCAGCAGATGAGGGTGCCGAGCCGCCCGAGCGGCGTGTCCACCACCCGCAGTCCGCTGGCGTCGCCCCGTCCCCAGACCATCCGCTCGGGGTTGGTGGGCACGAGCTTGCGATGCCGGTTGAGGATCCGCCCGTCGGGCCCGATCACCACGACGGTGTTGAAGAGGGTGCTGCCGCTGAAGGCGGAATCGATCTCGTGCAGCCCGACGACCACCACCGTCCGGTGACGGGCGGCGGCCTCGCGCAGGGGATCCAGATCGGCGGCCGCGAGGTCGACCGCGTTCCGGCGCAGACGGGCGTGGATGCGGTTGGCGAGCCGGAGGTCGGGGCCGGGCCGCAGGCGCCAGATCCAGCTCGGATAGCCCGGCAGGAAGGTCTCGGGAAAGAGCACCAGCCGGGCGCCTTCCGCCGCCGCCTCGGCGAGCCACTCGACGGCCCGTTCGAGCGAGGCGGCGAGGTCGAGGGCAACCGGCGGTCGCTGGACGATGGCGGCCCGGAAGGTCATGGGCGTCTCTCCTCCGGCGGGCACCGGCTCAGTCGCCGCCGGCGGTGGCCGGTCGCCGTCGGCGCCCGAGGCCGCGGCGGACGATGAGGCCGATGCTGAGGGCGGTGGCCGCCCAGAAGAACCAGGTGATGCCGCTCCGCAGAAAGATGGTGAAGCTGCCCTGGGACATGAGCATCGCCTGGCGGAAATTGTCCTCCAGCATCGGTCCCAGGATGAAGGCGATGAGGAAGGGGGCGGCGGGAATGCCGGTGCGCATCATGAAATAGCCGAGGACGCCGGTCGCGAACATCACCAGCACGTCGAACATGGTGTTGTTGATGGCGTAGGCGCCGAACACGCAGAGGGCGAGCACGCTCGGATAGAGGATCGAGCGGGGAATGTCGGCCACGCGCCGGAAGGCGCGGATGGCGATCTTGCCGGTGATGAACAGGAACACCGAGCTCAGCAGGATGCCCATGAACAGGGCGTAGACGAGGATGATGTTCTGCTGGAACATGATCGGGCCGGGACGCAGCCCGTGGACCATGAAGGCGCCGAGGATGACGGCGGTGATGACGTCGCCCGGCACCCCGAGAGCCAGCAGGGGAATGAGGGTGGCGCCGGCGACGCCGTTGTTGCCGGCCTCCGAGGCGGCCACGCCCTCGAGCTCGCCCTTGCCGAAGCGGTCGCGGTTGGGGGAGATCCTGCGCGCCTCGCTGTAGGCCAGGAAGGCCGAGGGGGCGCCGCCGATGCCGGGAATGGCGCCCATCACGACGCCGATCACGCTGCCCAGCCCGATGCCCCGCAGGCAGCGCCGGAACTCCCGCCAGGTGACGTGGTGGCGGCCGAGGTCCATGACCTTGCCGACGCCTTCGGTCGGCCGGCGCAGATATGCGAGGATCTCGGGAAGGGCGAAGAGGCCGATGAGCACGGGGATGAAATTGAGCCCGGCCATCAGCTCGGTCTGGCCGAAGATGAATCGATCCGTGCCGTAGACGAGATCGAGACCGACGGTCGCCGCCAGCAGGCCGAAGCCGGCGGAGATCAGCCCCTTGGTCAGGGAATCGCCGGAGACGCCGGCGATGATGGTGAGCGAGAACAGGATGAGGGTGAAGAACTCCGGCGGGCCGAAGCTCAGGGCGAAGGCGGCGAGCCAGGCGGCGAACAGGATGAGGGCGAGGTTGGAGATCACATCCGCGATGCAGGAGGCGTAGAGCGCCATCTCGAGGGCCTTGCCGGCCTCGCCCCGTTCGGCCAGCGGGTGCCCGTCGAGCACGGTGCAGCTCGACGCCGGCGTTCCCGGCGTCTTGATCAGGATGGCCGGGATGGAGCCGCCGAAGATGCCGCCCTTGTAGACGCCGAGCAGCAGCAGAATGCCCACGAGCGGCTCCATCGAGAAGGTGAAGGGGAGGGTGAGCGCGACGCCCATGGTGGCGCTCATGCCGGGGATGGCACCGACGATCACCCCGATCACCACGCCGAGCGCGAGCGCGGCGACGGCCTCCGGCTGGGCGATGGTCTGGAAGGCCCAGTAGGCGGCGTCCCAGGCGTTCACGGCCAGCTCACCCAGTCGCCCGACGGCAGCGGGATGCCGGCGATCTCGTAGAAGAAGCCCCAGAGCAGGAAGGGCAGCACGAGGGCGGTGGCCAAGAGCAGCAGCGTATGGCGGGTCCGCCCGAACAGTCCGAAGGCCAGGATGGCGAGGCTGCTCGCGAGCACCATGCCGAGCCGACGCACCAGCCAGTAGTAGAGGAGAAACAGGCCGAGGGTGGCGAGGAACCGCAGCGCCGCCAGCGGGTCGAAACCCGGCGCCTGCCAGTCGTCCTCGTCACCGGCACCGAACCGGGCCTGCAGCGCGAGGACGGTCCCGAAAAGGAGGAGCATGCCCGCGATCACCCGCGGCCAGAGATCCGGCGAGAGCACGGCCGCGCGCACCGCCTTCGGCACATGGACGCCGAGGGGAATCACCACCAGCAGCAGCAGAACGGCGAACGCCGCGACCCCGATGCCCAGCAGCAGGTCGCGGCGTCTCGTCGTCATCGCGCCGGCCGGCGGGCCCGGGTCACTCGACGCGCATGCCGAGCTTGTCGACGAGCGCCCGGAAGACCTCGTACTGATGGCGGATGAACTGCACCGACTCCTCCGGGGTCATGCTGACGACGATCGAGCCCAGCGCACCCATGCGCTCCTTGAACTCGGCATCCTTGGTGATCTGGCCGAGCCAGCCGACCCAGGCCTCGTAGGCTTCGTCCACGAGATCCTTGGGGCCGGCGATGCCGCTCCAGCCCACCAGCACCTCGAGCTCGGGCTTGCCCAATTCGGCCGCGGTCGGCGCGTCCACCCCTTCGAGCCGCTCCTTGGTGGTGACCATCAGCGGCTTGAGGGCGCCGCTCTGGATGTGGCCCATGAGCGCCGAGGAATTGGTGCAGATGAAGGTAGCGTTGCCGGCCACCACCTGACGGGCGGCCTCGCCGCCGCCGCGGAAGGGCAGGTGGGTGACCATCTGGGTGGCGTTCTCGACCCCGAAGGCGTCGAGCACCAGCACGCCGGCCAGATGCAGCATCGAACCCACGCCCGAGGAGCTGTAGGTGATCTCGCCCGGCCTCGCCTTCACGGCCGCAATCAGGGCCTCCATCGAATCGATGCCCGAGTTGGGCGAGGTGGCGCAGACCACGGGATTGATCTCGAACACGCCGACATAGCGGAAGTCGTCGATCGAGTAGGGAAGGTTCGCCTTCATCGCCGGGTTGACGGTGTGGGACCCTACCCGGGCCACCATCATCGTGTAGCCGTCAGCCGCGGCGTTGGCGACGAAGGCGGTTCCGGTGGCGCCGCCGGCACCCGTCTTGTTGACCACCAGGATCGGCACCGGAATGTACTTGGGCGTCACCGCGGTCATGTTGCGGGCGGCGATGTCCGTGGCACCGCCGGCGCCGTAGGGCACGATCAGGGTGATGGGACGTTCCGGATAGGCCGCCTCGGCGCCGGCCCCGGCGGCGATCAGGAGCGCCGTCGCGGCGGCTGCCAGCATTGCGCGGCGTGTGGTCATGGCTGTGAGCCTCCCCTCTGCGGACCTGGCGGCTTGTTGCCTGCCGCCTGTTTTCGGGGCGATCTTAGGGGGGGGCGGGCGGGGCTGGCAAGCCACCCTACAGGCACTCAGTTCCGGGCCGGGTCGGCCGTCAGCCGGGCGCGCAGTTCCCGCTTGAGGATCTTGCCGTAGGCGTTCTTGGGCAATGCGTCGAGGAACAGATAGCGACGGGGGCGTTTGAAGCGGGCGATGCGGGCGAGGCACCAGGCGTCGAGCTCCTCTTCGCCGACCCCGGACGCCGCCACCACGCAGGCCACCACCCGCTCGCCCCACTCGCGGTCCGGGATACCGATCACCGACACCTCACGGACGCCGGGATGGGTCAGCAGCGCGTCCTCCACCTCGCGCGGATAGATGTTGGCGCCGCCGGAGATGATCAGATCCTTCGAACGATCCTTGATGTAGAGGAAGCCGTCGCCGTCGAAGGTGCCGAGATCCCCGGTGCGCAGCCAGCCGTCACCCATGGTCCGGGCGGTGGCCCCGGGATCCTCCCAGTAGCCCGGCACCACGCTGTCGCCGCGGACCAGGATCTCGCCGACCTCGCCCTCGGGAAGCGTCCGCCCCTCCTCGTCGGCGATCCGCACCTCGCAGACGATCTGTGGCGTGCCCGCGGACCGCAGCCGCTCGCGCCAGCGCGGATGACCGGTATCCGCGTGGGCCCGCTTGTCGAGGGCGGTGATGGTCATCGGGCTTTCGCCCTGGCCGTAGATCTGGGCGAGCTTGAACCCGAAGACCTCGTGGGCGGCGTCGAGGTCGGCGAGGTACATGGGCGCGCCGCCGTAGACGATGGTCTTGAGGGCAGCGCTGTCCGCGGCGTGGCGGCGCGCGTGATCGACCAGCCTGTTCACCATCGTCGGCGCCGCGAACAGAGTGGTGCCCGGCCAGCGGGGCAGCAGCGCGAACAGCTCCGCGGGATCGAAGCCGCCGCTTTCGGGCACCACCTGGACGGCGCCGGCGGCGGCGTGCGGCAGGATGTAGAGCCCCGAGCCGTGGGAGAGGGGAGCCGCATGGACGATCGCGTCGCCGGGGGCGATGCCGTCCACGTCGACGAAGTAGGCGTAGGTCATGGCCCGCAGGTTGCGATGGGTGATCATCGCTCCCTTCGGCCGGCCGGTGGTCCCCGAGGTGTAGAACAGCCAGGCGAGATGATCCGCCGCGGTCGGTTCGATCTCCCGCGGATCGGCGTTCGCGAGTGCCTCGAAGGCGGGGGAACCGATCACCAGCGTGTCCCGCAGACAGGACGGCAGATCACCGAGAGCCGCGGTCAGGTCTTCGCTCGCGAACAGCAGGGATGCCCGGCAGTGCTCGAGGATCCAGGCGAGTTCGGAGGGATGGAGGCGGGCGTTGACCGGAACCGGGGCGAAACCGCCCCACCAGCAGGCCAGCAGCAGCTCGACGTACTCCGGCGCGTTGCGGGCGAAGATCGCCACCCGTTCGCCCGCGGCGAGGCCGAAACGCTCGTTCATGCCGGCCGCGAGGCGGGCGGCCCGTGCGGCGAGTTCGCCGTGGGTGCGGACGATCTCCCCGCCATGCGCGAGCGCCGGCGAAGCCGCGGCGCGGCGGGCGTTCCTCGCGAAGAGCTGGGCGACGTTCATGAGCGAATTCCCTTCCCGCCCCACCCCATAGCCGTGGTGCGGCGGAAAGAGAAGCCGGGTCCCCGCTCGCGACGACTGCGCCGCCTGCCGCTCAGATCATGTACTGGCCACCGTTGGCGGTGATCGTGGCGCCGGTGATGAACCCCGCTTCCTCGCTCACCAGGAAGAGGACGCAGCGGGCCACTTCCTCGGGCTGGCCCAGCCGACCCACCGGGATCTGCGGCAGGATCACCTCCCTGAGCACCTTCTCCGGCACCGCCATCACCATCTCTGTGGCGATGTAGCCGGGCGCCACCGCGTTGACGGTGATGCCCTTCTTGGCGTTCTCGAGCGCGAGCGCCTTGGTGAAGCCGAGGACGCCGGCCTTGGCCGCCGAATAGTTGCTCTGGCCGAACTGCCCCTTCTGGCCGTTGATCGAGGAGATGTTGACGATGCGGCCGAAGCCGCGGTCGCGCATGCCCGCGATCACCTGCCGCGTGACGTTGAACAGGGAATCGAGATTGGTCGAGATCACCGCCCGCCACTGCTCGGGGGTCATCTTGTGGAAGCTGGTGTCGCGGGTGATGCCGGCATTGTTGACCAGGATGTCGATCGGGCCGAGTTCCGCTTCCACCGCCGCCACCCCGCGGCGGCTGGACTCGTAGTCGGCGACGTCGAACTTGAAGACGGGGATGCCGGTGGCCTCGCGGAACCGGTGGGCGGCCTCGTCGTTGCCGTGATAGTTGGCGGCGACCGCGTAGCCGGCCTCCTTGAGGGCCGTGGAGATGGCGGCGCCGATGCCCCGCGTGCCGCCCGTCACCAGTGCCGTCCGTGCCATCGTCGATCCTCCCGTCTGCTGTCGGCCCGTCGCGGCGTCGCTCGGTGCCGCCGGACGCGGTTGTCGTACCCGACATTGAAGATCAGGCGCCGGGTCCCGGCAAGCGCCCCGGGCCCGACCGATGTCCGAAACCGCGGCGGGGACGCCTCAGTCGCGGGCCACGCACATGGCGATGCCCATGCCGCCGCCGATGCACAGGGTGGCGAGGCCGCGCCTGGCACCGCGCCGCTTCATCTCGTGGAGAAGGGTGGTGAGGATGCGGGCGCCGGATGCGCCGATGGGATGGCCGAGGGCGATGGCGCCGCCGTTGACGTTGACCTTCTCGGGATCCCAGCCGAGCTCGCGGTTGACGGCGATGGCCTGAGCGGCGAAGGCCTCGTTGGCCTCCACGAGATCGAGATCGTCCACCGACCAGCCGGCCTTTTCGAGCGCCCGTCGGGAGGCGGGGATGGGGCCCGTTCCCATCACCGCCGGCTCGACGCCGGCCTGGGCCCAGCTCACGATCCGCGCCAGCGGCTCGATGCCGCGGCGCTCCGCCTCGCGGCCGCTCATCACCACCAGCGCCGCCGCGCCGTCGTTGATGCCGCTGGCGTTGCCGGCGGTCACCGTGCCCTCGCGGTCGAAGGCCGGCCGCAGCTTGGCCAGCGCCTCGAGGGTGGTGCCGAAGCGCGGATACTCGTCGGTATCGACCACCGTCTCTCCCTTGCGCGTGCGGATGGTCACCGGCACGATCTCCTCCCTGAACCGGCCCGCCTTGATGGCGGCCTCGGCCTTGTTCTGCGAGGCGCAGGCGAAGCGGTCCTGCTCCTCCCGCGTGATCTGCCACTTGCGGGCCACGTTCTCGGCCGTGTTGCCCATGTGGTAGCCGTGGAAGGCGTCCCACAACCCGTCCTTGATCATGGTGTCGACGAACTCCTGCGAGCCCATCTTGACGCCGGCCCGCAGATGGGCGGCGTGGGGCGCCTGGCTCATGCTCTCCTGACCGCCGGCCACCACCGTGGTGCTGTCCCCCTGCCGGATCGCCTGGCTGGCCATGGCCACGGACTTGAGCCCCGAGCCGCAGAGCATGTTGACGCCGTAGGCCGGGACCTCGACCGGGATGCCGGCGTTGACCGAAGCCTGGCGGGCCGGGTTCTGACCCTGCGCCGCGGTCAGGATCTGGCCGATGATGACCTCCGAGACCTCCGCCGGTTCGATGCCGGCGCGTTCGAGCGCGGCCACGATCGCCGTCCGGCCGAGCTCGTGCGCGGGCAGGCCGGCGAGGCTGCCGTTGAAGGAGCCGATCGGGGTGCGGGCGGCGCTCACGATCACGACGCTGTCAGCCATGACGATGATCTCCTCTGGGACGGGTTCTTCGTGCCCGTGGAACCGATGCCGGGCGGGACCGCCGGGCCGGGACGCGGGAAAGCGGGATTGCGCGTCGCATAGAAGCACGATCGACCGAGGTGGCCAAGCGTCCGCGGCCAATGTTGCGTTGCAGCATTTCGTCGCAAGCGCGGGAGGCGGCGTGCTTCGCATATCCTGTACATATCCCGGTACGAAATCTGGTCGACGCGCGCGTGGGGCGGCGTGGGTACACGATTTCTTAACCGTTGGGAGCGAGGATGCCGGCGATGCGGTCAGCAACAGATCGGAGAGAGACCCATGCAACTGCTGAGGAACCTCTGTCGCGACGAGAAGGGCGCCACGGCCATCGAGTACGGCCTGATCGCGGCGCTCGTGTCGGTGGCGATCATCGGCATCCTGACGACGCTCGGCGACAATCTGACCAACACCTTCCAGACCGTCTCCGACGAGCTGGGCGGTAACTGACCGGGTCGCCGGGCGCGCCGCCGGTCCGCCGGCGGGGGCGTCCGGCGCCTGTTCCGCGGCGGATCGCCGGCGCTGTGACGCGGGCGGTCCGCCGACGCGGGATCGAGAGGCTGCGGGGAGAACCGGCAAGGTGAACGGCGCGAGCGACATACTGGCGGCGGCGGTGCCCGGGCTGCTCCTGTTCGGGGCGGTGGCCGACCTCGTCGAACGGCGCCTGCCGAACCGTCTCTGCGCCGCGCTCGCCGCGGTCGCCACCTTGTGGCAGTTCCTCCAGGGACCCTATCGTATCTGGGACCCGCTGCTGGCGGCGCTGGCGGTGTTCCTTCCCCTCGCCTGGGCCTGGTCGCGTGGCTGGCTGGGCGGCGGCGACGTCAAGTTCGCGGCCGCACTCGGTATCTGGTCGGGTCTCGGCGGTCTTCCCGACTTCCTGCTCGTGACCGCCCTCGCCGGTGGGGTGATCGCGCTCGCCATGCTGCTCCGTCCCTGGTTCGCCCGCGGGGCGTTCGTCGTCCTGGCATCGCTGTCCGTCGCCGGTCTGCGTCCGGCCGCGGCCCTCGCCGCCGGCCTTTCCGGTCCCGCGCGGGGCGTGCCCTACGGCGTCGCGCTAGCCTGCGGCGGGCTGTGGATCTGGTTCCAGCGTTTCACGACCGGCTGAGGAGCGCGCCATGCTCGCCCGTCGCCTGCTATTGCTCGTCCTCGCCTTGGCCGCCGCCGGCGCGACGGCGTTCCTCGCCCGCAGCTGGCTCGAAGGTCAGCGCCGGCCCGCGGAGGTGCGGGCCGAGAAGGTCGAGGAGGCGACCAGAAAGGTGCTGGTGGCGGCGCGCCGTCTTCCCCAGGGCAGCTTCGTCACCGCCCGGGGCCTGCGCTGGCAGGACTGGCCGGACGTCGACCTGCCCCCCACCTACGTCGAGAAGGGCAGCCTCGCCATCGAGGATCTCGTCGGCGCGGTGGTGCGCATCCCCCTCGAGGAGGGGGCACCGATCACCCGCGGCGCCCTCGTGCGTCCCGGCGAGCGGGGCTTTCTCGCCGCCGTTCTCGAACCCGGCATGCAGGCGGTGTCCGTGCCGGTGGACCAGGCCACCGGTTCGGCGGGGCTGATCTTCCCCGGCGACCGGGTCGACGTGCTGTTGACCCAGACCCTGCAGGCGGAAGGCAGCGGCGGTCAGGAACGGTTCGTCGCCGAGACGGTGCTGCGCGACGTGCGGGTGATCGCCGTGGGCCAGCGGCTGAGCACCGCCGCCGACGGCAGCGACGAGCTGTCGCCGAAGATCCGCACGGCGACCCTGGAGGTGACTCCGGAAGGGGCACGTCGCGTGGCGCTGGCGCTCGAGCTGGGCAAGCTCTGGCTGGGGCTGCGCAGCCTCGCCCGTCCCGGCGAGGGGGAACGACCTTCCGAAGGCGGCGCCTCCGCCCGCGAGACGCCGACATGGGACAGCGAGGTGAGCCGGGCCCGGCGGGCCAGCCGCAGCGTCGCCCTGTTCCGTGGCTCGGAGGTGGTGCAGGTGCCCGGCAGCGGGAGCGAATCACCATGAGTGCGAGATCCTGGTGTCGGCTGGTGGCGGTGGCCTTGGGACTGCTGCTGTCGTCGGGCGGGCTCACGGAAGGTCGCGCCCAGACCGTCGCCGGCTCGGTCGCGACGCGGGTGCCGGCGGAGGAGGTTCGACGCGGACAGAAGGAACCGCTGGTGCTGGAGGTGCGGCGGGGCAGGCTGATGCGCCTCGCCGGCGACGCCAGCAGCGTCTTCGTCGCCGACCCGGAAATCGCCGACGTCCAGGTCCACTCGCCCGGGCTCGTGTATCTGCTCGGGAAGCGGGCCGGCACCACCACCGTCTATGCGGTGGACGGCGAGGACCGGGTCCTGCTGCGCCGGGAAGTGCGGGTGGAGCATGCGCTGAGCCGTCTGCGCGGCGTGCTGCGGGAGGTGGTGCCCGATGCCGAGCTCCGTGTGATCTCGGTCGACGGCGGCATCCTGGTCCAGGGGACGGTGGCCACGCCGGGCGAGGCGGAGGACGTCCGCCAGCTCGCTTCCCGTTTTCTCGGAGAGAAGGAGACGCTGATCGACCGCGTCCGGGTGACGGCGCCCACCCAGGTGAGCCTCCACGTGCGCATCGCCGAGGTGTCGCGGGACGTCACCCGGCTGTTCGGCATCAACTGGGACGCCGCGGTGGCGCCGGGGGACTTCGTTTTCGGTCTGGCGACGGGGCGGGCTTTCGCGAGCGGCGGGTTCCCGTTCCAGCGTCTGACCGACGACAACGGTCCGGCGGGCGCCCTCGCGGGGCGCTTCAGCAACGGCGACATCGACATCAACGGCCTCGTGGACGCGCTCGAGCGCGAGGGCTTTCTGACCGTGCTCGCCGAGCCCAACCTCACCGCCCTTTCCGGCGAGACCGCGGCCTTCCTGGCGGGCGGCGAGTTCCCGGTTCCGGTCGGCTCCGACAACGGCGACATCGAGATCGAGTTCAAGCAGTTCGGCGTCAGCCTGGCGTTCACGCCGACGGTGCTCTCGGGGCAGCGGATCAGTCTCCGCGTACGGCCCGAGGTCAGCGACCTCAGCGACAACGGCGCCATCGTGCTCGACAACATACGGATCCCCGCCCTGGCGACCCGCCGCGCCGAAACGACGGTCGAACTGGCGAGTGGGCAGAGTTTCGCCATCGGCGGCCTGATCTCGAGCTCCACCAAGAGCAGCCTCGAGAAGTTTCCCGGCCTGGGCGACCTGCCGGTGCTCGGTCCGCTGTTCCGTTCCACCCGCTTCCAGCGGGAGGAGTCGGAGCTCGTGATCATCGTGACCCCCTATCTGGTCCGCCCGGCCTCGACGCGGCTGTCCACCCCTCTCGACCGGATGCGGCAGCCGAGCGAACTCGAACGGCTGCTCGAGGGCAGGCTGGTGTCGCGTCGGCTGGCGCCGGGCGCAGGCGGCAGCGCACCGGCGAACGCGCCCCGCCTGGTCGGCGGCGCCGGTTTCATCATCGAATGACGGGCGGATCGGGATCATGAGCCAGACGACGGGAAGCCGGATCGGACGCGGAACGAGAACGGGTCTCCTCCTGGGTGTTCTCGCGCTCGGCGCCTGCGCACCGCAGGCCACGGGCTACTACCGACCGCCGACCGCGGACCCCGTGCCCAAGCGTCTGCAGGCGGCCTACGTGCCGTTCACCCACGTCGCCTATTTCGCCACCGACCGGGCCGAACTGGATCAGGCCGAACGTCAGCGCCTCGAACGCTTCATCGATACCCTTCCGTCCCCGGAAGGCGTCTCGGTGCGCATCCGCGGGCATGCCGACGAGCGTCTGGGAAGGGTCTACAACGCCGACCTCGCCGCCCGGCGGGCCCGCCATGTCGCCGCCCTGTTCGCCGGACGCGGCTATTCGGACATCGAGATCGGTACCCTGGCCCTGGGCGAGGCCGTCCCGGTGTCGGCGGGTTCCAGGGAGGAGGGCTGGCGTCGCAGCCGGCGGGTCGAGATCGTCGTGCAGGTGCCGATGATCACCCTGCCCGCCTGTCCCGACTGGTCGGCCCCGGAGGGCGTGGCGGCCGGCAACGAGCCGATGTCCCAGCTCGGCTGCGCGACCGCGCTCAATCTCGCCGCGACCATCGCCAACCCTGCCGATCTCGTCGCCGGACGGCCTGCCGCACCCGCCGACGGGGTGCGGGAGGCGGCCGCCGTCGAGCGCTACCGTACCGACAAGGTGAAGAAGCTGCCGGGCAGCAGGCCGAGGGAGAGGACGGGGCAATGAGCGAACTCGGCGAACCGGTCGGGGCGGCCGCCGAACCCTCGACCGCCTCCTTCTGTGCCTTCGCCTGCGACGAGGAGAGCCGGCGGGCGATCGAGCAGGTGGCTGGCGAACTGCCCTTCGGGCGTACCATGGTATCGTCGGGTGGCATCCGCAAGGCCATCGAATATCTCGGCGCCCACCGGTCACCGAAGGTGCTGATGGTCGATCTGTCGGGTTCCGAGCTGCCCCTCACCGACATCGACGAGCTGGCGGACGTCTGCGAGCCGGGGGTGACGGTGGTCGCCTTCGGTGACCAGAACGACGTCGGCCTGTTCCGGGAGCTGGTCGCCCGGGGCGTCGGCGACTATCTCGTCAAGCCGCTCTCGCCGGGGCTCGTGCACGAGGCGTTGCTGCGAGCGCTGCAGGGCCAGGCGAGCAACCGCCGGATGAATCGGCTCGGACGGCTCGTGGGCGTGCTCGGTGCCCGGGGCGGGGTCGGCGCCACCATGATCGCCTGCGGGATCGCCCACGTCATCGCGGAAACGCGGCGACGCCGCGTCTGCCTCACCGACCTCGACCTCCAGTCCGGTACGGTGGCCCTGACCTTCGACCTCGATCCGTCGCACGGTCTGCGTGAGGCCCTGGAGAGCCCGGAGCGTATCGACTCGCTGTTCGTCGACCGGGCAGCGATGAAGTATTCCGAGCTCCTCTACGTCCTTGCGGCCGAGGAACCCGTCGACGAGGATTGCCGGCCCCTGCCGGATGCCCTGCCGCCACTGTTCGAGGAGCTGCGTACCCGCTTCCACTTCGTCGTCCTCGACATGCCGCGACCGAGCTCGCCCCTGTTCCGACCCTGCCTCGAACAGCTCGACGAGCTCGTTCTCGTCGCGGATCCCTCGCTGGCCGCCATGCGCGACGGCCTCAGGATCCTCCAGGCCCTGGCGAAGACCAGCGGGTCCTGCCATCCGACGGTGGTGCTCAACCGCATCGGCGCCCACAGGGTGGGGGAACTGGACGCCAGGGAGTTCGAGAACGGCATCGGTCGCAAGATCGACCTCCGCATTCCCTACGATCCGAAGACCGTGGCCGCGGCCCTCAACGCGGGTCAGCTGACCTTCGCCGAGCGCGGCCCCGTCGGTCAGGCCATCCGCGCGCTGGCGAACATCGCTGCCCGCTGTCCGGCCGCCGAGACGCGGTCGGTCGTCAGGCGACTGCTGGCCTTCTGGAGGTAGGCGGTGTTCGGACGCCGGCAGCTTCGACCCGCCGAGCCCCCGCTGCCCCAGAAACGCGCCGAGGCGGAGGCGCCGACGCTGCCTGCGGCTCGCGACGACGAACCGGAACGTGCGAAGGCCCCGCCCCGAGGCGTCGACCGCCGGCTGGAGCAGGCCTACGAGACCATTCAGGGCGCCCTCTACGAGCGGATCGACGCCACCGCCGCGGCGCGCATGCCGCGCGACGAGCTGACGGCGCAGCTCCTCGAACTGATCGGCGAGATCGCCGCCGAGCACCGTCTGTCGCTGTCCAGCAAGGAGCAGCGGGAGCTCAGTGCCCGACTGGTGGACGACATGGTGGGGCTCGGACCTCTCGAACCCCTGCTGCGGGACGAGACGGTCACCGACATCATGGTCAACGGCCCCTCGAGCGTCTTCGTCGAGCGCCGCGGCAAGCTGGAACCCACCGGAGTCACCTTCCGCGACCACCAGCAGCTCATGAACGTGGCCCAGCGGATCGTCACCCGCGTCGGCCGGCGCATCGACGAGACCTGCCCGATCTGCGATGCGCGACTGGAGGACGGCAGTCGCGTCAACGTCATCATCCCGCCGCTCGCGATCGACGGCTGTGCGATCTCCATCCGCAAATTCGCCAAGCACAAGATCACCCTCGATCGCATGATGCGGCAGGGCAACGTCAGCGAGCCCCTGGGCCGGCTGCTCAAGATCGCCGCCGCCTGCCGTCTCAACATCGTCATCTCCGGCGGTACCGGTTCGGGCAAGACGACGCTCCTGAATGCCCTCTCGCAGCTCATCGACCCCGCCGAGCGCATCGTCACCATCGAGGATGCGGCCGAACTCCAGCTCCTCCAACCTCATGTCGTGCGGCTCGAGACCCGCCCTCCCAATCTCGAGGGGCAGGGCGAGGTGA
This sequence comes from Alphaproteobacteria bacterium, assembly GCA_027045875.1. Lineage (GTDB taxonomy): Bacteria > Pseudomonadota > Alphaproteobacteria > Geminicoccales > Geminicoccaceae > JALSRW01. Next base: position 73,971 of record JALUAG010000077.1, on the reverse strand, counting down.
CGATGCGCGACCTCGTGCGCAACGCGCTGCGCATGCGTCCCGACCGCATCATCTGCGGCGAGGTGCGCGGCGCCGAGGCCATGGACATGCTGCAGGCCATGAACACCGGCCACGACGGTTCCATGTGTACCCTCCACGCCAACAGCCCGCGGGAGGCCATCACGCGTCTCGAAAACATGGTCACCATGGCCAGCGCCAATCTGCCCACCAAGGCCATCCGCACCCAGATCGTCGGAGCGGTCAATCTCGTCATTCAGACCGCGCGCATGCGGGACGGCGTGCGTCGCATCACCCATGTCACGGAAATCGTCGGCATGGAGGGCGACGTCGTCACCCTGCAGGATCTCTTCACCTTCGAATACCACGGCGAAGCCAGCGACGGCACGCTGATCGGCGAATTCAGGAGCAGCACGGTCCGGCCGCACTTCATCAAGCGGGCGGCGTACTACGGTCTCGATCGGGCACTCATGGCGGCGATGAACGGAGCGGCGCGATGAACGGGCTGCTCGCGTCACCCCAGGCGCCGCTGGTGCTGGCGCTGCTTTCGGGAACGCTGCTGCTGTTCGCCTTCGCCTTCGCCGGCGGCGGCGAACGGGAACGGCGGACGCGCAAACGGCTCGAAGCCGTGCGCGAGCGCGCGGCCAGCCGCGCACCGGTCGTCGCCTCGCAGACCACGGCGCTGCGGCGCCGCGACCAGGTCTCGCGTCTGGGCAGGCTTTCCGGGCATATCCTGCGCTTCGTCCCGCGGCCGGATCGGTTGCGAGCCGAGCTCACCAAGGCCGGCATCGGCCTGGCACTCCCGGACTTCCTGCTGCTCTGTGCGGGTTTCGGAGCGGGGGTGCTGCTCCTCGCCTTGCTCGGTGGCCTGCCGCTGGCGGCGGCCGTACCCTTCGCCCTCGCGGCGGCGACCGGCGTTCCCTACGTCTTCCTCCGCATGCGCCGGGAGCGTCGGGCGGCGAGGTTCCTCGCGCTCATGCCGGAAGCCATCGACCTCATCGTGCGGGCGCTCAAATCGGGCCTGCCGATCTCGGAGGCCATTTCCATCATCGGCAACGAGGTGCAGGATCCGGTGGGCGAGGTGTTCCGGGAGATCTCGAGCAACGTGCGCATCGGCATGACCATCGAGGAGGCGCTCTGGGCGGCTACTGCCAAGGTCGATATTCCCGAGTTCCGCTTCTTCGTCGTCACCATCGCCATCCAGCAGGAGACCGGCGGCAATCTCGGGGCCATCCTGCAGAATCTCTCCACCATGATCCGCCGCCGCCAGCAGATGAAACTCAAGATCAAGGCGATGTCCTCGGAGGCGCGGGCCTCGGCGACGATCATCGGTTCGCTGCCCTTCATCATGGCGTTCGTGATCTATCTCATGAACCCGGACTACATGCTGGTGCTGCTGTTCGATCCGCGCGGACAGATGCTGGCGGGGATGGGGCTCGCCAGCATGGGCCTCGGTGTGGCGGTGATCGCCAAGATGGTCCGGTTCGAGGTCTGAGATGCGGTTCCTGCAGGACCTGTCGGTACTCGTGCTGGAGGGCGAAAGCGCCATCGTCGCCGTCGCCGCGGTGCTGGGGTTCGTTTCCGTGGTCGCCGTCTGGTTCGCGCTGATCGAGCGGGATCCGGCGGCCCGTCGGGCACGTCTCGTCGCCCGCCGCCAGGCCGAGCTCGCCTCCGCCGGCGCGACCTCCCGCCGTCGCCGGGCGCGCGAGAGCACCCAGGATCTGGCGACCCGCATCGCCAAGCGCCTCAAGCTCGCACGCCACGAAGGGGCGGAGCGTATCCGCGACAGGCTGCTGGCGGCGGGCTACCGTAATCGGGAAGCACTCTTCGTCTATCTCGCCGCCAAGCTCGTGCTGCCGTTCGTCGCCGGGGCGGGCAGCGTTTTCCTGCTGATCGTCCTCGATCTCGGCCACCTCGAGGCGGGCCCGCGCCTGCTGGCGCTTCTGGGGAGTGCGCTCGGGGGGTTCTACCTGCCCGAGATCTGGCTCTCCAACGTGACCAGCCGGCGCCTTGCGGCACTTCAGAAAAGCCTGCCCGATGCCCTCGATCTGCTCGTCATCTGCGCCGAGGCGGGCCTCGCCCTGGACGCGGCGCTCAAAAGGGTGGCCGAGGAGATGGGGAAGTCGGCACCCGAGCTCTCCGAGGAGCTGGCGCTGACCGCCGTCGAACTCACCTTCCTGCCCGACCGTCGCCAAGCCCTCGGCAATCTCGCCAAGCGCGTGCCGCTGCCGATGATCCAGGGGGTGGTCAGTACCCTCGTTCAGACCGAGCGCTACGGCACGCCCCTCGCCCCGTCGCTCCGGGTACTGGCGGCGGAATTCCGCGAACAGCGGATCATCAAGGCGGAGGAGAAGGCAGCCCGCCTGCCGGCGGTCCTCACCGTCCCTCTGATCGCCTTCATCCTGCCGGCCCTGTTCATCGTCCTCGCCGGCCCGGCGGTGATCGGCGTCTACGACAACTTCATCAACCGCTGAGCCGGCCGGTCGGCATTCCGGGGGAGCGGATGCCGCCGGGATCGGATGGTGGCGAAGGGCGCCGGCGCGGCGAGGCGCCGGGCGGAGCGGAGGCGGCACGAGGCGAGCGTCCCGCCCTGGCCCGCGATCCGGGCGGGTGATGTCCACCCCGGCGGCAGGACCAGCGGGGCGAATACAGGCGCCTGAACACGGCAGGGTCGTGCATGCCCCGCGTGGTACCGCCCGGACCTCCACCGGATGCCCCCCGATGGGCGGGGCGATCGCCAACACAGCGGCCATACGGAAACATCCGGTGCCCGATCGCTCGGTTGCCGGGCGACCGCTGCTCGTTCGCCCGCGGCCGGACGCGACGAGGGCGGGGCGGGATGCCCGCGCGGCTGCGCCTCGGCGGCGGGGCGGGACGGGCGCCCGTTGCCTTCGGCCGCCCGCTGCGCCACATGGGCGCCGGAGCCGCGGAACGGAAGGGAGCCGTGACACTCGTCGTCTTCGACATCGACGGCACGCTGGTGGACAGCCAGGCCACGATCGTCGCCTGCGCCCGCGAAGCGTTCGCCGCCGCCGGTCTGCCGCCGCCCGAACCCGAAGCGGTACGGCGGATCGTCGGCCTGTCGCTTCCGGAGGCCATGCGGGTGCTGCTGGGGCGCGACGACCCGGAGACGGCGAGCCGCGTTGCCGGTTTCTACAGGGAGGCGTTCCTCGCCCGCCGCCGGCGACCCGACCATGAGGAGCCGCTGTTCCCGGGTGCGCGGGAGATCCTCGATCTGCTGGAGGCACGCGGGGTGCTGCTCGGGGTGGCCACCGGCAAGGCCATGCGCGGGCTGATGGCGGTCCTCGAGCGCCACGGTCTCGAACGCCGTTTCGTCACCCTCCAGACGGCCGACCGTCATCCTTCCAAGCCGCACCCCTCGATGCTGCTCGCGGCGATGGCGGAGACCGGGGTGGAGCCCGAGGAAACCCTGTTCGTCGGCGATACCGTGTTCGACATCGAGATGGCGCGGGCCGCCGGGGTGCTGCCGGTGGGCGTCCGCTGGGGCAACCATCCGCCGCAGGAACTGGCGGGCGCCGGCGCCGCCCATCTCCTCGACCGCTTCGCCGATCTCGCGCGGCTGGTGCCCGCATGAAACGCTTCTATCGCCGGGCCGAGCCCGCGGCGGGGGAAGGGGGGCATCGCGTGCTCCTGGACGGCCGCCCGCTCCGCACGCCCGCCGGCCGCACCTTCCTGCTGCCGGAAGCCGGTCTCGCGGCGGCGATCGCCGAGGAATGGCAGGCCCAGGGGGAGCACATCGAACCCTCGCTCATGCCGCTCACCCGCCTCGCCACCACCGCGGTCGATCTGATGCCGGAGCGGCGGGGGGATGCCATCGCCGAACTCGCCGGCTTCGCCCGCACCGACCTGCTCTGCTACCGTGCGGCCCAGCCGGAGGCGCTGACGGACCGGCAGCGACGGGACTGGCAGCCATGGCTGGACTGGGCGAGCCGGGAGTTCGGCGCACGCCTCGAGACGACCACCGCGCTCGAGCCGGTGGCCCAGCCGGAGGAAGCGGTGGCGCGGCTGGTCGCTCGCAGCGAGGGTCTCGACGACTGGCGGCTCGTGGGGCTCCACGCGGTGACCCGACTCACCGGTTCGCTCGTGCTCGGCCTCGCCGTGGAGCGGGGCGAGCTCGACGCGGAGCGAGCCTTCGCGCTCTCCCACCTCGAGGAGCTGTGGGAGATGGAGCACTGGGGGCGGGATACGGAGCAGGAGCGGAGGCTGGCCGCGATCCGCCGCGATCTCGTGGCCTCCGGCCGCTATCTGGCGCTGCTCCCCGGGCGGGACGGGCGGCGGCCGGGATGACGGTCCGGCCGACATCGCGGGCGGGACGACTTTTGCCGCCGGCTGCGACGTGCTAGCTGCGGCGGGGACGACAGCGGGAGCGCAGGGACGGTGCAGGAAATCTTGCGGGAACTCGAGCGCAGGCGCCGGGCGGCGCGCCTCGGCGGGGGCGAGCGGCGGATCGAAGCCCAGCACGGGCGCGGCAAGCTCACTGCCCGTGAGCGGATCGAACTGCTGCTCGATCCGGGCTCCTTCGAGGAAGTCGACATGTTCGTCGAGCACCGCTGCAACGATTTCGGGATGGCCGAGCGGCGCATTCCCGGCGACGGGGTGGTGACCGGCCAGGGCACCATCAACGGTCGGCTGGCGTTCGTCTTCAGCCAGGACTTCACCGTCTTCGGCGGCTCCCTGTCCGAGGCCCACGCCGAGAAGATCTGCAAGATCATGGACCGGGCGATGCGCGTGGGCGCGCCGGTGATCGGCCTCAACGATTCGGGAGGCGCCCGCATCCAGGAGGGCATCGCCAGCCTCGCCGGCTACGCCGAGGTGTTCCAGCGCAACGTCCTCGCTTCGGGGGTGGTGCCGCAGATCAGCATGGTGATGGGCCCCTGTGCCGGCGGTGCGGTCTACAGCCCTGCGATGACCGACTTCATCTTCATGGTGCGCGACACCTCCTACATGTTCGTCACCGGCCCCGAGGTGGTGAAGACGGTGACGCAGGAGGAGGTCACCCAGGAGGAACTCGGGGGCGCCGCCACCCACACGCAGAAGTCGGGCGTCGCCGATCTCGCCTTCGACAACGACGTGCAGGCGCTGCACGAGCTGCGGCGGTTCTTCGACTTCCTGCCGCTGAACAACCGCGACGGGGTGCCGGAGTGGCCGAGCTTCGACGATCCGGAGCGCGAGGAACCCTCGCTCGACACCCTGGTGCCCGCCGATCCCGGCCGTCCCTACGACATCAAGGAGCTGATCCTGAAGGTGGTGGACGAGGGGGACTTCTTCGAACTGCAGGAGGCCTACGCGCGCAACATCGTCATCGGCTTCGCGCGCATGGAGGGGCGGACGGTGGGCATCGTCGCCAACCAGCCGATGGTGCTGGCCGGCTGCCTCGACATCGCGAGCTCGGTCAAGGCGGCGCGCTTCGTGCGTTTCTGCGACTGCTTCGGCATCCCCATCGTCACCTTCGTCGACGTACCGGGATTCCTTCCCGGCACCGCCCAGGAGCACGGCGGCATCATCAAGCACGGCGCGAAACTCCTCTTCGCCTATGCCGAGGCCACGGTGCCCAAGGTCACGGTGATCACCAGGAAGGCCTACGGCGGCGCCTACGACGTCATGAGCTCCAAGCATCTCCGGGGCGACGTCAACTATGCCTGGCCGACGGCGGAGATCGCGGTGATGGGGCCCAAGGGCGCGGTCGAGATCATCTTCCGCGGGGACGCCGGCGACCCGGAGAAGATCGCCGCCCGCACCGAGGAGTACCGGCAGCGTTTCGCCAACCCCTTCGTCGCCGCGGCGCGCGGCTATGTGGACGACGTCATCATGCCTCGCGGCACGCGGCGGCGGATCGTCCACGCGCTGCGCTGGCTGCGCGGCAAGCGGCTGGAGAATCCGCCCAAGAAGCACGACAACCTGCCGCTCTGATCCGGCTCTCCGGGTACGCCGCGGCGGAAGAACCGCGGCCCGATCGGGAAAAAGGCGGAAAACGGCTTGCCTTTCCCGCGCCATGCCGTATCTTGCGTTCAGGTTTTCTGCTCGCCTTCACGGTCTCGCGACCGCCGGTCGCGGTGTTCTCCCGAACAGATGCAGAAGTACCCCACGTCGTGGCGCGTTGCCCGGCGTGAACGTCTTGGTTACGAGGTAAGTCTTGAATACCGGTACTGTTAAGTGGTTCAACGCGACCAAGGGCTACGGCTTCATCCAGCCGGACAACGGCGGCCCGGATGCCTTCGTGCACATTTCCGCGGTCGAGCGTTCCGGCATGGACACGCTGCGGGAAGGCGAGCGGGTCGAGTACGAGCTGGTGCGTGGCCGCAATGGCAAGAGCGCCGCGGAGAATCTCAAGCGCGTCGGCTGACGCCCGAAGACTTCGCGAACGCGACACCCCCGGGGCGACCCGGGGGTGTTTTGCGTTGCGGGCCGGCGAATCCTTCACCCGTGCACGACCGGCCGCCGACGGTCACCGATGACGGGAACGGGCGATGGACCTCCGTCACCTCCGTGCCCTGCTCGCGATCGCCGAACTCGGCAGCTTCGCTGCCGCCGCCCGCGCCGTCGGCCTGACCCAGAGCGCCGTCAGCCTCCATATCAAGGCGCTCGAAGAGGAGCTCGGCACGCCCCTCTTCGACCGCAGCCGGCGGCCGCCCACGCCGACCCCCCGCCGGGCGCGCCCTGGTGGCGGGGGCGCGCCAGATCGTCGATCTGTGCGAGGAGATCCGGGCCTCCATCCAGGGCGGCGAACTGGCGGGGGAACTGGAACTCGGCGCGGTCCCGACCATCTTCGCGAGCCTCCTGCCGCGGGCGCTTTCGGACTTCCAGGCCGCGCACCCGCGCGTTCGCATCCGGGTGGTGAGCGGGCTTTCCGCGGAGCTCGCGGAGATGGTGCGTCGCGGCGCCCTCGATCTGGCGGTGGTGACCGGACCGCGCCATCCTCCCGAGGGCCTCGTCTGGCACGAATTCCTGCGCGAGCGCTTCGTCGTCGTGGCGCCCGCCGATCTGCCGGGCGAAAGCGACCGCGAGCTCCTGGAATCGCGGCCCTTCATCCAGTTCAGCCGCCGCACCTGGGCGGGCGAGATGATCGACCGCCAACTGCGCCGGCGTCGCATCCGTGTCGCCGTCGGCATGGAAATCGACTCTCTCGAAGCCATCCGCGCCATGGTGCAGCACGGCCTTGGTGTCTCGATCGTGCCCCTGGCACCCGGTGCGGTGGCGCCCGCGGGGCTGCGCCTCTTGCCCTTCGGCGATCCGCCGCTCGAGCGTCCGGTGGGGATCGTGGAGCGTGACGGCAATCCGAAGACACGCCTCGTGCGGGCGCTGCTGCGGGAGCTGCGGCGTCTGGCGGCCGATTGATCGAGGAATGCTCGAGCAATGCTTCACGATAACTCGTTTGCTCGCGGAATCGTGAAGTCGTAGCCTCCCGTCACCATCGGCGGCCGCGGCGGTGCGGCACCGGGATGCGGGAGGGCCGAAGATGACGGAGCTGTCCCCCGAGCAGGAAGCCGTACGCGACACGGCGCGGCGCCTCGCGGTCGAGCACTTCGCGGCACGGGCGGCCGAGATCGACCGCACCGAACGCTACCCCCACGGCAATGTGGCGCGGTTGCGGGAGGCGGGGCTGCTCGGGATGACCATCCCGGAGCGCTACGGCGGCCTCGGCCGGTGCCTGTTCGACGCGCTGCTGGCGATCGAGGAAGTGGCGGCGGCCTGCGGCGTGACCGGCCGCATCCTGGTCGAGACCAACATGGGCGCTATCGGCGCCATCATGGCCTACGGTACCGAGGAACAGAAACGTCTGGCGGCCGCGCTGGTGCTCGAAGGGGACAAGCCCGCCATTTGCATCACCGAGCCCGAGGCGGGCAGTGCTGCCACCATGATGCGCACGCGCGCCGTCCGCCGCGGCGACGTCTACGTGATCGACGGCCGCAAGCACTGGATCACGGGTGGCGGCGTCTCGCGGCTCCATCTCGTGTTCGCGCGCGTGTTCGAGGACGGCGAGGAGCGGGGCATCGGGGGCTTCATCGCCATCCGCGGGGAGACGCCGGGGCTCGTGATCGGCCGGCGCGAGCCCACCATGGGCTTGCGCGGCATCCCCGAGACCGAGATCCTGTTCGAGGAGATGGAGGTCCCGGCCAGTATGGCGGTGGTGCCGCCGGGCGGCTTCCGAGACGGCTTTGCGGCCCTCATGCGCGCCTACAATGCGCAGCGCGTGGGAGCGGGTACGGTGGCCCTCGGCATCGCGCGCGGCGCCTTCGAGCTGGCGCGGGACTACGCCCTCACCCGCGAACAGTTCGGCCGACCCATCGCCGAGTTCCAGGGCCTGCAGTGGATGCTCGCCGACATGTCGATCCGCCTCGCCGCCGCCCGGGCCCTCCTGCACCGTGCCGCGCTTTCGGGCGGGGATGGGTTTCCGGAGATGACGGCCGCCGCCCGGGCCAAGGTGCTGGCCGCGGAGACCGCCATCGTCGTCACCAACGACGCGCTGCAGATCTTCGGGGCGGCGGGCTATTCCCGCAACCTGCCGCTCGAGCGCATGGTCCGTGACGCCCGCATGTTCACCATCGGCGGCGGCACCGCCCAAGTGCTGCGCGACCAGATCGCCTCCGGCATCCTGGGGCGGAAGTTCCCGCAGACCCGGGAAGGCGATCGGCGCGGGGACGGCCGCACCCGCCGGCGGAGCGCCTGCCTTGCCTGATGTCGCGACCGTCGTCGCGCGGCGGCTCCACGAAGCCGGCTGCCGCTTCGCCTTCGGGATCCCCGGCGGCGAGGTGCTGCATCTGATCGACGCGCTGGAGAGGGCCGGCATCCGCTTCGTCCTCTGCAAGCACGAGAACGCCGGCGGTTTCATGGCCGAAGGCAGCTACCACGCCACTGGCGCACCGGCGGTAGTGGTGGCCACGGTCGGCCCCGGCGTCGCCAATCTCGTGAACGCGGTCGCCGACGCCTACCTCGACCGCGTGCCGATGATCGTGCTCACCGGCTGCGTCGATGCCGCCGATACCGTCGGCTTCACGCATCAGATCCTCGATCACCGGGCGCTGCTCGCGCCGGTCGTCAAGGCGGGCTTCACGCTCGTACCAGAAGCCGCCGGGGCAATGGTCGACAAGGCCCTCGCCATCGCCACCGATCCGCGGCCGGGCCCCGTGCATCTCGATGTGCCGATCCGGGTGGCGCGGGCCGAGGCCTCCGGCCCCGTGCCGCGGCGCGCGACGCCCGCTCCGGTGGGGCCGGCCGCCGGTGCCGAACTCGACGCCGCCCGGGCGCTCCTGCGCGCTTCGCGGCGGCCGATCGCGGTGGCGGGCCTCGATATCCTGGCGCGCCCGGAGACGGCCGCACGGGTGGCCAGCTTCCTCGAGCGGTTCGAGATTCCCCTGATCACGACCTACAAGGCAAAGGGAGTGCTACCGGAAGACCACCCCCTGGCGCTCGGTGCCGCCGGCCTGTCGCCCAGGGCGGATGCCGTGCTGCTGCCGCTCCTCGGGCGATCCGACTGCGTGCTGCTGCTCGGCTACGATCCCGTCGAGATGCGGGCCGGCTGGCGTGATCCCTGGCCCGCCGGGGCGCCGGTGATCGAACTCGCCTCCGTCCCCAATACCCACTACGTCCATCAGGCGCGCCACGCCTTCGTCTGCGACATCGGCGCCGGCTGCGAGGCGCTGGGGCGGGACCTCACGCGGTCCGGCCCCTGGCCGGCGGGCGAGATCGAGGAGGCCAGACGGGTGCTGGCGGCAGCTTTTCCCGCCGACGAGGCCTGGGGACCGGCGGCGGTGATCGACACGGCGCGGCGGGTGTGGCCGGAGGACGGGCTGGCGACGGTGGATACCGGCGCGCACCGCATCCTGCTCAGTCAGATCTGGCGCTGCGCGCGACCGCATACCTTGCTGCAGTCGACCGGTCTGTGCACCATGGGCTGCGCCCTGCCGCTCGCCATCGGTCATGCGCTCGCCCGCGGGGGCGAGCCGGTGCTCGCCTTCACCGGCGATGCCGGCCTCGAGATGGTGCTGGGCGAACTCGCCACCGCCCGCGATCTCGCACTGCCGGTGGTGGTGGTCGTGTTCGTCGACGAGGCGCTGGCCCTGATCGAGCTCAAGCAGCGCGGCGGCCGGTACGCGGTGCGGGGCACCACCTTCGGCGGCACCGATCTGGCCGCGGTGGCGGAGGCCATGGGCGGGCACGGGGTCACCGTCTGCGACCGGGACGGGCTCGCCGCCGCGATCACGGAGGGTCGCCGGCGTCACGGCTTCACGCTGATCGCCTGTCCGATCGGTGCCCGCGCCTACGACGGACGGTTCTGATCGGGCCCGGCCGGCTCGCGGTCCGGCAGGGTGAGCTCGCCCAGCTCCTCGTGCAGCGCCTCGATCCGGCGCATGCGCCGCGCGGCGCGGTCCGGCATCCGGCGGAAGACGGCGGCGCACAGGAGGTTGAGCAGGCTCATCGCGCTCGCGTAGCTGTCGAACAGCGAGCCCGAGCCCAGCCGGCACAGGAGCGTCCAGCGGGCGAAGCGGGTGATGCGCATGGCCGAGGGATCGGTGACCAGCAGCAGCGAGGCGCCGCGTTCCCGGGTGATGCGTGCGACCTCGCCGACCGCCGCCACCCGCCGGCGGAAGGCCACCAGTACGAGCACGTCCTCGCCGCCGAGATCGGCGAGGTCCTCGGCCAGGGTCTGGCCGGGCGCCGGCAGCAGCGCCGTGCCCGGCCGCAGCAGCACGAGCTGGCGCTGGAAATAGTGGGCGATCATGCGACTGTTGCGGAACCCCACCACCGGCACCCGGCGGGCACGGGCGAGGGCGGCCGCGATCTCCTCGAGCTGCCCGGGTCGCAGCCCCTCGAGGGTGCGGCGCAGATTGTCCGTCTCGCTCGCGAGATGGGCCGCGACCACCCCGTTCTCGCCGCCGGGCGGGGCGCTCGCGTCGCTGAGATAGACGGGCGATCCCCAGGCCTGGGCGTCCCGTACCTGGCGCCGCACCTCGGCGTAGCCCTCGTAGCCGAGGCGCCGGAAGAAGCGGGTCGCGGCGGCGTTCGAGGTGCCCGCCATGGCCGCCAGCTCGCTGGCCGAATAGGAGGCGGGATTGCCGGGAAAACCCAGCAGCAGATCCGCGAGCCGCCGCTCCGCCGGCGGCAGCTCGTCGTAGTGGCGCTGGATCCGCGCTTCGAGACGCGTCCTCTCGGGCATCGCGGCGGTCCCGTGGATCGTTTCGCGAGGGCGAGCCTAGCGCGGCGCCGGCGGGAATGAAAATAGTTTTTCGCATGCTTGACAAACTGAAAAGCTGGTTTCAGCATCCGCTCCGAGGTCACGGGAGGATCGGGGAGGCCGACCGGTGCGGGCGCGCCAGCTGCGGGATGCCATTCTGACGGCGGGCAGCCGGCTCGATCTCCTGCTCGGCCGCCTCTGCGCGCTGCTGATCGCGGTGATGGTGGCGATCGTCTGGTTCGGCGTCGTCTCCCGCTACATTCTCGAGCTCGGCATCACCTGGACCGAGGAACTCGCCCGCTACGTGATGATCTGGGCGGCGCTGCTGGCGGTGCCCGTGGGTGTCTACCGGCGCGCCCATATCGGGGTCGAACTGCTGTTCCGGGCGCTGCCCGAGGATCTCCGGCGGGGCCTCGCCCTGCTGCTCGACCTCCTCGGTCTCGCCTTCTTCCTGTTCCTGTTCGTCTACGGCATCGGCATGGCGCGCTCCGGCGCCCAGCAGTACGCGACCATCTTCGGCATGACCATGCTGGTGCCCTTCGCCTCGGTGCCGGTTTCGGCGCTGCTCGCCGCGCTGCAGACGGTGGTGGTGATCCTGCGCGATCGCGATCTCGAGAGCCGCGCCGCCACGGGCGGCATGGGACAGCTGCCGTGACCGCCGTCGGGGTCGTCTTCTTCCTCCTCCTCGTCCTCGGCCTGCCGATCGGCTACGTGCTCGGGATCGCCGGCGTCGTCGGCCTCCTCCAGCTCGGCGGCACGCCCTTTCTGATGATGGCCCCCAAGCGCTTCTTCGAAGGGCTCGACCTCTTCACCTTCATGGCCATGCCCTTCTTCATCCTGGCCGGCGAGATCATGAACCGCTCGGGCATCACCACCCGTCTCGTCGCCTTCGCCGAGGCGCTCGTGGGCTATCTGCGGGGCGGTCTCGCCCACACCAACATGGTCGCCTCGGTGCTGTTCGCCGGCATGACCGGGGCCGCGGTGTCGGATGCCGCCGCCTTCGGCAACACCCTCGTGCCGGCGATGGTCAGGAAGGGCTACTCGCGCCCCTTCGCCTGTGCGGTCACCGCCGCGGGTTCCATCATCGGCCCCACCATCCCGCCCTCCAACCTGATGGTCATCTACGGTTCCATCATGGGGGTCTCCATCGCCGGCCTGTTCGCTGCCGGCATCATTCCGGGTCTCCTGATCGCCCTTCTCTGCATGGCCGTGATCGCCGCCCTCGGCCGGCGCCTCGGCCTGCCCAAGGGCGAGGGCGGGCCCAGCCTGCGGCGCATCCTGCGCAGCTTCCGCTCGAGCCTGCTCGCCATCTTCATGCCGGTGATCATCCTGGGCGGCATCCTGGGCGGCATCGTGACCCCCACCGAGGCGGCGGCGATCGCCGTTGCCTACGCGCTCGTGGTCGGCGGCCTCGTCTACCGTACCCTGCGGCTCGCCGATCTCCTGGCCATGCTGGAGCGCACGGCGCTCATTACCGGGGTCGTGTTCCTGATCATCGCCTCGGCCTCGATCCTCGGCTGGTGGATGACCTTCGAACAGATCCCCCAGAAGGTGGCGGCCGGCTTTCTCGCCCTTTCCGACAGTCCCGGCGTGATCATCGCCATGATCCTGGCGCTGCTGCTGATCGTCGGCATGTTCATGGACATCAACGCCGCGCTCCTGATCCTGGCGCCGGTCCTCGTGCCGCTCACCAAGAGCATCGGCATGGATCCCATCCACGCCGGCATCGTCATCGTGCTCGCCCTCAACATCTCGCTGATGACCCCGCCGGTGGGCGCTTGTCTCTTCGTGCTGGCCTCCGTCACCGGCGAGAAGATCGAGCGCATCAGCGCGGCGCTCGGGCCCTTCATCCTGGTCGAGGTGGGGGTGCTGCTGGTGATCGCCTACTGGGACGGTCTCACACTGTTCCTGCCGCGTCTCTTGGGCTTCTGACCGCAACCTCAGGGAGGGAAACGACCATGTCACATCGAACCGCACGGATCGCCGCACTGGCCCTCGCGGCGGTGCTCGGCCTCGGCACGGCCGGTGCCGAGGCGCAGAAGGTGATCAAGCTCCATCACCTCAACAACGACGATCCCTACGACAACGCTACCGGCGCCATGGCGCAGGTGTTCAAGACCCTGGTCGAATCGGGCACCAACGGGGCGGTCACCGTGCAGACCTTCCCCAACGGCCAGCTCGGCAAGGACGCCGAGGTGGTGAGCCAGGTGCGGGCCGGCGTCGTGCAGTCCGGGATCCACTCGGTGGGCGGCTTCGCCTCCGCCTATCCGCTGATCGGCATCCTCGACATGCCCTTCGCCTTTCCCCACATCTCGGTGGTCTACGAGGTCTTCGACGGTCCCTTCGGCGACAAGCTGGCCGCCGACATCGAGGCCAAGACCGGCCTCAAGGTGCTGGGCTTCGGCGATTCGGGCGGCTTCTTCGTCTTCACCAACTCCAAGCGGCCGGTGAAGACCGTCGAGGACATGAAGGGCCTCAAGATCCGCACCATGGGTCTCGACACCCACAAGGCGCTGGTGGCGGCGCTCGGCGCCCAGCCGGTGGCCATCGCCTGGTCCGAGGTCTACACGGCGTTGCAGACCGGGGTCGCCGACGGCCAGATGAACCCGGTGCCGATCGTCTCCTTCGCCAACTTCGACGAGGTGCAGAAGTACCTGACCCTCAGCAACCATCTGTTCACGCCCTACGTCTGGGCCATGAACCGGGACTTCTGGGACAGCCTCACGCCGGAGGAGCAGCAGCAGGTGCAGTGGGCGGCGGATGCGGCGATCGTCGCCGGACGCGGTCTCAACCGCATCATCGAGGCCTCCGACCGCGGCCTGCCGAAGCTCGCCCAGAAGATGGAGATCTACGCCCCCAGCATGGCCGAGCGCGAGGCCTTCCGGAAGGCCGCCCAGCCGGCGGTGCGCAAGGTCATCGTCGAGCGCTTCGGCGCCGAGGGCGAGGAGATGCTGGACGCCTTCCTCGCCGCCATCGAGGAGGCGACGGCGAACTGAGCCCGTATGGCGGGGCCGGGTCCTCTGCACCGGCCCCGCCGCCCTTCGGCGAGCGAACGACCCCATGGATCTTCCCCTTTCCACTCATCGGATCGCCCATCGCGCCAATCTTGCCGCCCGGCGCGGGCCGCCGCCAGCGGTCGTCCGGGAGCTGCTGCCCCCGGCCGAAGTCGAGGAGGCGCGGCGGGAGATCGCGAGCTGGCCGGGCTACGCCCCGACGCCGCTCGTCGACCTGCGCGGACTCGCGGCGGCCGCCGGTCTCGGGCGCATCCTCTACAAGCACGAGGCCTCGCGCTTCGGGCTCGGCAGCTTCAAGGCGCTGGGCGGCGCCTATGCGGTATTGCGGGTTCTTCAGGAAGCCCTGCGGGCGGGCGGGATTGCCGAGGAGGCGAGCTCCGCCGATCTGCGCTCCGGGCGCTGGCGCGAGGAGACCGCAGGCATCACCGTCACCTGCGCCACCGACGGCAATCACGGGCGCTCGGTAGCCTGGGGCGCGCGCATGTTCGGCTGCCGTTGTGTGATATATCTGCACGAGACGGTGAGCGCCGGTCGCGAAGAGGCGATCGCGCGCTACGGTGCCGAGATCCGCCGCGTGCCGGGAACCTACGACGATGCCGTGCGGCAGGCGGCCGAGGACGCGGCGGCGGAGGGCTGGATCGTCGTCTCCGACACTTCCTACCCGGGCTATCTCGACATCCCGCGCAACGTCATGCTCGGCTACACCGTCATGGTGGAGGAGATCTTCGAGCAGCTCCCGGCCGGCGAACGGCCCACCCATCTCTTCCTCCAGGGCGGTGTCGGCGGTCTCGCGGCGGCGGTCGCCGGGCGTTTCTGGCAGCGCCTCGGGGCCGCACGCCCGCGGGTCGTGGTGGTGGAACCCGACCGCGCCGCCTGCCTCTACGAAAGCGCCGCCCGGGGAAGGCCGA
Source organism: Alphaproteobacteria bacterium (assembly GCA_027045875.1). GTDB lineage: Bacteria > Pseudomonadota > Alphaproteobacteria > Geminicoccales > Geminicoccaceae > JALSRW01. The sequence continues at coordinate 58,858 of JALUAG010000077.1, read as the reverse complement.
CGGCGGTGGCCGGCGATCTCGACACGGTGATGGCCGGCCTCGCCTGCGGCGAGCCCTCGCTCCTGGCGTGGCGGATCCTCGAGCTCGCGGCCGAGGATTTCACGACCCTGCCCGACGAGGCGGCGGTCGAGACCATGCGTCTTCTGGCCTTCCCGCCGGTCGGCGACCCGCCGCTGGTGGCCGGCGAGAGCGCCGTCGCCGGCCTCGCCGCGGCCCTTCTCGCACGGCGTGACCCGGATCTCGCCGCCGCCCTCGACCTCGACGGCGGGAGCCGGGTGCTGCTGATCGGCAGCGAGGGGGCGACCGATCCCGAGACCTGGCGGCGGCTGCTCGGGGTGGCGCCCGAGGCGGTGGAGGAGGGGGTGTGAGACGGACCAACCTGACGGTCGACGGCCGAAGGCTCGCGGCGCGCATCGAGGCCCTCGGCCGCATCGGTGCCCTTCCCGGGGGCGGCGTCTGCCGCCTCGCCCTGAGCGAGGAGGACCGGCAGGCGCGCGACCTCCTCGTTCGCTGGATGGAGGAGCTCGGCCTTGAGGTGCGGATCGACGCCATCGGCAACATCTTCGGGCTGCGCCGGGGGCGCGAGACGGGACCGCCGATAATGACGGGCTCGCACATCGACACGGTGCGGACGGGCGGGCTCTACGACGGCGCGCTCGGGGTGCTGGCCGGGCTCGAAGTCGCGGAAGTGCTGAACCGGGCCGGCATCGAGACCCGCCATCCGCTGATGGTGGCCGCCTTCACGAACGAGGAGGGGGCGCGCTTTCCGCCCGACATGATGGGCAGTCTGGTCCATGTCGGCGATCTCGCGCTGGAGCAGGCCCTCGCCACCGAGGGGATCGACGGTGAGACGGTGGGCTCCTGCCTCGCGCGCATCGGCTACGCGGGAAAGGCGCCGGTCGGCTGCCCCGAGGCCCGCGCCTTCCTCGAGCTGCACATCGAGCAGGGGCCGGTGCTGGAGCGGGAAGGAATCACCATCGGCGCCGTCGAGGGCGTCCAGGGCATTTCCTGGCAGGCCTTCACCTTCCGCGGTCGCAGCAGCCACGCCGGCACCACGCCCATGGCGATGCGCCGGGACGCGGGGCTGGTGGCCGCCCGGACCGTGGCCTTCCTGCGGCGCCTCGCGGCCGAGATCGGCGGCGACCAGGTGGCCACCGCGGGCTCGCTGCGGTTTTCGCCGGATCTCGTCAACGTCGTGCCCGAACGGGCCGAGCTCACGGTCGATCTGCGCAACACCGAGGAGGGACGTCTGCGCGAAGCGGAACGCCGCCTCGCGGCCTTCGTCGAGGAGGCCGCCGCTGACGAGGGGGTGGCGGTGGCGAGCCGGCGCCTCGCCCGCTTCCCGCCCGTCACCTTCGATCCGGCGATGGTGGCCCGGGTGGAGGCGGCGGCGCGCCGTCTCGGCCATGCGGTGCGACGGCTGCCCAGCGGTGCCGGCCACGACGCCCAGATCATGGCCCGGGTCTGTCCGACGGCGATGATCTTCGTGCCCTCGGTGGGCGGCGTCAGTCACAATGTCGAGGAGTTCACGCGTCCGGAAGACGTGACCGCCGGTGCCGCGGTGCTGCTGGAGGTGCTCCTCGAACTGCTGGAGGGGGAGGGGCCATGAAGCGCGTGCTCAGGGTGGGAGCCGCCCAGCTCGGGCCGGTGGCGCGGGAGGAGCCGCGTGCGGCGGTGGTGGCCCGGCTCCTCGCTCTCATGAAGGAGGCGGCAGCGCGCGGCTGCCGTCTGGTGGTGTTCCCCGAGCTCGCCCTCACCACCTTCTTCCCCCGCTGGTACTTCGAGGAGGAGGCGGAGCTCGACCGGTTCTTCGAGACCGAGATGCCGGGGCCGGACACCCGGCCGCTGTTCGAGACCGCGGCGGCGCTCGGCATCGGCTTCTATCTCGGCTACGCCGAGCTCGCCTTCGAGAACGGGCGCAAGCGCCGGTTCAACACCTCCGTGCTGGTCGGACCCGACGGCCGCATCCTCGGCAAGTACCGCAAGGTGCATCTGCCGGGGCATGCCGAACACGAGCCCTGGCGCCCCTTCCAGCATCTCGAGAAGCGCTACTTCGAGCCCGGCGATCTCGGCTTTCCCGTCTGGCGGGCGATGGGCGGGGTTCTCGGCATGGCCATCTGCAACGACCGCCGCTGGCCGGAGACCTACCGGGTGCTGGCGCTCCAGGGGGCGGAGATGCTGCTTCTGGGCTACAACACGCCGCTCCATTATCCGCCGGTCCCTCAGCACGATCATCTCCAGGCCTTCCACAACCATCTCTGCCTGCAGGCCGGCGCCTATCAGAACGGCATGTGGGTGGTGGCGGTGGCCAAGGCGGGAAAGGAAGAGGGCTGCGATCTCCTGGGCCAGAGCTCCATCGTCGCCCCCACCGGCGAGATCGTGGCCATGGCCGGCACCCTCGAGGACGAGCTCGTCGTCCACGACTGCGATCTCGAGCGCACCCGCGAGATCCGGGAACACATCTTCGATTTCGCCCTCCACCGCCGCCCCGACACCTACGGCCCGATCACGGCGATGGGCGAGAAGGACGGGCGCGGCTGACGGGAAGTTCCCAGCGGCCGGCAGCGGGTCGCACCAGGACGGTGCGATCGTGTACGTCCGAGTGCGGCCTTGCATCGTGTCGTCCGATTGGGGTGTGACCGGAACGGACGTGGGAAACGGTGGCAGAAGGACAGATTACGGCGAAAGGCGGGGCGTGCGGAAAGGAAAAACGCTGCGGCCGCACGGATGCGATGACCGGATGACGCGTTCGTGGGGCGCGAGGATCTTTTTCGTGCCGGCGAGCGGATCACGCAGGCATCGTCCCGGCGAGCCATCGGCGACCGTCGGAAACGCCGCGTGAAAAGCGAATGAAAATCACCCTCGATGAGCGAGAGTTCATCGACATTCCGGATCGACGATCACGCTGTTCGCCCTCGGCCGGTAGATGCGAGCTGCGCTTTACTTACGCGCGGAACCCCGCGTTCGCGGGTTTCCCATCTACGCGGTGAGCGGATCACCGGCCGCGTGGATGCCCCTGTGGCGGCGGTCGCGAGCGCGCGTTTCGCGAGGTCGCGTCTGGTCATCGACGAACCCATGGCGTCCTGCCTCCCTGTCACATGGTCGTGGGTGCCCATTCTAGCCGGAAACCGGCGGCACCGGCAGGGCACGGAGACACGACGGCAAAGGGCCGCCCGCAGGCGGCCCTTCGATGCGACCGGGAAACGGGACGGCTCAGTTGGCGGCCACCGCCAGCCAGAAGGGAAAGCCCGGATCCTCGACGTTGGCCACCACCTTGCGGGCCTCGGTGTCGATCACCGCCACGCGATCGGCCTTCGCCACCGCCACATAGCCTTCCTGCCGTCGGGCGAGAAGCGGACGCCGTGCGGCCCCTCGCCGACCGGGATCTCGCCCACCTTCTCGAGCGAGGCGACGTCGATGACGTTGATGACGTCGGCGCCGATCCCGGAGACGTAGACGGTACGGCCGTCGGGTGAGGCGGCCACCGCATGATGCCCCTTCGAGACCGGAATGTACTTGACGACCTTCTCCGCCTCGAGGTCGATCACCGCCACGTCGTCGGAGCCCTTCCGGGCGACGAAGAGGTACCTGCCGTCCGGGGTCGTCGCGAGATTGTGCGGGGCACCGCGGTCGTCGAGCGCGATGCGGCCCACGGCCCTGGCGGCGGTGAGGTCGATCTTGGTGATGTCCGCGGAACCGCCATCGGCGATGTAGGCGAGCCCGCGCGCAGCGGCGAAGGCGATGTTGTGGGGCGCCTTGCCCACCGGCACCTCGGCCACCGCCTTCCAGTCGCCGACCGAGAAGATGGAGACGCTGTTGGAGCCTTCACCCTCGTTGGCGACCAGCACGAACTTGCCGTCGGGGGTCACCTCCACGCCCTTCGGGCTTTCCCCGAGTGGCAGCTTGGTGAGGACCTTCCGGCTGGCGGTGTCGACGACCACCAGCCTGCGGTCGCCGGTGGCCACGGCGAAGGCGTATTTGCCGTCCGGCGTGACGGCCGAATAGGTGGGCTTCTTGCCCACCGCGAGACGCGCCAGCACCTCCGCCTCGCCGGTACCGACGATCGACATCTCGCCGGCGTCGCGGGTGCTCACATAAAGCAGATCGCCGTGGGCGGCGGCGCGCGCCTGGGGCGCGGCGACACCGAGGAGGAGGGTGGTGGAGAGGGCGCAGGCGAGCGGCCGCCACCCGCCGCGGAAATCGAAGACCTTGGCTCTCATGGCTGCAATGCCCCTTTTCGTTTCTTGGCTGGTCGGGAGAAAGCCTGCCGGGGTCCCGGAACGGGCCCGGCCGGCTCTGGTTACGCCTTGCCCCTGAAGCGGCCATGAACCGCGGATGAAAATCGCTTCATCGAACGACGCATCGGGCCGCGCGAGCCCGCGTCGCCGCCGCGGTCGGCGGCCGAGGGGTGCCTTGACAGCGGCCGCCGCCGAAGGATATTGGACTAAACTCAACTAAACTTCCGGCGCGGCCGGCCGCGCACGGAGCGGGGCGCAGGGTCCAACCGAAGGAGGCTAAACGATGCGACGAACGTTCCTGACCACCATCGCCCTTTCCCTGGGCTTGGCCGCCGGTGTGGCGCAGGCGCAGGAGAAATCCCTGACGCTGTGCTGGGCCGCCTGGGACCCGGCCAACGCCCTGACCGAGCTCTCGCGGGATTTCACCGCCCAGACCGGGATCGCGATGAATTTCGAGTTCGTCCCCTGGACGAGTTTCGCCGACCGTTTCCTCAACGAACTCAACTCGCGGGGCAAGCTGTGCGATCTGATGATCGGCGACAGCCAGTGGCTCGGGCTCGCCGCCGAGAACGGACACTACGTCAAGCTCAACGATTTCTTCGACAAGGAAGGGATCGACATCGAGGATTTCCTTCCGGCCACCGTCTACAACTATTCGACCTGGCCCAAGGGCTCGCCCAACTACTGGGCCCTGCCGGCCATGGGTGATGCGCTCGCCTGGGTCTATCGCAAGGACTGGTTCGCGCGTCCCGAGATCCGCGAGGCGTTCCAGAAGGAGTACGGCCGCGAGCTGGCGCCGCCCACCACCTGGACCGAGCTCATGGAGGTGGCGAAATTCTTCAACGGCCGCGAGATCGACGGCAAGGTGCGCTACGGCGTCGCCATTTACACCGAACGCGGCTCCGAGGGCATCACCATGGGCGTGACCTCGGCCCTCTATCCCTGGGGCTTCCGCTATCAGGACCCGGAGCGGCCCTACCAGATGGAGGGCTTCGTCAATTCGCCGCAGGCGGTGGAGGCCCTCGAGGCCTACAAGGCGCTCTACGAATGCTGCACCCCGCCCGGCCATTCGGACGCCTACATGGTCGCCAACCTCGATGCCTACAAATCCGGGCAGGTGGCGATGCAGATGAACTGGTTCGCCTTCTTCCCCGGCATCCTCAAGGACGAGGAGGTGGGCGCGGTGTCCGGTTTCTTCGTCAACCCGCGCCAGAACGAGGAGGCGAGCGTCCTGGGCGGCCAGGGCATCTCGGTCGTCTCCTACTCCGACAAGAAGGATCTGGCGCTGCAGTACATCAAGTGGTTCGCCCAGCCCGAGGTCCAGCAGAAATGGTGGGCGCTCGGCGGCTACAGCGCCCATCGGGCGGTGCTCGAGGCACCCGACTTCCCGAAGAGCGCGCCGTTTGCGGGCGACTTCCTGAAGGCCATGTCGAACGTGCGTGATTTCTGGCAGGAGCCGGAATACGCCGAATTGCTGCAGGCCATGCAGCGCCGCATCCACGACTACGTGGTGGCCGACAAGGGCACGGCCAAGGAGGCCCTCGACAAGCTCATCCAGGACTGGACCGAGATCTTCGAGGACGCGGGCAAGCTCTGAGCCTCCCTCCCTGCCGGCGGGACGACCCGTCCCGCCGGCGCCCTTCCCGCCTTCCAGCGAGCGATCGCCGACCACGCCGCCATGAACGAGACCCCGGCTTCTTCCGACAGTCGCTCCCGCCGCGCGCCACCGGCCGGCGGCGCCGCCCTCCGGCCCGGGCTGTCGGACCGCACCGTGGCCTGGCTGTTCGTCGCCCCGACGCTGTTCCTCCTGCTCGCCATCAACATCTTTCCGCTACTGTGGAACGTCTACCTCAGCTTCACGAACTTCAAGGCCAACGCGCCCGGCCGCCCGCTGCGGTGGCTGGGTCTCCGGAACTACGAGCGGCTGCTGGCCAACGAGGACATCTGGGCCTCGATGCAGGTCACCGCCCGCTTCGTCTTCTGGTCGATCCTGTTTCAGGTGCTGCTGGGCTTCGCCCTCGCCTGGCTGATCAACCGCCGCTTCAAGGGGCACGCCTTCTGGACCACCGTCATCGTCGTGCCGATGATGCTTTCGCCGGCGGTGGTGGGCGTGTTCTGGACCTATCTCTTCCAGCCGCAGGCCGGGATCTTCAACTACATCGTCAACTTCTTCTACGACTTCGGCGACTTCACGATGATCGGCGACCCCGACCTCGCCATGTGGGCGATCGTGCTGGTCGACACCTGGATGTGGACGCCCTTCGTGATGCTCATCTGTCTCGCCGGGCTGCGGGCGGTTCCCGACCATCTCTACGAGGCGGCGGAGGTGGACGGCGCGTCCTCCTGGCGGCAGTTCTGGACCATCACCGTGCCGCTCGTGCTGCCGTTCCTGATGCTGGCGGTGCTGTTCCGCGGCATCGAGAACTTCAAGATGTTCGACATGGTGGTCGAACTCACCTCGGGCGGTCCCGGTTCCGCCACCGAGCTGGCCTCCATATACCTCAAGCGCGAGGCCTTCGAGAAATGGCGCACCGGCTTCAGCGCCGCCCTCGCGGTGGTGCTGTTCGTCACCGTGTTCGGGGTCGCCAACATCTACGTCAAGGTCCTCAACCGGGTGAAGGAACGATGAGCGCCCGCGACCAGGCCCGCTCCATCGTCGAGCCGGCGCCCTTCAGCCGGCGGCTGGCGGCGCTGGTGATCGTGGTCTACGCCCTGGTCTCCTCGATCCCTCTGGCCTGGATCGTCGCCACCAGCTTCAAGACCCCGAACGACGCCATCGCCTATCCGCCGAAGCTCGTCTTCACGCCCTCGCTCGAGGGTTACGTCAATCTCTTCACCGCTCGCACCCGGCAGACCCCGGAATATCTCGCGAGCCTGCCACCGCCCGAGACCTGGTACGAGGAGCTCGTGCGCAAGCGCAACATGGTCATCACCGGCCCCTCGCGCTTCGCCGGCCGCTACGCCAATTCGCTGATCATCGGCTTCGGCTCCACCTTCTTCGCGGTCCTGCTCGGGACCTTCGCCGCCTACGCCTTCTCGCGCTTCGGGATACCGCTCAAGGAGGATCTGCTGTTCTTCATCCTTTCGACGCGGATGTTCCCGCCGATCGCGGTCGCCATTCCGATCTATCTCATGTACCGCCAGCTCGGGCTCACCGACACCCAGCTCGGCATGATCATCCTCTACACGGCGGTCAACCTCAGCCTCTCGGTTTGGCTCCTCAAGGGGTTCATCGACGAGATCCCGAAGGAATACGAGGAGGCCGCCATGGTCGACGGCTACAGCCGTCTGCAGGCCTTCCGCAAGGTGGTGCTACCGCAGGCCGCGACCGGCATCGCCGCGACCGCCATCTTCTGCCTGATCTTCGCCTGGAACGAATACGCCTTCGCCCTCCTGCTGACGAGCGGGCTCGCCCAGACGGCGCCCCCCTTCATCCCCAACATCATCGGCGAGGGCGGCCTCGACTGGCCGGCGGTGGCCGCCGGCACGACCCTCTTCCTGCTGCCGGTGATGATCTTCACCATCCTCCTCAGGAAGCATCTCCTGCGCGGCATCACCTTCGGAGCGCTCAGGCGGTGACGGAGCGCAGGGGCAGGCGGTGGCCGCGCTGGCTGCGGCGCGATCCGATGGAGAACCTCGCCTCGGTGGTGATCGGGATCGGCGTCTTCATGCTCGTGCAGCCCTACGCCATCGAGATCTACGGCTGGAGCTTTCCCGTCATCCTCGTCGGAACCCTGGGCTTCGTCGTCGCGAGCCATCTGCCGCGCGGCGGGGAGGAGCGATGACCGCCATCCGCCTCGAGGGGGTGAGCAAGCGCTTCGCCGGGTTCACCGCGGTGGATGCCCTCGATCTCACCGTGCCCGACGGTTCCTTCTTCGTCCTTCTCGGTCCCTCGGGCTGCGGCAAGACGACCACCCTGCGCATGATCGCCGGGCTCGAGATGCCGAGCGAGGGCCGCATCCTGCTCGACGGGGAGGACGTCACGGAGCTGCGCGCCGGCCGGCGGGACATCGCCTTCGTGTTCCAGCTCTTCGCCCTCTATCCGCACATGAACGTGCGCCGCAACATCGCCTACCCGCTGCGGTCGCGCGGCGTAGCGCGGGCCGAGACGGCGCGCCGGGTGGAGGAAGTGGCGCGCATGCTGCGCATCGAGCATCTGCTGGATGCGCGTATCGGCCGCCTCTCGGGCGGCGATCGCCAGCGGGTGGCCCTCGCCCGCGCCGTGGTCCGGCGGCCGCGGGCGTTCCTCATGGACGAGCCGCTCGGCACCCTCGATGCCGCCTTCCGCGAGCTCATGTGCGAGGAGCTCAGAGGGCTGCACGACCGCATCGGCGCCACCACCGTCTACGTCACCCACGACCAGATCGAGGCCATGCGCATGGCCGATCTGATCGCGGTCATGAACCGCGGGCGCGTCGAGCAGCTGGGCACGCCCGAGGAGCTCTATCACCGTCCGCGATCCACCTTCGTCGCCCGCTTCATCGGCAGCCCGGCGATGAACCTTCTCGCCTGCCGGATCGAGCAGGATGCCGGGGATCCCGTAGCGGTGCTGGCGGGCGTACGCCTTCCGGGGATCCCGGCCCCGGCGGGGACGGCGGAGGCCACCCTCGGCATCCGGCCCGAGCATGTCCGCATCGACGACACCTCGGCGTTGCGCGGCGAGGTGCTGGCGGTCGAGTATCTGGGCGCGCGGCAGGTGGTGACCGTCGAGGGCCCGTTCGGGCTGCTCAAGCTGCGGGCGCCCAACCGACTCGCCCTCGCCTTCGGCGATCGGCCGGGTCTCGCCTTCGATCCCGGGCGGGTGGTCTGGTTCGATGCCGACGGCCGCAGCCTCGCGACCGCCCGGCGACGGGAGGCCGCCGGTGGCTGAACTCCGCTTCGAAGCCGTCGCCAAGCGCTTCGGCGAGCTGACCGCGGTGCGGGAGCTCACCCTGACGCTCGCCGACGGCGAGTTCCTGGTCCTGCTGGGACCGACGGGGGCCGGCAAGACCACCACCCTCAGGCTCGCCGCCGGGCTCGAACGCCCCGACAGCGGCCGCGTCTTCATCGGCGGCCGCGACGTCACCGACTGGCCGCCCGCGGCGCGCGACGTGGCCTTCATCTTCCAGACCTTCTCCCTCTACCCGCATCTGGATGTGCGCGACAATCTCGCCTTTCCGCTGCGGGCACCGGCGCGCCGTCTCGGCGAGGCGGAGATCCGCCGTCGCGTGGAAGCGGTCGCCGAACTGCTCGGCATCGCGGACAAGCTCGCCAATCGGGCGACCCAGCTCTCGGGCGGCGAGATGCAGCGGGTGGCCATCGGACGGGCGCTCGTGCGCGAGCCGCGGCTGTTCCTCATGGACGAGCCGCTCTCTTCCCTCGACGCCAAGCTCCGCGAGACCCTGCGCATCGAACTCAAGCGCATCCAGCGGGATCTCGGGGCCACCATCCTCTACGTCACGCATGACCAGATCGAGGCGACCACCATGGCCGACCGCATCGGCGTGCTGGAGGGCGGGGAGCTCTTGCAGCTCGCGCCCCCGCGCGAGGTCTACGATCGCCCGGCCGAGGTGAGGGTGGCGCGGCGGCTGGGTTCGCCGGCGATCAACCTGCTGCCGGCGGCCCTGGTGCCGGAGCTCGTGTCCGCCTCCGGTGTCGCGCGGATCGGCATCCGCCCGGAGGACATCACCCTCGGCACGGGAGCGTTCCGGGCCCGCGTGCGGCAGATCGAGCCGCTGGGGGCGGACACGGTGGTGCTGCTGGAGTTCCGCGACACCGGGCTGCACGCCCTCACCACCGGTCGCGACGGGCTGCAGACGGGGCAGCAACTGGCGTTGGATCTCGCGCGCGATCGGCTTCTGTTGTTCGACGAGCGGGGGCGTCTTCTGGCATCGACGGGCACGGGGTGAAGGATGGAGACGGAGCTTCTGCGGCAGATGATCGAGCGGGCGGCCACGCGGATCGCCGAGCACGCCGAGGAGCTGACCGCCCTCGACCGGGCGATCGGCGACGGCGATCACGGCATCAACATGAAGCGGGGGTTCGAGGCGCTCCGCAGCGAGGCCGACCGGCTGGCGGCCCTCGATCTCGCGGCCGCGCTCCAACAGGCGGGCATGACGCTCGTGGGCAAGGTCGGTGGTGCCTCCGGTCCCCTCTACGGCAGCCTGCTCGTGGGCATGGGACGTGCCGCCGCGGAGGGTGAGGGGCCTGCCGGCATGCTGGCCGCCGGGATCGCGATGGTGAAGCGCCGCGGCAAGGCGGAGCGGGGTTGCAAGACCATGCTGGACGTGCTGGTGCCGGTGCAGGAACGGCTCGAAGGGAGCGCCGGGGAGGAGCGGCGCGCGCTGATGCGCGGGCTGCGGGAGACCGCCGATGCGGCCCTCGAGGCGACCCGCGACATGGTGGCCACCCGCGGTCGTGCTTCCTTCCTGGGCGAGCGCTCGCGGGGGCATCTCGACCCCGGCGCGGCGTCGAGCCGCCTTCTCGTGCACGCCGTCTGCGAGGTGCTGGAGGCGGAAGCGTGAGCGGCATCGTCGGCATCGTCATCGTCTCCCACTCGCCCAAGGTCGCCGAAGGCGCCGCCGAGATGGCGCGGCAGATGGTCGGTGACGCGGTGCCTCTCGCCCATTGCGGCGGCGATCCGGGGGGCGGACTTGGCACCGACGCGCAGCGCATCCGCGACGCCATCGAACGGGTCTGGAACGATGCCGGGGTGGCCGTGTTCGTCGATCTCGGCGGCGCCGAGATGAACGCCGAGATGGCCATCGACATGCTCGACGAGGCGCGGCGGCAGCGGGTGCGCATCTGCAACGCGCCCCTCGTGGAAGGAGCCGTGGTGGCGGCCGCCGAGGCCTCCTCGGGATCCGACCTCGAGGCCGTCTGCGCGGTGGCGGAGGACTTCAGCCCGTGACCGTCGTCCGCGCCACCGTCTCGCTCACGGCGCCGGTGGGGCTGCATGCGCGTCCGGCCGTCAAGCTCACGCGTCTCGCCAAGCGCTTTCCGGCCCGCGTACGCCTGCGGCCGCTTCCCGACGGCGATCCGGTGGACGCCAAGAGCATCGTCCGGGTGATGGGGCTCAAACTGCGGACCGGCACCACGCTCGAATTCGAGGCCGAGGGAGAGCGGGCGGCGGAGGCGGTGGAGGCCCTCTGCGCGCTGGTGGCGGCCAATTTCGAGGACGGCGAGCATGGCTGAGCGCCGCCATGCCGGCCGGCCGGCCGCACCGGGCGTGGTGGTGGGGCCGCTCGTGGTCTGGCGGCCGGCCAATGCCGGAAAGGCGGCGCGGGCGGAGGGCGGCGGCGAAGTACGTCGGCTCGCGGCCGCCTGCGCCGCCGTCCGGCGCGATCTCCTGGTGCTGGGTGATCAGGGCGATCGGCTCGCCGCCGAGGTGCTGGAGTTCCAGCGCGAATTCCTGGCCGATCCCGAGTTCCTCGGCGCGGTGGAGGAGGCAATGGGCCGGGGCGTCTCCGCGGCTGTCGCCGTGCGCGAGGTGCTGGACGGCCACATCGCCCAGTTCCGCGCCGAGGAGGACGAGTATTTCCGGGCCCGCGGCGAGGATCTGGCGGATCTGCGCGATCACCTTCTGGCCACCCTCGACGGTCGCCGCGATCCGCCGCCCGCGCTGCCCGAGGGCGCGGTGGTGGTGGCCAGCGAACTCACGCCCTCGCGCTTTCTGGCCCTCGACCGCCGGCGGCTGGGCGGGGTGGCTCTCGAAGGGGGCAGCGTCTCCGGCCATGTGGCGATGCTCGCGCGGGCGCGGGGACTGCCGATGGTGGTCGGACTCGGCCGGGTGGCGGCGGCGGCCGGCGAGGCCGCCCTCGATGGCGACGAGGGGCTGCTGGTTCTCGATCCCTCGCCGCGGACCCGCGCCCGCATGGCGGCGCGCCGGCGCAGCCTCGAGGAGGAGCGGCGAAGCCTGCCGGCCCGGTCCGCCGGGGGATACCGTACGGCCGACGGCGAGCGGGTGGAGATCCGGATCAACGTCGAGGATCCGGCGGCACTCGACGAGGAGGCGGTGCGTTTCGCCGATGGGGCCGGGCTCGTGCGCACCGAGTTCCTGTTCCTCGGCCGGCCGGAGCTGCCCGACGAGGAACGCCAGTACCGCACCTATCGCGATCTCCTGGCCCGTTTCGCCGGCAAGCCCGTGCGGCTGCGCACCCTCGACATCGGCGGCGACAAGCCGCTGCCCGGCATCACCGAGGAGGAGGCCAATCCCTTCCTCGGGCTGCGCGGCATCCGTCTCGGCCTCGCGAGGCCGCGGCTGCTCGAAACCCAGCTGCGGGCGATGCTGCGGGCCGCCCGCCACGGACCGCTCGAGATCATGCTGCCGATGGTCACCCTGCCGGCGGAGCTCGAGGCGGTGCGGGCGATGCTCGGGCGGCTGCGCGAGGAGCTCGCCTCGGGCGGCGAACCGGTGCCCCTGCCGCCGCTCGGGATGATGGTGGAGGTACCGGCGGCGGCCCTCGATCTCGAGCGCTTTTCCGCCGATTTCTTCTCCATCGGCAGCAACGATCTCGTCCAGTACGTGATGGCGGCGGCGCGCGACGCCGCGGGGCCGGTGGCCGAACTGCTCGATCCGCTGCATCCGGCGGTGCTGCGTCTCGTCGCCGAGGTAGTGCAGGTGGGGGCGCGGCGGAACGTTCCGGTGAGCCTGTGCGGCGAGATGGCGGGCGATCCGGCGGCGCTCGAACGGCTGCTCGCCCTCGGTCTGCGGTCCATCTCGGTGGCACCTTCGGCCCTCGCCCGGGCGGCGGCGGTGATCGGCCGTTTCGGAGCGGAGGACCATGGCGGCCGGTCGTGAACAGCGGAGAGCGGCGATCGCCGCCTACAAGGAGCTTCTGCGGGAGTTCATCGACCGCCGGCCCTCGGGCCTCCGGGGGCGGCTCGCCCGGGCGCTCGGCAAGCACAAGAGCTTCATCTCCCAGATCACCAACCCCGCCTATGACGTGCCCATCCCGGCGGGGGACCTGCCGGTGCTGTTCGAGGTCTGTCATCTCACCCCCGACGAACGCCACCGCTTTCTCGAACTCTACGAGAAGGCGCACCCCCGCGGCGCCCGCCGCACCGCCGGGCGGAGCGCCGCGCCGCAGGAGATCCGCATTCCGCTGCCGGCCTTCGCCCGTGCCGAGACGGCGCTCGAGGTGGAGGCCACGATCCGCGAATTCGCCGCACGCGTGATCAGGATCGCCCGGCTCGCGGAAGCCGCCGGGCGCGGCGACGATCAGGGAGGAAGCCGATGAAGAAGTTCGTCAACCGGGTCGAGGATCTGCTCGCCGAATCACTGCGCGGGTTCGGCCGCGCCCATGCCGACATCGTCCGCGTGCACGACGATCCGGTCCATGTCACCCGCGCCACGCCGACGCCCGCGGGCAAGGTGGCGCTGATCTCGGGCGGTGGCTCGGGGCACGAGCCGCTGCACGCCGGCTTCGTCGGCCGTGGCATGCTGGATGCCGCCTGTCCGGGAGCCGTCTTCACCTCGCCCACACCGGACCAGAAGCTGGCCGCCGCCCGGGCGGTCGATTCCGGCGCCGGCGTCCTGTTCGTGGTCAAGAACTACGAGGGCGACGTCATGAACTTCGAGATGGCGGCCGAGATGTACGAGGGCGCCAATGCCTCGGTGCTGGTCAATGACGATGTGGCGGTGGAGGATTCCACCTGGACCACCGGCAGGCGCGGGGTCGCCGGCACCGTGGTGGTGGAGAAGATCGCGGGCGCCGCCGCGGAGCGAGGCGCCGATCTCGCCACGGTCGAGGCCCTGGCCGAAAGGGTGGTCGCCAGCACGCGCTCCATGGGCGTGGCGCTCACGAGCTGCACCGTGCCCGCGGCCGGCGAGCCCACCTTCGCGATCGGCGAGGACGAGATGGAGATGGGGGTCGGCATCCACGGCGAGCCCGGGCGCAAGCGCGCGAAACTCGCCCCCGCGGACGAGATCGTCGGTGAGATGACCGCCGCCATCCTCGGGGATCTCGGCCTCGGGCGCGGCGATCCGGTGCTGCTGTTCGTGAACGGTCTCGGAGGCACGCCGCTCATGGAGCTCTATCTCGTCTACGACGCCGCGGCCCGGATCCTCGACGACCGGGGGCTCGCCATCGCCCGCTCGCTGGTCGGCAACTACTGCACGTCATTGGAGATGGCCGGCTGCTCGCTGACCGTCACCCGCATGGACGACGAGCTCCTCACCCTGTGGGACGCCCCGGTCCACACCGCGGCACTCAGGTGGTAGGAGCCGACGACCGGCCACGAGGCCGGGTCGGGAACGTCGGCTAGTGGTGCGAAAGGAGTCGCCCGAAGCCGGGGACGGGATCGCGGATTCCGACGAGGCGCAGCATGTGCCAGCCGAGCGCCTGGTTGCTCGAAATCACGGCGACGCCGATGCGCTCTTCAAGCTCCGCGAGGATGTCGAGACAGCGAAGGTTCGTGCAAGAAACAACCAGAACATCGCAGGCGGCGGCCCCGGCCAGCTGCTCCGCCGCCCGGCGGATGCTGGCGGGAGTGATGCGGGCGACCACGCGGTCGTCCCCCTGCGCGAACGATCCGGACGCGACGATGTCGAATCCGGCCTGCTCCAGCGCTCCCCGCAGGCGCTCGGAGACCGCCGGCAGATAGGGTGTCACGAGCCCCAGCCGCCGCGCCTCCAACGCGCGGGCGGCGGCGACAATGGCCGCCAGGGGGTCGGTCACACGAGTGCGCGGAAAGACCGTCCGGACGGCTCGGGCGACCGCTTCGGATCCGAGCACCGTCGCTCCCGAGGTGCAGCCGAAGGCGATCACGTCGAAATCCGCGGCCGCCGGCAGCAGACGCAGGGCCTCGGGCAATGTCCGCTCCATCGCCGCGAGCGTGTCGGACCGTACCTGCGCGGCCATCGCGATACGGGTGTGATGGAGCCGGATCCCGAGGGGCAGGGTGAGCCGGGCGACTTCCGGCTCCAGCGTCTCGTCGCTGGCCAGCACCACGATGCCAAAGGTGGCACGCCCGCGCCCTTCTTCGGCCGTGTCGAAATCCAGCTTCACCGGCTCACCCGCGGATCACGGGGAGCTGCGGGGCGGCGCGGGTGGTGAGCAGCCGGGCGCCCCGGGGCCCGACGACGACATTCTCCTCATGCACCATCATGCGGCTGTCGCCGCAGGAAAGCGACGGCTCCAGGGTGAGGACCATGTTCTCCTCGAGGACCGTGTGGTCGGTTGCCACGAGCGATGGCCATTCCGTGAGCTGCATCCCGAGCCCGTGACCGAGGCGGCCGATGTTGCCGCCCCTGTCGTCCGCTTCGGCGATCACCGCCCGCATGGCCAGGAACACCTCGCTGCAGGTGGCGCCCGGACGGATGGCGGCGATGCCCGCCTCGGTTGCGCGCCACAGCACGTCGTAGGCGCGCCGCGCCGCGTCGTCCGCCCGCCGGATGGCGACGTTGCGGTCGAAGTCGCAGAAATAGCCGTCCCAGCTCATGCCGACATCGAGCATCAGGATGTCCCCTGCCGCCAGAGGGCGGCGGGAGGGAGGCGAAATCACGTCCTCGTATCCTCCCGGACCGGCGCCGCCGGCGAGATAGGGCACTTCGTCCGCGCCCTGGGCCAGGGCCTCCCGGCGGAAGGTGCCAAAGAGATCGTCGAGCGGCAGGCCCGGCCGCGCGAGCTCCGGCAATCGCGCGAACGTGCGGGCGCCGATCGCGCAGACATGGGCGATCTTCTCGATCTCGGCGGGTGTCTTGATCATGCGCAATGCCCGCACGACCGGCGTGGCATCGAGGATGTGGAGGCCGGGCAGGGCGGCGATCAGCCGTTCGTAGTCGCCGAGGGGCATGCGGAGATGCGTCTCGGGGCCCTTCATGACACCGAGACGCTGGCGGCGCCTGGCCAGGGGTGCCAAGAGCTCGATCAGCAGACCGAGCCCGTCATCCTCCGGCCGCGGCGCCGGCCAGCTCCGGATATCCTCGAGCCAGGTTCGCCGCATCAGGGGTACGCCGATCTCCGGAATGACGGCGACCGGCTTGCCCTCGGCGGGCAGGAACAGGAACCAGGGGCGTGTCGGGCTCTGCCAGAATGCGGTGTGAAACCCCGTGAAGTAGCGGATCTCGGGCTCCGTGGTGAGCAGCATGCCGGCCATGTCGAGCGCCGCCATGCGGGCCTGCGCACGATCGGTACGGGCAGCGAACTCGCTCGGTGGAAATCCGCGCTCGGGAGCCTTCGAGGGATCGGCCACCGTCCGGCCCGCCCGTCGTGGCGGCGCCGATCGCGCACCCTCTTTCCCATCCGGAGGCGGTGTATCAGGCAAGGGAAATGCCCGCGTCGGCGAAGGACATGCCACGGCTGCTCGATCGTTCGGCAACGGTCACGGTCCGGCGTCCGTCGATCGGGCTGGCGGAGACGGAGGGATTCGAACCCTCGGTACGGCTTGTCACCGTACAACGGTTTAGCAAACCGCCGCCTTCAGCCACTCGGCCACGTCTCCGCACGCGCGCCTATCTATAGGCGGCTCCGGTCGTCGTCAACGGCGCCGGCGGCTCCCCTTCGTTCGGAGATCTCCCTGCCGGGCCCGCGGCCGGTGGGGAACAGGAGATCGTCGAAACCGGTTTCGAAAACGCATGTCGGATGCCCGGCGGCGTGGATCCGCGCGAAACCTCCGAGGCCGCGACCGACGGCCACCGGCAGCGACGTCAGCGCACCCACGGGGGCCACGCCACCCACCGGAAAGCCGGCGATCCTCCCGATCCGTTCGCGAACACCTTTCCCGGCGCGGGCGTTCCGGGCGCGTCCGACGGGAAGGATATGGATGGCGCTCATCGGGGCATCGGAATGGCGAGGTTGCGCTTCGGCACGTCGTAGCCGCGGCGGACGGCGGGACGTTCGGCGATCTCGGGATACCATCTGAGGACGTTGGGGAACCGTTCGAGATCCACCTGCTGCCATTCGTAGCGGGACACCCAGGGCCAGGTCGCGATGTCGGCGATGGTGTAGAGATCGCAGGCGAGATAGCGGCTCTCGCCGAGCCTCCGGTCCATCACCCCGTAGAGACGCAGCGTTTCCTTGTGGTAGCGTTCCTCGGCGTAGGGGCATTTGCCGCGATTGAACTTCAGGAAGTGGTGGGCCTGGCCGAACATCGGACCCACCCCGCCCATCTGGAACATCAGCCATTCGAGGGTCTGGAGGCGCAGCTTCGGCTCGGCGGGCAGGAACATGCCGGTCTTTTCCGCCAGATAGACGAGGATCGCTCCCGATTCGAACACGCTCCAGCCGTTGTCGCGATCGACGATCGCCGGGATCTTGTTGTTGGGGCTGATGTTCAGGAATTCCGGGTCGAACTGTTCGCCCTTCGTGATGTCGATCGGATGCACCTCGTAGGCGAGGCCGCATTCCTCGAGCATGATCGAGATCTTGCGGCCGTTGGGCGTGCTCCAGGTGTAGAGGTCGATCATGGTGCTCCCCCTCCTTTCCCGTCTTCGATAGGGGCGGATCGGCCGCCGCGCCAGCCGGCCGCGACGCTTCAGCCGAAGCGGGCGGGGCCCATGAGCTGGTCGGGAAGCCAGGTGACGATGCCCGGGAACAGGCTCAGGAGCACGATCCCCAGCACCATCATCAGCATGAAGGGCAGCGCACCGCGCAGCACCACCGGCAGCGGCACATCGGGGGTGATGCTGTTGATCACGTAGAGATTGAGGCCCACCGGCGGGGTGATCAGGCCGATCTCCATGTTGATGGTGAAGATCACCGCGAACCAGTAGGGATCGAAGCCGGCCTGCGTGATGATGGGCAGGAGGATGGGGGCGGTCATGACGATCACCGCCACCGGCGGCAGGAAGAAGCCGGCGACCAGCAGGAAGAGGTTGATGATCCCCATCAGCACCCAGCGGTTGACGTCGAGGGCGGCGATGGTCTCCGCCACCGACTGGGTGATGAACAGGCTCGAGAGCATGTAGGAGAACAGCGCCGAGGCGGCGATGATGAGCATGATCATCACCGATTCGCGGGTGCTGTCGCGGAGAATGGCCCACAGCCGGCGCGGGTCCACGATGCGGTAGATCACCACCACCAGCAGCAGGCAGAGGGCGGCGCCGACACCGGCCGCCTCCGAGGGGGTGGCGATGCCGCCGTAGAGCACGTAGAGGACGCCCACGACGATGGCGAGGAACGGCAGCACCCGGGGCAGCACCTCGAACTTCTCGCGCCAGCCGTAGCCGGCCTCGC
Organism: Alphaproteobacteria bacterium; assembly: GCA_027045875.1. Classification (GTDB taxonomy): domain Bacteria; phylum Pseudomonadota; class Alphaproteobacteria; order Geminicoccales; family Geminicoccaceae; genus JALSRW01. Next base: position 40,464 of record JALUAG010000077.1, on the reverse strand, counting down.
GGGTCCGGAACCGCCAGCCGCGCCGCCAGCTCAGATAGAGCGACCAGGCCATGAACAGCGAGGTGAGCAGCAGCCCCGGCAGGATGCCGGCCAGGAACAGCCGGCCGATCGAGGTCTCGGTGGCGATGCCGTACACGATCATGGTGATGCTGGGCGGGATCAGGATCCCGAGGGTGCCGCCGGCGGCGATGGCGCCGGTGGCGAGCTCGTCCGGCACGCCGCGGCTGCGCATCTCCGGGATCCCCATCTTGCCGATGGCGGCACAGGTCGCCGGCGAGGAGCCGGAAAGGGCGGCGAAGATGCCGCAGGCGCCGATGTTGGCGATGATGAGCCCTCCCGGCACCCGCCACAGCCAGCGGTCGAGGGCGGCATAGAGGTCGCGTCCCGCCGGCGAACCCGCCACCGCCGCGCCCATCAGGATGAACATCGGGATCGAGACCAGGGAGAACTCCGCGATCCCGGCGAAGAAGGTCTCGGCCAGCAGGGACAGGGCGTCGGCGCCCTCGAAGGCCACCAGGAAGCCGATGGACACGAGCCCGAGGCCGAAGGCGATGGGAATGCCCGTCGCCAGCACGGCGATGGTGGCGATGCCCACGAGGATGCCGATCTCGAGCGGGCTCACAGGGCGCTGCTCCCGGCCTTGCCGAAGGGCTCGGCGCGACCGCTCAGCAGGAGGCCGAGGTCGGCGAGGAGCTGGAGCACGAGCAGGAACGCGCCCACCGGCAGCGGCAGCACCGGGATCCAGAGCGGCAGGGCCCACACGGTATCGGTGGTCCAGCCCTCGACCCAGGTCTCGGTCCAGTAGAGGGCCGCCTGCCAGAACAGGGCGAGGCAGAAAAGCAGGGTCAGCAGATTGGCGAGCACGGCGAGCAGGAAGCGGCCCCGGCGGCGCAGGTAGAGGGGCAGCAGATCCACCATCACATGGCCCTTGAGGGCGAGCACGTAGGGGCTGCCGAGGAAGGTGGTGGCGACCAGCGCGTAGGTCACGAACTCGGTCTGCCAGACGGTCGAGGAGCCGAGCACGTAGCGGATGAAGACCATCTGGCAGACCACCACCACCGCCGCCGCCAAGAGGCCCGCGGCCAGCAGGCCGGCGGCCAGCGAGATGCCCCGTACGAGACGCGCGAAAGCCTCCATGCCGATGGTTCCGGGCCCGTGGTTCGCTGTCGGTGGCGGTGGCGGAGGAGGGGCCGGCGCGCCCGCGGACGCGCCGGCCGACGGATGGCGGGGTTACTCGACGGAAAGCGCGAGCTCGATCAGCTCGGCCCCGCCCTCGACGTTCTCGCTGAACTTCTTGTAGGCGCTCTTCTTGGCGACATCGAGCCAGGCGTCGAACTCCTCACCGCTCATCTCGACCACCTCGACCCCCGCCTTGGTGAACACGTCGATCATCTTCTGGTCGAGCTTCTTGGCTTCCTCGAAGAAGAAGTCCTCGGCCTTCTGGCCGGCGGCGATGAACGCCTGGCGCTGCTCCTCGTTGAGCTTGTTCCAGGTCTTCTTGGACATCAGGATCGGCTCGTACATGAACCACAGGGCGTTGGCGCCCGGGGCGGTGAGACACTTCACCACCTCGTAGAGCCGGTAGGAGACGAAGCTGCCCGAACTCGTGTTGGCGGCGTCCAGCACGCCGGTCTGCATGGCGGTGTAGATCTCGGAGCTGGGCATGGAGGCGATGGAGGCGCCGGCCGCCGCCAGCATCTCCTCGAACATCGGTCCGGCGGCACGCATCACGAGGCCCTCGACCGATTCCGGCCCGCGGATGCAGCCCTTCTTGGAGCCGAAGGCGCCGGCCAGCCAGGCGTCGGAGATGACCACCACGCCCGCCTCGTCGATGATCTGCTTGATCCTGTCCATGAAGGGCGAATCGTTGAGGCGGCGGGCGCGCTCGTGGTTGCGCACGAGACCCGGCATCAGGGTGGCGCTGAACTGGGGATGGCGTCCCGAGGCGTAGTCCAGCGGGAAGGCGGAGATGTCGAGCTGCCCCTTGACCATCGCCGCCCACTGCTCCTTGGGCTTGTAGAGGGACTTGCCCGGATAGACCTTGATCTCGATGCCGACGTTCGCGGCCTCCACCTCGCGCTTGATGATCTGCACCATCTCGTCGCGCACGTCGCCCTTGCCACCGGGCCACTGATGCGAGGCCTTGAGCACCAGCGCATCGGCCTGCTGACCGGCCAGGAGCATCGCACCCGTCAGCAGAAAGGTCCGGATTTTCATGATTTTCCTCCCCGTATGGCTGGCTCTGGTGGAGCCGAGCCTAGCCGGGGGGGAGGGGCGAGGCAAGGCCGCGCCGGCGAAGGCGGGACCGCCGCGGCGCAGGCGACGGCGACCGCGGCGGTGGACGGGGATTTCGGCGGCGGCTGCCGGGGGACCGAGGGCCCCGGTGGCGGGTGTCAGAGGCCCTTCAGCCGATCCTCGGGCGTCTCCTCGACGCTGGCGAGCGCCCGGGCCAGGTTGCAGATGGCTTCCTGGTACTTGCGGTTGGGCAGGGCGATGAAATTGCGGGCGAGCTCGAGCAGCATGCGCTGCTGCGGCGTGGGCTTGAAGTCCCGCTCGGTCTCCATCCCCTCGAAGAAGTAGCCGACGTCCACCCCCAGCGCCTGGGCGATGGTGAACAGCCGTCCGGCGGCGATGCGGTTGATGCCCTTCTCGTACTTGTGGGCCTGCTGGTAGGTGACGCCGATCAGCTCCGCCATCTGCTGCTGGGTCAGCCCCAGCATGATGCGGCGCTCGCGCATGCGCGCGCCGACGTGACGATCCACCTCCTGGGCGCGCGACCGGCCCGGCCGAGCTTCGGTCTTCGGTCTTGCCATGGTTGCCGTCATGACTCACTCCTTTCCTGCCGGGCCGGGTACGGGACCCGCTCCGGTCTGGTCAGGCCGGTCGACGGTTGCGCTCGCGCGATAGTCGGCACCACCCGGCTCTGACGTTCCACCCAACACGTTAATTTCGTTCTCTTGCGACTTCGTTAAATTAGAATACGGCCCTCCTTATACAACCATTGGCTATTCGCGTGAAGGTAGTCGCCCGTCTGACGGTGCGTACCCAAGGGTAGCGCTTCGCCGGCCGGCGGCGACGGCCTGTCGGCTTGCCAGCGGCGGAGAGGCTGGTCAGGATGCGCCCGCCTTTCCGTGACCGAAGACGGAGCCTCGGGACGTGGACCCTCTCCTGCTCGAATGGGCCGGGCTGATCCTGCGCTGGCTGCACGTGATCGCCGCCATGGCCTGGATCGGCACCTCCTTCTACTTCATCGCCCTCGATGCCAGCCTGCGGGCACGGCCCGGTCTCCCCCCGGGCGTGGCCGGCGAGGCCTGGCAGGTGCACGGCGGCGGCTTCTACCGGATGATGAAATACACGGTGGCGCCGGCGGAGCTGCCCGAACGGCTGACCTGGTTCAAATGGGAAGCCTACACCACCTGGCTCAGCGGCTTCTTCCTGATGATCGCCTACTACTACTGGAACGCGGAGCTGCTGCTCGTCGACCCCGCGGTGCGCGAGCTGTCGCCGGTGGCGGCGGTGATCGCGAGTCTCGCCCTGCTGGTCGCGGGCTACCTCCTCTACGAGGCGCTCTGCCGCTCGCCGCTCGCCCGCAGCGACGCGGCACTGGCGGTGGCCGGGAGTCTGCTCACCGTCCTCGCCGCCTGGCTGTTCTCCCAGATCTTCAGCGGTCGCGCCGCGATCTTCCATCTGGGTGCCCTGCTCGGGACCATCATGGCCGCCAACGTCGGCCACGTCATCATCCCCAACCAGCGCAAGGCGGTGGCGGCGCTGATCGACGGCCGGGAGCCCGACCCGGCGCTCGGCCGCGAGGCCAAGCAGCGCTCGCTGCACAACAACTATCTGACCCTGCCGGTGGTGTTCTTCATGATCGCCGGTCACTACCCGCTGGTCTTCGCCACCGGGAGGGTGTGGCTGGTGGCGGCGCTGGTGCTGGTGATCGGCTTTTCGGTGCGGCATTTCTTCAACGCCCGGCACCGGGGCGAGGCGAGCCCCTGGTGGAGCTGGGTAGTGGCGAGCCTCGCGGTGGCGGCCCTCGCCTGGATGACCCTGCCGCGGGCGATGGCCGGCGCCGACGGCGAGGGGAGGGGGGCGACGCTCGCCGCGCAGGCACGGGAGATCGTCGAGAGCCGCTGCGTCATGTGCCATGCCGCCGAGCCGGTGTGGGAGGGCATTCCCCTGCCCCCCAAGGGGGTCCGTTTCGACGATCCCCGGCTGCTGCGCCTCGAGGCCTGGCGGATCGCCCTTCAGAGCGCCTGGACCGACGCCATGCCGCCCGCCAACGTCACCGGCATGACGGCGGAGGAGCGGGCGCTCCTCGCGCGCTGGGCGGCGAGCGGATCGGACCGGTGAGCGGCGAGGCGCCCCGACGTTTCGCTCTGCGGGGACGCATCCTGCACGCCGTGGGCGATCCGGCGGAACGGGGTGAGGCGGCCATCGAGGACATCCCCGACGGCCTTCTCCGGATCGCGGAGGGGCGGATCGCGGCCCTCGGCGATTACGGAGACCTGCGCCACGCGCTCGAGCCGGGGGAGCCGCTCATCGATCTCACCGGGCGGATCCTCCTGCCGGGGCTGATCGACGCCCATGTGCACTATCCGCAGACGGGCGTGGTGGCGGCCCACGGCCGGGACCTGCTGGACTGGCTCGAACGGCATACCTTCCCGGCCGAGAGCGCCTTCGCCGATCCCGAACACGCCCGCGAAGCCGCACGCTTCTTCCTCGACGAGCTCCTGAGGAACGGCACCACCGCCGCCGTCGTCTACTGCACCGTCCATCCCGTTTCGGTGGATGCCCTCTGCGAGGAGGCCTCGGCCCGCGGCATGCGGATCGTCGCCGGCAAGGTGATGATGGATCGGGGCGCGCCGGCGGCGCTGCGCGATACCGCCGAAACCGGTTACCGGGAGAGCGCCGCCCTGATCGCCCGCTGGCACGGGCGCGGTCGCATCGCCTATGCCGTCACCCCGCGTTTCGCCGTCACCTCGAGCGAGGCCCAGCTCGAGGCGGCGGGGGCGCTGCTGCGCGAGCATCCGGGGGTCTATCTCCAGACCCATCTCGCCGAGCAGCGGAACGAGATCGCCACCGTGTTGCGTCTCTTTCCCTGGGCGGCGAGCTACACCGAGGTCTACGATCGCTTCGGACTGCTCGGTCCGCGCTCCCTTCTGGGCCACTGCATCCATCTCGCGGAGGCGGAGCTCGCGCGCCTTTCCGCGAGCCGTTCGGTGGCCGTGCTCTGTCCCACCTCGAACACCTTCCTCGGCAGCGGTCTCGTCGATCTCGATGCGCTGCGGCGGCCCCCGCGGCCGGTGCGCCTCGGGCTCGCGACCGACATCGGGGGCGGTACCAGCTACTCCATGTTCCAGACCATGGCCGAGCTGCACAAGGTCGTGCGGCTCGCGGGCCAGGGTATCGACCCCTGCGGGCTCTTCCATCTCGCCACCCTGGGCAATGCGCGGGCGCTCGGGCTCGAGCGGGAGATCGGCAGCCTGCGTCCCGGCTGCGCCGCCGATCTGGTGGTCGTCGATCCCGCGCGAAGGCCGGCGCTGGCGCGCCGACTGGCCGCGGGCGCGGAGGAGGGCGTCTCGGACCTGCTGCTGGCGCTCGCGGTGCTGGGCGACGAACAGGTCGTGGAGGCCACCTTCGTCGCCGGTCGCCCCCTTTACGCCTGCCCGGGGAGTGGCGTAAGCGTCGGGCAGCCACCAGGAAGATGACGCCACCGACGCGACGGTCGCCGCGGAGGGTGCGGGCGCAAGAGAACTCCGGGGGAGTGCAGCGATGCTAACCGAGAATCTCGTCCAGGCACCGAACGATCTCGAGGCCTTCTGGTTGCCGTTCACGCCGAACCGGCATTTCAAGAAGGAGCCGCGGCTGATCAGCGCCGCCGAGGGGCTCCACTATCTGACGCCCGACGGGCGCCGCATTCTCGACAGCTCGGCCGGCCTCTGGTGCTGCAACGCCGGCCACGCGCCGCGGCGGGTGGTGGAAGCGGTGCGCCGCCAGATCGGCGAACTCGACTTCGCCCCCTCCTTCCAGTTCGGCCATCCGCGGGCGTTCGAGCTCGCCGCGCGACTGCGGGATCTCTTCCCGGGCGATCTCGACTACGCCTTCTTCACCAACTCGGGCTCCGAATCGGTGGATACGGCGCTCAAGATCGCCCTCTGCTACCAGCGGGTGATCGGCGAGGGGTCGCGGACCCGCATCATCGGCCGCGCCCGCGGCTATCATGGCGTCGGCTTCGGCGGCATCTCGGTGGGCGGTATCGGCCCCAATCGCAAATGGTACGGGCCGCTCCTGCCCGGTGTCGATCATCTGCCCCACACCCGGGTGCTGGAGCACACCGCCTTCTCCCGCGGCCAGCCGCAGTGGGGCGCGCACCTCGCCGACGAGCTCGAGCGGCTCGTCGAGCTGCACGACGCCTCCACCATCGCGGCGGTGATCGTCGAGCCGGTGGCGGGCTCCATCGGCGTCTACCCGCCGCCGGTGGGCTATCTCGAGCGGCTGCGCGAGATCACCGAGAAACACGGCATCCTCCTGATCTTCGACGAGGTGATCACCGCTTTCGGACGGCTCGGCAGGGGTTCGGCGAGCGAGTATTTCGGCATCGAGCCCGATCTCGTGACCATGGCCAAGGGGCTCACCGGCGGCACCATCCCGATGGGGGGCGTGATGGTGCGCAAGCCCATTTACGACGCCATCGTCACCGAGAACCGCGGCCCCGATCACGCCATCGAGTTCTTCCACGGCTTCACCTACTCGGCCCATCCCGTGGCCACCGCGGCGGCGCTGGCGGCGCTCGACACCTACCGCGAGGAAGGGCTGTTCGAGCACGCGGCCGAGCTCGCGCCCCATTTCGAGGATGCCGTGCAAGGGCTGCGCGACTGCCCCAACGTGATCGACATCCGCAATCTCGGGCTGATGGGGGCGGTGGAGCTGGCGCCGCGCGAGGGCGCGCCCGGGGCGCGGGGTTACGAGGCCATGGTCCGCGCCTTCTTCGACCACGATCTGATGATCCGCATCACCGGCGACACGATCGCCCTGTCGCCGCCCCTCATCGCCCGACGCGAGGACATCGACGACATCGTGTCGCGGCTGCGCGCGATCCTCACCGCCCTCGACTGAGGGAGCCCGTGGGGCCGGGCGCGTCCCGGCCCGTGCGGATCTCGTCCAGGACGGCGGCGACCCGGTTGTCGCGGGGATGCCAGAGGCCGCGGTCCAACGCCTCGGCGAAACGGTCGGCCATCTCGCGAAGTGCGTCCGGGTTGTTGTCGGCGATGAAGCCGCGTACCTCGGGATCGAGCAGATAGGCCGCGAACAGGGCGTCGAAGTGATGGTGCTCGACGAGGCGGGTGGTGGCGGCGAAGGCGAACAGATAGTCCACCGTGGCGGCCATCTCGAAGGCGCCCTTGTAGCCGTGACGCATCACGCCGCGGATCCATTTGGGGTTGGCCGCCCGGCCGCGCACCACGCGCCCGATCTCCTCCCTGAGGCGTCGCACACGGGGCGTCTCGGGCCGTGAATGGTCGCCGAACAGCACCTCGGGCTCGCGCCCGGAGAGCTCGGCCGCGGCCGCCACGAGGCCGCCGATGAACTGGTAGTAGTCGTCCGAATCCAGAATGTCGTGCTCCCGGTTGTCCTGGTTGTGGAGCACGAGATCCACCGCTTCCAGCCGGTCGCGCAACGCCGGGCCCGCCTCCTCGCCGGCCAGACCGCGGCCGTAGGCGAAGCCGCTCCAGGCGAGGAAGGCCTCGGCCAGATCGCCCCGTTCCTGCCAGCCGCCTTCGTCGATCAGCGCCTGCAGGCCGGCGCCGTAGGCTCCCGGCATGGAGCCGAACAGACGGAGGGTGGCGAGACGCCGCGCCCGGTCGGCGGGCACGTCCGCGGCCGCGAGGCGTGCCTCGGCGGCGCGCACGGCGGCCGCCAGCGGATTGACCTCGGGCGGTTCGTCGAGGGCGGCCACCGCCCGCACCGCATCGTCGAACAGCTCCATCTGGGCCGGAAAGGCGTCGCGGAAGAAGCCGGAGACGCGCAGGGTCACGTCCACCCGCGGGCGCCCGAGCACCGAGGCCGGCACGACCTCGAGCCCGGTCACGCGATGACTGGTGGGCTCCCAGACCGGCCGGCAGCCCAGGAGCGCCAGGGCCTGGGCGATGTCGTCGCCGCCAGTGCGCATGTTGGCCGTCCCCCAGGCGGACATCACGAGGCGCTCAGGATAGCGGCCGTGGGTCTGGGCGTACCAGGTCACCACCTCCTCGGCCGCCTTCCAGCCGAGGGCGAAGGCGGTGGGGGTCGGCACCGACCGGGTGTCGACAGCGTAGAAGTTGCGCCCGGTGGGCAATACCTCGGGACGCCCGCGGGTGGGGGCGCCACTCGGCCCCGGCGGGACGAAGCGGCCGTCGAGGCCCCGCAGCAGGGCCGCCATCTCCGCCTCGCCCGAACGGTCGAGGGCGGGCGCCAGGACGTCGCCGATCCATGCCAGCACCGCACAGGTGCACCGCCAGCCGTCCTCCGGTCGCCGCTCGCCCGCCACGAGCGCGCGGGCGAGGAGTTCGAGGCGTTCGACGGTGTCACCGGCGCTGCGCCAGGGGTCGGTGAGCAGATCGGCGAGCACCGCGGGGCGGGGGCCCTGCCAGGGGGTGGCGGGTAGGCAGTCGAGGGGGTCGAAGCCTTCGAGGCCGAGATCGGCGGCCAGCGCCCGCAGGAGCGAGACGTCGGCGTCGCCGCCGCCGGGGCGGGGAATGCGGGCGATGGCGGTCAGCAGATCGGTCCGCGGGGCCCCCTCCGGCGAACGTCCGAAGACATGGAGCCCGTCGCGGATCTGCAGCTCCTTGAGCTCGCAGAGGTGATTGTCGAGGCTCTGCAGCCAGGCGGTCGCGTCCTCGCCGATCTCCAGCCCGAGGTCGCGGTCGAGGCCCAGCCGCCGGCTGGTGAGCGCGATCTCCTCGGCCAGCGGCTCCATGCGGCGGGGATCGAGCTGCGAGGCCTCCCAGTATTCGTCCACGAGCCGCTCCAGCTCGCGCAGCGCGCCGTAGCTCTCGGCCCGGGTCATGGGCGGCGTCAGATGGTCGATGATGACCGCCGCCGCCCGGCGCTTGGCTTGGCTGCCCTCGCCGGGATCGTTGACGATGAAGGGGTAGAGGTGGGGCAGCGGCCCGAGCGCCACTTCCGGCAGGCAGTCCCCGGACAGGGCCAGGGCCTTGCCGGGCAGCCATTCGAGATTGCCGTGCTTGCCCAGATGCACGACCGCATGGCAGTCCCAGACCTCCCGCAGCCACAGATAGAAGGCGAGATAGGCGTGTGGCGGCGGCAGATCGGGACTGTGGTAGCTGCGCACCGGATCGATGTGGTAGCCGCGCGCCGGCTGGATGCCCACCACCACGCCGCCCAGCGGCAGCAGGGCGAGGGCGAAGGCGCCGTCCCGGAGGTGGGGGTCCTTCTCGGGCGGTCCCCAGCGGTCGAGAACGCACCGCCGCACGGCCTCCGGCAGGGTGTCGAACCACGACCGGTAGTCGGCGAGGGGCAGACGGATCCGGATCTCGCGATCGGCGAGGGTGTCCGGCCGGTTGGTGGGGCCCTGGCGGAGGGCGGCCATCAGCGCCGTACCGTCGGGTGGCATGTCCGTCACCCGGTAACCGGCGGCGGCCAGCGCCCGCAGCAGCCGGACGCAGCTCTCGGGCGTGTCCAGCCCCACCCCATTGGCGATGCGGCCGTCGCGGCTCGGGTAGTTGGCGAGCAGGAGCGCGATCCGCCGTTCCGCGCGGGGGGTGCGGGCGAGCCGTACCCACGCCGCCGCCAGATCGGCAACGAAGGCGATCCGGTCGCCCAGGGGGCGGTAGTGCATCAGCGGACATTCGGTGGCGGGATCGATCCCGGAAAGTTCCTTGAAGGCCACCGCCCGCGACAGGATGCGCCCGTCCACCTCGGGCAGCGCCACCTGCATGGCGAGATCGCGGGGGCCGAGGCCCTGCGGATCGGCCCGCCAGCCCTCGCGATCGCGGCTCGCGAAGACCACCTGGAGGACCGGCGCCTCGAAGCGGGCCAGGGGGCCGCCCGCGCTGTCGCCCGGGCTTCCGCTCGCGAAGGCGGTGGCGTTCAGGATCACCGCCGGCGGGAAACGGGCGACCAGCGCTTCGATGCGGCTCAGGGCGGCGGGATCCTTGAGGCTGGTGATGAACACCGGCAGGGGGGCGAGCCCGCGGGCCGCGAGCGCCCGGGCCAGAGCCTCCACGGGGGCCAGATCGCCGCTCGCATAGAGGGCGCGATAGAAGAGAACGGGCGCCACCGGCCGGTCGCTCGGCCACGAGGCGGCGAGCGCCTCGATCTCCACGGGACCGCGGTCGGGCAGCCAGGCGGCGGCGGGAGGCAGGGGAGCCGGCTCGCGCCAGGACACCTCCCTGCCGAGACGCGAGGCGAGGTAGCGCAGGCACTGCTCGGCGTTGGTAAGGCCGCCGTGGATCAGATAGGCCCAGACGCGATCGGCGACCTCCCGGTCGACGGTGGTCAGGCGGGCGAGTTCGGGATCGGGCTTGTCGTCTCCGGGCAGCACGAGGAGAGGGATTCCTTCTTCGCCGCAGGCGGATGCGATCTGCTCGAGGCCGTAGGCCCAGTAGCTCCTGCCGCCGAGCAGGCGCAGCAGGACGAAGCGCGCCCGCCGCACCGTCTTTTCGACATAGAGATCCACCGAATAGGGATGGGAGAGCTTGAGGATGTTGGCGAGGCGCAGGCTCGGCAGCGGCACCTCGCAGGCCGCCCGTGCGCGCGCGAGACAGGCGAGCTCGGTGTCGGCCGCCGACAGGACGAGGATCTCGCCCGGGCTCTGGTCGAGGTCGACGGCTTCCTCGACATCGGCACCGCCGGCGGCGGCCGCGCTCAACAGATGCATGGGCGCCTACTCCAGGGCCCGGGGCTTCAGCACCAGCGGCAGACCGGCCACCACCAGCTCCACCCGGTCGGCGAGAGCGGCAAGGCGCCGGTGCAGCTCGCCGGCGAGGTCAACGAACCGGCGCGAGAGGGGATCGGCCGGTACCACCCCGAGCCCCACCTCGTTGCTCACGAGGACCACCGGCCCGCGCCTCGCCGCCAGCGCCGCCTCCAGCCGCTCGCAGGCGGCCGCGGGCTCGGCCTCCGCCATCAGCAGGTTGGTGAGCCAGAGGGTGAGACATTCGACCAGCAGGATCCGGTCGGGACGGCTCTCGGCCCGGATCGCCTCCGGCAGCTCGAGGGGCGCCTCGACCGTGCGCCAGCCATTGCCGCGGCGGCGGCGGTGGGCCGTGATGCGCGCCGCCATCTCCGCGTCACCGGCCAGCGCGGTGGCGAGATAGACGCGGGCAAGGCCGCTCGCCGCGACCAGATCCTCGGCGTGACGGCTCTTGCCCGAGCGCATGCCGCCCAGGACCAGGATCAGCGGCGGGGAGGATGGCGGGTCGGCATTCATGTCAGGGCGTTTGGCGCCAGCCGGCCGCGAGGTCAATCGCCGATCGAGGGATCCGGAGGTGCGTCGCGTTTTCCCGGGGGCTGGCATCGGTGCGGAGCTGCGGATAGGGTGCCGCGCGGCGGACACGGACGACCCGGACCATGCTCGATCCCTATTTCGTGAGCCAGCTCACCGCCTTCGTCTCGGTGATCATGATCGACATCGTGCTCGCCGGCGACAACGCCGTCGTGGTGGGCTCCGCCGCCTCCGGCCTGCCACCCCGGCAGCAGCGCCAGGTCATTGCCTTCGGCGCCAGCCTCGCCCTCGTGGCCCGCGTCGCCTTCGCGCTCATCGCCATCGACCTGCTGGCGATCATCGGGCTCATGCTGGCCGGCGGCATCCTGCTCCTGTGGGTGGCCTGGAAGATGTGGCGCGAGATCCGCGCCCGCAGCATCGAGATGCAGCTCGCCGAGGCCGACAGCGCGGAAGGCCGGGAGGTGGCCGGCAAGACCTTCGGCTCGGCGGTCCTGCAGGTGGCGGTGGCCGACATCTCGATGTCGCTCGACAACGTGCTGGCGGTCGCCGGCGCCGCCCGGGAGCACCCCTATATCATGATCTTCGGGCTGGTGCTGTCGATCGCGCTGATGGCGGTGGCGGCGGGCTACATCGCGCGGCTCATAGAGCGCCACCACTGGATCGCCTACGTCGGGCTGCTCCTGGTCCTCTACGTCGCTCTCGACATGATCTGGGAGGGCGGCCTCGAGGTCTTCGAAGCCGCCGCCGCTTCCGGCTGGGGGTTCTAGCCGCTCAGCCCGTGCCGCGGGCGGGCAGCAGCCCCGCGGCGGCGATCTCGGGCGTGACCTGGGGGCGGAACCTCTCGAAGTTCTTGGCGAACAGATCGGCCACGATGGCCGCCGCCTCGTCGTAGGCGCGCCCGTCGGCCCAGCTCTGCCGGGGATCGAGAAGGGCGGGATCGATGCCCGGGCAGGCGGCGGGCATCGCGAGGCCGAAGGCGGGATGGACGCGCATCGGCACCCGGTCGAGTTCGCCCGCCAGCGCCGCGTGCAGGAGGGCGCGGGTGAGGGCCAGCGGCATGCGCTCGCCGACGCTGTAGCCGCCTCCGCTCCAGCCGGTGTTGAGCAGCCAGCAGCGGACCCTGTGGCGGTGCATGAATTCGCCCAGGAGCCGCGCGTAGACGCTCGGATGCCGGGGCATGAAGGGGGCGCCGAAGCAGGCGGAGAAGGTCGCCTTGGGGGCGGTGACCCCGCGCTCCGTACCCGCCACGCGGGCGGTGTAGCCGGAAAGGAAATGGTACATCGCCTGCTCGGGCGTGAGGCGGCTTATGGGCGGCAGCACGCCGAAGGCGTCGCAGGCCAGCATCACGATGTCGGTGGGATGGCCGCCGGTACCCTCCCGGCTGGCGTTCGGAATGAAGTCCAACGGATAGGAGCTGCGCGTGTTCTCGGTCAGGCTGGCATCGTCGAAGACCGGCTCCAGGGTCTCGGGGTCGAGCACCACGTTCTCGAGGATCGCGCCGAAGCGGTTGGAGGCGGCCCAGATCTCGGGCTCGGCCTCGCGCCGCAGCCGGATCACCTTGGCGTAGCAGCCGCCCTCGAAGTTGAACACGCCCCGATCCGACCAGCCGTGTTCGTCGTCGCCGATCAGGATGCGGTCGGCGTCCGCCGAGAGCGTCGTCTTGCCGGTGCCGGAAAGGCCGAAGAACAACGCCACCTCGCCCTTCGGGCTCATGTTGGCCGAGCAATGCATCGGCAGGACGCCGCGCTCGGGCAGGAGATAGTTGAGCACGGTGAAGATCGATTTCTTGATCTCGCCCGCATAGAGGGTGTTGGCGACGAGGACCGTGCGGGTCCCGAAATCGATCGCCACCACGGTCTCCGAGCGGGTGCCGTCCCGCTTCGGATCGGCCCGGAAGCCGGGCAGGTGCAGCACCTCCCAGTCGGGACGGAAGCCGGCGAGCGCCTCGCGCGGCGGGCGGATGAACATGTTGCGGGCGAAGAGGGCGTGCCAGGCCTGCTCGGTCCACACCCGTACCCGCAGACGGTGGCGGGGATCGGCGCCGGCGTAGAGATCCTGGCGATAGAGGGCACGCCCCTTCATGTACGCGCGGGCACGGGCGAGGAGCGCCTCGAAGCACACCGGATCGAGGGGCTGGTTGTTCTCGCCCCAGTCCACCGTATCGGCGACCTCCGGGCGGGCGACCACGAACTTGTCGCGCGGCGATCGGCCGGTGAAGATGCCGGTGTGGGCGACCAGTGCGCCGGCGGCATCGAGCCGCGCCTCGCCCGCCCGCACGGCCTTCATGATCAGCATCGCCGGCACGAGATTGGCGCGCCCGGCCGAGGCTTCGATGGTCGGAGGGGCCGCGAGGGGTTCGCGGTCCAGCGTGGTCGATTTCACCTCTGCCGTCCTCCTCGCTGAAGCATGTCGCTCAGATCGCATCCTCGGACGGGCCCCGCCGGCGCGCCCGCTGCAGCAGACCGACGAGGGCCGCCCGCAGTTGTTCCGCATCCGTCACCGGGGCGGGGAAGGGCACGCGCAGACGTTCCCGCTCGCGGGCGAGATCGAGCCCCTCGGGGTCGAGGCCGATCGGCCGCCAGCCGCCGGGCGCGGCGCCGCGGGCATGGGCCAGGAGCTGGAGACCGTCCGACTGTTCCCGCGCCAGCTCGTCGAGAAGCGCACCTTCGACCGCCGCCAGACGCTGCGCCGCCTCCGCGGGCAGCAGCACCGCCGCGGCCGGAACGCTGGCAATGCGTCCGAAGCCGGCCACCAGATGCGCCCCGGTGACGCGCATGCGGTAGAGCGCGAAATCGGCGAAGGCGGCGTATCGGGCGGCATCCGGATGATAGCGCAGATAGCGGGCGCGCAGCCCCTCGCTGGCGACCCGTTCGACCCTGCCGATCACCGTCGCCCGCTCGCCCGCGAGCGGCTCGGCCAGCCCTTCGGTACCGTCGAACAGCAGCGCCGCCCGCGGGTCGGTCGCGAGGTTGCGGGCATGAAGGGCGAGATCCGAGAGCAGCAGCAGCGGGCTCGCGTCGAGATCGGCGGCGACCATCACGAGCGAAACATAGGGACCCGGTGCGGCCCCCTCCTCGGGCAGGAGGGTAGCGAGGCTCGCCCTGCGGCCGGCCCTGATCAGCGCCCGGACGGTCGATCCGTGATCCGCCTGCTCTCCGGTCATGTTCGCCACCATTCCACATGCCTGCCCGTACCCGCAATATGGGGCGCCCGGAGGGCGTGTCATGGTACGGCTCCCCGGCGGTGACCGTACCGGACGACCGCCGTCTCGCAGAGGACGGGGGAATGCGGGGGGTGTCGCGAAGGAATGTCGCGGCGGACGGCCCGTTTCAGGCGACGGCGTTCTCGAGGCGGCGGCTGAGCTTGTTGTGGTACATGAGCCGGTCGGCGCGCCGCACCAGATCGTGGAGATCGGTGCCCTGGGAGGGGAACAGCGACAGCCCGGTGCTCGCCCGGATGGTCACCGGGCCGTGGGGCAGGGAAACCGGCTCCGCGATCGCGTCTTCGAGCTTGCGGGCGACCCTGGCGGCGCTCTTCTCGCCGCGCACTTCCTCGAGCAGCACGACGAACTCGTCGCCGCCGAAGCGGGCCACGGTGTCGCTCTCCCGCACCATCCGGCGCAGCCGCTCGCCCACCGTCTTGAGCACGAAATCGCCGGCGTCGTGCCCGTAGCGGTCGTTGATCCCCTTGAAACCGTCGAGATCGAGGAACACGAGGGCGCCGGGCTCGCCGCGGCGCCGGGCGCGGGCCACCGCGTCCACCACCTTCTCCTCGAGCAGCCAGCGGTTGGCGAGGCCGGTCAGCCTGTCGTGGGTGGCCCGATGGACGAGCCGCCGCTGGTTCTGGCTGGCCCGCCAGATGCGGACGATGCAGCGGATCAGCAGTTCGCGGTCGAGGAGGGTCTCGGAACCCAGGGTGGTGAAGGGCACCACCGGCGTGCCGGGAGCGATGCACTGCAGGCGCATGAGGGCGCTGTCCAGCTCCTCCACCGCCGCCCGGTCCAGCAGCACGAGGTCGGCGCCCTGATCCACCAGCCGCTCGATCGCCTGGGGCAGCCCGGCGGCGTGTTCGAGGCGATAGCCGTCGAGCCCGGCTTCCCGCAGGATCGCGGTCAGCCACGGCAGGCTCCAGCCCGCAGGCTGAACCAGGAGGATGTGCATCTGCATCGCCGGAACTCGTACCCGGTTATGACAACTTTTCGAGCGCACGTTCAAGTCACGGCATAGTTAACAGACACAGTGAAAAAATCAAGTCGTTGAAGGAAAAAGGAAAGTTAAAATTGTCGGAAACTTTTTTCCGTCTTGTCGCTGTAGGTATCTGCGGAAGGATCCGGTGGCGGCGCGGGCGCGAAGGAGCGTGCCGGAGGCGGGGCAGCGCCCGCGAGCCGTGGCTTTACAGTCGGGGCGGCGCTCAGTAGCAAGAGCTCGGGGGGAGACGGCAGGCGAGGGGGCGGAAGCGTCGAGAATGCAGGGGAAAGATCGGGGGTTCGTGCGTTTCGTCGACGTCCAGAAGACCTATGACGGCGAGACGCTGGTGGTCAAGAACCTCAATCTGGAAGTGGCGCGGGGGGAATTCCTGACGCTGCTCGGCCCCTCGGGGTCGGGCAAGACCACCTGTCTGCTGATGCTCGCGGGCTTCGAAGCGGCCACCCACGGCGAGATTTTCCTCGACGGGCTTCCCATCACCCGGGTGCCGCCCCACAAGCGCGACATCGGCATGGTGTTCCAGAATTACGCCCTGTTCCCCCACATGACGGTGGAGGAGAACCTCGCCTTTCCCCTCGTCGTCCGCCGCATGCCGCGTGAGGAGATCCGGCGGCGGGTGGCGCGGGCGCTCGCGATGGTACGGCTCGAGGGGTTCGGCTCGCGTCGTCCGGCCCAGCTCTCGGGCGGCCAGCAGCAGCGGGTGGCGCTGGCGCGCGCGCTCGTCTTCGAGCCCAAGCTCGTGCTCATGGACGAGCCGCTCGGCGCCCTCGACAAGCAGCTCCGCGAGAACATGCAGTACGAGATCAAGCATCTCCACGAGGAGCTGGGCATCACCGTCGTCTACGTGACCCACGACCAGGGCGAGGCACTCACCATGTCGGACCGGGTGGCGGTGTTCAACGACGGCGTCATCCAGCAGCTGGCGAGTCCGGCCACCCTCTACGAGGAGCCGGAGAACGCCTTCGTCGCCCAGTTCATCGGCGAGAACAACCGCCTCCTGGGCACCGTGCGGGCGATCGAGAACGGCACCTGCCGGGTGGCCATCCCCGATGGCGAGGTACTGGCGCTGGCGGTCAACGTGGCCGGCGTGGGCGCGCCCACCACCCTGTCGCTGCGACCCGAGCGGGTGATGCTGGAGCCGCCCGAGGGCAGCCTGCCCAACATTTTCACGGCGCGGGTCGAGGAGCTCATCTACCACGGGGATCACATTCGCGTGCGTCTGTCGGTCTGCGGCGACGAGGAGTTCATCGTCAAGGTGCCGAACGTCGGCGGCCAGTCCGCCCTGTCCCCCGGCCAGCGGATCCGGATCGGCTGGCGCATGGAGGACTGTCGGGCGCTGGACGCCTGAAGGAGGAAGCGGAGCATGGCCCAGGCCACCGCCACGCCCGAACAGCTCACCGCCGCCGACGGCACGCCCCTCAAGCTTTCCCTGGCACGGGCCATGCGACGCCGGCGCCTCACCGCCTTTCTGCTGGCAACGCCGCTGCTGCTGTTCGTGCTCGTCACCTTCCTGATGCCCATCTTCGACATGCTGACCCGCAGCGTCGCCAACCCGGAGGTGCGGAGCTACTGGCCGGAGGTGACGGCGGCGCTCGCCGACTGGGACGGCCAGGAACTTCCGGACGAGGCCGTGTTCGCCGCCCTCTACCGCGATCTCGTCGCCAGCAAGCAGGCACGCACCGTGGGCAAGGTGGCGACGCGGCTCAACTACGAAATGAGCGGCATGCGCTCGCTGATCATGAAGACGCAGCGCAAGGTGCGGCGGATCGAGCCGCCCTACCGCGAGGCCTTCATCGCCACCGACGAGCGCTGGGCCGATGTCGACGTGTGGAAGCTCGTCAAGCGGATGAGCAGCCCCTACACGCTCTCCTACTACCTGGCCGCGGTCGATCTCCGGTTCGATCCCGACGGCAACATCGTCGCCCAGCCGGAGAACAAGCGCATCTACGTGCCGCTGTTCCTGCGCACCTTCCGTATCAGCCTGCTGATCACCGCCCTCTGCCTGCTGCTCGGCTTTCCCGTCTCCTACCTGCTCGCCACCCTGCCGCTCCGGATCTCCAACCTGCTGATGATCATGGTGCTGCTGCCGTTCTGGACCTCGCTCCTGGTGCGCACCACCTCCTGGATCGTCATCCTCCAGCAGCAGGGCGTGCTCAACGATCTGCTGGTGTGGATCGGGATCATCGACGACCGCAACCGGATCTCGATGATCTACAACCAGACCGGCACGGTGATCGCCATGACGCACATCCTGCTGCCCTTCATGGTGCTGCCGCTCTACAGCGTCATGCGCACCATCTCTCCCTCCTACATGCGCGCCGCGCAGTCCCTGGGCGCCCATCCCTGGGAGGCCTTCTGGCGGGTCTACGCGCCGCTAACCCTCCCCGGCGTGGGCGCCGGCTGCCTGCTCGTCTTCATCCTGGCGATCGGCTACTACATCACGCCGGCGCTGGTGGGCGGCACCTCGGGCCAGCTCATTTCCAACATGATCGCCTACCACATGCAGAAGTCCCTCAACTGGGGTCTGGCGGCGGCCCTCGGCACCCTGCTGCTGGTGGCGGTGCTGATCCTCTACTGGGTCTACAACCGGCTGGTCGGCGTCGAGAACATGAAGCTCGGGTGAAACGATGGCGCTCCCCGTCTACGCAACCACCGCCGAACGCGTCTGGCACTACGTCTTCAACGTCTTCTGTGCCGGCGTGTTCGTGTTCCTGATCGCGCCCATCCTGGTGATCATCCCGCTGTCCTTCAACGCCGAGCCCTATTTCACCTTCACCGAGGGCATGCTGCGCCTCGATCCCGAGGCCTATTCGCTGCGCTGGTACCGGGATTTCGTGCAGAATCCGCAATGGCTGCACGCGGTCAAGAACAGCATCATCATCGCGAGTTCGGCGACGCTGCTCGCCACCACCCTCGGCACCATCGCCGCCCTCGGCCTCAGCCGCGCCGAGATGCCGCTGCGCAAGACGGTGATGAGCATCCTCATCGCGCCGATGATCGTGCCCATCATCATCGCCGCCGCGGCGATGTACTTCTTCTATTCCCAGCTCGATCTCGCGCAGAGCTACACCGGCATCATCCTCGCCCACACCGCCCTCGGCACCCCCTTCGTGGTGATCACGGTGACCGCCACCCTCACCGGCTTCGACCGCAGCCTCGTGCGGGCGGCGCAGTCGCTCGGTGCCGGTCCCGCCTTCACCTTCTTCAAGGTGGTGCTGCCGCTCATCCTGCCGGGGGTGATTTCGGGGGCGCTGTTCGCCTTCATCACCTCCTTCGACGAGGTGGTGGTGGTGCTGTTCCTCGCCGGCTACGAGCAGCGCACCATCCCGCGGCAGATGTGGGCCGGCATCCGCGAGCAGATCAGCCCCACCATCCTGGCCGTGGCCACCATCCTGATCCTGATCTCCATCGCCCTTCTGGCGACGGTCGAGCTCTTGCGCCGGCGCAGCCTCAGGCTGCGCGGCGTGCGCGAGTGAGGGGGCTCAGTACACGTCCTGGCCGCCGTTGACCGGGATCTCGGCGCCGGTGATGTAGGAGGCTTCGTCGCTGCACAGATAGTAGATCGCCGCCGCCACCTCCTCGGGCGATCCGAGGCGCCGCAGCGGGATGCGCTCCACGAGCTCCTCGGTTCCCGGCGAGAGAATGGCGGTGTTGATCTCGCCCGGACAGACGGCATTGGCGCGGATGCCCAGATGCGCGAGATCGGCCGCGAGCTCGCGCGTCAGCGCCCAGAGCGCCGCCTTCGAGGTGCTGTAGGCGCTGCCGGCGAAGGGATGGACGCGGTGACCGGCAATGGAGGTCAGATTGACGATGGAGCCCTTGCTCTCGGCCAGCATCGGCGCGCAGGCGCGGCTGAAGAAGACGGGGGCGAAGAAGTTGATGGCGAACACCCGCTGCCAGATGTCCATGTCGCCGTCGAGACAGCCGAGCCGGGTGCCGCCGTCCCCTTTCGGCGAGTAGCCCGCATTGTTGACGAGGGCGTGCAGCGGTTCGCCGTCGAGGAGCTCCCCGAGTCGTTCCACCGCCTCGGGCAGCCTGTGGGTCTCCGAGAGATCGATGGTGATGTGGGCATGGCGTTCGTTGCGCGGGCACTGGGGCGGCACCACCTCGCGCGAGCAGGTGATCGCCCGCCAGCCCCGGCGCACGAAATAGGTCGCGGTAGCGTGCCCGATGCCACGGCTCGCTCCGGTGATGAACACCGTCTTGCGCTCGTTCATGGACCACGTTCCCGTTGTGTCTGCACCAGCAAACTAGCCGGCCGCGGAGGCGCTGCAAGGGGCCGGTTCAGGGCGCCAGCCGGTAGCGGCGCCAGCCCTCGCCGCGTTTCTCGTAGGCGAGACGGTCGTGGAGCCGGTCGCTGCGTCCCTGCCAGAACTCGAACCAGACCGGCACCACCCGGTAGCCGCCCCAGTACGGCGGCCGGGGCACGCTTTCCGGATATTCCTCGCGCAGCGCACGGACCCGCGCCTCGAGCTCCTCGCGATCCGCGATCTCGCGGCTCTGGGCCGAAGCCCAGGCTCCGATGCGGGCGCCGTAGGGGCGGGAGGCGAAATAGGCGTCGGCCTCCGCCTCGCCGATCCGTTCCACCGTGCCCTCGATGCGCACCTGGCGATGCAGCCGGTCCCAGAAGAAGAGCAGGGCGGCCCGCGGGTTCTCCGCCATCTCGCGGCCCTTGCGGCTCTCGTAGTTGGTATAGAAGACGAAGCCGCTGCGGTCGTAGTCCTTGAGCAGCACGATGCGGGCCGAGGGTCGCCCCGCGGCGTCGGCGGTGGCGAGGGTCATCGCCGTGGGCTCGTAGAGGCCGGCGTCCACCGCCTCGCCGAACCAGGCCGCGAACTGGTCGAAGGGATCCGGGGCGGCGTCCCGTTCCAAAAGGGCGGGACCCTCGTATTCGTGTCGCAGGTCGGCTGGGTTCGGCGGCATCGCTCCATCCTCGCATCCGGAACCGGTCGGCGCTACACGGGCGCCACACCTCGTGCGGGGCGGAGAATGGAACAGGCGATCCTTTCCATCCAGTCTTTCGTGAGCCTCGGGCATGTCGGCAACCGGGCGGCCGCCTGGGCGCTGCAGCGCCTCGGGCTCGAGGTCTGGCCGGTGCCCACGGTGTGGTTCGCCCACCATCCCGGTTACGGGCCGCCGGCCGGGAGCCGCTTCGCCGCCGACTGGCTGGCGGCGGTGCTCGAGGGGCTCCTCGCGAGAGCGCCGCTGGAGCGCTGCGGGGGCATTCTTTCGGGCTATCTCGGCAGTGCCGGGCAGGGGCCGGTGTTGCGCGCCGCGGTGGAGCGGGTCAGGGGGCGCCGGCCCGGCATTCCCTGGCTGTGCGATCCCGTTCTCGGCGAGGAGGAGGGCGGGCTGTTCGTGCCCCGGGCGGTCGCCGAATGCCTGCGCGACGAGCTCGTGCCCGCCGCCGACATCGTCACCCCCAACCGTTTCGAACTCGCCTGGCTCACCGGCATCGAGGTGGAGGGTCCAGCGGACGCGCGGGCCGCGGCGGCGAGGCTGCGCGCCCGCGGTCCCGGGACCGTGCTGGCGACCGGCGTGCCGGCCGCCGGCGGCGGCATCGGCGTGCTGCTCGACCGCCGGGCGGGCAGTCTCTGGATCGAAACGCCCCGTCTTCCCTGCCGTGCGCACGGCACGGGCGATCTGCTGGCGGCGCTCTATCTGGGCTGGCTGGTGCGCGGCGCCGGCGAACGGGCGGCCCTCGAGCGGGCGATCTCGACGCTGTTCGCCGTCGTGGAGCGCACGGTGCGGGTGGACGGAAGGGAGCTCCGGCTGTCCACCGCCGCGCCGCGTGACCGAACGAGCCCCCGCTTCCGCGCCGTCGAGTTGTAGCGGAAGTGGTCTGCCGCTCCCGTCGATTGACGGGGATCAAGGCGGCCGGCAGGCGGCCGTCTAATGTGCGATGGCCTCGACGATCGTGGTGGATCGCAGCGGATCGAAGTCCGGGGAGGGACGCCGTGCTGGAAATCCGCATCCACGGCCGCGGCGGTCAGGGGAACGTGGTGGCGGCCTATCTGCTGGCGGCGGCCGTGGTGGACGCGGGTCTCTACGGCCAGGCGTTTCCCGCCTTCGGCGCCGAACGGCGCGGGGCGCCGGTGGCCGCCTTCGTGCGGGTGGCCCGCGATACCGTCCGCCGCCGTTGCCAGATCGACCGACCGCATATCGTCGTCGTCCAGGACCCGACCCTGCTCAAGTCCCCGGCCACCCTGGCCGGGCTCGAAGAGGGGGGCTGCGTGCTGGTCAACAGTGCGCGGGCGGAAGCGATCCCGGCCCCGGCCGGCTACGGGGCGCGATGGGCCAGCCTGCCGGCCACCCGCATCGCCGAGGAGACCGTCGGTCGGCCGATGCCCAATTCGGCCCTGCTGGGCGCGCTGCTCGCGCTCACCGGGCTGTGCCCGCTCGCGGCCCTCGAGCAGGCGCTCGAGGAGCGTTTCCCGCCCGACACCGCGGCCCGCAACAAGAGGGCGGTGCGGGCGGCGGCGGAACGGGTGCCCGAACACGCATGGCGGAGAGTGGTGGATGCGCGCGGCCTTTGAGGGTTCCCAGGCGATCGCCCGGGCGGTGGCACGCTGCCGCCCCCAGGTGGTGGCCGCCTATCCGATCACCCCCCAGACCCATATCGTCGAGGGGATCGCGAAGCTGGTGGCGGACGGCGAGGCGGACTGCGAGGTGGTGAGCGTGGAGAGCGAGTTCGCCGCCGCCTCGGTGGTGCTCGGAGCCGCCGTCGCCGGCTCGCGAGCCTACACCGCCACCGCCTCCCAGGGCGTGCTGCTGATGGCCGAGGTGCTCTACAACATCGCCGGCATGCGGGTGCCGCTGGTGCTGACCTGCGCCAACCGGGCGGTCAGCGCACCCATCAACATCTGGAACGATCACCAGGACGCGATGGCGGTCCGCGACGCCGGCTGGATCCAGCTCTTCTGCACCGACAACCAGGAAGCCGTGGACACCACCATCCAGGCCTTCCGCATCACCCAGGAGACGGAACTGCCGGTGATGGTCTGCGTCGACGGCTTCATCCTCACCCATCTGTTCGAGCCCGTCGATCTGCCGAGCCAGGAGCAGATCGACATGTTCCTGCCGCCCTACCGCTTTTCCCGCACCCTCGATCCGAGGCGGCCGCTGACGCTCGGCACGCTGGTCGGGCCGGAGCACTACACCGAGGTGCGGGCCCAGCTCCACGGCGATCTCGAGGCCGCCGCCGAGGCGATCCTGAAGGCGGATGCCGACTGGGCCGATCTCGTCGGGCGGCGCGCCGGCGGGCTGATCAAGAGCGACGGCCCGCATACGGCCCGGATCGGCGTCCTCACCCTCGGATCGGTCTACGGCACGCTGCAGGAAGCCGCCCGCGAGCTCGTGCCCGACACGCCGCTGCGGTTGATGGCGCTCCGCTGTTTCCGACCGTTTCCGGCCGAGGCCCTGCGCGCGGCGGTGGACGGTCTCACCGATCTCGTCGTGCTCGAGCGGGCGATCGGACCCGGGATGGGGGGCATCCTCGCCACCGAGGTGCGGGCGGCGCTGGCCGGCCTCAGGGATGCGCCGCGGGTGCACGGGGCGGTGGCCGGTCTCGGCGGTCGCGATATTCCCCTCGACATCCTGCCGCGTCTCCTCGCCCTCGCCGATGCCGCCGAGCCCGTGCGCTGCTCGGTGATCGATCTGCAGAAGATGCCGCCGGCCCGCCTGGGAGCCGATCGATGAGCAAGACCACGGTCCTCGATCTGCGCGAACTGCGCCGTCGTCAACCGCGCTTCACCGGCATGGATCCCGGACACCGCGCCTGTCAGGGATGCGGCCAGTCGCTGGCCGCCCACATCGTCACCGAGGCGGCCGGGCCGGATGTGATCGTGGCCAACGCCACCGGCTGCCTCGAGGTGTTCTCCACCCCGTGGCCGCAGACCGCCTGGCGGGTTCCCTGGATCCATTCGCTGTTCGAGAACGCGGCGGCCCTGGCCGCGGGGATCGAGACGGCGCTCAAGCAGCAGGGCCGTCCCACCAAGATGCTGGCCTTCGCCGGCGACGGCGGCACCTTCGACATCGGCTTTCAGACCCTTTCCGGGATGATCGAGCGCGGTCACAACGTGCTCTATGTGTGCTTCGACAACGAGGCCTACATGAACACCGGCGTGCAGCGCTCGAGCTCGACGCCCCACGCCGCCGCCACCACCACCTCGCCGGCGGGCCGGATGCGGCCGGGCAAGCGACATCTCAAGAAGGACCTGCTGGCGATCATCGCCGCCCACCATCTGCCCTACGCGGCCACCGCCACGGTGGCCTATCCGGGCGACATCAAGGCCAAGGTGCGTCGCGCCATGGCCATCGAGGGCCCCACCTTCCTCATGATCCACGCCCCCTGTCCGCTGGGCTGGGTGCATGCACCCGAGCTCACCATCAAGGTCGCCCGGGCCGGTGTGGAGACCGGCCTCACGCCGATCGTCGAGCTCGAGCGCGGCAAGCTGGTGTCGGTGCTGCCGATCCGGGAGAAGAGGCCGGTCACGGACTATCTGCGCCTGCAGGGCCGGTTCCGGCATCTCCTGGGCGACGATCCGGTGGCGGTCCAGGAACGGGAGCATCTCCAGGCGCTCGCCGACCACAACATCGAGACCTACGGGCTGCTGGCGCGCGAGGGCGATGTGCGCGACAGCGTGACGGCGGCCCTGGTGCGCAGGGGAGGGGCGATCCGATGAACGGTTACGATCCCGCTTCGCTCGCCCGCGCGGCGGCCGCCCTGCCGGGCAGCTCCCTCGACTACGAGGTCGGGAGCTGGCGCGAGCTGCGGCCGGTCCACGACCACCGACCGGCGCCCTGTCACATCCACTGTCCGGCCGGCGAGGATGCCCAGGCCTACATCCAGAAGGTCCAGGAAGGCGATCTCGAAGGGGCCTGGGCGACCATCGCCGCCTTCAACCCGCTGCCCGCCGTCACCGGCCGGATCTGTCCGCATCCCTGCGAGGAAGGCTGCAATCGCGGCCGCTTCGACGAGCCGCTCAACATCCACGCCATCGAGCGTTTCCTGGGCGACATGGCCAACGCCAGGGGCTGGCGTCTCGAGATGCCGCCGCTCGCCGAAGAGGCCCCCGAGGTGGCGATCGTGGGCGCCGGGCCGGCCGGTCTTGCCGCCGCCTGGCATCTGCGTCGGGCCGGCGTCAAGCCGGTGCTGTTCGACCGCTACCCCTTGGCCGGCGGTCTCCTGCGCACCGCGATCCCCCTCTACCGGCTGCCCCGCCAGGTGCTCGACGGCGAGCTCGAACGGCTGTTCGACGCCGGCATCACCTTCCGCGGCCAGATGAAGCTCGGGCGCGACCTGTTCCTGAACGAGCTCGAACAGGAGTACGCCGCGGTGGTGCTGGCGGTGGGGCTGCAGAAACCGCGTCCCTGGTCGGTGGACGGCGCCGCGCCCGGCGATCTCCGCTACGGCCTCGCCCTGCTAGAGGAATGGATCGACGTCGGCGCGGCGCCCCTCGAAGGCAAGATCGTGGTCGTCCACGGGGGCGGCAACACCGCCGTCGACGTCGCCCGCATGGCCATCCGGGCCGGCGCCAGGGAGGTCCATCTGGTGACCACGCGGGCGCTGCCGGGTGCCGCCGACGCGATCGGGCCCGAAGACCACATGCAGGCCTTTCCGCGCGAGGTGCAGCAGGCGATCGAGGAAGGCGTGGTCGTCCATCCGCACACGACGCCGGCCCGGCTCATCATCCGCGGCGCCCGCCTGAAGGCGGTGGAGCTCGCGGCGATCCGCGCCTTCAAGGACGAGCGGGGCCGTACGAAGCGGGTCACCTTCGAGGGTACCGAGCGGGTGATCGAGGCCGATGTGGTGATCCCGGCCACGGGCGAGATCGTCGACCACGAGGGCATCGAGATGCTGCCCAGGTGGCGGGACTATCTGGCGAGCGACCGTTTCGGACGCATCGAGGGACGGCCGGGGCTGTTCACCGCCGGCGACGCGAGCGGTCGGGGCGGCAGCGTCAGCGCCGCCGTCGGCGACGGCCGGCGCGCCGCGATGGCGGTGCTGCTGCATCTGCACCGGATCGCGGCACTGCCCGAGGAAGATGCCGAGGCGGTGTCGGTGGAGGCGCTGCAGCTCTACTATTTCGACCACGCTCCGCGACAGGAGCCGCCGCTGCGGCCGGTCGCGGAACGGATCCGCGACGAGAAGGAGATCGAGCCCGGGCTCGATGCGGCCGCTCTCGAGCGGGAGGTGCAGCGCTGCTTTTCCTGCGGCAACTGTCTCGCCTGCGACAACTGCTGGAACCTCTGTCCCGATTTCGCCGTGCTGAAGACCGAGGAGCCGACCGAGGACGGCTCCTGCTACGTCTTCGACTACGACTTCTGCAAGGGTTGCGGATTGTGCGCGGCGGAATGCCCGACGGCCTTCATCCGCATGGTGGACGAACCGACGCCGGCGTTCGGCGGCGCCGGCTGAAGCCCGCCGCCGTCCCGGCGGGCCGGGGACGGTCCCGCCGCGAACCGCGCGCTCGCCTTAAACGGCTCCTTAAGGTTTCGGTGCCATAGGGGCCTCGTGCGCGCAGCGCTGCGAAGGACGTTCGGGACGGTTCATTCCGCCATGTACAAGGAAGACGTCACCCAGGCCCTGGAGAACGAACGGGCTCTCAACGCGCTCCTCCGCCGGCTCGCCGGGAGAAGCGATCTCGTCCCGGCACTGGAGGAATGTCTCGACATCGTGCTGCAGGTGAGCTGGCTGTCGATCGAACCCAGAGGCGGCATCTTCCTCACGGGCGCCGACGGCCGGACCCTCGAACTCGTCGTCGATCGCGGCCTCGATCCGCCCTTGCGTACGATCTGCGCGCGGGTGCCGTTCGGACGGTGTCTCTGCGGCCGCGCCGCGGCGAGCCGGGCGGTCCAGTACGCCTCCTGCATCGACGGGCGCCACGAGAACCGGTTTCCGGGCATGCCGCCCCACGGCCACTACAACGTCCCGATCCTGTGGGGCGAGACGGTCCTCGGCGTGATGGTGCTCTACCTTCCGCAGGGCCATCCGCGCAGCGAGGCGGAGGTGATGTTCCTGCGCAGCGTGGCCGACATCGTTTCCCTGGTCATCCGCCAGATCACCTCGCAGGGGCGCCTCGAGGACGCGCATCGCGAGCTGGAGATGATGGCCAACACGGACGTGCTGACCGGCCTGCCCAACCGCCGCTTTCTGCTCACCCGTCTCGAGGAGGAGACGGCGGAGGCGGATCGCTTCGATCGGCCGCTCGCCTTCCTCCTGATGGACATCGATCACTTCAAGCAGGTCAACGACCGGCACGGCCACATGGCCGGCGACGAGGTTCTCCGTCACGTCGGCCGCATCATCCAGGCGAACCTCCGCCGCTACGACATCGCCGCGCGCTACGGCGGCGAGGAATTCGCGATCGCCTTTCCCAACTGCGAACGGGATGCGGCCCACGCCGTGGCGTCGCGGATCCGGGAAAGGCTCGAGGAAGACGGCGTGGAGCTTTCCGACGAGGAGACCCTGCGGGTCACGGCGAGTTTCGGGCTGGTGGCCCGCCGACCGGGCGAGGCGATCGAGGACATGATCCGCCGCGCCGACGAAGCCCTCTACGAGGCCAAGAACGGCGGCCGCAACCGCGTCGTCTGCGCATGAGCAGCGGGGGCCGGCTCGCCGCGCCGGCTCCCGTCGGTGTGGAAGCGACACTGCGCGCAGCCGGAGCCTCCCGCCGCGGGGGTGGGGTGCCCGCGCCGTCCCTGTCGGCCGGTCCGCGGCGCCGATGCTGGCGAAACCCGCCTCGGCCGTGCTAGATCGGCGACGGGCGGTGCGGAACGTGGCATGAGGCCGGGCCGTCCGGGATGCGCTGGTCACTCTCGGGAGGCGGAATGACGCGCGGCGATCATGCCTTCGGATCCGGCCCGCCGGCCGGCCTCGAGCCCGATCCGGCCTACAGCGAGCCCGTCGGCGACGAGATCCGGACCACCACCTGCTACATGTGCGCCTGCCGCTGCGGCATCCGCGTCCATCTGAAGAACGGACGCATCCGCTACATCCAGGGCAATCGCGACCATCCGGTGAACCGCGGGGTGCTGTGCGCGAAGGGCTCGGCCGGCATCATGAACCACTATTCGCCGGCGCGACTGCGGGCGCCGCTGCTGCGTACCGGCCCCCGGGGAAGCGGCGAGTTCCGCGAGATCGACTGGGAGGAGGCGCTTTCGATCGCCACCTCCTGGCTGGCGGAGATCCGCCGCAGCGATCCGAGGAAGCTCGCCTTCTTCACCGGCCGCGACCAGAGCCAGGCCCTGACCGGCTGGTGGGCGAGCCAGTTCGGCACCCCCAACTACGCCGCCCACGGCGGCTTCTGTTCGGTCAACATGGCCGCCGCCGGCCTCTACACCATCGGCGGCAGCTTCTGGGAATTCGGCGAACCGGACTGGGAGCACGCCCGCTATCTCGTGCTCTGGGGGGTGGCCGAGGACCACGACAGCAACCCCATCAAGGCCGGGCTCGCGCGGCTCAAAGAGCGCGGTGCGCGCATCCTTTCGGTCAATCCGGTGCGCACCGGCTATTCGGCGATCGCCGACGAATGGCTGCCCATCCGCCCCGGCACCGACGGCCTGCTGGCGCTGGCGCTGGCCCACGAGCTCCTCCGCAGCCGCCGCGTCGATCTCGACTTTCTGTCCCGTTACACCAACGCCGGCTGGCTCGTGATCCGCGATCCCGGCGGCGCCGAGGACGGACTGTTCGCCCGCGACGAGGAGGGGCGGCCGCTGGTGCGGGACCGGCGCGGCGGTCTCCTGCCCGCCGAGGATCCCGCCGCCGAGCCGGCCCTGACCGGCGAGACGGAACTCGCGGACGGCCGTCGGGCGGTCCCGGCCTTCGTCCTGATGGTCGAGCGCTGCCTCGATCCCGCCCACGCGCCCGAGGCGGTGGCCGATCGTACCGGCATCGCCGCGGGGCGGATCCGCCGCATCGCGGCGGAGCTGGCGGCGGCCGCCTTCGATTCGGATCTCGCTCTCGAGGTGCCCTGGACCGACTGGCGGGGGATCCGCCACGAGCGGATGGAGGGGCGGCCGGTGGCGATGCACGCGATGCGCGGCATCTCGGCCCGCAGCAACGGCTTCCAGACCTGCCGGGCGATCCATCTGCTGCAGATGCTGCTGGGGGCGATCGACCGCCCCGGCGGTTTCCTCTACCGGCCGCCCTTTCCGCGGCCCTGCCCGCCGCCCGTGCGGCCGGCCGGGAAGGCGGGCGAAGTGCGGGCGGAGACGCCGCTGCCGGGGCCGCCCCTGGGCTTTCCGGTCATACCCGAGGATCTGCTGGTGGACGAGCGCGGGGAACCGCTGCGCATCGACAAGGCCTTCAGCTGGGAGGCCCCGCTCGCCGTCCACGGCATGATGCATCTGGTCATCCGCAACGCCTGGCAGGGCGATCCCTATCCCATCGACACCCTCTTCCTGTTCATGGCCAACATGGCCTGGAACTCGGCCATGAACACGGACCAGACGGTGGCCATGCTCACCGACCGGGACGCGGAGACGGGCGCCTACCGGATCCCGCGCATCATCTACGCCGACGCCTACTGGTCGGAGATGACCGCCTATGCCGATCTGGTCCTCCCCGACACCACCTATCTCGAGCGCTGGGACTGCATCTCCCTGCTCGACCGGCCGATCTCGAGCGCCCACGGACCGGCCGACGCCATTCGCCAGCCGGTGGTAGCGCCCGATCGGGAGGTGCGGCCCTTCCAGGACGTGCTGCTGGAGCTCGGGCGGCGGCTCGGCCTTCCGGGCTGCGTGACCGGGGACGGCCGGCCCCGCTACCCGCGCGGCTATCGCGACTACATGGTGCATCACGAGCGGGCGCCGGGCATCGGCATGCTGGCCGGCTGGCGCGGCCCCGCAGGCGACCGGCACGGCCGCGGTCCGGTCAATCCGCACCAGCTCGAGCGCTACGTCGAGAACGGCTGCTTCTGGCGGCACGAGCTGCCGCCCGAACAGCGGTACTACCGCTACGCCAACGCCGCCTACCTCGCCTGGGCGAAGGAGATGGGGTTCGTCGGCAGGGCGGCGCCCGTCTTCCTCCAGCTCTACGGCGAACCGCTGCAGCGCTTCCGTCTCGCCGCCCGGGGCCACGGAACGGTGGTGCCGCCGCCGCGGCACCGGCAGCGGATCGACCGCCATTTCGACCCGCTCCCCTTCTGGTATCCCCCCTTCGAGGACGCGCTGTCGGCCGAGCTGCCGCTGCGCGCCTTCACCCAGCGGCCCATGGCCCACTACCACGCCTGGCATTCCCAGAACGCCTGGCTGCGGCAGATCCACGGGCACAATCCCCTCTACGTCAACCGCCGCACCGCCGAGGAACTGGGGATCGCCGACGGCGAGGAGGTGTGGGTGGTGGGAAGGCGAGGGCGCGTCCGCGCCACCGTGCGGCTGATGGAGGGTCTGGAGCCCGGCACGGTGTGGACCTGGAACGCCATCGGCAAGCGGGCCGGCGCCTGGAACCTCGATCCCGCGGCGCCGGAGGCGACCCGGGGCTTTCTCCTCAATCCGCTGATCGAGGAATACCTGCCCGAGGGGGAGGACGGCTTCGCCCGGCCCAATGCCGATCCGGTCACCGGTCAGGCGGCCTGGCACGATCTGCGGGTGCGGATCGAGAGACTGGCGGACGGCGAACGGGCGGCCGATCCGCTGCCGCCGCTGCGGCGACCGACCGGGTTGCCGCCGCCGCCGCGCGATCTCGCCTACACCGTCGGCGTGCCGGGAGACCGTCCGTGACGAGCCTGCCCACTCCCGCCGAGCGGGCGGGCGGGAAGAGCCTCGCCCTGCTCATCGACCTCGATACCTGCGTCGGCTGCCACGCCTGCGCGGTCAACTGCAAGGAATGGAACACGGGCGGGCGCTTCGGCCCGCTGTCCGACCGCGACGCCTACGGCGCCCGGCCGGAGGGGGCGTGGCTCAACCGGGTGCACGCCTTCGAGACCGGCGAAGAGGAGGCGGGGCGTACCGTCTACTTCCCGAAGAACTGCTACCACTGCGAGCAGGCGCCCTGCGTCACCGTCTGTCCCACCGGGGCCTCCTACAAGCGGGCCGAGGACGGCATCGTGCTGGTCGAGGAGGAGCTGTGCATGGGCTGCGGTCTCTGTGCCTGGGCCTGCCCCTACGGGGCACGTGAGATGGATCCCCTCGCACAGGTGATGCGCAAATGCACGCTGTGCATCGACCGCATCTACAACGAGGAGCTGGAGGAGGTCGACCGCGTGCCCGCCTGCGTGCTCACCTGCCCGGCGGGGGCCCGTCATTTCGGCGACTTCGCCGACCCCGCATCGGAGGTCTCGCGGCTGGTGCGCGAGCGGGGTGGCTATGCGGTGATGGAGGAGATGGGCACCGCCCCCACCGCCCGCTATCTGCCGCCGCGCGTCCGGCCGCGGGAGACGCTCGCGGCGGTGGAGGCGCCGGAGCCCACGGACACCCCCGGGCGTTTCCTCGCCTGGGTCGACCGCCTGCTGTCGGGCTGAAGCCGTGCACCCCGCCCTCTCGATCATTCTTTTCACCACGAGTTCGGGTGCCGGCTA
Source organism: Alphaproteobacteria bacterium (assembly GCA_027045875.1). GTDB lineage: Bacteria > Pseudomonadota > Alphaproteobacteria > Geminicoccales > Geminicoccaceae > JALSRW01. The sequence continues at coordinate 9,295 of JALUAG010000077.1, read as the reverse complement.
CGGGCTCCTGTTCCTGCTCGGTCTCGGGGGCGCCGCCGGGCTGCTGCCCACGAGCCGCGGCTTCGGTCTCGCCGCCTTCGCCCTGGCCCTCGGCTTCGTCACCTTCGGCCTCGTGAGCTCGGCCTTCCATCTCGGCCATCCGGAACGGGCCTGGCGGGCCTTCAGCCAGTGGCGGTCGTCCTGGCTGTCGCGCGAGGCGGTGGCGGCGGTGGCGACCTACCTCCCGGCGCTGCTGCTGGCGCTCGGCTGGACGGTGGCCGGCGACCTCTCCGGTCCGTGGCGTCTCGTGGCCCTGCTCACCGCCCTCGGCGCCGCCACCACCGTGTTCTGCACGGCCATGATCTACCGCAGCCTGCGGGCGGTTCCCCGCTGGCACAGCCCCTGGACGGTGCCCGGCTATCTGCTGCTGGCGCTGATCACCGGCGGCGCCTGGCTGCTCTTCCTCCTCTATCTGTTCGGCGAGACGCCGCCCACGCCGCTCCTGCACGGCATGCCCTCGGCGGTGATCGCGGCCTGGTTCGTGCAGACGGCCGCCTGGCGGCGGGCCGACAGAGCGGCGCCGGTGGCGACGGTCGAGAGCGCCACCGGGCTCGGGCCGCCGGGCTCGGTGCGTCTCCTCGATCCGCCCCACAGCGAGGCGAACTATCTGCTCCGCGAGATGGCGTTCCGCATCGGGCGCCGCCATGCGGCGAAGCTGCGGCGGGTGACGGTGGTGAGCACCTTCGCACTGCCCCTCGCGATCGGCCTCATCCTGCCGTTCGTGAACCGTCTCACGGCGCTGCCGGCCTCTCTCCTGGCCGCCCTTTCGATGTCTCTCGGGGTGGTGGTCGAGCGCTGGCTGTTCTTCGCCGAAGCGCGGCACACCGTCACCCTCTACTACGGTGCCCGGTCGGTCTGAGACCGGCGCCGTCACGACGAAGGCCGGCCCCGGGGCGAGGTGGTCAGCCGGTCTCCGCGCTGCGGCGCGGCGAGGCCTCACCGCGGGCGTCGAGATAGCGCATCACCAGCTCGGTGATGTGAGCGAGGCGGCGGTCGAGGGCCTCCTCGTCGAGCAGGTCGATGCCGAAGCTGATGGCGAGGGTGTGCCGGTTGGAAAAGTAGAAGTAGGCGAGGCTGGCGATACTGAGATAGAGCTGGGCGGGATCGATGCCGTCGCGGAAGATCCCGGCTTCGGCACCGCGGCGCAGGAGCCGCGCGATCATCGCGACGAGGGGGGATTGCAGGGCGGGCACCCGTTTCGAGCGCGCCAGATAGCGGGCCCGGTGGAGGTTCTCGCTGTTCAGCAGGCTGATGAACTCGGGATGCTCGCGGAACTGCTCCCAGAGGGTCCGCACGAGCGCCCGCATGCCCTCGTCGGGTGCCATGTGGTCGACATCGAGGGCGAGCTCCTTGCTGCGGATGGTCTCGTAGACCGCCTCGAGCGCGGCCAGATAGAGGGCCTCCTTGTTGCCGAAGTAGTGGTAGAGCATGCGCTTGTTGGTGCAGGCCCGCTCGGCGATGCGGGAGACCCGCGCGCCGCCGAGACCGCGGCTCGCGAATTCGGCGATCGCCGCCTCCAGAATCGCCGCCCGGGTACGTTCCGGATCGCGGCGGCAGGCGCAGCCCTCGGGTTCCTTCCGGGGGGCGCCGGAGACGGCGGCTTCGGCCTCTCGGTCGGCAAGAGTATGCAACGGTTTTCCTTCGTGCTGTGAACCGTCGCCAACCATACATGGCGGTCGCGGCGAAACACAACCGGCAGCCGCGAAAGGCGCGTAGCGGCACCTGCTCTAGAAGCACACCTCGACCCCGAGATCCCCCTCCCGCTCGAGGAGGTTGACGGCCACGTCCTGGCCGTGGCGACGCAGCAGCAGGTCGACGTGCCCCTCGCCGAGGCGGAGATTGCGCAACCGGACCTCGTCGAGAAAGGGGGGCAGGCGGGGATGGACGAACTGCACCATCCCGGCGGCAGCGTCGATGCGCAGACCGAGGCAGGCCTGGAGAAGGAGGAGGATGGCGCCGCTCGCCCAGGCCTGGGGCGAGCAGGCGACCGGGTAGTGGGTGGGACCGGTGGTGGGCTGGCGCGGGAAGCCGCAGAAGAGCTCGGGCAATCGCCGCAGGTCCATGTAGCCCGCGGCGTCCACGAGCCCGGTCAGCACCCTGAGCGTCTCGCCCCGGAAACCGTAGGCGGCGAGGCCCTGGGCGATGAGGGCGTTGTCGTGGGGCCAGATGGAACCGTTGTGGTAGGACATCGGGTTGTAGCGGGCCTCGCCCACCGCGATGGTGCGGATCCCCCAGCCGGAGAAGAAGCTCGAGCTCAGCAGCAGGCGGGCGAGGATCGCGGCGCGTTCCGGCGACACGATGCCGGTGAACAGGAGCTGGCCGGCATTCGAACTGCGGACGAGACAGGGCCGCTTGTCGCCGTCGAGGGCGAGGGCGTAGCAGCCGATCTCCTCCGACCAGAAGGCCTCCTCGAAGCGCCGGGCGAGGCGTGCGGCCTCCTCCTCCTCGCGCCGGGCGCGGTCCCACTGGCCGAGCACGCGCGCGAGTTCGGCGGCATGACGCCGGGCGGCGTAGACGTAGCCCTGGACCTCGACGAGGGCGATCGGCCCCTCCGCCAGCCGTCCGTCGGCGTGGAAGATGGAATCGGCCGAATCCTTCCAGCCCTGGTTGGCGAGGCCGGTACGGCTCGCCCGCACGTATTCGACGAAACCGTCGCCGTCACGGTCGCCGTAGCGGTCGATCCAGTCGAGCGCGGCCACGATGTGGGGCCAGAGGGCGCGGATGGTGGCGACGTCGCGCGTGCGCTCGAAATACATGCCGGCCAGGACGACGAAGAGGGGCGTGGCGTCGACGCTCCCGTAGTAGCGGCCGAAGGGCACCTCCCGCAGACGCGCGAGTTCGCCCTGCCGTGTCTCGTGCAGGATCTTGCCGGGCTCGGCGTCCGCCTCGGGATCCTCCTCCGAGGCCTGGGTGGCGGCCAGGAAATGCAGCACGCCGCGGGCCACCTCGGGATCGAGCCACAGCATCTGCATGGCGGTGATGATGCCGTCGCGACCGAAGGGGGTGCTGAACCAGGGGATCCCGGCATAGGGATACGGGCCCCACGGGGTGTCGGCGATCAGCATGTAGAGATCGGCGATGGCGCGGCGCACGATCTCGTTGAAGAGCTCGTTGGAGGTGACGATGGCGGTCGCCCGACCGCTCGCGCGGCGCAGGCTGCGGCGGGCGTCGCGCATGCAGCCGGCGAAGGTGCGGCGGCCGGCGGGACGGCGTTCCCGACCCTCTTCGACGTCGACGTAGACGTGCAAGAGATGCCGGGCGCCCGGTTCGAGCATCAGGCGCCATACGGCGTTCTCCAGGGTGAGGCGGTCGGGCGGCGGGTCGAAGGTCAGCACCGTGCGCTGCAGCCGGCCGTCGCGTGCCCGGTAGGCGAGGATCACGCGGTTCTCGCCGGCGAGCTCGGCCTGCCGTTCGCCGCGCGCCGCGGGGCGATGGCCGCGGACCTCGAAGAGATCGGCGAAATCGCTGGCGAAGGCGAGCTCGAGCGTCGTCTCCAGGGGGTCCGGGCCGAAGCTCTGCAGGCGCAGCCGCTCGAGGCAGCTCGCCCCGTGGAGGATGCGGGTGCGCATGATGTGCAGCGTGTCCCGCGGCAGCAGCAGCCGGTCCTCCTCGTCGAACAGGTCGGGGTTGGTGAGATCCGCCTTGAGGAGCAGATTGTCGTCGGTCACCACCGAGCCCAGCAGCAGCGGGCGCCGGCCCGCCACCGAGAGGCGGAACTGGGACAGGATCCGGCTGTCCCGGTAGTAGAGACCCTCGGGGCTGCCGGGGCCGGCTATGATGTCCCCGTAATGGTCGAAGAGGCCGAACATGTCGCCGGCCTTGAGGGTGCGGGGACGGCGCTCGAGCAGCGAGGAGGTGGCCGGAATGTAGAAATGGACGAGTGGCGAGCCGCCCGTCCGGCGCGTCGTCTCGGTCGGCTGGCCCCCGGTTTCCCCGGGAGGGCGTCCTCCGCCCCGCGGCATCGGCTCAGGCCACCGAGAGCTGCGGGCGGGCCGCCTCGAGGAGCCGCTCGTATATCGCGAGATACTCCCGCGCCATCCGACGGGCCGAGAAGCGGCGCTCGAAACCGGTGCGGACCCGCCGACGATCGAGGATATCGGCCGCTTCGAGCGCCCGCACCGCCTCCTGCTCCGAGGACACGATCCAGCCGGTGACACCCGGCTCGACGATCTCCGGCACCGAACCGCAGCGCCAGGCGATCACCGGCGTGCCGCAGGCCATGGCCTCGACCATCACGAGGCCGAAGGGCTCCGGCCAGTCGATGGGGAACAGCAGCGCGACGGCGCCGGCCAGCAGCTCCTGCTTGCCGCGGTCGTCCACCTCGCCCAGGAACTCGACCTCCGGTGCCGCCAGCATCGGCGCGATCGCGTCCTCGAAATAGCGGCGGTCGGCACGGTCCACCTTGGCCGCGATCTTGAGCGGGACGCCGGCCCGGCGGGCGATCCGGATCGCGCGGTCGGGCCGCTTCTCCGGCGCGATGCGCCCGAGAAAGAGGGCGTAGCCGCGGTGGTCCGCGCTCGGCCGGTAGAGATCGAGGGGCAGCCCGTGGTGCACGGTGCCCGCCCAGCAGAGCGGCAGTCCCCGCAGCGGTTCCCGCTGGGCGTCGGAAATGGAGACCAGCGGCATCTGCGGGAAGCGCCGGTAGAGGGGCTGTGGATCCCACAGATCCTGGCGACCGTGCAGCGTGGTGACCGTCTTCCAGGGGCGTCGCGAGAAGAGCGGATAGTGGAGGTAATCGATGTGGAAATGGAGGATGTCGAACTCCTCGGCCCGCTCGAACACCTGCTGCACCAGGAGCACGTGGTGGGGCGTGTAGTCCGACACCCCGGGGTCGAGGCGCAACGCCCTCTCGCAGCAGGGAACGAGGCGGGCGCGGGTGCGCGAATCCCCGCTCGCGAACAGGGTGACCTCATGGCCGAGGGCAACGAGTTCCTCGGTGAGATAGGAGACGACCCGTTCGGTACCGCCGTAGTGCGTCGGCGGCACGCTTTCGATGAGCGGGCTGACGACGGCGATCCGCATGCGGCTCGTGCCTCGCGAAACCTGTTGTCGGCGACGGACGTCACGTCCTCGGCATTTCGGGGAGATCGTGCGCGCGGGGCCGCCTCGGCGTCACGGCCCCGGCGTTCACGGGCTCATATAGGAAGGGCGCCGGGGCGCTGCAACGGGAGGCACATCGCCCGATCGCGGCGGGACGGGACGGATTCAGAAACCGAGGAGTGCGAAGGCGAAAGCGTTGGCGGAGCCGCCATAGGGCTCGAGTGCGGCATCGAGACGGGCACGGCCGGCCACCAACCCTGCCTTCCGGTCGGAGGCCTCATGTTCGACGGCGAGGAGTTCCCGATAGAGGGGTTCGACCTTGCTCAGGGCGGGTCGGGACGGAACCCGTCGGCTCGAATGATAACCGACGATCCGCCCACTCTCGTCGAAGGTCGGGCACACGTGGGCGAAGACCCAGTAATGGTCACCGTTCTTGGCGAGATTGAGCACGAAGGCGAAGACCTCGCGGCCCGCGGCGATTTCCTCCCACAGGAGCTGGAAGATGCAGCGCGGCATCGCCGGATGGCGGACGATGCTGTGCGGCGCCCCGATAAGCTCCGCCTCGCTGTAGCCGCACACCGAGATGAACACCTCGTTGGCGTAGGTGATCCGGCCACGGACATCGGTCTTGCTGACGATCGTGTCCTCTTCCCGGAAGAAACGCTCGCGGCCGGTCGGCGTCACCACACGGCGGGCGGGTCGCGTCCGCTCCTTCGGCCGCGACAAGGTCAGGACCATCGGCACCTCCCATCTTCACGAACACACGACAGCGGGAACGGAAGACAAGATGGCCCCCGAAGGTTAAGCAGTTGTTAACAGGGCCGCGGCTCGACGCCGCATCGCCGCGGGGCGCCCTCAGGGGCCGGTGCGCAGCGTCTCGGTGTAGCCGTCGACGGCGATCGCCTGGCCGTTGACGCGGCGGCCGAGATCCGAGCAGAGGAACAGGATCATGTCGGCGATGTCCGCCGCGTCGATGAAGGTGCGGAGCGCATTGGTCCGCAGATAGCGGTCCCGTACCTCCTCCACCGGACGGCCGCGCACCCGGGCGTCGGCCTCGATCACCCGGTCGATGCGGGCGCCCGCCACCGGCCCCGGGCAGATGGCGTTGACCCGGATGCCGCGCGGGCCGAGCTCCATGGCCAGGGTCTTGGTGAGGCCGATCACCCCCCATTTGGCGGTGGCGTAGGGGGTGCGGTTGGGAAAGCCGTGCAGCCCGGCGGTCGAGGACAGGTTGACGATGGCGCCGCCGCCGGCGGCTTCGATCAGGGGTACGGCGCGGCGGGTACACAGGAACATGCCGTCGAGATTGACGGCGAGGCAGCGCTTCCAGTCCTCGAGGGCGAGGGATTCGACGGGGCCGGTGGGGCCGGCGACTCCGGCGTTGTTGATCAGGAAATCGAGCCCGCCGAGCGCCGCCGCGGCCGCCTCGAACAATCGCTCGACGTCTCCCTCGACCGCCACATCCGCCCGCAGGGCGCCGATTTCCGGCCGTGCGGCGGCGAGATCGGAAAGCGCCGCCTCGTCGATGTCGCACAGGAACACCCGCGCCCCCGCCTCGGCGAAGGCCTCCGCCGTCCGCCGCCCGATGCCGGCCGCGCCGGCGGTGATCAGCACCCGCTTTCCGGTCAGTCCACGCATCGCCTTCGCTCCCCCTCCGGTGGTCGATGTTCCCTTTCCGTTCCCCGTTCGTCCCGCGCCCTCACGCGAGCCGCCGGCGCAGGAAGGCGGCCCCCTCGGCCAGCGCCCGGGCGGCCTTGGGAACCATCCGCGACAGATGCAGAAAGCCGTGCAGCACCCCGTCCACGGTCGAAAGCTCCACCGCGCGCCCGTGCTCCTCCAGAAGCGCCGCCAGGGCGAGGCTGTCGTCGTGGAGCGGATCCATGGTCACCGCCAGGAGATGGGCGGGCGGCACCGCCGAGAGATCGGACGCGAGGAGGTCGTAGCGGGGATCGCGGGCGGCCTCGGGAGCGGGCAGATAGGCGCGCTCGTAAAAGCGCATGCGCTCGTCGGTGAGCCCGTCGCGGGCGTTGCCCCACAGCCGCCGCGAGGCCGAATCGGCGAGCCCGTAGGCGCCGTAGAAGAGGAGCAGCGCCGCGGGTTCGGGGCCGCCCGCCGCGCGCAGCGCGCCGGCCACCGCGAGGGACAGGTTGGCACCCGCCGAATCGCCCCCGAGGGCGAAGGGCAGGCCCGCGTAGTCGCCGCTCGCCGCGAGGGCGCGCACCACCGCCGCGATCTGGTCGATCTGGGTCGGGAACTTCACCTCCGGCGCGAGCGCGTAGTCGATGCCCACCACGGGAAAGCCGCTCTCGCGCGCAAGGAGCCGCATGATGCGGTCGTGGGTATCGAGCGAGCCCACCACCCAGCCGCCGCCGTGGAGGTAGAAGAGGAGCGCCCGCGGCGCCCCCTCATCGGGCCGGTAGAGGCGGATGCGGGTGGCGATCCCCGCCGCCTCCAGAAGGCGCTCCTCCACCGCCGCCAGCGGCACCGGCACCGCGTTCCAGAAGCGCCGTTCGTGGGCGTAGGCGGCCCGCATGCGGGCGACGTCGCCGAGCGTCACCGGGCCGAACTCGGCCTGCAACCGATCCGTCTCCTCGAGGGCGGCGAGCGCCTCGGGATCCAGGCGGCGCCGCACGTCGAGCTTCATCCCGCCGTCTCCCCGATCATCGCCCCTTCCATACGGGCTTGCGCTTCTCGGCGAAAGCCCGGGCACCCTCCTTCTGGTCCTCGCTGGCGTAGAGCCGCTCTACGGTGGGGAAGGCCTTGGCGGCGATGCGGGCGATGGCCTCCTGCTCGGGCAGGTTCCAGGTCTCCCGCACCACTTCCTTGATGGCGGCGAAGACGAGGGGCGGCCCCTCGGCCAGGGTGCGGGCGATCTCCCATGCCCGCTCCAGCAGCCGCTCCGCCGGCAGCACCTCGTTGACGAGCCCCCAGCGCCGGGCCTCCTCGGCCTCCATCCAGCGGCCGGTCAGCAGCAGCTCCATCGCAACATGGTAGGGCATGCGACGCGGCAGCTTGACGGTGGCGGCGTCGGCCAGGGTGCCGGCGTTGATCTCGGGCAGGGCGAAGCGGGCGTGCCCGGCGGCGAGAATGAGATCGCAGGAAAGGGCGAGCTCGAAGCCGCCGCCCACCGCCATGCCGTTGACGGCGGCGATCACCGGCTTGCCGAGGCCCGGGAGCTGCTGCAGGCCGGCGAAGCCGCCCACCCCGAAATCCTCGTCCGGCGCCTCGCCGGCGGCCGCCGCCTTGAGGTCCCAGCCGGCGGAGAAGAAGCGCTCCCCGGCGCCGGTGACGATGGCCACCCGCAGCTCCGGATCGTCGCGGAAGGATGCGAAGAGCTCGCCCATGCGGCGGCTCGTGGCGGCGTCGATGGCGTTGGCCTTGGGACGGTCGAGGGTGACCTCGAGCACGGCGCCCTCACGGCGCAGGCGAAGCGGTTCGGTGGTCATGCCGGCTCTCCCTCCGGTGAAGCGAGGATGCGCAACAGGGCGTCCGCCGCCACGGCGCCGCGGCCGCGCGGACGCAGGATGAGGGGATTGACCTCGAGCTCCAGGATCCGGGCGGCGCGGGCCTCGGCGAAGCGCTGAAGGGCGAGGACGGCGGCCACAGCGGCCTCGAGATCGGCCGGCGGCCGGCCGCGGTGGCCCTCGAACAGGGGCGCCACGCGCAGGCCGCGCAGGGCACGTGCCACCTCCTCGGCCGGGGAGGGGAGGGGCAGGACCCGGCGGTCCGCCAGCAGTTCGGTCAGCACGCCGCCGCTGCCGAGCAGCAGATAGAGGCCGAATTCGGGGTCGCGGCCGATGCCGAGGATGAGCTCCGCGAGACCGTCCTCCACCATGCGCTCGACCAGCACCTCGGGCGCGAGGGCGAGGAGTTCGGAAACGGCGGCCGCCAGCGCCTCCCCGTCCGCGAGGGCCAGCCGCACGCCGCCCAGCTCGCTCTTGTGGGCCACCGCGCCGCCGCATTTGGCCACCAGCGGGAAGCCGAGCGCCTCCGCGGCGGCCCGTGCCTCCACCACCGAACGCACGAGCCGGCCCTCGGGCACCGGCAGCCCGAAGCTCGCGAGCAGCCGCTTGGCGGCCGCCTCGGAAAGGAGGCGGGGGGTGCCCGGGGCGGTGGGCGCGGCGAGGAAGCGAAAGCGCGGAGCGGGCGGTGCCAGGGCGGCCGCGGCGATGGCGGCGAGCCCCTCCTCGACGCCGCAGAGGGGCACGAGCCCCAT
>JALUAG010000076.1 GCA_027045875.1 Alphaproteobacteria bacterium | reverse complement strand
CCGAGGGGACCGCGCCGTCGGCGTCACCCCCTTCCGGTGCGGCCCCCGACGGCGCGGTCCCCTCGGCGGCCGCTTCCCCGGTGGTGGCCGTCTCGCCGGCGGCCGTCCCCGACGCCCCCTCCGCACCGGCCCCTTCTTCCGCGGCGGCGTCGCCGCCGTCCTCCGCGGCCGGTTCCGGGGCCACGGCCGCCGACCCGGCCGCCGCGCCCGCGTCGCCGGTGTCACCCTGGACCACCCGTTCGAGTTCGCGCACGAGATCGCTGTCATCGCCTTCCGGCTCGCGCTGGTCGGCGGCGAGGCCCTCGAGCACGAGCTTCGTACGATCGAGGGCCTTGAACAGCAGTGAGACGATCTCCGGCGTCACCTGCAGCGAGCCGTCGCGCACCGCACCCATCACCGTCTCGGCGGCGTGGGTGATGCGCTCGAGACGGGCGAGACCGAGAAACCCGCTGGTCCCCTTGATGGTGTGCATGACCCGGAAGATCTCGGCCACCCGCTCGAGGTTGCCCGGGTCCTGTTCCAGTGCCACCAGCTCCTGATCGAGCTTGGTGACGCCTTCCTCGCATTCGGCGAGGAACTCGACCAGAATGTCGTCCATCGTGATCACTGCCGTCCGTTGCGATAGTCGGCCAGCCTGACGACCTCGCCTCGCGGCATGAAGCTCGCCAGCACATCGTCCCGCGGGGTCTCCTGCGGCCGCCCGGGTTCCGGCGCCGGTGCCCGGTCCGGCGCGGCGGCGACCGGCGCGAGGAGGGAGAGAACGCGGCGAATCAGATGCATCTTGCCAGATCTCCTCTTGCTGGCTCTGCAGCCCGCGCCGATCCTGCCAGCCGTCGGTTAGTTTTCCGTTAATGCCCGGACCCTTCCGCCCCCTTCCGCGGCACGACGCTCTCCCTCCGCTCGGGGATGGTCTCCGCCGCGCGGCCGGTCTAGATAGGCGGCAGCGGAACCCCGCCCGCGGCCTCCTCCCGCCCCGGCCCGGTTCCCCGCGGCAGCGACGAAGGACGGACATGGCCTCCTACCAGTACATCTTCGTGATGAACGATCTCTCGAAGAGCTTCCCCGGCGGCAGGAAGATCCTCGAGCACGTCACCCTGGCCTTCCTGCCGGGGGCCAAGATCGGCGTGCTCGGCGTCAACGGCGCCGGCAAGTCGACGCTGCTCCGGATCATGGCCGGCATCGACCAGGACTTCACCGGCGAGGCCCGGGCCGCCGAAGGGGTGCGGGTGGGGCTGCTCGAACAGGAACCGCGGCTCGATCCCGACAAGGACGTGCTCGGCAACGTCACCGACGGGGTGGCCGAGATCCGTGCCCTGCTCGACCGTTTCAACGAGGTCTCGATGAAGTTCGGCGAGCCCCTCGGGGACGCCGAGATGGAGGCCCTGATGGCCGAGCAGGCGGCCCTCCAGGAGCGCCTCGACGCGGTCGGCGGCTGGGAGATCGACCGTACCATCGAGATGGCGATGGACGCCCTGCGCTGCCCGCCACCGGACACCCCGGTGACCACCCTTTCCGGCGGCGAGCGCCGCCGTGTCGCCCTCTGCCGGCTGCTGCTGTCGCAGCCGGATCTGCTGCTCCTCGACGAGCCCACCAACCATCTCGACGCCGAGAGCGTGGCCTGGCTCGAGCGGTTTCTGGCCGAATACCGGGGCACCGTGGTGGCGGTCACCCACGATCGCTACTTTCTCGACAATGTCGCCGGCTGGATCCTCGAGCTCGACCGCGGCCGCGCCCGCCCCTTCGAGGGCAACTACTCGGCCTGGCTCGAGCACAAGCGCCGCCGTCTCGAACAGGAGGAGCGGGAGGAGAAGGCCCGCCAGCGGGTGCTGGCCCGCGAGGCGGAATGGATCGCCGCCTCGCCGCGCGCCCGCCAGGCCAAGGCCAAGGCCCGCATCACCGCCTACGAGCAGCTCCTGCGCGAGGCCCGGGAGCGGCCGCCCACCGCCGCCCAGATCGTCATCCCGCCGGGCCCCCGCCTCGGCGATCTGGTGGTCGAGGCCAGGGGGCTCAGGAAGGGCTACGGCGATCGGCTGCTGATCGACGGCCTCGATTTCAGCCTGCCGCCGGGCGGCATCGTCGGCGTGATCGGCCCCAACGGTGCCGGCAAGACCACGCTTTTCCGGATGATCGTCGGCGAGGAGACGCCGGACGAGGGCGAGATCCGGATCGGCGAGACCGTGCGTCTCGGCCATGTCGACCAGTCGCGCGATTCCCTCGATCCCGACCGGACGGTGTGGGAGGAGATCTCGGAAGGCCGCGACCGCATTCCCCTCGGCAAATACGAGATGGCGAGCCGCGCCTACGTGGCCGCCTTCAATTTCCGTGGCGCGGACCAGCAGAAGAAGGTGGGCCAGCTCTCGGGCGGCGAGCGCAACCGGGTCCATCTCGCGAAGCTGCTGAAATCGGGCGCCAATCTGATCCTGCTGGACGAGCCCACCAACGATCTCGACGTCGACACCCTGCGGGCGCTCGAGGACGCGCTCGTGGCCTTCGCCGGCTGCGCCGTCGTGATCTCCCACGACCGCTGGTTCCTCGACCGGGTGGCCACCCACATCCTCGCCTTCGAGGGCGATTCGCGGGTGGTCTGGTTCGAGGGCAATTACCAGGACTACGAGGCCGACCGACGCCGGCGGCTGGGCGCCGAGGCCGACCGGCCGCATCGCATCCGCTACAAGCCCCTCAAGGTGGCCTGACGTGGTCGGCCACGGGTTCGGCCGGCACGATCGGCAGCGGCGAGGCCCGACGTGAACGAGGCGGGTGGGAGCGATCTCCTCACCGCCACGGTGATCCTGCTCGGAGCGGGGGTCACCGGCCTCGTGCTGTTCCGGCGCCTCGGTTTCGGCTCGGTGCTGGGGCTCCTCGTCGTGGGCATGGTGCTCGGACCGCACGGGCTCGGGCTCGCCACCGGCGGCACGGAACTCAAGGGAGTGGCCGAGATCGGGGTCGTGTTCCTGCTGTTCCTGATCGGCCTCGAGATGCAGCCCGAAACCCTCTGGGGCATGCGGCGGGCGGTGTTCGGCCTCGGTGGCCTTCAGGTGCTGGTGACCGGCCTTCTCCTGGCCGCTCTCGCCGTCGGCTTCGGACAGCCGCCGGCCGCGGCCTTCATCCTCGGCTTCGGCCTCGCCCTCTCCTCCACCGCCATGTGCGTCCAGATGCTGGAGGAACGCGGCGAGCTCTACAGCGACTGGGGACGGCGGTCCTTCGCCATCCTGCTGTTCCAGGATCTGGCCATCATCCCTCTGCTGGCGCTGGTACCGCTGCTGGCGGGAGGCGGGCTCGTGGCCGACCCGGGCGCCTTCCTGCTGCGTCTGGCGATGGTCTCGGTGGCCCTCCTCCTGGTCTACCTGACGGGCCGCCACGTGCTGCCCTGGGCCCTCGACATCGTCGCCCGCCAGCGCAACATGGAGGCCTTCACCGGCCTCGCCATCCTCGCCGTGGTGGTGGCCGCCTGGGCGATGCATCTGAGCGGCCTGTCGATGGCCCTCGGCGCCTTCCTGATGGGGCTGCTGCTCTCCCGCAGCCGCTATCACTACCAGCTCGAGGCCGAGGTGGCCCCCTTCAAGGGGCTGCTCCTGGGGCTCTTCTTCATCGACGTCGGCATGACCATCGATCTCGGCGCCCTGCTCGCGGAACTCCCCCGTCTCCTGCCGCTGCTGCTGGCCCTGATCCTGCTCAAGGCCGCCATCATCTTCCTCCTCGCCCGTCTCTTCCGTCTCGACCGGCCGGGGGCGTTGCGCAGCGGTCTCCTGCTCTCCCAGGGCGGCGAGTTCGGGTTCGTGCTGTTCGGCGCCGCCGCCGCCCGCGGCATCCTGTCGCCGGACACCTACAGTCTCGCCGTCCTGCTCGTCTCCAGCTCGATGATGGTGTCGCCGCTGCTGCAGCGCCTCGGCGACCGCCTCGCCGCCCGCCTGCGCCCGCCCCATCCGCTGCCGGCGGTGGAACAGCTGGTCGCCGGCATGGAGGCGCACGCGGTGATCTGCGGCTACGGCCGCGTCGGCGGTACGGTGGGCATGATGCTCGACAGCCTCGAGATCCCCTTCGTCGCCATCGACCAGGATCCGGTACGGGTGGAGGCCGGGCGGCGAGCCGGCAAGCGGCTCCTCTACGGCAACGCCACCGATTCCAAGGTGCTGCAGCTCGCGGGCGTCGGCCGCGCCGGGCTGGTGCTGGTCACCATCGACAATCCGGCGGTGGCGGAACGGGTCGTCGCCGCGGTGCGCAATTTCTTCCCCGACATCCCCATCGTCGCCCGTGCCCGCGATCTCGAGATGCGCGACCGCATGCTGGCGGCCGGCGTCAGCGAGGCGGTGCCGGAAGCGGTGGAGCTCGCCATCACCCTGGGTGCGGTTGCCCTCCGTCACATGGGCGTGGCGGAGGCGGACGCCCGAGACATCGCCGACATGCTGCGGCGACGCGCCTTCGCCGCGTTGCGCAGCCATCCGAGCCTCGCGCGTTCCTCGGAAGCCGCCGGCCGCGCCCGGCAGGAGGGGCGGGAGGCATGAGCCGGCCACCGGGGCGCCGGGGTGGGACGTCGCGATCGTGAGCGGCCGCGAGAGCGTACGGACCTCCGATGCGCGGCCGGGTCTCCGGGCCCGCGTGTTCGAGATCCTGATGGACGACGACGGCGAGGAGGGCTGCCTCGGCTACTGGTTGCGCCGCCTCATCGTGCTCCTCATCCTGGCGAGTGTGGCCGGCGCCGTCGTGGAGAGTCTGCCGGGCATTCCGCCCTGGTCGCGGGCGTTGCTGCGCCATCTGGAGGTCGTGGCGGTGGCGCTGTTCACGGTCGAGTATCTGGCCCGCCTGTGGGCGATCGTCGAGGACCGCGGCAGCCGCTTCTGTCATCCCCTCTGGGGGCGGCTGCGCTATGCCGTGACGCCGGCGGCGCTGATCGATCTGATCGCCATCCTCCCCTTCTATCTGAGCCTGCTGTCGCCGGGCAGCCTCGTCGTGCTGCGGCTGCTGCGAGTGCTGCGCATCCTCAAGCTCGTGCGCTATTCGCGCACCCTGTCCATCTTCGAGGTGGTGCTGATCAACGAGCGCCACGCCCTCGGCCTGGCGCTCGGGGTGATGGCGGTGCTCCTGCTGATCTCGGCGAGCATCATGCACGCGGTGGAAGGCACGGTGCAGCCCGAGGCCTTCGGCTCCATTCCGGCGGCGATGTGGTGGGCGGTGGCGACGCTCACGACCGTGGGCTACGGCGACGTGGTGCCGGCGACCTCCCCGGGCCGTCTCGTGGCTTCCTTCGTCGCCATGCTCGGGATCGGCATGTTCGCCCTGCCCACGGCCATTCTCGGTGCCGGGCTGATGCAGGAGCTGCAGAAGCGCCATTTCGCCACGGCCGCCACCCTGATCGCCCGGGTACCGATCTTCCGCCACGTCGCACCGCACCAGCTGGCCGAGCTCGCCGGCCTGCTGAAACCGCGCGAGGTGCCGGCCGGCTACACGCTGATCCGTCGCGGCGAGCGGGGCGACGCCATGTACTTCCTGGTCGAGGGGGAGGTGCTGGTGCGCCGCGGCCGCCGCCGCACCCTGCGCTCGGGCGCCTTCTTCGGCGAGCTCGCCCTGCTCGAGGGACGTCCCCGCCGGGCCACGGTGGTGACCCTCACGCCCTGCCGCCTGCTCGAGCTGCAGGCGCGCGACTTCCACCGGCTGCTGGCCGGCGACGGGGAGCTGCGCCGGCACATCCTCGAGGAGGCGCACAAGCGCTCCGCCGCCCTCGACGGCACCGACTGAGCGGCGGTCGCACCGCGCGGCCGCGCCCGTCCTCGCGGCCGTACCTCAGGGGCGCTCCTCGAGGGGTACGAAGGGACGCTCCCCGGGGCCCACGTAGAGCTGGCGCGGGCGGCCGATCTTCTGCTCGGGATCGAGCATCATCTCGTTCCACTGCGCCATCCAGCCGACGGTACGGGCGAGGGCGAAGATGGCGGTGAACATCTTGGTGGGGATGCCCATCGCCTCGAGGATGATGCCGGAATAGAAGTCGACGTTGGGGAACAGCTTGCGCTCCTGGAAGTACTCGTCCTCGAGGGCGATCTTCTCCAGTTCCTTGGCGATCTCGAGCTTCGGATTGTGCTTCTGGCCGAGGGTCGCCAGCACCTGATCGGCGCTCTGCTTGAGCACCGCAGCGCGGGGATCGTAGTTCTTGTAGACCCGGTGGCCGAAGCCCATCAGCCGGAAGGGGTCGTTGCGGTCCTTGGCACGGGCCAGGAACTCGGGGATGCGGTCCACCGTGCCGATCTCGTCCAGCATCAGCACCACCGCCTCGTTGGCCCCGCCATGCGCCGGCCCCCACAGGGAGGCGATGCCGGCGGCGATCGCGGCGTAGGGGGAGGCGCCGGTGGAACCCACGAGGCGCACCGTGGAGGTGGAGGCGTTCTGCTCGTGATCGGCGTGGAGGATGAAGATGCGATCGAGGGCCTTGGCCAGCACCGGATCGACCCGGTATTCCTCGCAGGGCGTGGCGAACATCATGTGGATGAAGTTCTCGGCGTAGCCCAGATCGTTGCGCGGATAGACGAAGGGCTGACCGATCGAATACTTGTACGCCCAGGCCGCGATGGTCGGCATCTTGGCGATCATCCGGTAGGTGGCGATCATCCGGTGATGCGGATCCTCGACGTCCAGATCCTCGTGGTAGAAGGCGCTCAGTGCCCCCACCACGGCGATCATCAGGGCCATGGGATGGGCGTCGCGGCGGAAGCCCCGGAACAGGAACTGCACCTGCTCGTGGAGCATGGTGTGGTAGGTGATGTCGTGAATGAACTTGAGCCGCTGGGCGCCGTTGGGCAGCTCGCCGAAGAGGATGAGATAGGCGGTCTCCAGGAAGTCGCTCTTCTCCGCCAGCTCCTCGATGCGATAGCCGCGGTAGAGGAGGATGCCGGCGTCGCCGTCGATGTAGGTGATGCCGGAGCGGCAGCTCGCCGTCGAGGTGAAGCCGGGATCGTAGGTGAACATGCCGGTCTGGGCGTAGAGCCGGCGCACGTCCATCACCCGCGGGCCGAGGGTGCCGTCGTGGACCGGGAGCTCCGCCTCGATGCCGCCGGGACCGCTCAGTCGCACGCTGTTCGTCTCGCTCATCGGTGTCTCCTCTCGATGGACGGGGCTGACGCGGGGCGGGGTCGGCTGCACCGGTTCCGGACGAGCTTAGCCGCGCCGCAGCATCCCATCAATGGCTTTGCTGCACTGCGGGATTGCGGCCCCGTGCAGCATCCTCGATGCGGGCCAGGACCTCCTCCCGTCCCAGCACGCACATCACCTCGAACAGACCCGGCGACACGGTGGTGCCGGTGAGCGCCGCGCGCAGCGGCTGCGCCAGCTTGCCGAAGCCGACCCCGAGTTCCTCGGCGAAGGCACGGCAGGCGCTCTCGAGCGATCCCTCGTCCCAGCGTTCGAGCCCCGCGAGCCGGCGGCCGAGCTCCTCCAAGTTCCTTCGCATCGCCTCGTCGAGGAGCCGCGCCGCCTTGGGGGCGAGGGGCAGGGGGCGTGGCGCCACGTAGATGCGGGCGGCCTCCGCCAGCTCGACCAGGGTGCGCGCCCGCAGCTTGAGACCGGCCATGCCCGCCTCGAGACGCCGGCGCTCGCGCTCGCCCGGCCGCAGACCGCGGGCCTCGAGGAACGGCAGCAGGAGCTCGACGAGCTCCCGGTCCGGCCGCTCCCGCAGATAGTGGGCATTGAGGGACAGGAGCTTGTCCATGTCGAAGCGCGCGGGGGAGTGGCCCACGTCGCGGATGTCGAAGTGGCGGACCATCTCCTCGGTGGAGAGGATCTCGCGATCGCCCAAGGACCAGCCGAGGCGCACGAGATAGTTGCGCATCGCCTCCGGCAGGATGCCCATCTCGCGGTATTCGGTGACACTGAGCGCGCCGTGGCGCTTCGACAGCTTGGCACCGTCGGGACCGTGGATCAGGGGGATGTGGGCGAAGGCCGGCACCGCCACGCCCATCGCCCGGTAGAGCTGGTACTGGCGGAAGGCGTTGGTGAGATGGTCGTCGCCGCGGATGACGTGGGTGATGCCCATGTCGTGATCGTCCACCACCACCGACAGCATGTAGGTGGGGGTGCCGTCGCTCCTGAGCAGGATCATGTCGTCGAGCTGGGCGTTGGCGATCCGCACCGTGCCCTGCACCAGATCCTCGATCACCGTCTCGCCCTCGGTCGGCATCTTGAGCCGCACCACGAAGGGCCGGTCGGTCGGCACCGTCGCCGGATCGCGGTCGCGACAGCGCCGGTCGTAGCGCACCGGCCGCTTCTCGGCCCGCGCCCGGGCCCGCATCTCCTCGAGCTCCTCGGGGGTGCACCAGCAGCGGTAGGCCGCGCCCGCGGCGAGCAGGCGCTCTGCCACCTCGCGGTGCCGGTCGATACGCCGCGACTGGAAGACCGGCGGTTCGTCGGGCACGAGCCCGAGCCATTCGAGCCCCTCGAAGATGGCCCGGATGGCGGCCTCGGTGGAACGCGCCCGATCGGTGTCCTCGATGCGCAACAGGTAGCGGCCGCCGCAGTGACGGGCGTAGAGCCAGTTGAAGAGCGCGGTCCGGGCGCCCCCGATATGCAGATACCCCGTGGGTGACGGGGCGAAGCGGACGACGACACTCATGGTTGATCCGATCGGGCGGTTCTGATCAGATGGGCGGGGATCCTCTAGCACAGGTGACGCTGGCTGTGCAGCCGTCCCCCTCCTCGTTGGGGCCAACCGCCGCGGAGCCCCCCCGGTTCTCCCGCGCGCCGCCGATCCCGGCGATGCTCCGCGACCGCTGGCGGCAGGCGCGCGAGCAGCTGCTCGCCGAACGCGACCGCTGGCTCCTGTGGACGCCGGTGCCGGCGGGCCTCGGCATCGGCCTCTACTTCCTCCTGCCCGCCGAACCGCCCGCCTTCCTGCTGCCGCTCGTGCTCGCCGCGGCGGCAGCCCTGGCGCTCGCCGGCATCGCGGGCGGGCGTCGCGGTCTCGCCTGGGCGCCCTATCCCGCGGCCGCGCTCGTCCTCCTGCTCGCCGGGTTCGCTCTCGCCCAGTGGCGCACGGCGCAGGTGGCGGCGCCGGTGATCGAGCGCCCCGGCACCCGGATGCTCGAGGGCAGGGTGGTGCTCGCCGAGCCGCGTGGCGGTCGCATGCGCCTCTTGCTCCAGGACCTCCGCATCGAGGGGCTCGCTCCCGAACGCACTCCCTACCGGGTGCGCATCAGCATGCGCCGCGGCGAACCCGCCCTGGTGCCCGGCGACCGGGTGCGTCTGCGGGCGCGGCTGCAGCCACCGCCGGGGCCGAGCTGGCCCGGCGGCTTCGATTTCGCCCGCCGGGCCTGGTTCGAACGGCTGGGCGGCATCGGCTCCGCCCTCGGACCGGTGGAGCGCATCGGCCGCGCCGACCGCGGCCGGCCGGCCGAGACCGTGGCCGCCCTGCGCCAGGCGGTGGCGGAACGGGTGACGGCATTGCTGCCGGGCACCGTGGGCGGGGTGGCGGCGGCGCTGCTGACGGGGCTGCGGGGCGGCGTCGAGCAGGAGGTGTGGTCGGTGATGCAGGCCTCCGGCCTCGCCCATCTCCTCGCCATCTCGGGCCTCCACATGGGCCTCGTGGCCGGCACCCTGTTCCTCGCCGTGCGCTATCTGCTGAGCCTGTGGCCCGCCTTCGCGCTGCGCGTCACGCCGCGCAAGGCGGCCGCCCTGCTGGCGCTCGTCGGGGCCTTCTTCTACCTGCTGCTGGCGGGGGCGCCGGTGCCGACGCGGCGCGCCTTCGTCATGGTCGGCCTCGCCCTCCTCGCGGTGATGCTCGACCGCAATCCCTTCTCCATGCGGCTCGTCGCCCTCGCCGCCCTCGTCGTCCTCGCCCTGCAGCCGGAAAGCCTGCTCTCGGTCTCCTTCCAGATGTCCTTCGCCGCGGTGATCGGCCTCGTCGCCTGGTTCGAGCGCCGGCCGCGCGAGCGCATCGACGAGGCGCGGGCGGAACGCGGCGCCCTGCGGCCGGTCGTCGACTATCTCGGGATCGTACTGGTCACCACCCTGATCGCCAGCCTCGTCACCCTGCCCTTCGCCGCCTACCACTTCCAGCGGGCGGCCAGCTACGGCGTCCTCGCCAACCTCCTCGCCGTGCCCCTCACCGCCTTCTGGATCATGCCCGCCGGTCTCGCCGGCCTGATCACCATGCCGTTCGGGCTGGACGAGCCGTTCTTCCGCCTCATGGGCGCCGGCATCGGCCTCCTGCTCGCCGTCGCCCGCCGGGTCGCCGCCCTGCCGGGTGCCGCCGTCGATCTCGCCGCCTGGCCGGCCCCGGCCCTGCTGCTGTTCGTGGCCGGCGGACTGTGGCTCGCGCTCTGGACCCGGCGCTGGCGCCTCCTCGGGCTGCTGCCGATGGCCGCCGGCATCCTGCTCGGCCTCCTCGCCCGACCGCCCGACATGCTGGTCTCGCCCTGGCTCGAGCAGGTGGCGGTGCGGCTCCCGGACGGCGAGGTGCGGATGCGGGAGATGCGCCGCGACCGCTATCTCGCCCGCGCCTGGCGGCGGGCGCTGGTGGCCGACCGCCTGCTGCCCTTTCCCGAGGAGGGGAGCGAGGTCCGGGGGGCGCTGGCCTGCGACCGGCTGGGCTGCGTCGTCACCCTCGACGGCAGGCGCATCGCCCTCGCCTTCGATGCCGGGGCGCTGGCGAGCGACTGCCGCCTCGCCGATCTCGTGCTCACCGGCATCTCCCGGTTCTCCTGCGACAGCGGGGTGCGGGTGATCGGCGGCGGCGAGCTGCGCCGCGCCCAGGGGCTCGCCATCCGCCTCGAGGGGGGGCGGATCGCGGTCGAGACGGTGCGCGAGCGACGCGGCGACCGGCCCTGGGTGCGCTGACATCGGTCGGGAACGGCTTGCAGATATTTCAACCTGTGGTTAAATTACCTCGCAGCACGTACGAATGGCGAGCGAGGCGGGGCGATCGTGGCGAACATGGCGGATGCGACGGGCGAGGAGTCCCTCTCGCTGCTCGACCTGCTGGCGTTGCTGTGGCGCCGTCGCCTGCTGCTCCTCGGCATGGCGCTGCTCGGGCTCGGCTCGGCGGTGGGCGTACTCGCCTGGCTGCCCAAGCTCTATGTCGCCGAAGCCCTGATCCTGATCGAGCCCCGGCAGGCAGTGAATGCCGAAGGGCTCGGCGTGCCCGGCGTGCTGGACCGCGATTCGGTGACCATCGACAGCCAGGTCGAGGTCCTCGCCTCGCGCTCGCTGGCGGCGCGGGTAATCGCCGGGCTCGGGCTTGAGGACGGCCCCGAGCTTCGGCCGGAGCCCGATCCGTGGAGGCGGCTGCTGACCCTCCTGTCCGGGGATGGGGCGGAGGCGGGGCCGGCGCCGGAGCGGGCCGCCGATCGCGAGCGGATGGTGGATGCCTTCCTCTCCCGGCTGCGGGTGGAGCGCCAGGGCAAGACGCGGGTGATCGCGGTCCGCTACGCCAGCACGGATCCCGGGACCGCGGCCCGCATCGCCAACGCCATCGCCGAGACCTATCTGGTGGGTCTGCTGGAGGCCAAGTTCGAGACCACCAAGCGCGCCACCGCCTGGCTCAACGACCGGCTGCGCGGTCTCGAAGACCAGCTGCGCGGGGCCGAACGCCGGCTCGCCGCCTTCCGCGAGACCGCGCCCGCCGGGGCCCGCACGCCGCTGGTGGCGGCTCCCGACCGGCTGGCCGATCTCGAGCGCCAGCGGATCATGACCACCGCCGAGCGGCGGGCCATGGAGGCGCGCTACCGCCAGCTGCGCGAGGCGGCGAAGACCGGTCGGGTCGACGCCGTCCTGCTGACCGGCCAGGCGACGCCGCTGTTGCGCGATCTGCAGAAGCTCAAGGCGGAGCTCATCCGCCGCGAGGCGGAACTCCTCGGTCTCTACGGCGAGAAGCATCCCGCGATCGTCGATCTGAGGCGGGAGAAGGCCGGCATCGAACGGCAGATCGCCCGCGAGCAGGCCGACATCCTGGCCGCCTTCGAGGCCCGCATGCGCGAGCTCCGGGCCAAGGAAGGCAGTCTCGAAAGCGAGCTCGCCCGCATCAAGCAGGCGGCCGACGCCTACCGCCGGGCGGAGACCAGAAAGCGCGAGCTGGAGCGCGAGGTGGAGCTCGCCCGGCGCCTCTACGAGAACTTCGCGGGCAAGCTGCGGGCGGTCTCCGATCGCGAGGAGATGGCCCAGCCCGACGCCCGGATCATCTCCGAGGCGGTGCCGCCGCGGCTGCCGGCGAGCCCCGACCCGCGCATCGTCCTGTCCCTCGCCTTCGGCGGTTTCCTCGGTCTCGGGCTGACCTTGGTCTATTTTCTCGAACGGCTGGATCGCGGCTTCCGCACCCTCTCGGCGCTGGGGCGCGAGCTCGGGGTGCCGGCGCTCACCGCACTGCCGCGGCTGCGCGCCCGCGAGATCGCCGACGGCGTGCCGGCCGACTACGTGCTGGACCGGCCCCATTCGCGCTATGCGGAGGCGTTGCGGGAGATCCTGGCCGCCCTCACCCTGCGCGGCGGCGGCCGGGGCGAGACGCTGCTCGTCACCTCGACCCTGCCCGAGGAGGGCAAGAGCACGCTCGCCCTCAGCCTCGCCCGTCTCGCCGCCTTCGAGGGCATGCGGGTGCTGCTGATCGACGCCGATCTGCGCCGTCCGCGGCTGCACGAGATGGTGGGACTCGAGACCCGCGCCGGCCTCGCCGATTTTCTCGAGGGCGACATGCCGCTGAGCGAGGTGCTGAAGCGCGATCCCGCATCCGAGGTGTTCCTGCTGCCGGGCAGCCCGCGCCGCGGCCGGCCGGGGCGGATCCTGGGACGCAAGGGGTTCGAGAACCTGCTCGCCGGCGCCCGCGAGAACTACGATCTGGTGATCCTCGACACGGCGCCTCTGGCGGTGGTGGCGGACACCGCACTGCTGCTGCCCTTCGCCGATCGGCTGCTGTTCGCGGTGCGCTGGCGGCGCACCAGCCGGGCGGCCGCCGAACAGGGGCTGGCGCGCCTCGGTGACGCCCGCGAGCGGCTGCTGGGTGCGGTGCTGACCCGGGTCGATCTGCTCGAACAGGCCCGCTACGGGGAGGGCGACGGCCTGCTGGCGAAGCGCCGTCTGGCCGACTATTATGCGGACTGATCGCCGTCGCTGATCCGGTACCGCAGCCGCCGGATCGCTTCCCCGGAAGCCGTCCCCCATGACCCCCCGTGTCCGCTTCGCGCCGAGCCCCACCGGCCGCCTCCATCTCGGCAACGCCCGCATCGCGGTCGTCAACTGGCTGTTCGCCCGCTGTCACGGGGGTCGATTCTTCCTGCGTTTCGACGACACCGACCGCGAGCGCTGCCGTCCCGGATATCTGGCGGCGGTGTGCGAGGATCTGGACTGGCTGGGCCTCGACCGCGACGGCGAATACCGGCAGAGCGAGCGCGGTGCCGTCTACGAGGCGGCCTTCGCGCGGCTGCGGGCGCGGGACCGCGTCTACCCCTGCTACGAGACGCCGGAGGAGCTCGCCGCCCTGCGGGAGGCGGCGCGGCGTGCCGGACGACCCTTCCGCTACCGGCGCGGAACCGGGCCGCCGGAAGCGGAGCGGCGGGCGCGCGAGGGCGCGACGGCACCCCACTGGCGGTTCGCGCTGGGGGAGGGGAGGATCCGCTGGCAGGATCTCGTCTTCGGCGCGCGCGAGCAGTCGCTGGCCGAGCTCGGCGATCCCGTGGTGCGGCGGGCCGACGGCGGCTGGACCTACCTCTTCGCCTCGGTGGCCGACGATCTCGATCTCGGTACGAGCCACGTGATCCGGGGCGAGGATCATCTCGCCAACACCGGGGTGCAGATCGCCCTCTTCGAGGCCCTGGGCGCCGTGCCGCCGGCCTTCGCCCATCTGCCGCTGCTGCTCGGCCCCGACGGAAGACCGCTCGCCAAGCGCGGGGCCGCGCCGCCCCTCGCCGCGCTGCGCGAGGAGGGCGTCGAGCCGCGGGCGGTGGTGGCGGTGCTCGCCCGCCTGGGCACCGGCCGTCCGGCGGATCCCGGCGACGATCGGACCACCCTCTGCCGGGATTTCGATCTCGCCGCCTACGGCCGTTCGCCGGCCCGCCTCGACCCGCGCGAGATCCGGCGTCTTTCCGTCCGCATGCTGCGCTCCATGTCCTTCGCCGAGGCGGCGCCGCGGCTGCGGGCGCTCGGTCTCGGCGGGATCGACGAGCGGTTCTGGCGCGCCGTGCGCCCCAATCTGGAGCGTTTCGAGGAGGTGGCCGACTGGTGGCGGATCTGCCGCGAGCCCCTGTCGCCGGTCCGCGAGGACCCCGGGTTCCTCGAGCAGGCGGCGGCGCTCCTGCCCGAGCGCATCGAGGACGCCGACCGGGCCGCCGCCTGGATCGCGGCCGTGGCCCGGGCGAGCGGGCGGCGGGGCCGCGATCTCTACCGGCCGCTGCGCCTCGCGCTGACCGGGCAGGAACATGGACCGGAGCTCAAATGTCTGCTACCGCTCCTCGGCGCCGCGCGCGCCCGTGCCCGGCTCGAGGGCCAGCGCGCCTGAAGCCGCACCGTCGCAGTTGCCGGGTCGTATCGTGCCGACATTGCAGCTCCACAACACGCTGACGCGTCGCAAGGAACCGTTCGCGCCGCTCGAGGCGGGGCACGTGCGGATGTACGTCTGCGGTCCCACCGTCTACCAGCGCATCCACATCGGCAACGCCCGCCCGCTGGTCGTCTTCGACGTGCTGTTCCGGCTGCTGCGGCGGATGTTCCCGCGCGTCACCTACGTGCGCAACATCACCGACGTCGACGACAAGATCATCGCTCAGGCGCGCCGCGACGGCGAACCCATCGACGCGCTGACCGAGCGCACCATCGCCGCCTTCCACGAGGACGCCCGGGCGCTGTGCTGCCTGGAGCCGACCCACGAGCCGCGGGCGACCCGCCACATCGACGACATGATCCGGCTGGTGGAACGCCTGATCGCCCGCGGCTGCGCCTATGCCGCCGAGGGTCACGTGCTCTTCCACGTCCCCTCCATGCCCGCCTACGGACGGCTTTCCGGCCGCTCGCGGGAGGACCAGATCGCCGGCGCGCGGGTGGAGGTCGCGCCCTACAAGCGCGATCCCGCGGACTTCGTGCTGTGGAAGCCCTCGGCCGCCGACGAGCCGGGCTGGGACAGCCCCTGGGGGCGGGGCCGGCCCGGCTGGCACATCGAATGCTCGGCCATGGCCGAGCACTATCTCGGGGTGCCCTTCGACATCCACGGCGGCGGCCTCGATCTCGTCTTCCCCCACCACGAGAACGAGATCGCCCAGACCTGCTGCGCCCACGGCCTCGACACCATGGCCCGCTTCTGGCTGCACAACGGCTTCGTCACCATGGCCGAGGAGAAGATGTCGAAATCCCTCGGCAACATCCTGACGGTGGCCGAGGCGCGGGAACGGGCGCCGGGCGAGGCGGTGCGCTTCTGGATCCTGACCGCCCACTACCGGGCGCCGCTGGATTTCACCGAAGACGCGCTGCGGCGCGCCAAGCGCATTCTCGACCGCTTCTATCTGGCGCTGGAGAAGGTGCCGGCGGCGAAGGGCGAACCGGACGACGCCTTGCTCGAGGCGCTGGCCGACGATCTCAACACCCCCCGGGCGCTCGCCGTGCTGCACGATCTCCTGAACCGCCTCCACCGGGCGGAAGAGGAGGAGGAAAGGCGGGAACTCGCCGGGCGCCTGCGCGCCTCGGCGGCGCTCTTGGGCCTGCTCGGCCAGGATCCCGCGGCCTGGCTGCGGGGCGGGGAAGGGGGGCTCGATGCGGCGCGGATCGAGGCTCTGCTGGCGGAGCGGGCGGCGGCCCGCAAGGCCCGCGATTTCGCCACCGCCGACCGCATCCGCGACGAGCTTGCGCGCGCCGGCATCGTCATCGAGGATACGCCGCAGGGCACCATCTGGCGACGGACATGAGCGGCGAGCGGATCCATCTCTACGACACCACCCTGCGCGACGGCGCGCAGACCCAGGGCGTGAGCTTCAGTGCCGAGGACAAGCGCCGCATCGCCCGCGAGCTCGACCGGCTGGGGATCGACTATGTGGAGGGCGGCTGGCCCGGCGCCAATCCCACCGATGATGCCTTCTTCCGCGACCCGCCGCCCTTCGCGCACGCGCGCCTCTGCGCCTTCGGCATGACCCGCAGGAGCGGTCGCAGCGCCGCCAACGATCCCGGGCTCGTGGCCCTCTTCGACAGCGGGGCGCCGGTGATCACCCTGGTGGGCAAGAGCTCCGCCCGTCAGGCGGAAGGCGCCCTCGGCGTCGATCGCGAGGAGAACCTGCGGATGATCGCCGACAGCATCGCCGAAGCGGGGCGCCGCGTCCCCGAGGTGATGTTCGACGCCGAGCATTTCTTCGACGGCTTCAAGGAGGATCCGGAATACGCCCTCGCCTGCCTGCAGGCGGCCTTCGAGGCCGGGGCCCGCTGGCTCGTCCTGTGCGATACCAACGGCGGCACCCTGCCGCACGAGGTGGAGCGGATCGTCTCCCGCGTGGCCGCCCGGTTTCCGCCCGGGCAGCTCGCGATCCACGCCCACAACGACACCGAGAACGCGGTGGCCAACACGCTCGCCGCGGTGCGCGCCGGCTGCCGGCAGGTGCAGGGCACCCTCAACGGGCTCGGCGAGCGCTGCGGCAACGCCAATCTGGTGAGCCTCATTCCCACGCTCATGCTCAAGATGGGCTTCGAGACCGGGGTCTCGGCCGAGGCCATGCGGCGGCTGACCCAGCTCTCCCGCACCTTCGACGAGCAGCTCAACCGCATTCCCGACCGCCACGCCGCCTACGTGGGCGCCAGCGCCTTCGCCCACAAGGGCGGGCTGCACGCCTCGGCGGTGCTGCGCGATCCCTCCTTCTACGAGCACATCGATCCGGCGCTGGTCGGCAACAGCCGCGACGTCCTCGTCTCCGACCAGGCGGGGCGCTCCAATCTGCTGCGGCGTCTCGAGGAGATGGGGCTCGGGATCGAGGTTCCCCGCGATCAGCTGGAGGCGCTTCTGGCCACCATCAAGGAGCGGGAGGCGCGCGGCCATTCCTACGACGGCGCCTCGGCGAGCTTCGAGCTGCTGGTGCGGCGGACGCTCGGCCAGATCCCCGACTATTTCGAGCTCCTGAGCTTCCGGGTCATCGACGAGCGGCGCTTCAACGCCCGCGGCGAGCTGATCACCATCTCCGAGGCGACCATCAAGCTCGAGGTGGGCAGTCGCCGTTTCTACACGGTGGCCGACGGCAACGGGCCCGTGAACGCGCTCGATCACGCCCTCCGCCAGGCCCTGAGCCCGACATATCCTGGGCTCCAGCACATGCAGCTGGTCGACTACAAGGTCCGCATCCTGACCCCGGAAGCGGGCACCGCCGCCGTCACCCGGGTGATGATCGAGAGCGCCGACGACCAGGGGCGGGTGTGGCAGACCATGGGCGTGTCCGGCAACATCATCGACGCCTCCTACAACGCCCTGCACGACGCCATCACCTACAAGCTGTTCGTCGACGGGGCGGCCGCCCCGGATCCATGAAGCTCACCGCCAAGGCGGCGCGGGCGACGGGCGAGGGCGGGCCGGCGATCCTCCTCTTCGCGCCCCAGCTCGGCGAGAACGTGGGCCAGGTGGCCCGGGCGATGCTCAATTTCGGTCTCACCGATCTGCGCCTCGTGCGGCCCCGCTTCGGCTGGCCCAACGCCAAGGCGGTGGCCGCCGCGGCGGGTGCCCATGCGGTGCTCAACGCGATGCGCATCTTCCCGAGCCTCGAGGAGGCGAGCGCCGATCTCCACCATCTCTTCGCCACCACCGCCCGGCCGCGGGAGATGGAGAAGCCGGTGATGACCGCCGAGGGCGCGGCCGCCGAGGCGCGCCGCCTCGCGGGCGGGGGGCGGCGGGTGGGGTTCCTGTTCGGTCCCGAGCGCAGCGGGCTTTCGAACGCCGAGCTGGCGCTCGCCGATGCCATCGTGACGATTCCCCTCAACCCCGCCTTCTCCTCCCTCAACCTCGCCCAGGCGGTGCTGCTCTGCGCCTACGAATGGTTCCTGGCCGCCGACCGCACGCCGCCCGTGCAGCGGGAGGCGTCGGCCGAGCCGCCGGCGACCAAGGCCGAGCTCGCCGGCTTCCTCGGCTTCCTGGTGGCCGAGCTCGACCGCACCGGCTTCTTCCGCAGCCCCACCCGGCGGCGCAGCCTCGTGCGGGCGATCGAGGTCATGTTCGAGCGCCGCCGGCCGACCCGCGCCGAGCTCAACCTCCTCTACGGCATCGTCAAGCAGCTCGCGACCGCCGGTGCGCGGCCACGCAACCTTTGACATTCGGGGGCAGCGGAGTATAAGCCGCCCAACGCCAACGCGGCCGGCTCCACGGCCGCCACCGTCATGACGTCCGATTCCTCGAGGAGCGATGACCAAACGTATCCAGGCGAAGACCAAGATCTGCCGCCGTCTCGGCGTCAATCTGTGGGGCCGCCCCAAGAGCCCCCTCGCGCGCCGGGACTACGCCCCGGGCGAGCACGGCCAGAAGCGGCGCAAGCTGTCCGACTACGCCCAGCAGCTCGCGGCCAAGCAGAAGCTCAAGCACTACTACGCCAACATGACGGAGCGGCAGTTCCGGCGGATGTACCAGATCGCCTCCAAGCGGCGCGGCGACACCGCCGAGAACCTGATCGGCCTCCTCGAGCGGCGGCTGGATGCGGTGATCTTCCGCATCAACTTCGCGCCCACCATGTTCGCCGCCCGCCAGCTCGTCAACCACGGCCACGTGATGGTCAACGGCCGCCGGGTCAACATTCCGAGCTACCAGCTGCGCGAAGGCGACGTCGTCGAGATCCGCGAGAAGTCCAAGAACCACCCGATGGTGCTGGAGAGCGTGCAGCGGCCGGAGCGCGAGGTGCCCGAATATCTCCAGGTCGACTATCGGGCGCTGAAGGCCACCTTCGTGCGGGTTCCGAAACTGTCCGAGGTGCCCTACCCGGTGCAGATGGAGCCCAATCTGGTCATCGAGTACTACTCCCGCTGACCGAGGCGGCGGTCCCGGGCGGGACGTAGAAGAAGCAGCTCGTGTTGCCGCCGCTGTATTCGTCGATCATGGGCCGGAAATCGGGCTGCGCCTCGGCCAGCAGCCCGGCCAGCCGCCGGCTCTCCTCGCGGGCGGGAAAGCGCGCCATGTAGATCTCCGCCCAGGCCATGTAGTGGCGGTCGTGGGCGCGGCGGCGCAGGAAACCGAGATCCTGACGGCGGTAGTCCCGGGCCGGGCCGGGGTTGATGTTGGCCTCGGCGTAGCGCCACACCTTCCGCGGATCGTCCACCGCATCGAGCAGGAAACCGACGGCGCGGTGGATGTCCCGCCCGTCCACCCGGTAGCCGTAGAGGTCGATCCCCTGCACCGCCGCCATCTCGGCGATGGTGACGAGCGAGGCCACCGCGTGGCGCTGGTACCAGAGCGCCCGCGCCCCGCGCATGGTCTCGAGGGGGAAGCTGCCGTCCGCCCGCATGTCGGCGATGGCCCGGCGATAGATCTCGAGCGCCGTCTCCACGAGGCCGGGATCGCCGGTCAGCCCGCCCCAGGCCATCAGCACCCCGCCCGCCAGATAGGCGTGGTTGTTGCGGGCCGAGACCTCGGCCGAGCTCAGCGCGAGCCGCCGCTGCCGGCTGCGTTCGACGAGCCCCTCGAGCCAGCGCTCGATGCGCAGCCGCCGCTTTGGCGGAATCTCGGGGTTGCCGCGCACGGTGAGCCAGTAGGTGACGATGGTCGGCAGCAGGGTGCGCTCGACCACGTAGTAGCTCGCGGCGTCTCCGGGATCCTCGAGCTTGGTCATCGCCCGCCCCTTGGCCCAGCGATCGAGCAGGCGGGCGACGAAGGCCGTGGCCTTGCCGTCGCCGAGGCCGAAGGCAGTGGCCCCGGCCTGCATGACGGTCATGGCGAAGCGCTCGGTGCGGTTGTCGCCGCCGTAGCCCGGGGTGGCGCGGATCGTCGTCACCGCCTTGGTGCTGCGCCACTTGCGCACCGGCGCCCGGCACAGGCGCTCGCGTTGGTCGGACGCCATGGCGGCGAGGGCCCGCCGGCGCTCCTCGCGCACGAACAGCACCTCGCCCGGGCGCGCGAGAACGGGATCGCCGGCCGCGGCGGCGGAGGGGATGTTGACCGCCGGCGCCGTCGGACCCATGAAGAGGAACAGCCAGCCGAGTATCGGTGAGAGAATGGCGCGTCGCCGCTTCGTCATGCGTTCCCTGGCCCCTGCCGCCGCGGTGGCGGTGTCGCTGCTCATGGCGTCAGGCGACCCGCCCGCCGCCGCACCGGACAGCGAGGGCATACACCGCTACGGCTACCGGATGACCCTGGGCGGAACCGAGATGGCGAAGCTCGAACTCGTCATCCGCGGGAAGGGAGAGGACCGGCGGCTCGCCCTCGACATGACCAACACCGGCATCAGCGCCTGGTTCGCCCGCATCCGCACCGAGATGCGTTCGACGGTCAACGCCGCCGACGGCGTGGCGCTGCCGGTGGAGTTCACGGCGCTCTATCTGAAGCCCGATCGCCGGCGGGAGATCCGGATCGAATACGACGCGGCCGGGGAACTGGTCGCGGTCCGTCTGGTCAAGAACGGCCGTCCCAAGCGCAGCGACGTGCCGCCGCCGCTGCAGCAAGGGACCATCGACCCGCTGACCGCCTTCGTGCGGCTCCAGGACTGGCTGCGGGCGCCGCGCAAGGAAGGCGACCGGATCCTGCTCGGCGTCTTCGAGGGGCGAAAGCGCCTCGATCTCGAGGCCGTCTACGTCGCGTCCGAGACGGTTGCGTTCCGCGGCCGCGAGGTGCCCGGCCACCGGCTCCGGGTGCGGCTCACCGGTCTCTTCGGCTTCGACGACGGCTTCGGCTTCGTCGGCCGGCCGGACCAGGAACCGGTGTGGCTGGACGTGCTCACGACAGACGGGGATTCGCCGATCCTGATCCGCGCCGTCGGCCGCAGCCGCAGCCTGGTGCCCGTCGTCGAGCTCGAGTGAGCGGCCGAAGCGACCCACCCCGTCCCTCAGGCGGCTTCCGAAAAGGCGATCCCCTTCTGGCGGAGGTGCTCCTGCAGCTCCCCGCTCTCGTACATGTCGCGCAGGATGTCGAAGCCGCCCAGGAGCTCGCCCTTGACATAGAGCTGGGGGAAGGTCGGCCAGTCGGCGAACTCCTTGAGGCCTTGGCGCAGCTCGGGATCCTCGAGGATGTTGTACGACTGGAACTTGACGCCGAGATGGCTGAGCACCTGCACCGCACCGGCGGAAAAGCCGCACTGGGGGAACACCGGCGTGCCCTTCATGTAGAGCACGACGTCGTCGGCCTCGATCTGCTGCCGGATGCGCTCGAACACGGGATTGCTCATCGCGATGTCCTCGGACTGGTGATTGCGGACGGGGCTCAGTTCTCTTCGCCGGCCGGGGTCAGGGTACGCAGGGCGAGGGCGTGCAGCTCCCCGCCCATCCTGCCGCCGAGCGCCTTGTAGACCATCTGGTGCTGCTGTAGGCGGGTGCGGCCACGGAAGGCGGCGGAGACCACCGTCGCCCGGTAATGGTTGCCGTCCCCCGCCAGATCCTCGATCTTCACCTCGGCATCGGGGAAGGCGTCCTTGATCAGGCGTTCGATCTCGCTCGCCGTCATCGCCATGATCCGCTCTCCGATCCCTCTCCACCGTCCATCCAGGCCGGCAGCCAGCCCTCGTGGCAGCGCCGCAGCTCCTCGAGCGATATGGGCGGCATGCCGTCGATGATCAATGCATCGCCGCCGGTCACCCCGACCTCGCGGGCGATCACGCCGGCGGCCGCCGCCTCCTCCAGCAGCGGGCGCAGATGCTCCGGCGCCACCGCCAGAAGATAGCGGGCCTGGTCCTCGCCGTAGAGCCAGCCGAACAGGCTCGGCACCTCGGCCGGTACCGACAGCCGACCGCCGCGGCCGGAGGCGAGGCACATCTCGGCCATGGCCACGGCGAGGCCGCCGTCGGCCAGGTCGTGGCAGGCGCGCAGCCGCCCGGCTTCGATCTGGGCGGCGACGAAATCGGCGTGCCGCTTCTCGAGCAGCAGATCGACGGGCGGCGGCGCCCCCTCCTCGCGCCCCAGGATCTCGCGCTGGAACACCGACTGCCCGAGCCAGCCCGTGACCTCGCCGATCAGCACCAGATGGAGCCCGTCGGCGTCGAAGGCGAGGCCGGTGCGCTTCGCGAGGTCCTCGATCAGCCCCAGCCCGCCCACCTCCGGGGTGGGCAGCACGGCCTGCCCGTCGGTCTCGTTGTAGAGGGACACGTTGCCCGAGACCACGGGGAAGGACAGCGCCCGGCAGGCCTCGGCCATGCCCTCGATGCAGCCCACGAACTGGCCCATGATATCCGGCCGTTCGGGATTGCCGAAGTTGAGGCAGTCGGTGATCGCCAGCGGGCGCGCCCCCACCGCCACCAGATTGCGGTAGGCCTCGGCCACCGCCTGCCGGCCGCCCATGCGCGGATCGGCCCGGCAGTAGCGGGGCGTGCAGTCGACGGTGAGCGCCAGCCCCTTTTTGGTGCCGTGGACGCGGACGACGGCGGCGTCGCCGCCCGGACCGGCCACCGTGTCGGCCATCACCGAATGGTCGTACTGCTCCCAGATCCACCGCCGGCTCGCGAGATCGGGGCATGACAGCAGCCGCAGGAGCACCTCGCGCGGCGAGAGATGCACCGTCTGGTCGTCGCTGATGAAGGGAACGGGCGGATCGGGCAGGCGCCAGGGCCGGTCGTAGACCGGCGAGCCGCCGCTCACCGGCGCCACCGGCACGTCCGCCACCACCTCGCCCCGATGGCGCACTACCATGCGACCGCTGTCGGTGACACGGCCGATGATCGCGAAATCCAGCTCCCACTTGGCGAACACCGCCCGCGCCTCGGCCTCGCGGCCGCGCGCCAGCACCATCAGCATGCGCTCCTGGCTCTCCGAGAGCATGATCTCGTAGGCCGACATGTTCGCCTCGCGCAGGGGTACGGCGTCGAGATCGAGCTCGATGCCGGTGCCGCCGCGGGCGGCCATCTCGAAGGAGGAGGAGGTGAGCCCGGCGGCCCCCATGTCCTGGATGGCGACGATGCAGTCGCTCGCCATCAGCTCGAGACAGGCCTCGATCAGGAGCTTTTCCATGAAGGGGTCGCCGACCTGCACGGTGGGGCGTTTGGCCTCCGCATCCTCGCTGAACTCGGCCGAGGCCATGGTGGCGCCGTGGATGCCGTCGCGCCCCGTCTTGGCGCCCACGTAGACCACCGGATTGCCGACCCCGGCGGCGCGGGCGTAGAAGACCCGGTCGCGCGGGGCGATGCCGACGCACATCGCATTCACGAGGATGTTGCCGTTGTAGGCCCGGTGGAAGCTCGTTTCGCCGCCCACCGTGGGCACGCCCACGCAGTTGCCGTAGCCGCCGATGCCGGCCACCACCCCGGCCAGCAGGTGACGGGTCCGCGGATGGTCGGGGGCGCCGAAGCGCAGCGCATCGAGGATGGCCACCGGCCGCGCCCCCATCGTGAAGACGTCGCGCAGGATGCCGCCCACCCCGGTGGCCGCCCCCTGGTAGGGTTCGATGAAGCTCGGGTGGTTGTGGCTCTCCATCTTGAAGACCGCCACCTGGCCGTCGCCGATGTCCACCACGCCGGCGTTCTCGCCCGGTCCGCAGACCACCCAGGGGGCTTCGGTCGGGAACTTGCGGAGATGGATGCGCGAGGACTTGTAGGAGCAGTGCTCGCTCCACATCACCGAGAAGATGCCGAGCTCCACCGGCCGCGGAGGGCGCCCCAGGATCTCGCGGATGCGCGCGTATTCCTCCGGGGTGAGCCCGTGTTCGGCCAGTTCCTGCGGGGTGATCTCGGCGGTGGCCATGGGCGGCGCCTTCAGGTCAGCATGGCGAGCAGGGAACGGAAGAGGAGAACGCCGTCCTCGCCGCCGAGCAGGGGGTCGCAGGCCCGCTCCGGGTGGGGCATCATGCCCAGCACGTTGCGCTGCGGCCCGAGCACGCCGGCGATGTCGGCGGTCGATCCGTTGGGATTGTCGAGGTAGCGGAAGGCGATCCGGTCCTCCGCCTCGAGCCGGGCGAGCCCCTCCGGGTCGATCACGTAGTTGCCGTCGTGGTGGGCGACGGGCAGCGTGAGCTCCTGCCCCTGCGCGTAGGCGTTGGTGAAGGGGGAGGCGGTGGTGGCGACCGCGATCCGCACCGGCCGGCAGACGAAGGAAAGGCGCATGTTGCGCACGAGGGCGCCGGGCAGGAGCCCCGCTTCGGTGAGGATCTGGAAGCCGTTGCAGATGCCGAGCACCGCCACCCCGCGGCGGGCGAGTCTGCGGATCTCGCCCATGATCGGCGAGCGGGCGGCGATCGCCCCGCAGCGCAGATAGTCGCCGTAGGAAAAGCCGCCGGGAAGGCCCACGAGATCGAGCGGCGGCAGCTCCGTCTCGGCGTGCCACAGGCTCGCCACCGGGCGGTCGAAGACCCGCTCCATGGCGACCCGGAGATCGCGGTCGCAGTTCGATCCGGGAAAGGTGACGACGGCCGCCCGCATCACCGGTCGGCGATGGTGACGCTGTAGGTCTCGATCACCGGATTGGCGAGCAGCTCCTCGCTCATGCGGCGCACCTCCGCCTCCGCGGCCTCGCGATCGGCGGCCTCGAGCTCGAGCTCGATGATGCGGGTGCGGGCCACCCCGCGCACGCCGGTGAAGCCGAGGTTGGCGAGCGCCTTCTCGATCGCCCGCGCCTCGGGGTCGAGCACGCCCGGGCGGTAGCGGATGGCGACCCGCGCCTTCACTGCAGGGTCTCCGGCCCCTTGAGGTCGCGCGGCCCGGCCTCCGGCAGGATGCCGAGGCGGCGGGCGATCTCCTGGTAGCCCTCCTCGACGTTGCCGAGATCGCGGCGGAAGCGATCCTTGTCGTAGCGTTCGCTGGTGCGGGCGTCCCACAGCCGGCAGTTGTCGGGGCTGATCTCGTCGGCGAGGACGATGCGCATCTCCTCGTCCTCCCACAGGCGGCCGAACTCCACCTTGAAGTCGATCAGCTTGAGACCGACGCCGATGAACAGCCCGGCGAGGAAATCGTTGATCCGGAGCGCCAGGTTCATGATCTCGTCGAGCTCGGAGTAGGTCGCCCAGCCGAAGGCGGTGATGTGCTCCTCGGTCACCAGCGGATCGCCGAGCTCGTCGGACTTGTAGTAGTATTCGACGATGGAGCGGGGCAGCAGCGTGCCCTCCTCGATGCGGAAGCGCTCGGCCAGCGAACCGGCGGCGTAGTTGCGCACCACCACCTCGACGGGGATGATCTCCACCTCCCGCACCAGCTGCTCGCGCATGTTGAGCCGGCGGATGAAATGGGTCGGGATGCCGATCTCGCCGAGGCGCAGCATCAGATACTCGGAGATCCGGTTGTTGAGGACTCCCTTGCCGGTGATGATGGCGTGTTTCTTCTTGTTGAAGGCCGTCGCGTCGTCCTTGAAGTACTGGATCAGGGTCCCCGGCTCCGGCCCTTCGAACAGGACCTTGGCCTTGCCCTCGTAAACGCGCCTTCGCCGGGCCATGCGGATGGTCGCTCCATGGAAAGAGGGAAGGGCGGTGCGGCTCACGGTCGCCCGTCTGCGGGCCGGTATATAGAGCAGCTCGGCGAGCGATACAACGCGAGGTAGGGGCGGCCGCGCCGCGCCCCCGCCGGCGCCTCAGCGGCCGCCGGTAAGGGCGGCGATGCCGGTGCGGCGGAAGGCGTTGGTGATCGGATAGCGGCGGTCGCGGCCGAAGGCGCGGGCGGTGATCTTGACCCCGGGCGGCGCCTGGCGGCGCTTGTATTCCGCGAGATCCAGCATGGTGGACACGCGCCGCACGGTGTCGGGATCGAAACCCCGGCGCACGAGATCGACGGGCGAGAGATCCTCCTCGATCAGGCCCTTGAGGATCTCGTCGAGGAGCGCGTAGGGGGGCAGCGTGTCCTCGTCCTTCTGGTCCGCACGCAGCTCCGCCGAGGGCGGCTTCTCGATCACCCGCTCGGGAATGACCGCCCCTTCGGGGCCGAGGCCGCCCGGCGGGCGCGTGCGGTTGCGCCAGCGGGCGAGGGCGAAGACGGTGGTCTTGTAGACGTCCTTCAGCACCGAGAAGCCGCCGCACATGTCGCCGTAGAGGGTGGCGTAGCCCACCGACATCTCCGACTTGTTGCCGGTGGTGAGCAGCATCGGCCCGAACTTGTTGGAGACCGCCATCAGCAGGACGGCGCGGGCGCGGGCCTGGATGTTCTCCTCGGTGGTATCGGGCGGAAGATCGTCGAACAGCGGTTCGAGCATGCCGAGAAAGGCGGTGTAGGCGGGCTCGATGGAGATCTCGTCGAGGCGGATGCCGAGGCGGCGCGCCACCTCGGCGGCATCCTCGAGGCTGGCCTTCGAGGTGTAGCGCGACGGCATCATGAGCGCCCGCACCCGTTTTGCTCCCAGCGCATCGACCGCCACCGCCGCCGAGAGGGCGGAATCGATGCCCCCCGAGAGACCGAGCACGACGCCCGGAAAGCCGTTCTTGTCGACATAGTCGCGAAGGCCCAGCACCATCGCCCGGTAGATCTGCTCGCAATGGTCGGGCGGCCGGTGGATCTCGGCCTCGCCGGTCGGCCGCCAGCGCTCATCCGCCTCCTGCCAGGCGAAGCGCAGCAGCAGCAGATGCTCCTCGAAGAAGCGGCCCTGGGCGCGCAGCCGCCGGTCGGCGTCGAGGAGGAAGGAACCGCCGTCGAACACGAGCTCGTCCTGGCCGCCCACCTGGTTGACGTAGGCGAGCGGCAGCCCGGTTTCGGTCACGCGCGCCACCGCCCGCTGGATCCGCACCTCGTGCTTGTCCAGTTCGAAGGGCGAGCCGTTGATGACGAGCAGCAGCTCGGCGGCGCTTTCCTCGAGCCCCTCCGCCACGTCCTCCACCCACATGTCCTCGCAGATCATGATCCCGAGGCGGACATCCGCGCCGCCATCGAGGGGCAGGCGCACCGGGCCGGGGATCGGCCCGGCCTCGAACACCCGCACCTCGTCGAACACGCCGTAGTTGGGGAGGGCGTGCTTGTCGATGCGGGCGAGAAGGCGGCCGCCGTCGAGCACGACGGCGCTGTTGGTGGGCTTGGCGGCGCCCGGCTCGCGCCAGGGAGTGCCGAGGACCACCGCCGGACCGCCGTCTGCGGTCTCGGCGGCGAACCGGTCGACGAGCTCGCGCGCGTAGTCGGTGAGGGCGTGCTTGAGGACCAGATCCTCGGGCGGGTAGCCGCAGAGCGCCAGTTCGGGAAAGACCACGAGGCGTGCGCCGGCCTCGGCCGCCCGCCGGCGCCAGCTCCGCATCCGTTCGAGATTGCCGTCGAGATCCCCCACCAGCGTGTCGATCTGGGCCAGGGCCATGGTGAATTCGGCGGTCACGGGTGCTTTCCTTCGACCGGAGCGGCGTTACAAGGGGCCGGGGGCGCGGCCGTCCCGACTTTAGGAGTTTTTCGGGAGGCGGCAATCGCCGGAGCGAGGGGGGCGCAGGCGGGTGGACAGGTTGCAGGCGATCGAGGCCTTTCTGGCGGTGGCCGAGCGGGGCAGCTTCTCGGCCGCGGCGCGCCGTCTCGGCACCACCAAATCGACGGTGAGCAAGCGGGTGCGGCTCCTCGAGGAACGGCTCGGCGTGCGCCTCCTCCACCGCACCACGCGGCGGCTGGGTGGCGCCACCTCCCGCTGCGTCGCCGCTCCCGCCTGTCCGGCGCGGCACGGTGTCCCCGCCCATCCCCGCGATCTCGCCCGCCACAACTGTCTCCGCTATCTCTACACCCGCCGGCCCGACGAATGGCGGTTCACCCGGCGGGGGGAGACGGTGACGGTACGCGTCGAGGGGTCGCTCGCGGCCAACAACGGCGATCTGCTGCGCGAGGCGGCCCGGGCCGGGCTCGGCATCGCCCGCCTGCCGAGCTTCATGATCGCCCGCGAGCTCGAAGACGGCACGCTCCAGAGCCTGCTTCCGGACCGGGGTGGCGAGGAGGTCGGCGTCTTCGCCGTCCATCCCGCCCACCGCCAGACCAATCCCGCCCTGCGCGCCTTCCTCGACGCGCTGCTGGCCCATTTCCGGCGCTCCGGCGGCGCGGAGATCGGCGCATGAAGGCGATCGTCGTCGGGGCCGGCATCGTCGGCACCTCCTGCGCCTGGTTCCTCGCCCGCGACGGGCACGAGGTGCTCCTGCTCGATCCCCGCGAACCCGGCAGCGGCACCTCCTCCGGCAACGCCGGCGTGCTGAGCGTCGAGAGCTGCCTGCCGCTCGCCCGACTGTCGCTGCTGCGGGCGGCGCCCGCCATGCTGCTCGATCCCGAGGGGCCGTTCCGGCTGCGCTGGCGGTATCTGCCGCGGCTGCTTCCCTGGCTCCTGCGCTACGTCCTGGCCGCCCGGCCGGCGCGGGCACGCGCGGTCGCCGAGGCGCTGGTGGCGCTGATCCGGCGGGCCGACGAGGCCCACGACCGGGTGATCGAGGAATGCGGGCTGGGCGAGCTCGTGCGCACCACCGGCTGGCTCAAGGTGGCGCGCGATCCGAACCGCTTCGAACGCGCGATCGCCGAGGAGCGGGAGGCGCTGGATCGGTTCGCGCTGCCCTACCGCATCCTGGCACGCGAGGAACTGCTGGCCCTTGAACCCGCCCTCGCACCCGAGGTCCGCTGCGCCCTCTGGCTGACCGCCGACCGTCACGTCGCGAGCCCGCTCGCCTACACCCGCGGCATCCTGCGCGCCTTCGAGGCCCGCGGCGGACGCTGGCTGCCGCGCCGGGCGACCGGCTTCCGACGGCAGGGCCGTCGCGTCGCGGCGGTGATCACCGAGGAAGGGGAGACGGCGGCCGATCTGGTGGTGCTGGCGGCGGGGGTGTTCTCCCGCGGCCTCGCCGCCGGCCTCGGTCTTTCGCTGCCGCTCGAGGCCGAGCGCGGCTATCATCTGATGCTGGCGCGGAACGGCTGCGCGCTCGCCCATCCCGTCTACGGCATCGAGGAGGGCTTTCTCCTGGCCCCCATCGAGGGCGCCGTGCGCCTCACCACCGGGGTCGAGCTCGCGAGCCCCGAGGCTCCGCCCGACTACCGCTGGCCGCGGCGCCTCGTGCCCAAGGCGCAGCGGCTGCTGCCCGGGCTGCCGGGCCGCATCGAGCGGGAATGGCTGGGCCTTCGCCCGTCCCTTCCGGACGGCCTGCCGGTGCTCGGCCGCGCGCCGCACGTCGACAATCTCCTGCTCGCCTTCGGCCACCAGCATCTGGGGCTCACCCTGGGGCCGCTCACCGGTCGCATCATGGCCGATCTGGCGGCGGGGCGCGATCCCGGCCTCGATCTTACTCCCTACGCCGCCGACCGCCGCTTCTGCTGACCGGCGCCGGGGCGGCCCGCGGCTGCTCCCCCCGCCGCGCATGGCCGCCATGCGCGAGGGAGGATGGTCGGTCGCGGGCCGCACGCCTATGGTGCCGGCATGGTGGCTCGCCGCGGTTCACGGAGGCGCAAGCGGTCGACCGCCCGGCGCGGATCCGCGGGCCGGCTCGCGGCGCCCGGCGCCTCGCTGCGCGGCGCCCTCTGGATGGTGGCCGCGGCCGCCGCCTTCTCGGTCATGATCACCCTCGTGCGCCATCTCTCGACCCGCCAGCCGGTGTTCGAGATCGTCTTCTTCCGCAACTTCTTCGGCCTTCTGGTGATGCTGCCGTGGGTGCTCCGGCACCGGGGCGAGGTGCTGCGCACCCGGCGTCCGGGGCTCCACTTCCTGCGGGCGGCGCTCGGCCTCCTCGCCATGTCGCTGTGGTTCTGGACCCTTTCGGTGCTGCCGCTGGCTGAGGCCACGGCCCTCAGCTTCACCGCCCCCATCTTCGCCACCCTGCTGGCGGTGCCGTTTCTGGGCGAGACCCTCTCTCGACGCCGGCTCGCCGCCATCGCCGGCGCCTTCCTGGGGGCCCTCGTCATCCTGCGGCCGGGGGCGCGGGTGCTGGATCCGGCGGCGCTGGTGGCGCTCGCCACGGCGCTCGTCTGGGGGGCCTCGACGGTGCTCGTCAAGCTCCTCGGCCGCACCGAGGCGCCGGCCGCCATCGTCACCTGGATGGTGCTGCTGCTGACCCCGCTGTCGGGGCTGCTGGCGCTGCCGGTCTGGCGCACGCCCGATGCCGGCGAGCTCCTGGCCTTCCTCGCGCTGGGTCTCGTCGGCAGTACCGGCCACTACTGCATGAGCCGCGCCCTCGCCAGCACCGACGCCGGCCGCATCCTGCCCTTCGACTATCTGCGCCTGCCGTTCGTGGCCCTGCTCGGCTGGCTGGTCTACGCCCAGCCACTCGATCTCTGGACCTGGATCGGGGCGGGGGTGATCGCCGGCTGCAGCATCTGGGGCGCCCGCGACCGGCCGGGCACGGCACCGGCGGTCGCGCGCCCGTGAGGGGTTGCGGCAAGCGGTCGCTCTGGCGGAGCGGTCACGGCTGATCCAATCTCGACGCCAGCCAGCAGCGGACCCGGTGATGCGGCGCTACGGTTCGGTGATCGTCCTCCTGTTCGCCCTGTCGGCCATTGCCATGGCCGCGGTGGGCTATATCTTCTGGGCGCTGCCGTAGCCTCGTCACCGGCGCCGATCGGCGCTTGCCATCCCTGCGGCGAGGGGCTAAAGGACGGCCGCCCGCGCGGCATGCGCGCCCGTAGCTCAATCGGATAGAGCATCTGACTACGGATCAGAAGGTTGGGGGTTCGAGTCCTCCCGGGCGCGCCACTACCACCGAAATCGATAACACGGGCGACGCGGCCGAGGTCGTGGCACCCTCCCCCATCGTCGGGCGAGACGCGAAACGCGACTCCGTAGTGGGCCGGGCGCAGGTGACGCCCGTCGAGCCCGCCGATCCTCCACCATCGGCCCTCGTCCGGCCGGCGGCATGCCGGCTTCCGGCGCTTTCGTGGCCGAAATCACGGGACGCGGCGCCGTTCGATGGCTATAAGGAAACGATGCTCCTCCGTGTCGTCGCCGGCGGGTGACGGAACACGGCGGCGGCACCAACCCGACCAACCGATAAGGAGGAGATCAGGTGAGCCACGACAAGACGCTGGGAGCCCATCTCGAACGGGCCATCGCCATCGGCCAGCTCGACAAGAAGGCGGTGTTCGATCTCGCCGATCGCATCCAGGACCTGCGCATCGCGCCGGCCCGTGTGGACTGGTGCATCTACGGCATCTGCCTCGACTACGTGGTGCCCAGGGGCCGTATCGGCGGCTTCCTGCGCGAGCTCGTCGACCGGCTCCGGGTGGCCGATCGTCTGGAAGTGTTCCCGCTCGGCATTCCGGTCCCCGAGCTCTGGCGGGTGC
Organism: Alphaproteobacteria bacterium; assembly: GCA_027045875.1. GTDB lineage: Bacteria > Pseudomonadota > Alphaproteobacteria > Geminicoccales > Geminicoccaceae > JALSRW01. The sequence continues at coordinate 94,784 of JALUAG010000076.1, read as the reverse complement.
AGGTGATCTCGGATGCCCGGACGGGGGCCTCGCCGGGGCTGATCGAGAGCCAGCGGTGAGATCGGGTTTCCTCGGGCGTCGGGTGATCCAGTTCCACCCGACGCTCGCCTGCAACCTGCGCTGCCGCCACTGCTACAGCGGGTCCGGTCCCGGGAAACGCGGCGGGCTGGCGGCGGAGGAGGTGCTCCCCTTCTTCGCCGCGATGCGCGAGGAGGGCTACGAGACGGTCAGCTTCTCGGGCGGCGAGCCGCTCCTCTACCGGCCCCTGCTCGCGGTCACCGACGCGCTCCTGGCGATGGGGTATCGGGTCAACCTCACCACCAACGGCCTGCTGCTCCGGGGACGACTCCTCGGGGCGCTGGCCCCGCGCATCGGGGTGGTGGCGGTCAGCATCGACGGCCCGCCGGAACTGCACGACCGCCTGCGCGCCCGAAACGGCGCCTTCGCGCGCGCCGAAGCGGCCCTCGACCGGCTGCGGGAGGCGGAGCTCGCCTTCGGCGTCATCCATACCGTGACCCGGGCCGGGATCCCGCACCTCCCCTGGCTCGCCGACTTCGCCTGCCGGAAAGGGGCCTCGCTGCTCCAGCTCCACCCCCTCGACCCTACCGGGCGGGGGGCGGAGGTGGAGGCCGAACTGGGCCTCGACGAGGAGGCGCGGGCGCGCCTCTACCTGCTCGGTCGGCTGTTCGAGGACCGTCTGCCCGGGCGGGTGGCGGTGCAGGTGGATCTCCATCCGCGAAGCGCCCTGTGCGCGGCGGCGGACGCCTATCGGCTGCTGGATCCGGCCCATGCCGACGGTCTCGCCGCGGGCACCCCCCTTTCGGAGGTGGTCAACCCGCTGATCGTGACCGAGCGCGGGGAAGCGGTGCCCTTCGTCTACGGGCTCGCGCCGGATTTCACCCTCGCCCGTCTGGCGGGGAACTGGCGGGTGGACCTGCGGCGCTTCCGGGAGGAAGGGGCGGTGCGGCTGCAACGGTTTCTCGCGGCCTGTTTCGCCCAGCTGGCGCGGTCGAGCGAACGCTTCGTCGACTGGTACGCCTTCCTCGCGCGCCGGGCCGCGCGGACGGCACCGGCACACACGGTCGCCGTCTCCTGACCTGTCTCAGCGGCTGCCGACGCCGTAGCGGTTGAGATAGTGCTTGCCGAGGCGTTTGCGCGTCTGGGCGGCGATGTGGGCGTTGGGGCGCAGCCGGCGCCGCAGGTCGCGCGCGGGCGGCGTCTTCGCGGGCCTCGTGGGCGTTCTGCGGGGCGTGCGTGTCATCGGTTGAACAGCCAGAAGACGAAGCTCAGGAGGATGCTGACCAGGATCGAGGTGGTGATCGGGATGTAGACGTGGACGTTGTCCCGCTCGATGACGATGTCGCCGGGCAGCCGGCCGAGCCCGAGCTTGCCCAGGAAGGGCCACAGCACACCGATCACGATCAGCAGGATGCCGAGCAGGATCAGGAACTTGGACATCACCGGCCTCCGTCCGTGGATGCCGCCTCGTCACGGGCGGTGAACCAGCCGTTCTCCCAGGCGAGATGGTCGACGCTGTCGAAGGGATGCGGATTGGCGGTAGGCGGCAGCCCGGCTTGGAAGGCCTCCATGCCCGCAACGAAGGCATCCCGGCGGGGATCGTCGGCGGCCTCCGTACCTCCCGTCCGGGCGAGGAACGCCCGGTACTCGGGAAAACGCATCAGGACGGTCTCGTCGATGCCCCGTTCGGCTTCCGCCAGGAGCTCGCGTCCCCGCTGCGTGAGCCGGAAGCGACTCCCCGTCACGGGCTCCAGCGCGCCGGCCGCCACCAGCTGCAGGGCACAGCGCTTGAGCCGCCGTCGCACCTCCTCCCATTCCACGGGGCCACGCTCGCCGCTCTCCTCCCGCAGGCGGCGGAGATGGGCGATCGCGCGCTCGATGCCGTCCCTTTCGGGTCCAGCCGTGCGCAGCAGCGCCACCATCAGATCGGGATCGTGGAGGAGGGTCTCTTCCTCGCTGGTCATCGCCGGCTCGCTCCCTGCACCGCCTCCCTTCAGATGGGGAGGCGGTGCCGCGGTTTCACGGGCCGGAGCGAAATCGGCGCGAGCTCAGAGGCGGTTGAGGGGCACCTTGAGATAGCGCACCCCGTTGTCCTCGGGCGGCGGGAAGTCGCCGGCACGGATGTTGATCTGGATCGAGGGGATCAGGAGCTGCGGCACGTCGAGGGTGCGGTCGCGGGCCGTGCGCATCTCGACGAACTCCTCCTCGCTGCGGCCGCCGCCCACGTGGATGTTGCGCTCGCGTTCCTCGGCCACGGTGGTCTCCCACATGGGTTCACGGCCGCCCGGCTGGTAGTCGTGGCACATGAACAGCCGGGTCTCCGGCGGCAGCGCCAGGATCTTCTGGATCGAGCGGTAGAGGGTGTGGGCGTCGCCGCCCGGGAAATCGGCGCGCGCGGTGCCGGAATCGGGCATGAACAGGGTGTCGCCGACGAAGGCCACGTCGCCCATCACGTAGGTGCAGCAGGCGGGGGTGTGGCCCGGCGTGTACATGACCCGCGCCTCGAGGCGGCCGATGTGGAAGGTCTCCCCGTCCTCGAACAGATGGTCGAACTGACGCCCGTCGGTGTTGAAGGTGCGCTCGAGGTTGAACACCTCGCGGAAGATCTTCTGCACCTCGGTGATGCGGGCGCCGATGGCGATGCGGCCGCCGAGCTTGGCCTTCAGATAGCGGGCGGCGCTCAGATGGTCGGCGTGGGCGTGGGTCTCGAGGATCCACTCCACCTCGAGGCCCCGGTCGCGCACATGGGCGATGATCCGGTCGGCGGAATCGGTCTTCGTGCGGCCGGAATTCGGCTGGTAGTCGAGCACCGAATCGATGATCGCGCATTTGCGTCCGTTGGGCTCGACCACCACGTGGGAGATGGTGCTGGTGGCGGGATCGAAGAAGGAATCGACGGAAACCTGCATGCCCTTGCCCTCCTGTTCGGCGGAGCGCCGCCCCCGCGAGCCGCGTCTCCGCGCCGGTCGCTTATATTAGTATTCGTTCAAGCTCGGATCCTGGCAAGAGCCGGAAGGCCGCCCGGCGGCGGCCGCCCGCTCACGCCGGCGTGATCCGGCCCTCGCGCAGCGCCAGTGCCCGGTCCATGCGGGCGGCGAGCTCGAGATTGTGGGTGGCGACCAGCGCTGCCGCTCCCGTCCGGCGCACCGTCTCGAGGAGCAGCGAAAAGACCTCCTCGGCAGTATGGGGATCGAGATTGCCGGTGGGCTCGTCGGCCAGCACGAGGCGCGGTCCGTTGGCCAGCGCCCGGGCGATCGCCACCCGCTGCTGTTCGCCGCCCGACAGCCGACCGGGCCGGTGGTGGAGGCGATCGGCGAGGCCGAGGCCGACCAGGAGCTCCTCGGCACGGGCACGGGCGGGACGCTGGGCACGCCCCATCAGGAGCTGCGGAAGCACCACGTTCTCGAGGGCCGTGAAATCGGCGAGCAGGTGGTGGTATTGATAGACGAAGCCGATGCGCTCGCGACGCAGTCGGGTGCGTTCGCGCTCCGAGAGCATGTCGCAGTCGATGCCCTCGATGCGCACCTTGCCCGAGGTGGGCGGTTCGAGGAGACCGGCGATGTGGAGCAGGGTCGACTTGCCGGAACCGGAGGGGCCGGTGAGGGCGACCAGGGTGCCCGCCGGCACCTCGAGATCGACGCCGCACAGCACCTCGAGGAGGACGTCGCCCTGGCGGAAGCTGCGGTGGAGCCCGACGAGCTCGAGGACCGACGGTTCGGCAGCGGCGCCGACACCCTCGTTCCCGCCCCCCTCACTCATTGCGCAGGGCCTCGACCGGATCGAGCCGGGCGGCCCGCCAGGCGGGATATATCGTCGCCAGCAGCGACAGCAGCAGGCCCATCGCCACCACGTTCACCACGTCGCCCGCCTCGACCTTGGCCGGGAGCTGGGAGAGGAAACGGATCTCGGCGTTCCACAGCTCGAAGCCGGTGAACGTCTCGAGGAAACGGCGGATGGCGTCGACGTTGAGGGAGAAGGCGAGGCCGAGGGCGAATCCGAGGGCGGTGCCGACGACGCCGATGGTGGTGCCGCTCAGCACGAAGATGCGGGTGATCGCGCCGCGGGTCGCCCCCATGGTGCGCAGGATGGCGATATCGCGCCCCTTGCTGCGCACCAGCATCGTGAGGCCGGTGATGATGTTGAAGGCGGCCACCAGGATGATGAGGGTGAGGATCAGGAACATGACGTTGCGCTCGACCTCGAGGGCCGAGAAGAAATTGGCGTTGAGCTGTTGCCAGGTGACCAGCCGGCCGAGGTCGCCGATGCGCCGCAGGAGCTCGGGGACGAAACGGTCGATGGCCTCGGGATCGATGGTCGTGATCTCGATGGCGTTGACCCGCTCGCCGAGCTGGAAGTAGGCGCGGGCGTCGTCCAGCGGCACGAACACGAATCCGTTGTCGTAGGTGTACATCCCGACTTCGAAGATGGCGGCGACGCGGAAGGTCTTGATCCGCGGCACGGTGCCGAAGGCGGTGACCGCCCCCTGCGGCGAGACGAGCGAGATGCGGCTGCCGAGGGTGAGTCCCATGCGCTGGGCCATGCGGCTGCCGATCATGGCGTTGCCGGAATCCGCGAGTGCCGCGAGATCGCCGGCCCGGATGCCGTCGCGGAAGATGCCGCGCCGTTCGAGATCGGCCGGACGGACGCCGCGCACGATGGCGCCGGAGGCGACGCCGTTGGCGCTCACCAGCACCTGGCCTTCGACATAAGGCATGGCCTGCACCACCCCGGACACCCGTTCGAGCCGGGCGGCCAGATCCTCCCAGTCGGCCAATCCCTCGGGTCCGGCCACCACCGTGGCATGGCCGTTGAAGCCCAGCACGCGGCCGAGGAGCTCGGCGCGGAAGCCGTTCATGACCGCCAGCACCACGATCAGGGTGCCGACCCCGAGGGCGATGCCGACGAGGGCGAAGGCGGCGACGAAGGAGATGAACCCCTCGCCCCGGGTGGGTCGCAGATAGCGCCAGGCGACGAGCCGCTCGGCCTTGCCGAACATCAGGCCGAAAGCCTGTTCAGGAGCGCTTCGGGGGTGAGCTCCCAGCGCTCGCCGCTGGCCCGCGACTTGAGCTCCACGAGGCCGGCCTTGGCGCCCCGCGGGCCGACGATGACCTGCCAGGGGAGACCGATCAGGTCCATGGTGGCGAACTTGGCACCGGCCCGCTCGTCGGTGTCGTCGTAGAGGGTCTCGATGCCGGCCGTCCGCAGCCGCTCGTAGAGATCGTCGGCGAGCTGCGCGCAGGCGGTATCGTCGGGGCGCAGGCTCACGAGGGCGACCCGGAAGGGGGCCACCGATTCCGGCCAGACGATGCCCTTCTCGTCGTGGAAGGCCTCGATCAGGGCGCCCACCAGCCGCGAGACGCCGATGCCGTAGGAGCCCATCTCCACCGGCACCTCCCGGCCGTCCGGCCCCATCACGGTGGCGCCCATGGGTTCCGAGTATTTCGTGCCGAAGTAGAAGATGTGCCCCACCTCGATGCCGCGGGCGCGGCGCAGCCGCTCGGGCGGCACCGGACAGCGGGCCGGATCGTGCTTGTCGTCGGTGGCGGCATAAAGCGCCGTCAGCCGTTCGACGTCGATCTCCGTACCGGAGAGATCGAGCTCCTCGAAGGCCTGGTCGTAGAACACCTCGCTTTCGCCGGTGGAGGCCAGAATCTGGAACTCGTGGCTCATGCTGCCGCCGATGGGGCCGCTCTCCGCCTGCATCGGGATGGCGGTCAGGTCCATGCGCCGGAAGGTCCTGAGATAGGCGACGAACATCGCTTCGTAGGAGCGCCTCGCCCCGGCGAAGTCGTAGTCGAAGGAGTAGGCGTCCTTCATCAGGAACTCGCGGCCGCGCATGACCCCGAAGCGCGGCCGGATCTCGTCCCGGAACTTCCACTGGATGTGGTAGAGGTTGAGGGGGAGCTGGCGGTAGCTCTTGACGTGCCGGCGGAAGATGTCGGTGACGTTCTCCTCGTTGGTGGGGCCGTACAGCATCTCCCGCTCGTGACGGTCGCGGATCCGCAGCATCTCCCGGCCGTAGGCCTCGTAGCGGCCGCTCTCCTTCCAGATGTCCGCGGGCTGGATGGTGGGCATCAGGAACTCGATGGCCCCCGCCCGGTCCATCTCTTCGCGCACGATCTGCTCGACCCGCTTGAGCACCCGGAAGCCGAGGGGCAGCCAGTTGTAGATGCCGGCGGCGAGCTGCTGGATCATGCCCGCCCGCAGCATCAGCCGATGGGAGACGATCTCGGCCTCGGCCGGATCTTCCTTGAGGACGGGCAGGAAATAGCGGGAAAGACGCATGGCTCGGATCATCCGTTGGCGACTGGCGGGGCGCAATCTAGGCGCGGATCGCCGTCGCGGCAACGCGCCCCGCCCCGGGGCCGGCGCTCAGACGAACCAGATCAGGGTGACGAGCACGAAGAGCGGCAGCAGCACGATGCCCGACCAGACCATGTAGCCGAAGAAGCTCGGCATGCGGACGCCGCTCTCCTCGGCGATGGCGCGGACCATGAAGTTGGGGGCGTTGCCGATGTAGGTGTTGGCGCCCATGAACACGGCCCCCGCCGAGATGGCGAGCAGCGTGGTGGCGAGCGGGCCGGTGAGGATCTCGGGGTCGCCCCCGGCGGTGTTGAAGAAGACGAGATACGTGGGGGCGTTGTCGAGGAAGCTCGAGAGGATGCCGGTGGCCCAGAAATACATGGCGTTGACGGGTTCGCCGCTGGCGTCCGTCACCAGCGCCACCACCGGCGCCAGCGCCCCCTCGGTGCCGGCGCGGAGGATGGCGATGGTGGGGATGATGGTGACGAAGATGCCGGCGAACAGCTTCGCCACCTCCTGGATCGGGAACCAGGAGAACTCGTTGGCCTCGCGGGTCTCCATGGGCGTGATCACCCAGGAGATGCCGGCGAGCAGCAGCAGCAGCAGATCGCGCACGAGGTTCTGCAGCTCGACCTCCACCCCGAGCACCCGGAAGCTGACCTCGGGCCGCCACAGCCCGCTCATCAGCACCGCGCCCACGATCCCGGCCAGCAGTACGAAATTGTAGGCGCCCTCGACCCGCAGCCGGCCGTCGCCCTCGATCGGTGGCGGCGTCACGCCGTCCCTGGCCAGCATGTGGCGATCGAGGAGGTAGAAGGCGACCAGGAGGATGCTGGCCAGGAACAGCATCGGCCACAGCATGTGGACGGTCGGCCAGAAGAAGGGCACCCCCTTGAGAAAGCCCAGAAAGAGCGGCGGATCGCCGAGCGGGCTCAGGGAGCCGCCGATGTTGGCGACGAGGAAGATGAAGAAGACCACCACATGGGTGCGTCGCGGCCGCCAGGCGTTGGCCTTGAGCATCGGCCGCACGAGGGCCATGGCGGCGCCGGTGGTGCCCATCCAGCTCGCGAGCAGGGTACCGAGGGCGAGAAGGCCGGTGTTGAAGCCCGGCGTACCGCGGATGGCGCCGGTGAGATGGATGCCGCCGGTCACCGTGAAGAGGGAGAAGAGCAGGATGATGAAGGGCAGATACTCGTGCAGCGCCGTGAGGACGAGCTCGTAGACCGCGAGCTCGAGCCCGTATGTTGCGGTGAAGGGTACGAGGAAGGCGAGCGCCCAGGCGGCGCTGATCTTGCCGAAATGGTGGTGCCAGAAGACCGGCGCCACCAGCGGCCAGATGGCGATCGAAAGGAGGATGCCGACGAAGGGCAGCGACCACCAGAGGCTGAGATCCGCACCGTCGAACACCGCGGCGCGGGCTTCCGCGGGCAGCAGCGAAATCAGGGCGACGGCGGGCAGGATTCCCGACAGTGCGCGTCCGATGCGCGCGTTCTTCCGACCGAGCATGCGCGGCCCTCGCTCCCTTCCCCGTGGCCTTCCCGAGGTGTCCTTGCCGTCGTTGGCGCGCCCGCGGCTCCGCCCCTGCCGGTGGCGGGCGGGCGTCCTGCTTGTAGGAGGCGATCGGGTGGCTGTGAAGTCTCGCGACGGTCCGGTCCCCTTGTCGCGGCCCCTCCGTTAACCGATTGTTGGGCAAACCGAGCGAGGATGATCGCCGGACGCACGGCCGGCCGCACCGGCCGGGCGATCCCGGTCGACGAGGGTACGAAAGACGGCGGAAAGGGATTTGTCGCGTTGTCGGAATGCTCTATGAATCGACTCGGGACAACCGGCGAGGTGAGAGGTGCCACGGAGATGAGCGGCGATCCTTATCGTGACGATGATGGAACCCGCGGATCCGTCGTTACCAGGCCCCGCACCGAGACGCAGCGGCCCTCGATGTACAAGGTGCTGCTGCTCAACGACGACTTCACGCCGATGGAGTTCGTGGTCCACGTGCTGGAGCGGTTTTTCAACAAGGACCGCGAGGATGCCACGCGCATCATGCTGCATGTCCATCACACCGGAGTGGGAGTGTGCGGGGTCTACACCTACGAGGTGGCCGAGACCAAGGTCGCCCAGGTGACCGATTATGCCCGCCAGCATCAACATCCCCTACAGTGCACGATGGAAAAGGAGTAGGGTGAACGGGAAGTCGGTGGAGACGGTGACGGCGATCGGCACGATGTTCCAGGGTCGGAGGTGATGCCCATGCTTTCTCGCACACTCGAGAAGACGCTGCGGCGGGCGCTGGCGCTCGCCAATGCCCGGCAGCACGAATACGCGACCCTCGAGCATCTGCTGCTGGCCCTCACCGAGGACCAGGACGCGGTGGCGGTGCTGCGCGCCTGCGCGGTGGAGATCGACCGCCTGCGGGCCCAGCTCACCGACTTCCTCGACCACGAACTGTCCGGCCTCGTGGTCGACGGGGTGGTGGACGCCAAGCCCACCGCCGGTTTCCAGCGGGTGATCCAGCGCGCGGCCATCCACGTGCAGTCCTCGGGACGCTCCGAGGTGACCGGCGCCAACGTGCTGGTGGCACTGTTCTCGGAGCGCGAATCCCACGCCGTCCATTTCCTCCAGGAACAGCACATGTCGCGGCTGGACGCCGTCAACTACATCGCCCACGGGATCGCCAAGAAACCGGGCATGAGCGAGGAACGACGGGTGCGCGGCGCCGACGAGAGCGGCGGCGAGGAGAAGCGGGAGGGCGGCGAGGCCCTCAACGCCTACTGCACCAACCTCAACGCCAAGGCGCGGGCGGGCAAGGTGGACGTGCTGATCGGCCGCGAGCGGGAGATCGAGCGCACGATCCAGATCCTGTGCCGGCGTTCCAAGAACAACCCGCTGTTCGTGGGCGATCCCGGTGTCGGCAAGACGGCGATCGCCGAGGGGCTGGCGCTCCGGATCGTCAGGGGCGAGGTGCCCGAGGTTCTCAAGAGCGCCGTGATCTACGCTCTCGACATGGGGGCGCTCCTGGCCGGAACCCGCTATCGCGGCGATTTCGAGGAACGGCTCAAGGCGGTGATCCAGGAGCTCGAGTCGGACAAGGACGCGATCCTGTTCATCGACGAGATCCACACCGTGATCGGCGCCGGAGCGACCAGCGGCGGCTCGCTCGATGCCTCCAACATCCTGAAGCCGGCCCTGGCCAGCGGCACCCTGCGCTGCGTGGGCTCCACCACCTACAAGGAGTTCCGCAACTACTTCGAGAAGGACCGGGCGCTGGTGCGCCGCTTCCAGAAGATCGACATCCCGGAACCGAGCGAGGAGGAGGCGGTCAAGATCCTCGAGGGGCTGCGGCCGAGCTTCGAGCAGCATCACGGCGTCAAGTACACCAACGCCGCCCTCAAGGCGGCGGTGGCGCTGTCGGTGCGCTACATCCACGACCGCAAGCTGCCGGACAAGGCGATCGACATCATCGACGAGGTGGGGGCGGCGCAGATGCTGCGGCCCGAGCACCTGCGGCGCAAGACCATCGGCGTCAAGGATGTCGAGGACATCGTCTCCAAGATCGCGCGGGTGCCGGTCAAGGCCGTCAACCACCGCGACAAGGCGGCCCTCAAGACCCTCGATGCCGATCTCAAGGCGGTGGTGTTCGGCCAGGATCAGGCGATCGACGCGCTCGCGAGCGCCATCAAGCTCAGCCGGGCGGGCCTCCGGGATCCGCAGAAGCCGATCGGCTGCTACCTGTTCTCGGGACCGACCGGAGTCGGCAAGACCGAAGTGGCACGCCAGCTCGCCGGCATCATGGCGATCGAGCTCGTGCGCTTCGACATGTCGGAGTACATGGAGCGCCATGCCGTTTCACGGCTGATCGGCGCCCCCCCCGGCTACGTCGGGTTCGACCAGGGCGGGCTTTTGACCGACGCCATCGACCAGCATCCGCATGCGGTGCTGCTGCTGGACGAGATCGAGAAGGCCCATCCGGACGTCTTCAACATTCTCCTGCAGGTGATGGATTACGGAAAGCTCACCGACAACAACGGCAAGACGGTGGACTTCCGCAACGTCATCCTGATCATGACCACCAACGCCGGCGCCGCCGACATGAGCAAGCCGGCGATGGGCTTCGGTCGCTCCACCCGCGAGGGGGACGACAGCGAGGCCATCAAGCGGCTGTTCACGCCCGAATTCCGCAACCGCCTCGACGCCATCATCCCCTTCCGGGCACTGTCGCCGGAGATCGTGCGGGCGATCGTCGACAAGTTCGTGCGCGAGCTCGCGGCCCAGCTCGCCGACCGGCGGGTCCACATCGAGGTCGACGAGGCGGCCCGCGGCTGGCTCGCCGAGCGCGGCTACGATCCCCTTTACGGGGCGCGGCCGCTCGCGCGGGTGATCCAGGAGCACATCAAGCGTCCGCTCGCCGACGAGCTGCTGTTCGGCCAGCTCGCCAAGGGCGGCAAGGTGCTGATCACCATCGAGAACGACAGGCCGGCCTTCCGCTTCAGCCCCGTCGAGCCCAGGGGCGGCAGGCGCGGCGAGAAGACGGTCGAGAAGACGGACATCTCCGAACCGGCCATCTGACCCCCGGCGCGCTGCGACACGGGCGCGCGCCTTGACCTGGATCAGGGCGAGGCCGGTGCCTTCGGGCGAGCCTCTGCGGGTGGTCGCCGGGCCCACGCCGGCCGCGGCTGTCGACCGTCGCGGGCGCGCGCCGCGGCGCCGCAGGGGAGGGACACGTGCACGGAACGGCGATGCGGCCGCCGGTCTCGGAGCTCGAGCGGGCGCCGACAGCCGCCGGCGACGACGCGCGGGACGGGCCGATCCTTCCCGCCTATCTCGAAGAGACGTACGGCTGGGCCTATCTGCGGCCGGCCTCGGTCGCGCTACTCGATCACGATCTCGTCGCCTCCCTCGTCCTGTGGGGCCAGATGGAGCGGCTGCGGCGGATGGTGGCGCGCGAACTGGCGCCCGGTGCGCGGGTCCTCCAGCCGGCCTGCGTGTACGGTGGCTTTTCCCGCCGCATCGCGGAGCGGCTCGGACCCGCGGGACGGCTCGAGGTCCGGGACGTGGCTCCGATCCAGGTCGAAAACTGCCGGCGCAAGCTCGCGCGCTTTCCCAACTGCCGGCTCGCCTGCCGCGACGCCGCCCGGCCGACGGCGGCCCGTTACGATGCCGTGCTGTGCTTCTTCCTGCTGCACGAGCTGCCCGCCGACTGGAAGCGCCGGGTCATGGCCGCCCTTCTCGGAGCGGTGCGGCGGGGCGGCAAGGCGATCTTCGTAGACTATCATCGCCCGCGTCCCCTGCATCCCCTGCGCTGGCCGATGCGTACCCTGTTCGCGCGCCTCGAACCGTTCGCGGAGGAACTCTGGCGCTGCGAATTGCGGGAGCTCGCACCGCCCGCCACGGCGGACCGCTTCCGCTGGTCCAAGACCACCTGTTTCGGCGGCCTCTACCAGATGGTGGTGGCCCGGCGGACGGCGTCCGCGGACCGGGCGGAGGGAGCGGCCGCCGCCCTTGACAGGCCCCGTGGCGGCCATTAGATGCGCCTCGTTCCCGAGGGGGTGTAGCTCAGTTGGTTAGAGCGCCGGCCTGTCACGCCGGAGGCCGCGGGTTCAAGTCCCGTCACTCCCGCCATCCGATTTCCCGAACGCGTACCGAGACGCGGCGCGCGGCGCGCTACCGGTGGTTGCGGCCGTTTCGGCTCGCACGTTCGTCACGCGACGCGGCTGTGACATTTCTGCGGTCCGGTGGCGCTTGGCAAGCGGCCGGCTTTGCGCCTATGTTGCGCCGCGGCGACCGCCGGGGTGCCGCCGGGAGCGTACGGCCGTCCGGCCGCGGTGAAGGGACCGACCCATGCAGGCCTATCTCGCCGAGTATCTGCCGATCCTCGTCTTTCTCGGCATCGCCGTCGCGCTGGCGGCGATCATCGTCCTCGCCTCGATGGTGATCGCCCCCCAGCACCCCGAACGGGAGAAACTGTCGGCCTACGAATGCGGCTTCGAGCCCTTCGACGACGCCCGCGGCCGGTTCGACGTGCGGTTCTATCTGGTCGCCATCCTGTTCATCATCTTCGATCTCGAGGTGGCCTTCCTGTTCCCCTGGGCGGTGAGTCTGGGCGACATCGGCATGTTCGGCTTCTGGTCGATGATGGTGTTCCTGCTCGTGCTCACCGTCGGCTTCGTCTACGAGTGGAAGAAGGGAGGGCTCGAATGGGAGTGAGCAGCCTCCGCGAGGCGACCGCCGCCGCCGCGAGCCGCCGCGATCTCCTGGCCGAAGTGGGCGAGGGTCTCAGGGACAAGGGCTTCTTCGTCACCACCTTCAACGATCTCGTCAACTGGGCGCGCTCGGGCAGCCTGTGGCCGATGACCTTCGGCCTCGCCTGCTGTGCCGTCGAGATGATGCACGCCGCCGCCAGCCGCTACGACCTCGACCGTTTCGGCGTCGTGTTCCGGCCGAGCCCGCGCCAGAGCGACGTGATGATCGTGGCCGGCACCCTTTGCAACAAGATGGCGCCGGCGCTGCGCAAGGTCTACGACCAGATGGCCGAGCCGCGCTACGTCATCTCCATGGGCAGCTGCGCCAACGGCGGCGGCTACTACCACTTCTCCTATTCGGTGGTGCGCGGCTGCGACCGCATCGTGCCGGTCGACATCTACGTTCCGGGCTGTCCGCCGACGGCGGAGGCACTGGTCTACGGCATCCTGCAGCTGCAGAAGAAGATCCGCCGCACCGGCACGCTCGAGCGCTGAGGAGACGGAAGCGATGACCGTCGACACCGGACCGGAGATGATCGCCAGTCTCGAGGAGATGCTGGCGATCATCGAGCCGGCACTCGGCGAGACGCTGATCGAGCGCCGGATCGCCCACGGCGAGCTCACGATCCTCGTGCCGGCATCGCAGATCGTGCGCGTGCTCACCTTCCTGCGCGACGATCCCGGTCTCCTGTTCAAGGAGCTCGTGGACCTCTGCGGCGTCGACTGGCCGGAGCGGGAACAGCGCTTCGACGTCGTCTACCATCTCCTTTCGCTGCACCACAACCAGCGCATCCGGGTGAAGGTCAGGACCGACGAGTTCACCCCGGTGCCCTCGGTGGTCTCGGTCTTTCCCACCGCCGGCTGGTTCGAGCGCGAGGCCTGGGACATGTACGGCATCCTGTTCGCCGATCACCCGGACCTGCGGCGGCTGCTGTCGGACTACGGCTTCGACGGTCATCCGCTGCGGAAGGACTTCCCGCTCACCGGCTATGTCGAGCTGCGCTACGACGACGAGCAGAAGCGCGTGGTCTACGAACCGGTGAAGCTGCGGCAGGACTTCCGCAGCTTCGACTTTCTCTCGCCCTGGGAAGGAAGCGGGCTGCTGCCGGGCGACGAAAAGGCGCAGGGCTAGGGGATCGAATCTTGGCCCGCGAGACGGTACCCCGGCGGCGGGGTGGTGCGCGGGCGAGCCTGGAAGCGGAGTGATGGTCGAGACCGAGATCAAGACCTTCAGCGTCAATTTCGGCCCCCAGCATCCGGCGGCGCACGGCGTGCTGCGCCTCGTGCTGGAGATGGACGGCGAGGTCGTGGAACGGGCCGACCCCCACATCGGGCTCCTGCATCGCGGTACCGAGAAGCTGATCGAATACCGGCCCTATCTCCAGAGCATCCCCTACTTCGATCGCCTCGACTACGTCTCCATGATGTGCCAGGAGCACTCCTTCGTGCTGGCGGTGGAGAAGCTGCTGGGCGTCGAGGTGCCGATCCGCGCCCAGTACATCCGGGTGCTGTTCTGCGAGATCACCCGCATCCTCAACCACCTCCTCAACATCACCACGATGGCCCTCGACATCGGGGCGATGACGCCGCTCCTCTGGGGCTTCGAGCAGCGCGAGAAGCTGATGGAGTTCTACGAGGAGGTGTCGGGGGCGCGGATGCACGCCAACTACTTCCGCTTCGGCGGGGTGGCTAGGGACATGCCCGCCGGCATGGAGGAGCGCATCCTCGAATGGTGCGACCAGTTCGAGGATTTCATGGCCGACATCGAGACGCTGCTCAACGAGAACCGGATCTTCAAGCAGCGCACGGTGGACATCGGCGTGGTCTCGGCCGAGGACGCCCTCGCCTGGGGCTTCTCGGGGCCCATGCTGCGGGCCTCGGGGGTGGCCTGGGACCTTCGGAAGGCGCAGCCCTACGAGGTCTACGACCGGCTCGATTTCGACATCCCGGTGGGCAGGCACGGCGACTGCTACGACCGCTATCTCGTGCGCATGCAGGAGATGCGCGAATCGCTCAAGATCATCCGCCAGTGCATCGAGCAGATGCCCGAGGGGCCGGTGCGCACCCCGAACCACAAGGTGACGCCGCCACCCCGCGCCGAGATGAAGCGCTCGATGGAGGCGCTCATTCACCATTTCAAACTCTACACGGAGGGCATCCACGTGCCCGCGGGCGAGGTCTACGTGGCGACCGAGAACCCCAAGGGCGAGTTCGCCGTCTATCTCGTATCCGACGGCACCAACAAGCCCTACCGCTGCAAGATCCGCTCCCCGGCCTACGTCCATCTCCAGGCGCTGGAAATGATGGGGCGGGGGCACCAGCTCGCCGACATCGTGGCCATCATCGGTGCCCTCGACGTGGTCTTCGGGGAGATCGACAGATGAGCGACAGCGTCGGCGAGGGCATGGCTCCGGACGTCGAGACCTTCGCCTTCAGCGAGGAGAACCGGGCCAGGATCCGCGACATCCTCGCCCGCTATCCCGAGGACCGGAGGGCGAGCGCGGTTCTGCCGCTGCTGCATCTCGCCCAGGAACAGCACGGCGGCTGGCTGCCGCGGGCGGCGCTCGACCATGTGGCCGAGCTTCTGGGCATGCCGCGCATCAACGTCTACGAGGTCGCCACCTTCTACGACATGTTCAACACCGAGCCGGTGGGCCGGGTGCAGGTGCGGGTCTGCACCACCACCCCCTGCTGGCTGTGCGGTTCGGACGAGGTGGTGCGGGCCTGCAAGGAGGTGCTCGGGGTGGAGATCGGCGAGACCACGCCGGACGGGCGCTTCTATCTGCGCGAGTTCGAATGCCTCGGCGCCTGCGCCAACGCGCCGGTGCTGTGGGTGGACGAGGACTATTACGAGGATCTCGACTACGAGCGCACGAGGGCGGTGCTCGAGGCGCTCCAGCGCGGCGAGCGGCCGAAGCCCGGCCCCCAGTCCGGACGCAAGGGCTCGATGCCGGCCGGCGGCAAGACCACGCTGCTGTTCGAGGAGAAGTGACGGGCATGCTCCACGACCGGGACCGCATCTTCACCAATCTCTACGGCGAGCAGCCCTGGAGCCTCGAGGCGGCCAGGAAGCGCGGCGACTGGGACGGCACCAAGGAGCTGATCGCCCGGGGGCGCGAGGCGCTCGTCCAGGAGATCAAGGATTCGGGCCTGCGGGGACGGGGCGGGGCCGGCTTCCCGACCGGCCTCAAATGGTCCTTCATGCCCAAGCAGAGCGACGGCGGTCCGGTCTATCTCGTCGTCAACGCCGACGAATCCGAGCCCGGCACCTGCAAGGACCGGGAGATCATCCGCAACGAGCCGCACAAGCTGATCGAGGGCTGTGTCCTCGCCTCGGCGGCCATGGGCTGCACCCACTGCTACATCTACATCCGCGGCGAGTTCGTGCGCGAGGCGCAGATCCTGGAGGCGGCCATCGCCGAGGCCTACGAGGCCGGGCTCGTCGGCCGCGACGCCTGCAAGTCGGGCTACGACATCGAGATCCGCCTCCACCGCGGCGCCGGTGCCTACATCTGCGGCGAGGAGACGGGGCTGCTCGAGAGCCTCGAGGGCAAGAAGGGCCAGCCACGTCTGAAGCCGCCCTTCCCGGCGGCGGTCGGCCTCTACGGGCGCCCCACCACCGTCAACAACGTCGAGACCATCGCCGTCGTTCCCACCATCCTGCGCCGCGGCGCGGCCTGGTTCGCCGGCCTCGGCCGGCAGAACAACACCGGCACCAAGATCTTCTGCATCTCGGGCCACGTGAACCAGCCCTGCACCGTCGAGGAGGAGATGGGCATCCCCCTCAAGACGCTGATCGAGAAGCATGCGGGGGGCGTGCGCGGCGGCTGGGACAATCTCCTGGCGATCATCCCCGGCGGCTCCTCGGTGCCGCTCATCCCGAAATCGGTCTGCGAGGCGGTGCGGATGGATTTCGACAGCCTGCGCGAGGCCCAGAGCGGGCTCGGCACGGCAGGCGTGATCGTGATGGACAAGTCCACCGACATCGTGCGGGCGATCGCGCGCCTGTCCAAGTTCTACATGCACGAGTCCTGCGGGCAGTGCACCCCCTGCCGCGAGGGCACGGGCTGGCTGTGGCGGATGGTCACCCGCCTCGCCGAGGGCGACGCCGACATCGCCGAGATCGACCTTCTGTGGGACGTCACCAAGCAGATCGAGGGCCACACCATCTGCGCCCTGGGCGATGCGGCCGCCTGGCCGGTGCAGGGGCTGATCCGCCACTTCCGCGACGAGCTCGAGCGGCGGATCGTGGCGCGCAAGAGCGGCGGCGACCGGGCGGCGGCCTGAGGGCAAGCGAGGACAGCGGACGGAGAGCATGCCGAAACTCGTCATCGACGGCGAAGAGATCGAGGTCCCGGCCGGCTACACGGTCTTCCAGGCCTGCGAGCTCGCCGGCAAGGAGATCCCGCATTTCTGCTACCATCCGCGACTGAACATCGCCGGCAACTGCCGCATGTGCCTCGTCGAGATCGAGAAGTCGCCGAAGCCGGTGGCCTCCTGCGCCATGCCGGCAGCGGACGGGATGGTGGTCCACACCGACAGCCCGCTCGTCCACAAGGCGCGCAAGGGGGTGCTCGAGTTCCTGCTCGTCAACCACCCCCTCGACTGCCCGATCTGCGATCAGGGCGGGGAGTGCGACCTGCAGGACCTCACCCTGTTCTACGGCCCCGACCATTCCCGCTTCCGCGAGAACAAGCGCGCGGTGACCGACAAGTATCTGGGGCCGCTCCTCGCCACCCACATGACGCGCTGCATCCATTGCACCCGCTGCATCCGCTTCCTGACCGAGATCGCCGGGGTGCCGGAGCTCGGGGGCTGCTGGCGGGGCGAGCACATGGAGATCACCAACTACATCGAGCAGGCGCTGCATTCCGAGCTGCAGGGCAACATCATCGACCTGTGTCCGGTGGGCGCCCTCAATTCCAAGCCCTACCAGTACCGCGCCCGTACTTGGGAGCTCCGGAAGACGGAATCCGTCGACGTCATGGACGCGGTGGGCTCCAACATCCGCGTCGACGCCCGCGGCAACGAGGTGATGCGGATCCTTCCGCGCCTGCACGAGGACGTCAACGAGGAGTGGATCTCCGACAAGAGCCGTTTCGCCTACGACGGGCTCAAGTACCGCCGGCTCGACGTGCCCATGGTCCGGCGCGACGGCCGGCTCGTCGAGGCGAGCTGGCGCGAGGCCTTCCGCAGCCTGGCCGACCGCATGGCGGCGCTTCCCGGCGAGCGCATGGCCTTCGTCGTGGGCGATCTGGTGGATGCCGAGAGCATGGTGCTGGTGCGGGAGCTGGCCGAGCGGCTGGGCTGCCCGCACCTCGACTGCCGCCAGGACGGCGCCCGGATCGAGGGCCGGGTACGGGCGGAGTATCTCTTCAACACCACCATCGCGGGCATCGAGCGGGCCGATTTCTGTCTGCTGGTCGGCACCAATCCGCGCTGGGAGGCGCCGCTCGTCAACGCCCGTCTGCGCAAGCGCTGGCGCATGGGCGGCTTCCGGGTGGCCCGCGTCGGCGCGCTCTTCGACCTGACCTATCCGGTGGAGGACATCGGCGAGGGGCCCGAGACCCTGCGGGCGGTGGCCGAGGGCAAGCACGAGATCTGCGAGGCCCTCGAGCGGGCCGAACGGCCGATGCTGGTGCTCGGCGCCGGCGCCGTGGCCCGCGAGGACGGGGCGGCGGTGCTGGCCCTCGCCCATCGCATCGCCGAGCGTTTCGGTCTCGTGCAGGAGGACTGGAACGGCTACAACCTGCTGCACACCGCGGCCGGGCGCGTGGCGGGGCTCGATCTCGGCCTGCTGCCGGGCGAGGGGGGGCGCGATCTGGCCGGCATTCTGGAAGGCGTCGAGGCGGGCGAGATCGAGCTCGTCTGGCTCTTGGGCGCCGACGAAATCGACGTCTCTCGCCTCACCAACGCCTTCGTCGTCTACCAGGGCCATCACGGCGACCGCGCGGCGCCGATCGCCGATCTGATCCTGCCCGGCGCCGCCTACACCGAGAAGAACGCCACCTGGGTCAATCTCGAGGGTCGGCCGCAGCACGGACGGCTCGCCGTCTTCCCGCCCGGCGAGGCGCGCGAGGACTGGAAGATCCTGCGGGCGGCCTCGGAGGCAATCGGCCGCACCGTGCCCCTGGACACCATCTTCGCGGTGCGCGCCCGGATGGCCGAGCTCGCGCCCCATCTCGCGCGGATCGACACGGTGACACCGGCCGAATGGGGGAAGTTCGGCAAGCGGGGGCGGCTCGCCAAGGCGCCCTTCGCCTCGCCGGTCGAGGATTTCTACCTCACCAACCCCATCGCGCGCGCATCCGAGGTGATGCGGCAGTGCAGCCGCGAGATCCTGCGGCCGCTTACCGAGAAGGCGACGGGAACCCATGGCTGAGATCTTCTGGGGCACCATCTGGCCGCTCATCCTGCTGGTGGTCTACACGCTCGCCATCATCGTGCCGCTGCTCGTCGCGGTGGCCTATCTGACCTACGCCGAGCGCAAGGTCATCGGCGGCATGCAGCTCCGCCAGGGGCCGATGTTCGTGGGGCCCTACGGGCTGCTCCAGCCGCTGGCCGACGGGGTCAAGCTGTTCTTCAAGGAAACGGTGATCCCGAGCCGCGCCAACAAGGGCGTGTTCGTGATCGCCCCCATGCTGACCTTCATCCTGGCGCTCATCGGCTGGGCCGTCATTCCCTTCGGCGACGGGCTCGTGCTGGCCGACATCAACGTCGGCATCCTCTACCTGTTCGCGGTCAGCTCGCTCGGCGTCTACGGCATCATCATGGCCGGCTGGGCCTCCAACTCGCGCTACGCCTTCCTCGGCGCGCTGCGCTCCTCGGCCCAGATGATCTCCTACGAGATCGCCATGGGGATGATCATCATCAGCGTGCTGCTCACCGCCGGATCCCTCAACCTGTCGGACATCGTGCGCGCCCAGGCGGAGCAGGGGTGGTACGTGATCTGGCACTTCCCGATGTTCATGATCTTCCTGGTCTCGATCCTCGCCGAGACCAACCGGCTGCCCTTCGACCTGCCGGAGGACGAGGCGAGCCTCGTTACCGGCTACAACGTCGAATATTCCTCGATGACCTTCGCGCTCTTCTTCCTCGGCGAGTACGCCAACATGATCCTGATGAGCGCGATGGCCACCATCCTCTTCCTCGGCGGCTGGCTGCCGCCCTTCGATGTGGCGCCCTTCACTTGGATCCCGGGACCGCTGTGGTTCATCCTCAAGATCTGCGCGGTCCTGTTCGTCTACATCTGGGCACGGGCGACCCTGCCCCGCTACCGCTACGACCAGCTCATGCGTCTCGGCTGGAAGGTGCTGCTGCCGATCTCCTTCGGCTGGCTGGTGCTGACCGCCGGCGTGCTGGTGGCGTTCGATCTGGTGCCGGGCTGAGGCCGCGGCGGAGGGAGGAGCAATCGTGCAGGTCGACCAGCTCGCACGGACCATTCTCTGGGAGGAGCTCGTCAAGGGTTTCTCCTTGACGCTCCGCTACCTGTT
Source organism: Alphaproteobacteria bacterium (assembly GCA_027045875.1). Lineage (GTDB taxonomy): Bacteria > Pseudomonadota > Alphaproteobacteria > Geminicoccales > Geminicoccaceae > JALSRW01. Next base: position 74,734 of record JALUAG010000076.1, on the reverse strand, counting down.
CCGGCGCAAGGTGACCCTCAACTATCCCTACGAGAAGGGGCCGCTGTCGCCGCGTTTCCGCGGCGAGCACGCGCTCAGACGCTACCCCAACGGCGAGGAGCGCTGCATCGCCTGCAAGCTGTGCGAGGCCATCTGCCCCGCCCAGGCGATCACCATCGAGAGCGAACCGCGGCCCGACGGCAGCCGGCGCACCACCCGCTACGACATCGACATGACGAAATGCATCTACTGCGGCTTCTGCGAGGAGGCCTGCCCGGTGGACGCCATCGTCGAGGGGCCGAACTTCGAGTTCGCCGCCGAGACGCGGGAGGAGCTCTTCTACACCAAGGAGAAGCTCCTCGAGAACGGCGAGCGCTGGGAACGGGAAATCGCCATGAGGCTCGAGGCCGATGCGCCCTACCGTTGATTCCCCGCCGCGCGACCGGCATCCGGCAGCCCAACGGACGACCAGACCATGATCCTCGCCCAGCTCGTCTTCTATCTCCTGGCCTTCGTCACGGTGGCGGCGGCGGTGATGGTGATCGCCGCCAGGAATCCGGTCCACTCGGTGCTGTTCCTCATTCTCGCCTTCTTCAACTCGGCCGGGCTGTTCATCCTGCTGGGCGCCGAGTTCCTCGGCATGCTGCTCGTGGTCGTCTACGTCGGCGCGGTGGCGGTACTGTTCCTTTTCGTGGTGATGATGCTGGACATCAACTTCGTCCAGCTCCGGGAGGGCTTTCTGCACTATCTGCCGGTGGGGGCGCTCGTGGGGCTCATCCTGCTGGTGGAGCTCGGGCTCGTCTTCGGCAGCATGGCCCTGGAGCCGGCGCTGGGTGCGGCGGCGGGGGTCGCCGCCGACGGCGGGGCCACCAACACCGAGGCCATCGGTCGGCTGCTCTACACCGACTACTTCTATCTCTTCCAGGCCGCCGGCATCGTTCTCCTGGTGGCGATGATCGGTGCCATGACCCTCACCATGCGGCACCGCCCCGACGCCAAGCGGCAGGACATCGGGCGCCAGGTGCGGCGGCGGCGGAGCGAGACCCTCGAGGTCCGCAAGGTTCCGCCGCGGACGGGGATTTGAGGAGGATCCCGGAGTGCCGGTTCCGCTTTCCCACTATCTGACCCTGGCGGCGATCCTGTTCACGATCGGCGTGTTCGGGATCTTCGTCAACCGCAAGAACGTGATCGTCATCCTGATGGCGATCGAGCTCCTGCTCCTGGCGGTCAATATCAACTTCGTCGCCTTCTCCGCCTATCTGGGCGATCTCGCCGGCCAGATCTTCGCCATCTTCGTGCTCACCGTGGCCGCCGCCGAGGCGGCCATCGGCCTCGCCATCGTCCTCGTCTACTTCCGCAACCGCGGTAGCATCGAGGTCGAGGACATCAACCTGATGAAGGGCTGAGGATGCTGTACGTCCTCCTCGTCTTCTCGCCGATCCTGGGCGCCGTCATCGCCGGCCTGTTCGGCCGCCTGATCGGCGACCGGGCCTCCCAGCTCGTCACCTGCGGGCTGATGGGCGTCTCCGCTCTCGCCAGCATCATCGCGCTCGCGACCCTGGGCGAGGAACCCTTCAAGGTGCCGCTCTTCACCTGGATGGCGGTGGACAGCTTCGTCGCCGAATGGAGCCTCCGGATCGATGCGCTCTCCGTGATCATGATGTTCGTGGTGAGCTGCATCAGCTTCCTCATCCACGTCTACTCCATCGGCTACATGGCACACGACGCGAGCATCCCGCGCTTCTTCGCCTATCTCTCCTTCTTCACCTTCGCCATGCTGATGCTGGTGACCTCCGACAACCTCCTCCAGCTCTACTTCGGCTGGGAGGGGGTCGGCGTCGCCTCCTATCTGCTGATCGGCTTCTGGTACACCCGCCCCTCGGCCTGTGCCGCCGCCATCAAGGCCTTCATCGTCAACCGGGTGGGCGATTTCGGTCTCGCGCTCGGCATCGCCGCCACCTGGTTCGTGTTCGACAGCATCCAGTACGACGTCATCTTCGCCAACACGGCGAAGCTCGCCGACACGGAGCTGTTCGTCTTCGGCGCCTCCTTCGACACCCTGACGCTGATCGGCATCCTGCTGTTCATCGGCGCCATGGGCAAATCGGCCCAGCTCGGCCTCCACACCTGGCTGCCCGACGCCATGGAGGGCCCGACGCCGGTCTCCGCGCTCATCCACGCCGCCACCATGGTCACCGCCGGCGTCTTCCTGGTGGCCCGCTTCTCGCCCCTCTACGAGTTCGCGCCCACGGCCCTCGCGCTCGTGACCTTCATCGGCGCCTCCACCGCCCTCTTCGCCGCCACCGTCGGGCTCGTGCAGAACGACATCAAGCGGGTGATCGCCTATTCCACCTGTTCCCAGCTCGGCTACATGTTCGCCGCCGCCGGTGTGGGCGCCTACGCCGCCGGCATCTTCCACCTCTACACCCACGCCTTCTTCAAGGCGCTCCTGTTCCTGGGTGCGGGGTCGGTCATCCACGCCATGTCGGACGAGCAGGACATGCGCCGGATGGGCGGCATCTGGCGCAAGCTGCCGATCACCTACGCCGTCATGTGGATCGGCACCCTGGCGCTCGTCGGCTTTCCGGGCACCGCCGGCTTCTTCTCCAAGGACGCCATCATCGAGGCCGCCTGGGTGTCGGGGAACGCCTTTGCCGGCTACGCCTTCTGGCTTCTGCTGGCGGCGGCGGTGCTGACCGCCTTCTATTCCGGACGGCTCATGTTCCTGACCTTCCACGGCGAATGCCGTGCGAGCCGCGAGGTGCAGGCGCACATCCACGAGAGCCCACCGGTGATGACGGTGCCGCTCCTGTTCCTGGCCGCAGGCGCCATCCTCGCCGGCTGGTTCGGTCTCGTGCTGATCGCACCGGAGGGCGAGTTCTGGAGCGGCGCCATCTTCACCGCTCCCATCAACACGGTGCTCGAGGAGATCGAGACGGTGCCGGCGCTCGTGAAATACGCGCCGCTCGGGGCGCTGATCCTCGGCCTCGGCCTCGCCTGGCTGTTCTACATCGCGGTGCCGGGCCTTCCCGACCGCCTGGTCGCGGCGCTGCGGCCCGTCTACACCTTCCTTGCCCACAAGTGGTATTTCGACGAGCTCTACGACGCCCTGTTCGTGCGCCCGGCCCTCGCCTTCGGGCGGTTCCTGTGGCGGGGCTTCGATCTCGGGGTGATCGACCGGTTCGGGCCCGACGGGGTGGCGGCGGTGACCCTGGCCTCGGCGCGGCGGGCGATCCGGCTGCAGACGGGCTACGTCTACCACTACGCCTTCGCCATGCTGATCGGCCTCGTCGTGCTGCTGAGCTGGTATCTGTTCATCCTGCGGGGATAGGGTCTCGTGAGCGACTGGCCTCTTCTTTCCCTCGTCACCTTCCTGCCGCTGGTGGGCGCCGCCTTCATCCTCTTCATCCGCGGCGAACCCGAGATCGTGGCCCAGAACAGCCGCAGCGTGGCGCTGTGGACCGCGCTCGTCACCTTTCTGCTGTCGATCCTCGTCTGGGCCAATTTCGATCCCGCCCAGCCGGGCTTCCAGATGGTGGAGAAGAGCCCCTGGCTCCTGGGGCTCGGCGTCAACTACTACGTCGGCGTCGACGGCATCAGCCTGTGGTTCGTCCTCCTTTCCACCCTGCTCACCCTGATCTGCATCATCGGCTCCTGGCATTCGGTGCAGGAGCGGGTGAAGGAGTACATGATCGCCTTTCTGGTGATGACCACGCTGATGGTCGGCGTGTTCGTCGCCCTCGACATCGTCCTCTTCTACATCTTCTTCGAGGGCATCCTGATCCCGATGTACCTCATCATCGGCATCTGGGGCGGACCGCGGCGCATCTACGCCGCCTTCAAGTTCTTCCTCTACACCCTGGCCGGCTCGGTGCTGTTCCTGATCGCCATTCTGGTGATGTACTTCGAGACCGGGACCACCGAGATCCCGCGTCTGATGACGGCCGATTTCGATCCCTCGCTGCAGCGCTGGCTGTGGCTCGCCATGTTCGCCTCCTTCGCCGTCAAGATGCCCATGTGGCCGTTCCACACCTGGCTGCCGGACGCCCATGTGGAGGCGCCCACCGCCGGTTCGGTGGTACTCGCCGGCATCCTGCTGAAGGTGGGCGGCTACGCCTTTCTCCGCTTCTCGCTGCCGATGCTGCCCGAGGCCTCGGAGTATTTCGCGCCGCTCGTCTTCGCCCTGTCGGTGATCGCCATCATCTACACCTCCCTGGTGGCGCTGGCGCAGACCGACATGAAGAAGCTCATCGCCTACAGTTCGGTGGCGCACATGGGCATCGTCACCATCGGCATCTTCACCCCGAACGCCCTCGGGATCGCCGGCAGCATCATCATGATGCTGTCCCACGGGCTGGTCTCGGCCGCCCTGTTCATGGTCGTGGGCGTCGTCTACGACCGCATCCACAGCCGCGAGATCGCGGCCTACGGCGGCCTCGCCGAGCGCATGCCGGTCTACGCCACCGTGTTCATGCTGTTCATGCTGGCCTCGGTGGGGCTGCCCGGCACCTCGGGCTTCGTCGGCGAGATCCTGGTGATCGTCGGCGTCTTCTCCGTGAACGGCTGGGTCGCGCTGCTGGCCGCCAGCGGCATGATCCTCGGCGCCGCCTACATGCTGTGGCTCTATCGCCGGGTGATCTTCGGCGCGCTCACCAAGGATTCCCTCAAGGCCATCCGCGACATGCGGGCCAACGAGGTGATCGCCTTCGCGCCGCTGGTCGTGCTCGTGCTGCTGATGGGGATCTACCCGCAGTTCTTCCTCGACCCCATGGCCGCCTCCATCGACCAGCTCCTCGCACGCACCGTCCCCGGTGCCGAACAACTCGCCATGCAGTGAGGCAGTGAGCCGGATGACCGCCGCGATGACCGACCTCGTGCCCGCCCTGCCGGAAGTCTTCCTGTTCGTCGCCGGACTGGTGCTCCTCTTCCTCGGCGTGTTCCGCGAGCGCGACGGCCTCGCGATAGTGAACCCGCTCGTGGTGCTCACGCTGCTGGTGGCGGCGGTGCTCACCATCGGCATCGACAAGGGGCCGGTGGTGGCCTTCGACGGTCACTTCGTGTTCGACGGTTTCGCCGCCTTCCTCAAGGTGCTGATCTACGTCAGCGCCGCCCTCGGCGTGATGATGGCGCCGGCCTACCTCGCCGACGAGCGCATGGGCCGCTTCGAATTCCCCGTGCTGGCGCTGTTCGCCACCCTGGGCATGGGGATGATGGTCTCCGCCAACAGCCTGCTCGCCCTCTACATGGGTCTCGAGCTGCAGAGCCTCTCCCTCTACGTGATGGCCGCCTTCCAGCGGGACTCCACCCGCGCCAGCGAGGCCGGTCTCAAGTACTTCGTGCTCGGTGCCCTGGCCTCGGGCATGCTGCTCTACGGCGCCTCGCTCGTCTACGGCTTCACCGGCACCCTCTCCTTCGAGGTCCTCGCCCGCCGCTTCCTCGTCGGCGAAGGCGCCGCCGGACTGCCGGCCGGGGCGGTGGTGGGGCTCGTCTTCGTCATCGCCGGCATGGCCTTCAAGCTCTCGGCGGTGCCCTTCCACATGTGGACCCCGGACGTCTACGAGGGGGCGCCGACGCCGGTCACCGCCTTCTTCGCCGCCGCGCCCAAGGTGGCCGCCATGGGCCTCGTGCTGCGCCTCCTCTTCCAGCCCTTCGGCGACTGGGCGGCGCAGTGGCAGCAGGTCATCGTCCTGGTCTCGGTGGCCTCCATGATCCTCGGCGCCTTCGCCGCCATCGGCCAGACCAACATCAAGCGGCTGATGGCCTATTCGGCCATCGGCCACGTCGGTTACGCGCTGGTCGGCGTCGCCGCCGGCGGCGTGGCCGGGGTCAATGCGGTGCTGGTCTACATGGCGATCTACGTGGTGATGACCCTCGGCACCTTCGCCTGCATCCTGCTGATGCGCCGGCACGGGCGCTACGTGGAGGGGATCGCCGATCTCGCCGGCCTGTCGCGCAGCCGGCCGGGCATGGCCCTCGCGCTCGGCATCCTGATGTTCTCCCTGGCCGGGATCCCGCCGGCGGCGGGCTTCTTCGGCAAGCTCTACGTGTTCCTCGCCGCCGTCGACGCCGGCCTCGTCTGGCTGGCCCTCGTCGGCGTGCTGACGAGCGTGGTCGGCGCCTACTACTATCTGCGCATCGTCAAGATCATGTATTTCGACGAGCCGGCCGAGGCCTTCGACAGCATGGCGCGGCCGGAGCTGCACGGTATAGCCGTCCTCGCCGCGGTGCTGGTGGCCGGCTTCCTGCTGCTGCCGGGCCCGCTCCTCTCGAGCGCCGAGGCCGCCGCCCGGGCCCTGCTGCCCTGAGAGGCCGCGGCGGTGCGGTGGCGGATCGAGCGGGCGGGAACGGTCACCAGCACCAGCGATCTGGTGTGGCGCCGGGCGGCCGAAGGGGCGGAGGAGGGGCTCGTGGTGCTCGCCCGGGAGCAGACCGCGGGCCGCGGCCGCCACGGGCGGCGCTGGCTGTCGCCGCCGGGCAATCTCTATGCGAGCTGGCTGCTGCGGCCCGGTGCCGTGCCGGTCGGGCCGGCCAGCCTGTCGCTGGTGGGCGGGCTCGCGGTGCGCGACGCGCTGATCGCCGCCGGCGTTCCCGAAGGGACGCTGGGCCTGAAATGGCCGAACGACATCCTCGCGGGCGACGCCAAGCTGGGCGGCGTGCTGCTCGAGGGCCGGGGCGAGGCCGAGGCCGGCACCATCGTGGTCGGGGTCGGTGTCAACATCGCGGTGGCCCCCGAGGGGGCGGGGCGGCCGACGGTCTGTTTGCACGATCTCGGCGTTTCCGCCGTCACCGTCGAGCGATTGTTGGCGCTGCTGCTCGAACGTTTCGCCGACCGCTACCGGCGCTGGCGGCGGGGCGGTTTCGCCGCCCAGCGGGGGGAGTGGATGGTGGCGGCCTACGGCATCGGCGACATGACCTCGCTGCGGATCGGCGGCGAGCGTCTCGAGGGGCGGTTCGTCGACGTCGATGCCGAAGGCGCCCTGTGGCTCGAGCTGGCACCGGGGTGCCGCCGCCGCTTCATGGCCGGCGAGCTCCTGTTCGCGGGCCGCGAAAGGGGCCTGCCGGCCGCGGACTAGCAGCCGCCGCCGGCCGACCGCAGGCCCAACGGGGGAGAGAACCGTCATGCTGCTCGCCGTCGACGTCGGCAACACCAACACGGTATTCGCGCTCTACCGCGAGCGCGAGCAGGTGGGCCAGTGGCGCCTGTCCACCAACCGCGAGCGCACCGCCGAGGAGTATGCGGCGCTGCTGCTGCAGCTCATGGGCCTCGCCGGCGTGGGCCGCGAGGACGTCAACGCGGTGATCATAGCGAGCGTGGTGCCGCAGGCGGTGGTGCCGCTCCGCTGGATGAGCCGCGACTACTTCCGCTGCCGCGCCTTCGTGGTCGGCGAGGATCTCGAATACCCCCTCGAGATCCGCCTCCCGAACCCCCGCGAGGTGGGCGCCGACCGCATCGTCAACGCGGTGGGGGCGCTCGCCCGCTACGAGCCGCCGCTCGTGATCCTCGACTTCGGCACCGCCACCACCTTCGACGTGGTGGATGCCGGGCGCGCCTACTGCGGCGGCGTCATCGCCCCGGGCATCAACCTCTCCCTCGAGGCGCTGCACCGGGCCGCCGCCCAGCTCCCGCGGGTGGCCGTGCAGCCGCCGCCGGCGGTGGTGGGCACGGGCACCGTGACCGCCATGCAGTCGGGCATATATTGGGGGTACGTGGGCCTCATCGAGGGGCTCGTGCGCCGCATCCGGGAGGAATGCGGGAGCCCCATGACGGTGGTGGCCACCGGCGGTCTGGCGCCGCTGTTCGCCGAGCGATGCGAGGTGATCGAGCATGTCGATCAGGACCTGACGATGGCCGGGTTGCTCGAGATCTACACCCGCTACCGCACCCTCATCCGCGCCGCCAAGGAGTCCTCCGAGTGAGCGACGACAAGCGCCTTCTCTTCCTGCCCCTGGGCGGGGTCGGGGAGATCGGCCTCAACTGCTATCTCTACGGCCAGGACGGCCGCTGGATGATGGTCGATCTCGGCATCGGCTTCGCCGACGACCGGCTGCCGGGGGCGGAGATCCTGCTGCCCGATCTCACCTTCCTGCGCGAGCAGCGGGAACGGCTCGCCGGCCTCGTGCTCACCCACGCCCACGAGGACCATCTCGGGGCGGTGCCCTATCTCTGGCACGAGCTCGGCTGTCCGATCTGGTGCACCGCCTTCGCCGCCGCCGTCCTGCGCCGCAAGTTCGACGACATGCAGCGCGAGCATCCGGGGGCGCTCCGGGTGGTGGCGCCCGGCGAACGCTTCGAGGTCGGTCCCTTCGCCTGCCGCCTGCTGCACGTCACCCATTCCATCCCCGAGGCCAACGCGCTGGCCATCGAGACCGCCCACGGCCGGATCCTCCACACCGGCGACTGGAAGCTCGATCGCGAGCCGCTGGTCGGCGAGGCCACCGACGTGCCGGGAATCGAATCCTTCGCCGCCGAGGGGGTGCTGGCGCTCGTCGGCGACAGCACCAACGTGCTGGTGGCGGGGACCGCCGGTTCCGAGGCCGAGGTCAGGGACAGCCTGACCGCCCTCATCCGCGAGAAGCCCCACCGGGTGGCGGTCACCACCTTCGCCTCCAACGTGGCCCGCCTCGAGACCGCCGCCCATGCCGGCCGCGACGCGGGGCGCGAGATCGTGGTGGTGGGCCGCTCCATGTGGCGGATGATCGAGGCCGCCCGGCACTGCGGCTATCTGCGCGATCTGCCCCCCTTGCGGGACGAGCTCGAGGCGCAGTCGCTGCCGCGCGACCGGGTGCTCTATCTGGTCACCGGCAGCCAGGGCGAGCCGCGTTCGGCGCTCATGCGCATCGCCGCAGGGCAGCATCCGCGGGTGCGTCTCGAGCCCGGCGACACGGTGATCTTCTCCTCCAAGATCATCCCCGGCAACGAGCGCACCCTGTTCAACCTCCACAACCAGCTCGTCGATCTCGGGGTCGAGGTGATCACCGAGGAGGACCATTTCGTCCATGTCTCCGGCCATCCCTGCCGCGAGGAGATGGAGCAGATGTACCGCTGGGTGCGGCCCCGCATCGCCATTCCCGTCCACGGCGAGGCCCGCCATCTCCACGCCCATCTGCGCTTCGCCCGCGAACTCGGGGTGCCCGAGGTGGTGCTGACCCGCAACGGCCACATGATGCGCATCGCCCCCGGGGGTCCCGCCTTCGAGGAGGAGGTGCCGGTCGGTCGTCTGGCGCTCGAGAACGGCACCCTCGTGCCCGAGGGCAACGATCTCTTCCGCGCCCGGCGGCGCATCGTGCAGCACGGCACCCTCGCCGTGAGCCTGGTGCTCGACAGTTACGGCAGCGTCCTCGCGCCGCCGGCGGTGGCCAACATCGGGGCGGTGGAGCCCGAGCGCTTCGAGCGGCTGCGCGAGCGGCTGGAGGACGCCCTCACGCGGGCGGTGGAGGCGCTCGAGGACGAGGTGGTGACCGAGGACGAACGGGTGCGCGAGGCGGCCCGGGTCACGGTGCGCCAGACCCTCGGGCTGTCGCGCCACAAGCGACCGGTGATCGAGGTACAGGTGACGCGGCTGACGCCCGAATCGCTGGCCGCCCTCGAGGAGGACGCGGTGGGAGTGCGCTGAGGATGCTGGGGCGTCTCAATCACGTGGCCATCGCGGTGCCGGACATCGAGGCGGCGCGGCGCCATTACCGCGAGGTGCTGGGGGCCGAGGTCTCGGCCGTCGAGGACCAGCCGGAGCACGGTGTGCGGACCGTCTTCGTCACCCTGCCCAACACCAAGATCGAGCTCCTGGGCGTGCTCGGCGAGACGTCGCCCATCGCCGGCTTCCTCGCCCGCCATCCCGAAGGCGGCATCCACCATCTCTGCTTCGAGGTGGCGGACATCCGGGCTGCCCGCGACGCGCTCCTCGCCCGCGGCATGCGCATCCTGGGCGACGGCGAGCCCAGGATCGGCGCCCACGGCCGGCCCGTCCTCTTTCTCCACCCCAAGGACCATCACGGCACCCTGATCGAGCTGGAGCAGGCATGACCCCGGTCGGCGCCAGCGTCGTCTTCTTCGTCACTTGGTGGCTGTTCTTCTTCATGGCGCTGCCTTTCGGCGCCCGGCCCGAGCGGGAGCCCGAACCCGGAACCGTGGAGAGCGCGCCGGCGCGGCCGCGTCTCTGGCTCAAGGCGCTGGCTGCCACCCTGCTCGCGGGCGCCCTCACCCTGGGGCTCGACTGGGCCCTCGATCGGGGGCTGATCTCGCTCCGTCCCGAGGTGCGGCCCTGAGATGCGGCCCCGCCGGCCGGTCCGAGGCGCCGCGCTTCTGCCTCTGGACAGGCCCCGGGGTTCAACCTATAACCCGGCTCGCCCCCTGCCCAGGTAGCTCAGTCGGTAGAGCAAGGGACTGAAAATCCCTGTGTCGGCGGTTCGATTCCGTCCCTGGGCACCAAGTCATGCGGGAACATCCGACAGATCGGTGCGGTCAGGCGACCGATCCTCTCGAGGGGCGGTCGAGGGCGACCAGGGTGCTCCGGCAGGTGCCCGAATACGCGCAACCGCGTCGTGCCCCTGCCGGCAGGACCGAGCGCGGGGCTTCCCCGATCCCGTGCCCCGGGCCCGCGCGCGATTGACAGGCGGGGCGGGTGGTCTATATTCGCGCCCGGTTCGCCGGGGCGCCTCGGGCGGAACGGAACGGTGCGCTTCGGTCCCTCGCATCTCCTTCGCGGCGTGAGATCCATGTACGCAGTGATACGCACCGGCGGCAAGCAGTATCGTGTCGCCAGGAACGAGGTCATCCGGATCGAGAAGATCGAGGCCGAACCCGGCAGCACGGTCGAATTCGAGGAGGTGCTGCTGGTGGGCGGCGAGGAGACCCGGGTCGGGCGGCCGCTGGTGGAGGGGGCGAAGGTCACCGCCACCGTGCTCGACCAGATCAAGGGTCCGAAGATCGTGATCTTCAAGAAGAAGCGCCGCAAGAACTACCGCCGCAAGCGCGGCCACCGGCAGCAGCTCACCGTGCTGCGGGTGCAGGACATCCAGGTGGCGTGACGGAGCAGGAGGGCTCGGAGATGGCGCACAAGAAGGCAGGCGGCAGCTCGCGCAACGGCCGCGACTCCCCGGGCAAGCGCCTCGGCATCAAGAAGTACGGCGGCGAAGCGGTGGTGCCCGGCAACATCATCCTGCGCCAGCGCGGCACCAAGTGGCATCCCGGCAACGGGGTCGGGCTCGGCCGCGACTACACGATCTACGCCGTGGTGCCGGGTCGGGTGCAGTTCAAGAAGCGGCTCGGCAAGACCTTCGTCCATGTGGTACCGGAGGCGGCCGCCGAATAGCGGCCGCACCCCACCGACCGCGAGGAGGAAGGGGAAGGCCGCGGCCTTCCCTTTTTCGTCGGCATGAGGTTTCTCGACAAGGCCAAGATCTGGATCCGCAGCGGGGACGGCGGGGCCGGATGCGTGAGCTTCCGGCGCGAGAAGTTCCTGCCCGAAGGCGGACCCGACGGCGGCGACGGCGGCCGCGGCGGGCACGTCATCGCGCGTGCCGATGCGGCCCTCAACACCCTCGTCGACTTCCGCTATCGCCAGCATTTCCGCGCCGGCCGCGGCGGCCACGGCATGGGCGCGAACCGCACCGGCCGATCCGGTGCCGACGTGGTGCTGCGGGTCCCGGTGGGCACCCAGATCCTCGCCGAGGACGGCGAGACGCTGATCGCCGATCTGGTCGAGGAGGGGCAGGAGGTGGTCCTCGCCCGGGGCGGTGACGGCGGTTTCGGCAACGCCCACTACAAGTCCTCCACCAACCGGGCGCCGCGCCGCGCCGATCCCGGCCGCCCGGGCGAGGAACGCTGGCTGTGGCTGGTCCTCAAGCTGCTCGCCGACATCGGCCTCGTGGGGCTGCCCAACGCCGGCAAGTCCACCTTCCTCGCCGCCGTCACCCGCGCCCGCCCGAAGATCGCGGACTATCCCTTCACCACCCTGCATCCCCATCTCGGGGTGGTGGAGCGGGGGGATTACCGCTTCGTCCTCGCCGATGTGCCGGGGCTGATCGCAGGCGCCCACGAGGGGGTCGGGCTCGGCGACCGCTTCCTCGGCCATGTCGAGCGCTGCGCCGCCCTCCTCCATCTCGTGGACGGCACGAAGGAGGATGTGGTCGAGGCCTGGCGCACCGTGCGCCGCGAACTCGAGGCCTACGGCCACGGCCTCGCCGACAAGCCCGAGATCCTCTGCCTCAACAAGATCGACGCCCTCGACGAGCCCGCGGTCGCCGCCCGCGTCGCGGCGCTGCGGGAGGCCTCGGGGGCGCCGGTGTTCGCGATCTCGGCGGCGGCGCGCAAGGGCCTCGATGCCCCCCTCGAAGCGGCCATGCGCGAGGTCGCGAGGCTGCGCGGCCAGCTCGCCGAGGCGCCCTGATGCAGCGCCTCGAACGCGCGCTCGCGGCCAGGCGGTTCGTCGTCAAGATCGGCTCCTCGCTGCTGGTGGACGAGGAGGGCGAGCTGCGCACCGCCTGGCTCGACGCGCTGGCCGAGGACGTGGCGGCGCTGCGGGCGGCGGGACGCCAGGTGATCATCGTCACCTCCGGCGCCATCGCCCTCGGGCGCCGGGTCCTGCGGCTGCCGCGGCGGCCCATGCGCCTCGAGGAGAAGCAGGCGGCGGCCGCGGTGGGCCAGATCCGCCTCGCCCGGGCCTGGCAGCAGAGCCTCGGCCGGGCCGGCCTCGAGACCGCCCAGATCCTGATCACCCTCGAGGATACCGAGGCCCGCCGGCGCTACCTCAACGCCCGCGCCACCGTCGAGACCCTCCTCAAGCTGGGAGTGGTGCCGGTGGTCAACGAGAACGACACCGTGGCCACGGGGGAGATCCGCTTCGGCGACAACGACCGGCTGTCGGCGCGGGTGGCGGTGATGTGCTGGGCCGGCACCCTCGTGCTGCTGTCCGACGTGGACGGGCTCTATACGGGCGATCCGCGCGTCGACGTGGACGCCCGTCACATCCCCCTCGTCGAGGCCATCACACCGGAGATCGAGGCGATGGCGGGCGAGGCGGCGACCCCGGTGGGCACCGGCGGCATGGCGAGCAAGGTCCTCGCCGCCCGCATCGCCACCGGCGCCGGCTGTCACGTGGTGCTCACCGCGGGCGGCGGACTGCGCCCCCTGTCCGCGCTCAGGGCCGGTGCCCGCTGCACCTTCTTCCCCGCCCGCACGAGCCCCAGGCGGGCGCGCAAGCAGTGGATCGCGGCGAGCCTCGGCGCCGCCGGGCGGATCCGCGTCGACGAAGGCGCGGTGGCCGCCCTCAAGCGCGGCTCGAGCCTGCTGCCGGCCGGGGTGAGGGCGGTCGAGGGCCGCTTCGAGCGGGGCGATGCGGTGATCGTCGAGGGGCCGGACGGGGTGCCGGTGGCCAAGGGGCTTTCCGCCTACGACGCCGAGGATGCCCGGCGCATCGCCGGCCGCCACAGCGAGCAGATCGCCGAGGTGCTGGGCTGGCGCGGGCGCGACGAGATGATCCACCGCGACGATCTCGTCCTGCTCTGAAGCGCTGCAGCCTCAGGCGAGACCGCCCCGCTGCCACCGCACGAACAGCCACAGGGCGACCAGCAGGTTGCCGAGCGCGGTCACCAGCAGCAGGCCGAGCACCGACAGGCCGAGGGCCAGCAGCAGCGAGGCGAGTCCCGCCGAGGCCACCAGGAAGACGGCGTTGACGATGTTGTTGGCGGCGATCACGCGGGCCTTGAAGGCGGCCTCGCTGCGCGCCTGCAGCCAGGCGTAGAGGGGCACCACGAAGACGCCGCCGGCGGTGGCCAGGAGGCCGAGATCGGCGAGCAGGCGCCAGCTCCCGAGCAGCGCCAGGAAGCCGCCGAGATCGACCGGCCCCGCGGGGCGCTCGAGGGTCGCGGCGGCCGCCACCAGATCGAGGGAGAAGAGGGCGAGCGCCGCCATCGCCCAGGGTACCGGCCGCAGCGTCACATGGCCGCCGGCAGCGGGGCGGGCGAGGAGCGAGCCGAGGCCGATGCCCAGCACGAACATGCCGAGGAGCAGCGTCGCCACGCTCTCCTCGGCGCCCAGTTCCGCGGCGGCATAGGCCGGAAGCTGGGCCAGATAGATCCCGCCCACCGCCCAGAACCAGGAGATGCCGAGGATGGGGCGCCAGATGCCCGGCTGCCGGCGGGCGTGGTGGATCGCCTCGCGGCTGGCGGGCCAGGGATTGAAGCGGCGGGCCAGACCGGGGGCGGCCGCCGGCAGCGGCGGGACGGCGAGACTGGCGAGCCAGCCGAGGACCGCCAGCAGCAGCACCGCGAGGGCGGTGTGGCGCTCGCCGCCGGGCAGCGCCACGAGGAGCGTGCCGCCCATGGTGCCGAGGAGGATGGCGAGGAAGGTCGAGGCCTCGACGAGGCCGTTGGCCGGCAGCAGCTCGTCCTCCTCCAGAAGCTCGGGCAGGATGCCGTATTTCAGGGGCCCGAACAGGGTGGACTGGGCGCCCATCAGGAAGAGGACGAACAGGAGCGCCGGCAGATGGACGGTCACCAGCGCCACCGCCCCCAGCAGCATGATCAGGATCTCGAGCAGCTTGACGCGCCGGATGAGGAGCGGCTTGGGCAGGCGGTCGGCCAGTTCGCCGGCCAGCGCCGAGAACAGCAGGAAGGGCAGGATGAAGAGCCCGCCCGCCAGCATCGCCATCACCGCGCCACCCTCGCCGCCGGCCCGGTAGACCGCGAGGATGACGATGGCGCCCTTGAACAGATTGTCGTTGAAGGCGCCCAGGAGCTGGGTGAGGAACAGGGGCAGGAAGCGCCGGTCGCGCAGCAGGCCGAGCGTGCCGAGGGGTGTCGCCCCGGCCGGCGTCTCTCGCCGCGGAGCCATCTAGCCGCGGCTGCGCGCGGAGAGACGCTTCTGGCCGGCGACGAAGCGTTCGAGCCGCGGCGACAGGGCCCCGCGTGGGATCATCGCCTCGACGATGCGGAAACTCCCACGGTCGGCCACCGCCTCCGCGAGGGCGTCGCGCAGCTCGCGCCGCGTCGTCGCGCGTCGGCCGGCACCGCCCATCGCCGGCGCCATCTCGGCGAACCGCCAGTCGTCGAGATCGTTGAAGGCCGACTGCGGCTGGAACACCCGCAGCATCTCCCAGCTCCGGTTGTTGAACAGCAGCACCACGGGATCGACGCCGAGGCGCCGGCAGTTGCCGAGCTCCCAGCCGGTCATCTGGAAGGCGCCGTCACCCACCAGCACCAGCATCCGCCGCCCGGTGGCGAACTGGCCGCCGATACCGGCCGGCACGCCGAACCCCATGCCGGCGTAGTAGCCGGGGGCCACGAGCTCGGTCTGGGCGATGTCCATGGCGGTGAAGAGGCAGTCGCCCACATCGACGGCCATCGGCATCGGCCCGTGCTCGGCGAACAGATCGTTGACCGCCCGGGCGATGTCGGTGGGGGTGATGGGGGCGTCGTCGGCCACGAGCCCCGTGGGATGTTCGGGACGCGGGGCGCGCCGCGCGTCGCCGATCGGCCGCGCCCGTTCGAGCAGGGCCTCGATCAGCGCCGCCAGCGGCAGCTCGGGATAGACGTAGTAGCCGAGGCGCACCTCGCCATCGAGGGCCTGGACGGTCCGGCGAAGGTCGAGGCGGCCGGCGCTGACCGCGAAATTGGTGTCGGAGAGGATGACCCCCAGCAGCAGGAGACAGTCCGATCCCTCCACGAGATCGGTCACCGCCGGCTCGCCGGCGATGCCGAGATAGGTGCCGACCAGCGGTGCTTCCCGGCCGGAGAGGAGGCCGCGCCCCATGAAGGAGGTGACGACCGGAACGCCGAGACGCCGGGCGAGCTCGGCCACCTTGTCCTCGAGCCGGTAGCGGCGGATCTCCACCCCGACCATGAGCACGGGCTGCCTCGCGCGGGCGAGGCGGGCCAATACTTCCTCAGCGCAGGCCGCCGCGGCCTCGGGATCGGCCTCGCGCGGGCGGCGGGCGGGCACCGGGCGGCACCGCAGATCGACCACGTCGCGCGGGATCTCGATGTACACCGGGCGGGCCTTATCGAGGGCGGCGTCCAGCACGCGGGCGATCTCGAGATGGGCCGTCTTCGGATCCTCGAGCCGGGTCTGGGCGCAGGTGATCTCGGCGAACACCCGCATCTGGGTGTCGAGCCGCGGCCCCTGGTGATGGAGGAGCAGCCCGCTCCGTCCCTCGTGGCGCCCGGGCGCCCCCGAGACGACGACCAGCGGCGATTTCTCGGCATGGGCGGCGGCCACCGCGTTGACGAGGTTGAAGGCGCCGGCGCCGTAGGTCACCGCCGCCACGCCGATGCTGGCGCGGAAACGGGCGGCGGCGTCGGCGGCGAAGCCCACCCCGGGTTCGTGGCTCAGGGTGTAGAGCGGCAGACGGCCCGATTCCTCGACGATGCGGAAGAAGGGAAGGGCGAAATCGCCGGGGATGCCGAAGATCTCCCGGGCGCCCCGCGCCGCCAGCGCGTCGAGCAGGGCTTCGACCAGGTTCATGGTGGCTCTCCGTCGGGCTGCCAGCGCCGCCAGCATATACAGGCGGCGGCGCGCCCGCGCCACCGCGCGCCCTCGCCACGATGCCGGCGATGGGCTAAAGCGGGCGCATGCGAGAAGGAGACATGCGGCGCAACGTCACCCTGCTCGGGGTGTGCCAGGCGCTGTTCTACATGGCCAACACCATCGCCATCAGCACCTCGCCGCTGGTGGGGCTGCAGTACGCGCCGAGCCCGGCCCTCGCCACCCTGCCGCTAGGGGCGCAGTTCCTGGGCACCATGCTCACGACGGTGCCCGCCTCCTACCTCATGAAATGGCTGGGCAGGCGGGGCGGGCTGCTGATCGGCGCCGCGTTCGCCGTCCTGGCCGGTCTCCTCGGGGCCGAGGCCATCTGGCGCGGCAGCTTCCTCCTCTTCGTGCTGGGCGGGTTCCTCTACGGCATGTTCAGCGCCTTCGCCCAGTACTACCGCTTCGCCGCCGCCGATGCCGCCGACGCCGGGGGTGCCGAGGGGGCGGCGGCGCGGCGGGCGCGGGCGATCGCCTGGGTGATGGCCGGCGGCCTCGTGGCGGCGGTGATCGGTCCCGAACTCGCCAAGGCCACCCGCGAGCTGCTGCCCCCCTACCTCTTCGCCGGCAGCTATCTCGCCATCGCGGTGCTGGGCGTGGCGAGCCTCGCCACCCTGGCCTTCCTGCGCATGCCGCGACCGAGCCTCGCCGAACGGCGTCGCGGCGGCCGTCCGCTCGGGGAGATCCTGCGCACCCCGGGGGCGGCGACCGCGGTTTTCTCGGCGGTGGTCGCCTACGTCACCATGAACCTGCTGATGACCGCCACCCCGCTGGCCATGGCCGGCTGCGGTCACAGCTTCGCCGACACCGCACGGGTGATCCAGTGGCACGTGGTGGGCATGTTCGCCCCGAGCTTCGTGAGCGGCCATCTCGTCGCCCGCTTCGGTGCCCCGCGGGTGATCCTGGCCGGCGTTCTCTTCATGACGCTCACGGTGGCCATCGCCGAGAGCGGCCTCGAGGTGGCGCATTTCGCGACCGCCCTGTTGCTGCTCGGGCTGGGATGGAACCTCATGTTCGTGGGCGGCACCAGCCTGCTCACGAGCTGCCACCGGCCCGAGGAGAAGGCCAAGGTGCAGGGCTTCAACGATCTCGTGCTGTTCACCAGCGTCACCCTGTCGGCGAGTGCCTCGGGGGCGCTCGAGAGCGTTCTCGGCTGGCAGCTCATGAACCTGCTCGCCCTGCCGGGGCTCTTCCTCGTGGCGGCGGTGACGTTGGCCGCCATGCGCCGCGGCCCGGGCGAACCCGCGGTCGAATTCGGAGCCGGTCGATGATTCGAACAGCCGTTCCCGACGCCTTCGCCGACTGCGCGGTCGTGAAGCCCGCGGCGCGCGGACGCGGCGGGGTGGTGGCGGCGCAGAACCGGAAGGCGGCGGCGGTGGCGGTCGCCGTGCTCGAGGAGGGGGGCAACGCCTTCGACGCCACCATCGCCCTGGCGCTGGCGCTCGGGGCCACCGAGCCCTGGATGAGCGGCATGGGCGGGATCGGCTGCGCCCTCCTGTTCGATGCCGGGGCGGCGACCTGCCACGCCCTCGATTTCGGCGCCGTGGCGCCGCGCGCCCTCGATCCTGCCGACTACCCGTTGTCGGGCCGCCCCGCCGGCGATCTCTTTCCCTGGCCCGGCGTCGTCGAGGACCGCAACATCGAGGGGCCGCTCGCGATCGCCGTGCCGGGCCAGCTCGAGGGGCTGCGGCTGCTGTACGAGCGCTTCGCCAGCCGGCCCTGGCGGGAGCTCGTCGCGCCGGCCCGCGCGCTGGCGGCCGAGGGGCTCGAGATCGACTGGTGGACCAGCCTGATGGTCACCGCCCATGCCGAGGAGCTGCGGCGGTTCGCCACCACGGCGGCGGTGTGGCTGCCCCGCGGCCTGCCGCCGCGCCCGGATCCCGCCGGCGGAACCCTGCGCCTGCCGCTCGGCCGTCTCGCCGACACCTACGAGGCCATCGCCGAGGAAGGGCCGCGCAGCTTCTACGAGGGCGCGGTGGCGGAGGAGGTACTGGCCGATCTGCGCGGTTTCGGGGCCAGGCTCGCTGCCGGGGATCTGCGGAGCTACCGGGCCGGTTTCGCCGAGCCCGTCGCCTGCGCGCGCGGTGCGACCCGCCTGTGGGCCATGCCGGGACGGTTCGCCGGCACCACTTTCGCCCGCTGCATCGCGCTGCTGGCCGATTTCCCCGTTCGCACGGGGGCGCCCGACGCTCCCTTCTTCGAGGCGGTGGCCGACGCCCTCCTGCGCGCCTACGCCGAGCGGCTGACCGGCGAGGGTCCCGAGGGCTGCACCTCGCATTTCTGCGTGATCGACCGCCACGGCAACATGGTCGCCTGGACCCAGACCCTGCTCTCGGTGTTCGGCAGCCGGCTGCTGCTGCCGCGCACGGGTCTCCTCCTCAACAACGGGATCTACTGGTTCGACCCGCGTCCGGGGCGTCCCAACGCCCTCGCTCCGGGCGCGCGCCCGCTCTCGAACATGTGCCCGGTCATCGGCGAGAGTACGGTCGGCCGTTTCGCCCTCGGCGCCTCGGGCGGCCGGCGGATCCTGCCGGCGGTCCTCCAGCTCGCCCTCTTTCTGGGCGAGCGCGGGCTGTCGCTCGAGGAGGCCTTCCATCACCCGCGGATCGACGTAAGCGGCCCCGAGCGGATCACCGTCGACCCACGCCTCGGCGAGGAGGTGCTGAGCGCGCTGGCCACCCGCCCGCTGGACCTGCAGCCCGCCCGGCATTTCCCGCTCGCCTACGCCTGTCCCTCGGGGGCGCTGGCGACGGTGCAGGGGGAGCGGCAGGCGGTGGCCGAGCCCTGGCAGCCCTGGGCCGGGGGGCTCGCCGAACCCGACCGACCGAAGGAAGCGCCATGAATTTCGAGGAATACCGAGGTTTCGACGCCACCGGCCTCGCCGGACTCGTGGCCCGGGGCGAGGTGACGCCGCGGGAGCTGCTCGAACGCGCCGAGGCCAGGGCGCGGGAGCTCGCGGAAACCCTGAACGCGGTTTCGGTCTGGGACCTCGATCACGCCGAGGCGACCCTCGAGGCCGGACCGCCGCAGGGGCCGTTCACGGGTGTCCCCTTTCTGCTCAAGGATCTCTACGCCTTTCTCCGCGGCACGCGGCTCACCAACGGCAGCCGGCTGACCCGTGACGTAACGGCCGAATTCGACACCACCTTCGTCGCCCGGGTGCGGGCGGCGGGGCTCGTCGTCTTCGGCAAGACCACGACGCCCGAGTTCGGTCTCAACGTGGTGACCGAACCGGTGCTGCACGGTCCCTGCCGCAACCCCTGGAACACGGCCTTCAGCCCGGGCGGTTCCTCGGGCGGCGCGGCGGCAGCGGTGGCGGCCGGCGTGGTGCCCATGGCGCATGCCACCGACGGCGGGGGCTCGACCCGCATCCCCGCCTCCCACTGCGGTCTCGTCGGCCTCAAGCCCAGCCGGGCCCGCATTCCCATGGGACCGCTCGTCGCCGAGGCCTGGAGCGGGCTCGCCACCGGCCTCGTCGTGTCCCGCAGTCTGCGGGATACCGCCCGTTTCCTCGATGCCGTCCACGGCCCGGAGAACGGCGACTTCTACGCCTGCCCGCCGCCGTCGGCTCCCTTCGTCGAAAGCCTCGAGCGCCCCCCGGGTCGCCTGCGGGTGGCTCTCGTGCGGCATGCGCCGCTGGCCATCCCCCTGGCGCCCGAGGTGGAGACCGCGCTCGGGGATGCGGCCCGGCTGCTCGAGGAGATGGGCCACGGGATCGAGGAAGCGTCCATCCCCATCGACGGGGAGCGCATGGCGGCGGCCTTTCTCGACGTCGTTTCGGCCAACTGCGCCAACGACCTCGAGGCTTGGGGGAAGCGTCTCGGGCGGCGCCTCGACCGTCACCATCTCGAGCGCTGCACCTTGGCGCTGGTCGAGCGTGGTCGGGAGGTGTCGGCCGTGACCTATCTGCGCAGTCTCCAGACGGTGCAGCAGGCGGCGCGTGCCTTCGGCGAGATGTTCCGCCGCTTCGACCTCGTGCTGAGCCCGGTCTGCGCGGCACCGCCCCCGCGCATCGGCGAGATCGACCAGAACGATCTCCTGCCCGTGCGTTTTCTCGAACGCAACCGACCCTACGTCTGTTTCACCAGTCTCTACAACGCCTCGGGCTGCCCGGCGATCAGTCTGCCGCTGCACGTCACGGCCGAGGGGCTGCCGGTGGGCGTGATGCTGGGCGCGCCCTTCGGGGGCGAGGAACGGCTGCTGTCGGTGGCCGCCGAGATCGAGCGGGCGCGGCCCTGGTTCGGTCGCCTGCCGCCCGTCTGACCCCGCCCGCCGCTAGGCGTTGCCGATGAGGATCCCCGCCACGAACACGAGAAAGCCCCCGACCACCACCTGGTAGGCCGCCTGGAGGAAGGGGGTGTCCATGTAGCGGGCGCGGATCCAGGCGATCGCCCAGAGCTCGAACAGCACCACGATGACGGCGAGGGTGGTGGCAATCACGAAATCGGGAATGAGATAGGGCAGGGTGTGGCCGACGCCGCCCAGGGTGGTCATCAGCCCGCAGACCGAGCCGCGGATCCAGGGATGACCGCGCCCGGTGAGCTCGCCGTCGTCGGAAAGCGCCTCGGCGAAACCCATCGAGATGCCGGCGCCCACCGAGGCCGCCATGCCGACGAGGAACGCCTCCCAGCTGTTGCCGGTGGCGAAGGCGGCAGCGAACAGCGGTGCCAGGGTCGAGACCGAGCCGTCCATCAGCCCGGCGAGGCCGGGCTGCACGTACTGCAGGACGAAGCGCCGATGCGCCGCTTCCTCCTCCTCGGCGGCGGCCTCGCCGGTGGCGTAGCGCTCGCGCAGCCGCCGCGCCAGAGAGGCGTGCTGGCTTTCCGTCTCCGCGAGATCCACGAGCAGCTCACGGATCGAGAGGTCGGTCACATGCTCCGCCGCCTTGAGGTAGAAGTTGCGGGTCTCCTCCTCCATGTCCTCGGCGATCTGCCGGATGGTTCGGAGGTTGGCGTGCTTCATGAGCCAGACCGGCCGCCGGCGGATGAAGCCGCGCACATGCTCGCGGCGGATCATCGGAATGTGGTCACCGAACTTCTCGCGAAACAGCTCCGTGAGCCGACGGCGATGCTCGCTCTCCTCCTCCGCCATTTCCTCGAACACCTTGGCGGAATGCGGGAACTGCTCGCGCAACGCTTCCGCGAAATCGCGATAGATCCGTCCATCTTCCTCCTCGAGGGAGATGGCGAGCGCGAGGATCTCCCGCTCGGAAAGTTCCGAGAAACGCTTCGTCGGTCCGAAGGTGAGGGGAAACATGGCCGCTCCGTCGGCTATGATCTGGTTCCGTTGCCGGCATTCGGCGGTGGCCGAATTTAGGCGTTCGCCGCGCTTTGTCCACGCCCGCGGAGACTGGAGCCGCGGCGGGGGCCGCGCTAGAAGGGCCGTGGCGGCCCCGCCTGCGGGGCAGGGGGAGGTGAGAGATGTCGGCTCGTTTCGATCTTTCCGGCCGCGTGGCGCTGGTCACCGGCGGCAACGGCGGCATCGGTCTCGGTATCGCGAAGGGGCTCGCCGAGGCCGGGGCGGCGATCGCCGTCGTCGGCCGTGACGAGGCCAAGAACGCGGCGGCGGTGCGCGAGCTCGAGGCCATGGGCGCCACCGCCGCCGGCATCGAGGCCGACGTCGCCGATGCCGCCTCCTGCGCGGCGATGGTGGAGCGGACCGTGGCCCGTCTCGGCGGGCTCCACATCCTCGTCTGCAACGCCGGCATCAACATCCGCAAGCCGCCGGATCGCTATTCCGCCGAGGAATGGCGGCGCATTCTCACCATCAATCTCGACGGCACCTGGCAGAGTTGCCTCGCAGCATATCCGGTGCTGTGCGAGGCGGGCGGCGGGAAAATCATTACCAATGGCTCCATGCTGTCCCTCTTCGGCGCTCCCTTCGCGGCGCCCTATGCGGCCTCCAAGGGCGCCGTCGTGCAGCTCACCAAATCCCTCGCCACCGCCTGGGCGAAGGACAACATCCAGGTCAACTGCATCCTGCCCGGCTGGATCGACACCGATCTCACCCGCCAGGCGCGGCGCGACCTGCCGGAGCTGAACCGGAAGGTGCTCGAGCGCACGCCGGCGGGGCGCTGGGGGCTGCCCGAGGATCTGGCCGGAACGGCCGTTTTCCTCGCCAGTCCGGCCTCGGATTTCGTGACCGGCACGGCGATCCCGGTGGATGGCGGCTACTCCGCCCAGCTCTGAGCGGACCGGCGCGGATACCGCGGCCGCCGCCGCATCGGCGGTGCGGCCCGGTCGTGGTTTCGTCGTGCTGCTCGCGGCGCTGGTCGCCTTCCAGGCCATTTCCACCGATCTCTACCTGCCCTCGCTGCCCGCGATCACCGTCGATCTCGCCACCGACATCGAGGCGGTGCAGCTCACCCTCTCGCTGTTCCTCATCGGTTTCGGCACGGGTCAGCTCGTCTGGGGCGCGCTTTCCGACCGTTTCGGCCGGCGTCCCGTCCTGCTCGCCGGCCTCGCCGTCTATCTGCTCTCCACCCTCGCCTGCGCCTTCGCGCCCTCGATCGGCCTCCTCGTCCTGTTCCGCCTGCTGCAGGGGGCGAGCGCCTGCGCGGCGGTGGTGCTCGGGCGGGCCGTGGTGCGCGATCTCTGGGCGCCGCAGGAGGCCGCCCGGGTGCTCTCCTACCTCGCCTCGGCGATGGCGCTCGCCCCCATGGCGGGGCCGGTGCTCGGCGGCTGGCTCACCGAAACCTGGGGCTGGCGCGCGAATTTCCTCGCCCTCGCCCTGTTCGGCGCGCTGGTACTGGCGGCGAGCTGGCGCCTCCTGGGCGAGACCAATCGGCTCCGCGATCCGGACGCCCTGCATCCCCGGCGGCTCCTGGGCGGTTGCCGGATCATCCTCGCCGATCCGGTGTTCCGCAGCCATGCCCTCGCCGCCGCCTTCGTCTACAGCGGCATCTTCACCTTCATCTCGGGTTCGTCCTACGTCCTCATCGAGCTCGCGGGACTGAGCCCGCGCCTCTACGGGCTCGCCTTCGCGAGCGCCGCCTTCGGCTACATGCTCGGCAGCCTGGCCGGCGGACGTCTCAACCGGCGGCTCGCCATCGCCGGTCTCCTGCGGGTGGGCGCGCTGGTGGCGGTGGCCGCTGCGGGCAGCGGTTTCCTCGTGTCGCTGCTGCTCCCGCCCGGCTTTATCACCATCGTATTGCCGGTCTTCGCCTACATGTTCGGCGCCGGTTTCGTGCTGCCGGCGGCGATGGCCGGCGCCATCGGCCCGTTTCCCGAACGGGCGGGCGCGGCCTCGGCCCTGCTCGGCTTCGTGCAGCTTCTGGTGGCGGCGTCGGTGGGGGTGGCGGTGGCGGCACTCTACGACGGCACCGCACGACCGATGACGGGCATCCTGGCGCTCGCCGCCCTTGCCACCCTCCTCGCCGCCTTCAGCGCCGCCCGGCGGCCCGCAGCGCGGCGGTGAAACGGAGGATGCGCCGGCAGGCCTCGTCGAGATCGGCTTCGTCGGCCGACAGGCTCAGCCGCACGCAGTCCCTGGTCGCGGGGCCGAAGCTCTCGCCGGGCAGCAGCGACACCCCCTCCTCGTCCAGCAGCCGGCGGGCGAAGCGCTCGGCGTCGAGGCCGAAGCGGGCGACCCCGAGCATCACGAACATGCCGGCGCGGGGCCGGTGGACGAGGAGGTCGGGATCGGCGGCGAGGGTATCGCACACCCGGGCGGCGCGCCGCTCGTAGAGCCGGGCGATGTTCCCCTCGAGCTCGTCGAGCCGGGCCATCGCCTCGACCGCCGCCTCCTGGATGAAGGGTGGCAGGCCGTAGGTGACGACGCCCGTCAGGTGTTCGAGATAGTGGGCGAGGTCGGGCGGGGTCACGGTCCAGCCCACCCGCCAGCCGGTCATGGCGCAGCTCTTGGACAGGCTCTCCACGACGGCGATGCGCTC
Source organism: Alphaproteobacteria bacterium (assembly GCA_027045875.1). Classification (GTDB taxonomy): domain Bacteria; phylum Pseudomonadota; class Alphaproteobacteria; order Geminicoccales; family Geminicoccaceae; genus JALSRW01. Next base: position 50,342 of record JALUAG010000076.1, on the reverse strand, counting down.
GTGGCGATCGGCGAAGGCGAGGGCGCTCACATGGCCGCCGCCGTAGACCATGCCGGCGTAGACCTCGTCCGAGATCAGCCACAGCCCGTGCCGCCGGCAGAGCTCGACGAGTTCGCCCATGGCCTCCCGGCTCGCCACGGTGCCGGTGGGATTGTGCGGGGTGTTGACCAGCACCGCCCGCGTGCGCCCCCCGACCCGTGCCGCCAGCGCCGCGGGATCGAGGGCGAAACCGCGTTCCGGCGACAGCGGGACCGGGACCAGCCGAGCCCCGCTCGCCGCCACCGTCTCCGGATAGGTCACGTACATGGGCTCGGGCACCAGGACCTCGTCGCCGCTCTCCGCGAGGCACTGGAGGAGGGCGTAGAGCCCGCCCTGGGCGCCCGGCACGACGACGATGTTGTCGGAGGTCACCGGCACCGCCGCCTTGTCGGCATAGAAGGCGGCGATGGCGCGCCGCAGTTCCGGAATGCCGGCGGCCGGCGTGTAGTGGTGATGGCCGGCGCGGAGGGCGGCGATCGCCGCCTCCACGATCGGCTCGGGGGTGGCGAACTCGTGATCGCCGATGGAGAGCAGGATGACGTCCTCGCCGCGGTCGCGGCGCGCCACGGCGTCGAAATGGACGGCCCAGCCGCCGCCCGGGCGTTCGGCGATGCGTGCCACCCGTGCGGCGAAGCGCCGGCGGTCGTCGCCGGTGGCGGAAGCGGGTCCCATGGGAAGCACCCCGCGGCAGGCAAAGCTTGTGGAACCAAGGAGCGCTTCCTACTATCGCCGCCACGTGCGGCCGGCAAGGGACCATCGGCCCGGCGCCGGCGCGGAACGAACAGGAAGAGGAGGGACACCATGCAACGGTTGTTCGGTGCGGCGGTGCTCGCCGCGATGACCGCCTTCGCGGTCGGCTCGGTGCAGGCAGGCGAGGTGCTCGACCGCGTCAAGAGCACGGGCGTGCTGCGGGTGGCCACCGATCCCGCCTATCCGCCCCAGTCCTCTCAGAAGCCGGACGGCACCTTCGAGGGCTTCGACATCGACGTCGCCACCGAGCTCGCCAAGCGCCTCGGGGCCAAGGTCGAGTTCGTGACCCCGGCCTGGGAGATCATCACCGCCGGCCGCTGGGGCGGTCGCTGGGACGTCTCGGTGGGCTCCATGACGCCGACCAAGGAGCGGGCCGAGGTGCTCGATTTTCCGGCCATCTACTACTACACGCCGGCCTCCTTCGTGGTGCACAAGGACGCCAAGTACACCAAGGTCGAGGACCTCAACGGCAAGGTCATCGGCACCTGCGGCGCCTGCACCTACGAGTTCTACCTCAAGCACAATCTGACCATCGACGCCGAAGGCGTGCCGCCCTTCGAGTACAAGGTGACGCCGGGCGAGATCCGCACCTACGAGACCGACACCAACGTGTTCGACGATCTGCGCCTCGGTGACGGCGTGCGTCTCGATGCCGGGATCTCCGCGCTGCCCACGATCAAGGGGGCGATCGACGCCGGCTATCCGCTGAAGGTGCTGGGCGATCCGGTGTTCTACGAGCCGCTGGCGGTCGCCATCGACAAGGGCGATCCCGAGTTCGCCGCCGAGATCAAGCGTATCGTCGACGAGATGCACGCCGACGGCACGCTCAAGAAGTTCTCCCTGAAATGGTACGGGGTCGATCTGACGACCGCGCAGTAGGACCCGCCATGTCCACGGTTCCGGCGGGTGCATCCGCGCCCGCCGGTTCCTCCGTACCCCTGCGGGAAAGCCGGAACGCCCGCCGGGCCCTCGCGTTCCTCCTGCTGACGGCGCTGTTCGCCTGGCTGGTGCCGGGGGACGACGAGATCGCCCGTTCGCTGCTCGCGCTTCTGGGCTTCGGCGAGGGCTGGGCGGGGAGCTGGCTCGCCCGGCTTCTGATGGCGGCGCCGATCGCCGCCTTTCTGGTCGTCAACGGCGCCCTGCTGCGCCTCTTTCCGCGCCGGGTGCAGATCGGCATCGTCTGGGCCGAGCTGCTGTTCGTCTTCCTGGCCTTCTTCTATTCCTTCGATCTGAGCTTCGGCTTCATCTTCGACCGGCTGCCGATCCTCGTCTTCACCGGAGCCTTCACCACCGTCTACATCTCGCTGATCTCCATCTTCTGCGCCTCGATACTGGCGCTGATCGGCGCCCTCGCCCGTCTGTCGCGGAGTGCGGTCGCCTACGGCCTCTCCACCTTCTACATCTCCTTCTTCCGCGGCACGCCGCTCCTCCTGCAGGTCTATCTCATCTATCTCGGCCTGCCGCAGCTCGGCGTCGTGCTCGATCCCGTGCCGTCCGGGGTGATCGCCCTGTCGCTCTGCTACGGGGCCTACATGGCGGAGATCTTCCGCGCCGGCATCCAGAGCATCCCCAAGGGGCAGACCGAGGCGGGAAGGGCGCTCGGCCTCACCGAGGGCCAGATCATGCGCAAGATCATCCTGCCCCAGGCGCTGCGCCTGATCGTGCCGCCCACCGGCAACCAGTTCATCGCCATGCTCAAGGACAGCTCGCTGGTGTCCATCCTCGGCGTCTGGGAGCTGATGTTCCTCGCCCGCACGCAGGGGCGGGCCGAGTTCAAGTATTTCGAGATGCTGATCACCGCGGCGCTGATCTACTGGTTCCTCTCCTTCCTGTTCGAGATGATCCAGGCCCGGATCGAGCATCGCTTCGGCAAGTCCGACCGCCGCTGAGGAGCCCCGGCGATGAGCGAGCGGCCCACCACCGGCGAGGCCCTGATCGAGCTGCTCGCCGGCTACGGCATCGACACCGCCTTCGGGGTGCCGGGGGTGCACAACCTCGAGCTCTATCGCGGTCTCCAGGGGGGACGGCTGCGGCACGTGCTGCCCCGCCACGAACAGGGTGCCGGCTTCATGGCCGACGGCTTCGCCCGCGCGAGCGGCCGGCCGGCGGCCTGCTTCGTCATCACCGGGCCGGGCCTCACCAACATCGCCACCGCGCTCGGGCAGGCCTTCTCGGATTCGGTACCGATGCTGGTCGTGGCCACCGCGCTCGACCGCGCCGATCTGGGGCTCGGTCGCGGGCGGCTGCACGAGATCGCTCGCCAGCGCGAGGTGGCGGCGCCGCTCACCGGCTTCGCCGCGACCGCCCTCGCGCCCGAAGCGGTCCCCGAACTCGTAGGGCGGGCGATGGCGGGCTTCCGCTCGGGCCGGCCGCGGCCGGCCTGCATCGAGATCCCGCTGGACGTGATGGCGGCACCGGCCACCGGCAACTGGCGGCCGATGGCCCTTCCCGGGCCGCCGTCTCCGCCGGACGATGATGTGCGCCGGGCGGCCGCCCTCCTTCGCGAGGCCGCACGGCCGGCGGTGATCCTGGGCGGCGGCGCCCTCGGCCTCGGCGACCGGGCACGCGCGCTGGTCGAGCGCCTCGCCGCCCCGGTGGTCACCACGGTCGCCGCCAAGGGGCTCGTACCGCCCGAGCATCCGCTGCATCTGGGCGCGAGCCTCGCGAGCCCGAAGGTCCGGGCCTTCCTCGCCGACCGCGATCTCCTGCTGGTGCTGGGCAGCGAGCTCGCCGAGACGGATCTCTGGTGCGACCGTCTCTCCCCGTCGGGGCGGCTCGTCCGCGTGGATCTCGATCCCGCCCGGCTCGCGGATGCCCGTCATCCGGCGGAACTGGCGGTGTGCGGCGATGCCGTGGCCTTCGTCGAGGCGCTCCTGCCGCTCCTGCCTCAGCGCACCGGCGCCGAAGGGGTGGGCGCGCTCCGGGAACGGGCGTTAACGGAGGGAGGCGATCTCGCCGCCCGTCACCGGCGGGTGCTGGATGTCGTGCGCCGGACGGCACCGCCGGAGACGGTCTTCACCTCCGACATGACCCAGCTCGCCTACACCGCCAACGCCGTCTTCCCGGTACCGGCGCCGCGGCGTTGGCTGCACCCGGTGGGCTTCGGCACCCTCGGCTGGGCCCTGCCGGCGGCGATCGGGGCCGCTCTCGCCCGCCCCGGCACGCCCGTGGTGGCGATCGTCGGTGACTACGGTTTCCAGTACACGCTGGCGGAGCTCGCGACGGCGGTGGAGCTCGCCCTGCCGCTCGTGGTGCTGCTCTGGGACAACGACGCCCTGGGGCAGATCCGGGACGAGATGGTGGGCCGGTCGATGCAGCCGGTGGCCACCCGGCTGCGCAATCCCGATTTCCCCGCTCTCGCCCGGGCGATGGGGGCCAGGGTGGCCACTCCACGCTCCCTCGACGAACTCGAATCCGCCCTCGCCGCCGCCCTCGCCACCGGCGGCGTCCACCTTCTCCACCTGCGGGAAGAGGATTTCCGGGGGTAGGGGACACGAACGGGTACACTGCCGAGCCACCGGAGAACCGCCGGATCGGCCGACGGCTAGGCTTTTTCGGGAGGGGAACAGGCGATGGGAGAGCGTGGTCCGGACCATGCCCGCAAAGAGCTGGACGCGGTGGAAATTGTCCGAAAGAGCGGGAACGAGCGTTTTCGACTTGGCGAGAAACAACTCGACATCACTCTGCTCGAGTTCTGGCAATGGTATGCTTCGGACTTGGTGAGCAACGCGTTACGTGGCGTGCTCGTGGAGTTCATCGTCGCCTTGGCCTTGGGTTGCCTTGAGGAAACCCGACGAGAATGGGACGCTGTGGACCTCGAAACGAGGGACGGCATCCGTGTGGAGGTGAAGTCGGCGGCCTATTTGCAGACATGGAAACAGCACACGAGATCGGCCATTCGCTTCAGCATCGGAGCCACTCGCGGATGGGACGCCAAGACGAATACTTTCGCCGATGAAAAGCGAAGGATCGCGGATGTGTACGTCTTCTGTCTCCTTGCCCACAGGGACAAGCGCACACTGGATCCGTTGAACCTGGATCAGTGGGAGTTCTACGTGCTGCCCACCCTCCGGCTCGACCGTGCGGTCGGCAGCCAAGCGACCATCGGCCTCGCGACTCTGGGAAAGCTGGGCCCCGAGAAGGTGGGGTTCTCTGCCATCGGCGAAGCCGTGCAGCGCGCCGCCCGCGCGGCGGACTAGCGGGTTTCCCCGACCCCCGTTCCCAGGGGCCGGGGAAACCGCAGGGCTCAGGACTGCTGTCGGATCCAGTCGATGGTCTTGTCGGCGAGGCGGTCGAGGGCCTGCACCGAGAGCTCCAGATGCTCCTCCTTGGTATCCTCGATCTTGTTGTGGCTGATGCCGTGCAGGCTCTGGACGAACATCATCACCGTCGGGATGCCGGCCCGGGCCACCTCGGCGGCATCGTGCAGCGGGCCGCTCGGAAGCCTGTGGGAGGTGCCGACCACCTCGCGGATCGCCTGATCGCAGAACTCGATCAGATCGGGATGGAACAGGATGGGCTCGATCCGCCAGATGGTGCTCCACTCGGGCTCCGGCAGACCCCCCTCCCGCGAGAAACGCTGGCTGGCCTTCTTGGCCTCGAACAGCATGCGCGCGAGGGCGTCGGCGTCGAGATGGCGCTGATCGAGGGTCAGATCGCATTCGGCCACCACGCTCGTGACGATGCCGGGCCGCGTGACGCAGGAGCCGAGGGTGCAGACGCCGCCGTTGCGGTCGGTGATGGCGTAGATCTCGGGTGCCATCTTGGCGGCCGCGAGGAAGGCGTCCTTGCGCTTGTCCATCGGCGTGGAACCCGAATGGGCCGCCTGGCCGAAGAAGCGGATGGCATGCCGTTCGACGCCGAAGGTGCCGAGCACCGCCCCGAGCGGCAGGTCAATGTCGAGGAGCACCGGCCCCTGCTCGATGTGGAGCTCGAGATAGGCGGCCGCGTTCTTCTGCTCCTGCTGCGCTTCCAGCATGCGGTCCATCTCCACCCCGCAGCGCCGCAGCGCGTCCTCGAGGCGGGTGCCGTCCTTGTCGGTGCGGTCCTTTTCGGCCTCCGGCTCGAGGGTGCCGGAGAAAGCGGAGGAGCCCATCAGGCTGCGGCCGAAGCGGGCGCCCTCCTCGTCGGCCCAGTCGACGAGGCGCACCGTCACCGGCGGACGTCCATCGTACTGTTCGGCGATCCGCCGCAGCACCTCGAGCCCGGCCAGCACGTTGAGGCAGCCGTCGAGCCAGCCGCCGCCCGGCACGGAATCGAGATGGCCGCCGATCAGCAGGGCCTTCTCGCTCTCGCCCGCGAGGGTGGCCCAGATGTTGCCGGCCGCATCCTGATGGACCTCCACCGGCAGTTCGGCGAGCTTCCCGCGATACCACTCGCGGGCCTTGAGCCAGGTGTCCGTCCAGGCCACCCGCCAGGCGCCGTTCTCGTCGCCTGTGAGGGCCCGGAGCTCCTTGAGTTCGGCAACGGTACGCTTGGGATCGAGTGGCATGGCGGATCCTCCCCGGAAATCGTGAAGCGGACGAGGACGGGTGCGGGCGGTCGGCCCGCACCCGTCCGTGCGATCACTGGCAGTCGGCGCCGGTCTTGCCGGTGGCCATCTCCCAGGGACCGTAGTCGACGGTGGCGGCGGGAGGCGCCTTGGAGAGGATCTCCTGATCCAGCAGCAGCTGGACGGAGGCCTCGTAGGCCGCCGGTTCGAGATAGCCGGCGCAGCCTCTGGCGGTGGCCCCGGCCTCGAACAGCTTGGCGATCTCCCGCATCTGCCAGAGCTGGTGGCCGCGGGCGTCGGAACGGGTGCCCGAGCCCTTGCAGGTGTTGCCGCAGACCGGCAGCACGTACTCGTCGACCGCCTCCTCCTGGTTGGCGACCGCCCAGGCCCAGCCCTTGAGGGAGGCGCGCAGCAGGCGGGCCGCCACCTCGCGGCCGGACATGCCGGAGCCCTTGTAGTCGGGATCGTTCAGCACCTTCTCGGTGGTGAACACGAGATCCTCGAGCAGGTTGATGCCCTCGTCGGCGAGCATCCACACGTTGAGCTGATCGAGCTCGTAGCCGAGGCCGATGATCTGGTTGACCTCGTTGTAGATCATGGCCGAGACGAGATCGACGCGCTCGGGGAAGACGAGGGCCGGATCGAAGGGATAGGTCACTGCCGTCACGTCGGGATTGGCGACACGGGCGTCGAGGGAGCTCGTGAGCCCGCACTTGCGGAACAGCGCCACCGCCGGATACTCGTTGCCCGAGGGCCAGACGCCGACGCTGCGCCCCTTGATGTCGCAGAGATTGTCGATGCCGCTCGATTTGAGGGCCACCATGGCGAAGCCGGAGCGCTGGAACATCTGGGCGATGTGCACCACCGGCAGCCCCTTCTCGCGGGCGGTCAGGAGATCGGCGATCCAGGTGGTGCCGAAATCGACGGCGCCCGAGACCACGGTCTGGATCGGCGACTGGTCACCGATCGGCAGCAGCGTGACGTCGAGCCCTTCCTCGGCGTAGTAGCCCTTCTCCTTGGCCACGAAATAGCCGGCGAACTGGGCCTGCGGGAACCATTTGAGCTGCAGGCTGACGGCCAGCTCCTCGCCGGCCTCCGCCTGTACCATCCAGCCTGCGGCCAGTGTGGCCGCGACCGCGGAGACGATGCGTTTCGCTTTCATTCCTTCCCTCCCGAGTTGTGAGACGTGCCGTTGATGCGGATCACTCCCTGAGCGAGACGTGCCAGGCGGTGAATCGTCGCTCCAGCCAGGCGACCAGGCCGAACCAGGCGATGCCCAGCGTCGAGGCGACGATGATCGCCGCCCAGACGATGTCGAAGCCGAAGCGGCCGGCCTCGATCTGGATGCGGAAGCCGAGGCCCTTGCCGGTGGCGCCGAAGAATTCGCCCACGATGGCACCGATCATCGCCAGGGTGGTGCCGAGCTTGAGGGCATTGAAGAAGAAGGGCAAGGCGTTGGGCACGCGGGCCTTGGCGAAGATCTGCCGGTCGCTGGCCGCGTAGGAACGCATCAGGTCGAGCAGCCGCGGATCGATCTCCAGCAGTCCCCGCACGACGTTGACCACCACCGGAAAGAAGACGGTGACCGCCACCACCGCCGCCTTGGATTGCCAGTCGAGCCCGAACATGTGGACGAAGACCGGCGCCAGGGCGGGGATGGGGATGCTGGAGAAGGCGGCCGCATAGGGCATCATGCCGCGCTGCAGAAAGCCCGAGCGGGCGATCAGCAGCGACACGGGAAGCGCCACCCCGACACCGATCAGAAAGCCGATCACCGCCTCCATGACGAAGGTCTGGAAGGTGTCCTGCAGCAGCACGTCGCGCGCCTGCCAGAGGACGGTGAGCACCTCGGTGGGGGTGGGGATGAGACCCGCCGGCACCTGATAGGCGCGGAGCAGGGCCTCGGCCGCCAGCAGGGTGAGGATCATGGTGAAGGCGGCGGGGAGAAAGCGCACCACGGGACCCGCCGGATGCTCGGCGATCCAGCCCGCGAGCCGCGACAGGCCGAAGGCCGCGACCAGGGTCGCGAGATAGAGGCCGAGCTGCCAGGCGGGAGCGGCGATGTCGGTCCTTTCCCACCACAGCAGCACGAAGAGGAGCAGGAAGGCCTGTCCCGCGGCCAGCGCCAGCACGGCCGAAAGGGGCGGTCCGCCGCCTTCGGCCCGCGTCGTGCCGGCGAGGCTCGAGCCTAGCGTCGCCATGGCGTCACCAGCCGTTCGACCCAGCCGACGCAGGCCACCAAAAGGATGCCGAGCGCCGCCGAGGCGATCATCAGCACCCATGTGCCCACCACGTCCGAGGCGCGAGCGTTCTCGGACAGCATCTTGCCGAGTCCGTAGAAGCTGATGGTGGACATCTCGGCGATGATGGCGCCGATCAGCGCGGCCGCGGTGGAGATGCGGAAGGCGGTGAAAAGATAGGGCAGCGAGGCCGGGAGCCGGACCTTGAGGAAGGTCTGGAAGGTGGTCGCGCGGTAGGTCTTCATGAGGTCGAGGGTGAGGCTGTCCGGGCTCCGCAGCCCTTTGGCGAGGCCGATGGTCACAGGAAAGAAGGCGATGTAGGCGGCGATGATCGCCTTCGGCAGCCAGCCCTGGACCCCGTACTGGCCGAGCAGCACGACCAGCATGGGCGCGAGGGCGATGATCGGTACCGTCTGCGAGGCGACGATCCAGGGCAGCACCGAGAGCTCGAAGGCCCGCGAGAGCACGAGGCCGACGGCGAACAGGAACCCGACCAGGGCGGCGAGCGCGAGCCCCACCAGGGTCTCGGCCCCCGTCCAGAAGGCGTTGATCGGAATGGCGCTCGGCGAATCGAGCGGCAGCAGGAGATTGTAGATCCCCGTGAAAAGCTGGCCGGGGGCCGGGATCACCGGGTTCCTGAGGGAGAAGGCGCAGGCGAGGGGACCCTCGCAGTCCATCACCGCGCCCCGCTCGAGGGCGCGCTGCGCGAGCGGGTAGTTGGCGATCACGACCAGCGGCAGGTAGAGCAGCACGGCCGCGGCCGCCACCACCGCCATCGGTCCGAGATTACCCGCCCGCGCGCGCATCGCCCGTTCTCCGCCCGGTTCAGGGCATCACGCCGCTCGGGATCGGCCGTGCGAAGCCGGTCATGTCCTCGGAATCGAGGATGCCGGCGGCGACGAGCTGGCCGGCCATGGTCTCGAGCTTGCCCATGTCGAGATAGCCGAGCCCGTTCTTGCGGCTCTCCTCGGTCACCATGATGGTGCGGATCTTCTCGATGCCGATCAGCTCGAAGTCCTTCTCCAGATTGGGGTTGTACTGGAGCAGGATGTCGGCGGCCTCGTCGGGATTGTCGAGGGCGTACTTGAAGCCGCGATAGCGCGCCTGCACGAAGGCCTTCACCTTCTCCGGAAACTTCTCGAGCACGCGCTCGGTGGTGAACAGCACGTTCTCCTGCCAGTCCACGCCGAACTGCTTGTAGGAATAGACGTAGTAGGGATCCTCGACGACCTTCTCCGCCACCAGCACCTCGTTGTAGATCATGCCCGAGGCGTAGTCGTACTGTCGCGCGAGCCATCCGCCGAGGGTGGCCGGGTCACCCTGCTGGTTGACGACCTGAATCTGGTTCTCCCAACCCTTGCCGATCAGCGCCTTGATGGGCTTGTCGTAGCCGATCCAGGTGGCGAACTGGCCCCGGATGTCCTTCGGGCTCTCGATCTTCTTCCAGGAGAGGATGCGCATCGCCGACTCCTGGAAGTCGGCACCCAGCACCACGAGGTCGAGGCCCTGCTTCTGGCGCGCTTCCAGAAGGTTGTAGGGATAGTCGATGCCCAGCACGAGCTTGCCGCTCCGCGCCTCGGCCAGCACCCGGCCGATCGGCGACAGGCCGGGGCCGCCCGGTACCACCGTCACGTCGAGACCGGCCTCGCGGTAGAACCCCTTCTCCACCGCCACCGGATCGCCGACCGATTCGGCGTGGATGTACCAGGATTCGATCATCGTCGCGGGTTCGAGCTCGGCCGCTGCCGCCGCCGTCGCGCCACCCACCGCCAGGGCCAGGGCCCACAACGCCGTCCGTGTTCCTCGGATCATCGCAACCTCCCTAGGTCTGTTTGGTCATCTCCAGATGCCAGCCGACGAAGCGTCGCTCGAGCACCGCGAGAATGCCGAGCATCATCCACCCCACGAGGGTGCAGAGCACGGCGGCCACGAACACCCGCGCGGTATTCCCCACATAGCGCGAATCCAGGATGATGAAACCGAGTCCCTGGAAGGCGCCGAACAGCTCGCCGACGATGGCGCCATTGACCGCCGCCATGGCCGCTCCCTTCAGGCTCGTGAAGATCACCGGCAACGCCGAGGGCAGCTTCAGGAGACGCACCCGCTGGCCGAAGCTCGCGTTGTAGGAGGTCAGCAGCTCCTCCTTGAGCGGATCGGTGGAGAGCATCTCCTTGTGGGCGAAGTAGACGAGGGCGAAGAAGGCGTAGAGGCCGGCGATCGCCACCTTGGAGGCGATGGTGTTGGCCCCGAGCCAGACCACGACGAGGCTCGCGAGCGCCACGAAGGGGATGGAGTTGAGGGTGATCACCGCCCGGAAGATGAAGTCCTCGAGCCAGCGCGGGACCACCAGCAGCACGAGCGCCGCCAGCATCGCCAGCGCCGAACCGATGAGGAACCCTAGCACGATCTCCTGGGTAGTGATCCAGGCGTTGATCATGATGAGCTGGGGCGCCCGGGTGAACTCGGCGAAGATGCGGGACGGGCCGGGGAGCAGGAAGGGGGCGTCGTAGGCCGCCGCCGCCACCTCCCAGACCGCCATGAAGACGATGCCGAACAGCAGCCACCGGGTGACCTCGTTGTCGGCCAGCGACATCCGTCGGGCCTCGGGATCGAAACGGCTCACGACGCCGCCTCCCGGAGAAAGTGCACGGGGGCACCGCGGACGGTGGTGGTCCCGGGCCGTGTCTCCGCCACCACCCGGCCCCGCTTGAGCACGAAACGGCGCGGCGGCAGGGTGCGCAGCGCGTCGTCCTCGGTGGGCACCGGCCAGACGATGAGATCGGCGGGATTGCCGACGGCGACGCCGTGACCGGCCAGTCCCTCCTCGCCCGTCACCCGCCGGTTGTGCCAGATGGCGGCCGGGCGCGCGGTCAGCATGGGAAAGAGGTGACGGCGGTCGGCACGCCCCGACATGTGGCCGAGATGCAGGAGCACGAAGGCGGTGTGGAGCGGATCCCCGCAGCCCATCGGATACCAGGGATCCATCACCGAATCGTGCCCCGCCGCGACGTTGACGCCGGCCGCCAGCAGCTCGCGCACGCGCGTGAGGCCGCGGCGGATGGGATAGTGGTCGAAGCGTCCCTGCAGCACGGCGTTGTCGGGCGGGTTGCAGATGACGTGCAGCCCGGCGCGGCGGAGATTGCCGATGATCTTGTCGGCATAGGCGTTGTTGTAGGAGTGCATGGCGGTGGTGTGGCTGGCCGCCACCCTGCCGCCCATGCCGAGGCGGATGGTCTCCGCCGCCAGGGTTTCCAGAAAGCGCGAGTGATCGTCGTCGGTCTCGTCGCAGTGGACGTCGACCGGCAGCCCCGCCTCGTGGGCGAGGCGCATGACGTAGCGGATCTGCTCGACGCCGTATTCGCGGGTGATCTCGTAGTGGGGGATGCCGCCCACGACGTCGACGCCGAGCGAGATCGCCTCGCGCATGAGATCTTCGCCGCCTTCGAAGGAATAGACCGCGAGCTGGGGAAAGGCGACGAGCTGGATGTCGATGAGATCGGCCACCTCGCGCTTGATGGCGAGCAGGGCCCTGAGCGCGGTGAGCTTCGGATCGCAGACGTCGACATGGGAGCGGATGTGGGTCACGCCGTGGGCCACGAACCAGGGCAGCGCCTTCATCACCCGGCCGCGGATGTCCTCGGGGGTGAGGCGCTTGACCCTCTCCGCCCAGATGGCGATGCCCTCCCAGAGGCTGCCCGATTCGTTGGGCCGCGGGTCACCCTCGGTGAGGATCGCATCGAGGTGGATGTGGATCTCGTAGAAGCTCGGCGACACCAGATTGCCCCGGGCCGGAATCTCCTCGCGGCCCGAGAGTCGCGGCTCGATGGCGACGATGACGCCGTCCTCGATGCCGATGTCGACGAGCCCGTCGCGCCCCGTGAGACGCGCCTCCTTGATCACCGTGTCCATCGCACCCAGGCTCCGGCCCGTTTCCTCCCCGGCCTCCTCAGACCTCGACCTCGTACCCGTGCCCCTTGCGCAGCGCCTCCCGCACCTCGGTGGCGATCTCGAAGAACCGCGACGTCTCCCGGGTCTCGAAATCCCGCGGCTGCGGCAGGTCGACCGGGATCACGGTCTCGATCTTGCCGGGTCGCGGGGTCATCACCACGATGCGGGTGGAGAGGAACACCGCCTCGGGGATCGAATGGGTGACGAAGATCACCGTCTTGCCGGTCTCCCGCCACAGCCGCAGCAGCTCGAGATTGAGGTTCTCGCGGGTGATCTCGTCGAGGGCGCCGAACGGCTCGTCCATGTAGAGGAGCTGGGGATCGAAGGACAGCGCCCGGGCGATGGACACCCGCTGCTGCATGCCGCCCGAGAGCTGCCAGGGGTACTTGTCGGCGAACTTGTCGAGCCCCACGAGGGCGAGCATCGCCTCGGCGCGGCGCTGGCGCTCCTCGCGCGGGAACCCCATCACCTCGAGCGGCAGCATGACGTTGGCGAGCACGGTCCGCCATTCCATCAGCGTCGGCGCCTGGAAGACGTAGCCGTAGGAGCGGTCGCGCCGGGCCTCGGCCGGGCTCTTGCCGCCGATGCTGATGGTGCCGGAGCTGGGCTCGATGAGATCGGCGAGCAGCCGCAAAAGGGTCGTCTTGCCGCAGCCCGAGGGGCCGATCAGGCTCACGAACTCGCCCTGTTCGATATCGAGGGTGGCGTCCTTGAGGGCGACCGTGCCGCCACCGTAGATCATGGTGACGTTGCGCACGGATACGAGCGCGTCACCGGTCGCGGCCGGCTCCCCGGGTACTGCGGTGGCGTTCACGGCACCTCCTCAGAAGTAGGCCGGCTCGCGCCGCAGCAGGCGGCCGCGGCCGGTCTCGCCGACGAACCGGCCGTCGCGCGCCGCTACCTTGCCGCGCACCGTGACCACCGCCGGCCGGCCGTCGAGCTCGAACCCCTCGAAGGCGTTGTAGTCGTTGTTCATGTGCTGGGTCTCGACCGAGCATTTGCCGCGCCAGTCGGCATCGTAGATCACGAGATCGGCGTCGGAGCCGACGGCGATGGTGCCCTTCCTCGGGAACAGCCCGAACAGCTTGGCGGCACGGGTGCTGGCGGCATCGACGAAGCGGTGGATGTCCAGCCCGCCCCGGCTCACGCCGTAGGTCCAGAGCAGGTTCACCCGGTCCTCGATGGCCGGCATGCCGTTCGGGATCTTGGTGAAGTCGCCGCGGCCCATGTCCTTCTGGGCGAGGTCGAAGGGGCAGTGATCGGTGGCGACGGTGTCGACGAAACCGCGCTTGACCCCCTCCCACAGCGCCGGCTGGTTGCGCCGGTCGCGCAGCGGCGGCGACATGACGTACTTGGCGCCCTCGAAGTTCGGCCGCTCCGCCCAGCTCTTGTCCAGCAGCAGATGGGGGATCACCACCTCGACGAAGATGGGCACGCCCCGCGCCTTGGCGGCCATCGCCGCCTCGAGGGCGGGAATGCAGGAGAGGTGCACCACATAGCCGGTGGCGCCGGTGTTCTCGAGGAACACGCCGAAGCGATGGGTCCCCTCGGCCTCCACGCTCTCCGGCCGGCTCGGCTCGTGGCCTTCGGGACCGGTCAGGCCCTGCTCCAGGATGCGCGGCTGGAGCTGGGCCACGAGTTCGGCGTTCTCGCAGTGGGCGGTGGTGATCACGCCGAGCTCCTTGGCGAGCCGCAGCGTCTGGTACAGCTCCTCGTCGCCCACCCCGAAGAAGTTCTTGTAGGCGAGGAACACCTTGAAGGAGGCGATGCCGTCGGCGACGATCTCCCGGAGCTGGCCTTCGCTCTTCGCGTCGAACTTGGGCACCGCCATGTGGAAGCTGTAGTCGCAGACGCTCCTGCCCTCGGCCTTGCCTTTCCAGAGCTCGTAGCCTTCGAGCAGGTCGTCGTTGCGGTTGGGGCAGCACATCTCGATGTAGGTGGTGGTGCCGCCCACCACCGCCGCCTTGCTGCCGGTCTCGTGATCGTCCTTGGCGAAGGTGCCCATGAAGGGCAGATGGATGTGCACGTGGGGGTCGATGAAGCCCGGAAAGACGTACTTGCCGGAAGCGTCGATCACCTCGGTGCCCGGCGGCACCTCGAGATCGCGGCCGATGCGGGTGATCTGCTCGTCCTCCACGTAGATGTCCGCGCGCTGACGCGAATCGGCGGTGACGATCTCGCCATTCCTGATCAAGAGCGGCATGGGGCTTCCCTCCGGTATGGTGCGGCCGAGGGGGCTCGGCGCGTCAATGGATGTCGATGCCGTTTTCCTCGCGGTAGCGCTTCATCGCCTCCCAATCGGTGCCCACCTCGGGCCGGGCGGCGGTCAGCTCGGCCCAGGTGATGGACGGCCGTCCCGAGGGGACCTCCACCATTTCTATGCAGCCGTCGATCGGGCACACGTTGTAGCACAGGCGGCAGCCCACGCAGTCCGCCTCGCGCACCACCGGGAGCGGCCGGTTGGCCGTCGCCTCCTCCTTGCCGTTGGCGCGCGGTCCGTAGGCGCGGGGCTCGACCCGACGACCCTCGCCGTCGACGAGGTCGATGCACTGATGCGCGGTGTCGTTGCAGGCGATGTAGCAGAGATCGCAGCGGATGCACTTCGCCGGATCGATCCGCGCCACCGCCCGGAAGGAGAGGTCGAAGTCCTTGAAATCGGAGATCCGGTGGACCGAACGTCCGACCACGTCGGCGATGGTGGCGAAGCCCTTCTCGTCCATCCAGGCCGACAGGCCTTCGACGAGATCGTCGATGATGCGGAACCCGTAGTGCATCACCGAGGTGCAGACCTGGAGGCTGCCGGCACCCAGGAGCAGGAACTCGGCGGCGTCGCGCCAGGTGGCGATGCCGCCCATGCCGGAGATGGGCACTCCCGCCTCGCGGATCTCCGGATCGCGCGCCACCGACGACAGCATGTTGAGGGCGATGGGCTTGACGGCCGGCCCCGCGTAGCCGCCGTGGCTGCCCTTGCCGCCGATGCTGGGGACGATCTCCAGGGTGTCGAGATCGACGCCGATGATGGAGTTGATGGTGTTGATCAGCGACACCGCGTTGGCGCCCGCGCGCACCGCCGCCCGCGCCGGCGGCACGATGTCGGTGACGTTGGGCGTGAGTTTGACGATCACCGGTATGGAGGCGGCTTCCATGACCCAGCGGGTGATCTGCTCGCAGTATTCGGGCACCTGGCCGACGGCGCTGCCCATGCCCCGCTCCGACATGCCGTGAGGGCAGCCGTAGTTGAGCTCGATCCCGTCGGCGCCGGTGTCCTCGATGCGGCGGACGATGTCGCGCCAGGCCTCGGGGTTCGATTCCACCATCGCCGAGGCGATCACCGCCCGGTCCGGCCAGGCGCGCTTGACCTCGGCCATCTCCCGCAGATTGACCTCGAGCGGGCGGTCGGAGATGAGCTCCACGTTGTTGATGGCCAGCATCTTGTGGCCGTTGTAGTGCCAGGCCCCGTAGCGGTTGGAGACGTTGAGCACCGGCGCGCCGATGGTCTTCCACACCGCGCCGCCCCAGCCGGCTTCGAAGGCCTTGTGGATCTGGGCGCCGCTGTTGGTGGGTGGCGCGGAGGCCAGCCAGAAGGGGTTGGGAGACTTGATCCCGGCGAAATCGATCGACAGATCGGCCATGGCGTCCCTCCTCATTCGGCCGCGGCGGCGGCCGCGCCGAGATGTTCGTGGATGGCCCGGGCGGCCAGCTTGCCGTCCTGGGTGGCCATGACGGTGGAGGCCGCGCCCCGCGCGCGGATGCAATCGCCGCCGGCGTACACCCGGTCGATGCTGGTGCGATAGGCCTCGTCCACCTTCACGAAACCCCGCTCGGTAGCGAGACCCAGCTCGGCGATCAGCGCCGGCTTCTCCTGGCCGATCGCCTTGATCACCTGATCGGCGGGCAGGGTGAACTCGGAGCCGGGCACCGGCTCCGGCGCCGCACGGCCGGAGGCGTCGGGGCTTCCGAGCCGCATGCGCACGCATTCGATGCCGGTGACCCGCCCGTTCTCGCCCAGCACGCGCAGCGGCTGGGTGAGGAAGCGGAAGTCGATGCCTTCCCTGCGGGCGAACTCGTACTCGTGCCGGTAGGCGGGCATCTCCCGCTCGCTCCGCCGGTAGAGGATGGTCACCCGCTCGGCACCCAGCCGACGGGCGATGGTGGCGGCGTCGATGGCGGTGTTGCCGGCCCCCACCACGTAGACCTCGTTGCCCACCTCCATCTTTTCGGGCTCGAACTTGCTGCGTTCGATCCACGTCAGCCCGTCGAGGACGAGCTCCTCGCCCGGGATGCCGAGCGCGGGCGAGCCGCCGAGACCGATGCCCAGGAACACGGCGTCGTATTCCCCTAGCAGGGCGTCCAGCGTGAGGTCGCGGCCGAGTTCCCGGCCGGTACGGATGTCGACGCCGAGCTGGGCGATCATCTCCGCTTCGGCCAGCGCCACCTCGACCGGCTCGCGCAGCACGATGATGCCGTAGGTGGAAAGGCCGCCGGGCAGCTCCCGTTTCTCGTAGAGGGTGACGGCATGGCCGAGGCGGGCCAGCTCGGCGGCGCAGGCGAGCCCCGCCGGCCCGGCCCCAATCACCGCCACCCGCCGGCCGCTCGGCGGGCCGGCCGTGAACAGCCGGATGCCGTTCTCGAACAGATGGTCGGTCGCGTGGCGCTGCAGCCGGCCGATCATGATGGGGCGGCCTTCGGCGTTGAGCACGCAGGCGCCCTCGCACAGCTCCTCCACCGGACAGACGCGCGCGCAGGTGGCCCCCAGGATGTTGGCCTCCATGATGGTGCGCGCCGAACCGCGCAGATTGCCGGTGGCGATCTTCTTGATGAAGCCGGGGATGTCGATGTGGGTGGGGCAGGCGTGGGTGCAGGGTGCGTCGTAGCAGAACAGGCACCGGTACGCCTCGACCCTGGCCTCGTGTTCGCTCAGGGGCGGCAGCACTTCACCCAACCCGCCGGTCCGTCGTTCCTTTTCAATCACGCTGCGTTTCCCGTAGTTTAGCCGTCCCGGGCGCCGTGCGCCGTTTCCGGAAGCCCGGACATTAGCGGCGCATCGCCGACCCTTCAAGCGGCTGCGACGGTGGTCCGAAGGCCACAGCCGCGGCTGGCGCCGGGCGCCGGCCGGGGCTATCTGAGGACCTACCGGAAGCCCGCGGGAACGGTCATGATCGAACGCGTCCTCGTCCTCGATTTCGGCTCTCAGTACACCCAGCTCATCGCCCGCCGCCTGCGCGAGCTCCGCGTCTACTGCGAGATCCATCCCTGCACGGTGGACGACGGTTTCGTGCGGGCCTTCGCACCACGCGCGATCGTGCTCTCCGGCGGGCCGGCGAGCGTGCTCGAGGAGGCCGGACCGCGGGCGCCGGAGGCCGTGTTCGCCCTGGGCGTGCCGGTGCTGGGCATTTGCTACGGCCAGCAGACCATGTGCGCCCAGCTCGGCGGCGCGGTCGAACCGGCGAGGGAACGAGAGTTCGGCCGGGCGGAGATCGAGCTCGTCCGGGAATGTCATCTGTTCGACGGTCTGCTGCGGGTGGGCGACCGGACCACCGTCTGGATGAGCCACGGCGACCGGGTGGTGACGCTGCCGCCCGGTTTCGCGGCGGTGGCCCGGAGCGAGGGGGCGCCCTTCGCCGCCATCGCCGACGAGGGGCGGCGGTTCTACGGCGTGCAGTTTCATCCCGAGGTGGTGCACACGGCCATCGGCCGGGGGCTGTTCGCCAACTTCTGCTACCATGTGGCCGGGCTCGCCGGCGACTGGTCGATGGCGACCTTCCGCAACGAAGCGGTGGCCCGCATCCGCGAGCGGGTGGGCGAGGGGCGGGTGCTGTGCGGCCTCTCGGGTGGTGTCGATTCCGCCGTCACCGCCCTTCTCGTGCACGAGGCGGTGGGCGACCGGCTGACCTGCGTGTTCGTGGATACCGGGCTGTTGCGGGCGGGCGAGGCGGAGGAGGTGGTGGGCCTGTTCCGCGGCCATTTCAACATCCCCCTCGTCCATGTCGAGGCGGCGGACCTGTTCTTCGAGCGCCTCGCCGGCATCGAGGATCCCGAGGCCAAGCGGCGGATCGTCGGCCGCAGCTTCGTCGAGCTCTTCGAGCAGGAGGCGGAGCGGCTCGGCGGCGCCGAGTACCTGGCCCAGGGCACCCTCTATCCCGACGTCATCGAGAGCGTCTCCTTCCGCGGGCCGAGCGCCACCATCAAGACCCACCACAATGTGGGCGGCCTGCCCGAGCGGATGCGGATGAAGCTCGTGGAACCGCTGCGCGAGCTCTTCAAGGACGAAGTGCGCGAGCTCGGCCGCGAGCTCGGCCTGCCCGAGCGCTTCGTGGGCCGTCATCCCTTTCCCGGCCCCGGCCTCGCCGTGCGGGTGCTGGGCGAGGTGACCCGCGAGCGGGTGGCGATGCTCCAGGAGGCCGACCGCATCTTCCTCGAGGAGATCCGCGCGGCCGGGCTCTACGATGCCATCTGGCAGGCCTTCGCGGTGCTGCTGCCGGTGCGCACCGTGGGGGTGATGGGTGATGCCCGCACCTACGAGGCCGCCTGCGCCCTGCGCGCGGTGACCTCCGAGGACGGCATGACCGCCGACGTCTATCCCTTCGATTCCGCCTTCCTGACCCGCACCGCCACCCGCATCGTCAACGAGGTGCGCGGCATCAACCGGGTGGTCTACGACCACACCAGCAAGCCGCCCGGCACCATCGAGTGGGAGTGAGGACCGCGGATACGTGCCGTTGACAAGCGTGGAGGCGGCGGCACTCTCTGGCCGGCGTCGGTAGGGACGGAAGGGCGGTCCGTTGGACAGTTGGCGTTCGGCCCCTTGGGTGTTCTGGGCATTCCTGCTGCCGGGAGGGCTGTGGCTCCTCCTGTTCTTTCTGGTGCCACTGGCGATGGTCTGGGTGCTGGCCTTCGGCGAGCGGGCGGGGCCGGTCGAGATCGTCATCACCTGGACTCTCGACAACTACCGGCAGGCGCTCGAACCCATCTATCTCGGGCTGTTCTGGAAGTCCTTCTGGATCGCGGCGCTGGCCACCGCCATCTGTCTCGTGATCAGCTTCCCGGTGGCGCTGGCGGTGAGCTTCGCGCCGGCCCGCGCGAAGCCCCTGCTCCTGATGCTCGTGATCCTGCCCTTCTGGACCAACCTGCTCATCCGCACCTATGCGATGATCGCGGTGCTGCGCACCAAGGGCTATCTCAACTTCGGTCTCGAGTACCTGTGGACCGGCGCCAAGGCGCTGCTGACCCCGATCGGTCTCGGGGAACTCCTGGGCGAGCGGTTCGTGCCGCTCTCCCTCCTCTACAACAACACCGCGGTGGTGTTCGGCATCGTCTACGTCTACCTTCCGTTCATGGTGCTGCCGCTCTATGCGACCCTCGAGCGGCTCGACCGCTCCCTGATCGAGGCCAGCCTCGATCTCGGGGCCTCCCAGGCCCGCACCTTCCGCTCCGTGATCGTGCCCCTCGCCTGGCCGGGCATCGTCTCCGGCATCATCCTCGTCTTCATCCCGGCGCTCGGCACCTTCCTCATTTCCGATCTCCTGGGCGGCCCCGACAGCCAGCTCATCGGCAACGTCATCGAGCGGCAGTTCAAGGCCGCCAACAACATTCCGCTCGGTTCGGCCCTTTCCTTCCTGCTCCTCTACATGACCTTCCTCGCGCTGGCGCTGCGCGCCTGGCTGGCGGGACGGAGAGGGTACCGTGGCTGAGCGGCGGGGTGCCCCGGGACCGCTCGAATACACCCGGCGGTTCTGGGTGCGGGCCTGGCTCGCCGCCACCTTCCTGTTCCTCTACGCGCCCATCGTCATCCTGGTCGTCTTCAGCTTCAACGACAGCCGCAGGAACATCGTCTGGCGGGGCTTCACCACCAAGTACTACGCCAAGGCGATGGCCAACGATTCGCTGATCGAGGCCTTCACCAACAGTCTCGTCGTGGCCTTCCTCTCGACCCTCGTCAGCACCGTCCTCGGCACCCTCCTCGCCCTCGCCCTGTGGCGCTTCCGGTTTCCGGGCAAGCCGGTGGTGGAGGGCGCCAACGCCCTTCCCATCGTCATTCCCGAGATCTGCATGGGTGTGTCGCTGCTGGTGTTCTTCAGCAGCATCGGTCTCATGAGCGGCATTCCCTGGCCCGCCAGCCTGACCCCCATCGTGATCGGGCACATCGCCTTCTCCTTCCCCTTCGTGGCGGTGGTGGTCCGGGCGCGCCTCGAAGGTTTCGACCGCTCCCTCGAGGAGGCCTCCAAGGACCTCGGCGCCTCGGAATGGCAGACCCTGCGCTACGTGATGATCCCCTTCCTGAAGCCGGGCATCGTCGCCGGGGCGCTCTTGGCGATGACGCTTTCCCTCGACGACTTCGTCATCACCTTTTTCACGAGCGGGCCGGAGACCATCACCTTCCCGATCAAGATCTATTCCATGGTCCGGTTCGGCGCCACGCCCGAGGTCAATGCCGCCTCCACGGTGCTGATCGCGATCACCCTGCTGCTGACGGTGATCGCCATGCGCATGCAGGCGCCGGTCCGCGGGGAGGGGAAGGAATGAGCGGGATACCCATCGTCCGCATCGAGGGGCTGACCAAGCGCTTCGGCGAATTCGCCGCCGTCGACGCGGTGTCGCTCGAGATCCCGCGCAACGCCTTCTTCGCCCTGCTCGGCCCCTCGGGCTGCGGCAAGACCACGCTCCTGCGCATGCTGGCCGGTTTCGAGCAGCCGAGCGAGGGGCGCATCCTGATCGACGGCGAGGAGATGGCCGGCGTGCCGCCCAACCGGCGGCCGGTCAACATGGTGTTCCAGTCCTACGCCGTCTTTCCCCACATGACGGTGGCCGAGAACGTCGCCTACGGCCTCAAGGTGACGGGCGTGCCGCGACCGGAGATCGAGCGGCGCGTCGGCGAAGCGCTGCGGATGGTCCGCCTGTCGGGCTTCGAACGGCGCCGTCCCGACCAGCTCTCCGGCGGCCAGAAGCAGCGGGTGGCGCTGGCCCGGGCGCTGGTCAAGAGGCCCAAGCTGCTGCTCCTCGACGAGCCCCTGTCGGCCCTCGACCGCAAGCTCCGGGAGGAGATGCAGCTCGAGCTCGTGCGCCTGCAGCACGAGGTGGGCATCACCTTCGTCATCGTCACCCACGACCAGGGCGAGGCCCTCTCCATGGCCACCCATGTCGCGGTCATGAACCAGGGGCGGGTCCTCCAGATCAGCGACCCCCGCACCCTCTACGAGCAGCCGCGGAGCCGTTTCGTGGCCGATTTCATCGGCCAGGTGAACGTCTTCGAGGCCCGCCGCGTGGCGGCGGGGGACGGGGAGCTGCGGCTCGCGGTGGACGGCATCGGCGAGCTCGCGCTGCCCGACGAACGGCCGCCGGAGAAGGTGGTGGCGGTGGCCGTGCGGCCCGAGAAGATGCGGGTCTCGGCGGTGCCGCCGGAGGAGGGGAGGGTGACGATCGCCGGCAGGGTCGGCCAGATCGCCTACTTCGGTGATCACAGCCGCGTCTTCGTCGAGGCCCGGGGCCGGCGCCTCGTCTGCATCCGCCACAATCGCTCGCGACGGGAGGAACCTTCCTTCCGCGAAGGCGACCCCTGCTACCTCTCCTTCCGTCCCGAGGACGCCATCCTGCTGTCGTCCTGAGGGGCGTGGCGGTAGGGCAGGAGCCTTTCGAGCTCCGCGAAACGGTGCCGCAGGAGCCGCGTCTCGTGCCGCAGGAAGCGGGCGACGGCCGCCGCCAGCCCGGTGTCGCGGATGTGGTGGGCGCTCCAGGTCCAGACCGGTTCGTAGCCGCGCAGCAGCTTGTGCTCTCCCTGGGCACCCGCCTCCACCCGTCGCAGACGGTGGGCGATGGCGAAGTCGATTGCCCGGTAGTAGCAGAGCTCGAAGTGCAGGAAACGGTGGCTCTCGAGGCTCCCCCACAGGCGGCCGTAGAGCGCCTCTCCGTCGCGGAGGTTGAGGGCGGCGGCCACCAGCCGGCCCTTCTCCCGCGCCGTCACCAGCACCAGGGATGCGGCCATGCGCTCGGCCAGCAGGCGGAAGAAGGGGGCCGTCAGATAGGCGCCGCCCCAGCGGCGGTCGACGGTCGCCAGATAGAGGGGGTGGAAGGACTCCATGACCTCGGGCGTCACCTCGGCGCCGGTCAGCGTCCGGATCTCGAGCCCGCTTTCCGCCGCCTCGCGGCGTTCGCGGCGGATGGTCTTGCGGCGGCCGCTCCGCAGCCCGGCGAGGAAATGCGCGAAGTCGCGATAGCCGCGGTTCTGCCAGTGATACTGGATGCCGCGGCGCAGCAGCCAGCCCGCGGCCTCGAACCACCGCGCCTCCTCCGCGGTGCAGAAGTTGACGTGGACGGAGGAGAGGTCGAGGGCCCGACAGGTTTCGACGAGCCCGGCAACGAGTGTCTTCGCGAGGTGCCTGTCGCCCCCGGTCAGCAGGCGCGGTCCCGGCACCGGCGTGAAGGGCACCGCCGCCAGGAGTTTCGGATAGTAGCGCCCGCCGGAACGCTCGCAGGCCTCGGCCCAGCCGTGGTCGAACACGTATTCGCCCCAGGAATGGCTCTTGGCGTAGAGCGGCACCGCGGCCCGCGGTTCCCCGGCCGTCTCGAGCACCAGGTGGAGGGGTTGCCAGCCGCTCGCGATCGCCGCCGAGCCGCTCTCCTCGAGTGCCGACAGGAAGGCGTGGCGGAGGAACGGATGGCCTCCGGGAACGAGCGCGTCCCAGCGTGCCGCCTCGATGCCCGCGACGGGGCCGAGCAGACGCAAGCCCGTTGCCGTCACCCGTCAGGAGAGCGCGAAGATCGCCTCGACCTCGACCGCGGCGCCGAGCGGCAGGGCCGGCGCCCCGACCGCGAACCGGGCGTGCCTTCCCGCTTCGCCCATCACCGCGACCATCAGGTCCGAGGCCCCGTTGATCACCTTGGGATGGTCGCTGAAGTCGGCGGTGCAGGCGACGAAGCCGCCGAGCTTGACGCAGCGGGCGAGCCGCGAGAGATCGCCGTCGAGTGCCGCCTTCGCCTGGGCCAGGATGTTGAGGGCGCAGATCCGCGCCGCCCGCTGCCCCTCCTCGATCCCCACATCCTCCCCCAGCCGGCCGGCGACGACGATGCGGCCGTCGACCATGGGCACCTGGCCGGAGACGAAGAGGAGGTCGCCCGTGCGCACGCAGGGCACGTAGTTGCCGGCGGGTGCAGGCAGTTCGGGCAGCTCGAGGCCGAGTTCCCCGAGGCGGCGTTCGATGGCACTGGTCATGGCGGCTCCTCCCCGCTCGAAGCGTGGCGCCGAGGGCGCCCGGATGGCTACGCCGTGGTTGCCATGCTCGCGGGGATGTCGCAACCTGAACATGAACGCGCAGGAGATGGAGGCCGAGGGTGGAGCGACCGCGGGATCTCGGTTTCGCGATGCCGCCGGAGTGGTGGCCGCATGCCCGTTGCTGGATGGCATGGCCCTGCCGGGACGCGATCTGGGAGGGCAATCTCGAGGCGGCGCGCCGCGTGGTCGCCCAGGTGGCGGCGGCGATCGCCGAATTCGAGCCGGTGACGATGATCGTCCGTCCCGATCTCGCCGCCGACGCCTCCCTCTATCTCGGCAAGGGCGTCTCGGTGCTGCCGATGACCCACGACGACAGCTGGGTGCGCGATACCGGTCCCACCTTCCTGCTCGACGGGGAGCGGAGGCTCGGTGGTGTCGCCTGGCGCTTCAACGGCTGGGGCGAGCTCTACCAGGACTACGCCCAGGACGCCCAGCTCGCGCGGCGTATCCTCGAGCATGTGAAGGCGCGCAGCTTCGAGTCCCAGCTCGTGTTCGAGGGCGGCAACGTCTCGGTGGACGGCGAGGGGACGGCGTTGGTGTGCGAGCCGGCGGCCCTCGATCCGGCCCGCAACCCCGGCTTCGGCCGCGAGGAGGTGGAGGCCGAGCTGGCCGCCTGCCTCGGCGTCGAGCGGGTGATCTGGCTGCCGCGGGGCATGGTGGACGACGAGACCCGGGGCCATGTCGACAACCTTGCCTGTTTCGTCCGCCCGGGTGTCGTGCTGGCCGCACGGGACGAACCCGGCGGGCCCCACCACGAGGCGCTGGAGGCCAATTTCGAGGTCCTGAAGCAGGCCACGGACGCGCGCGGACGCTCGTTCGAGATCATCGAGCTGCCGATGCCCAGGCCGCGCGAACGTCGCGAGGGGGTGCTGCTCACCACCTCCTACGTCAACTTCTACGTCGCCAACGGCGGCATCGTGATGCCGGCCTTCGACGACGCCGCCGACAAGACGGCGTACCGCGTCATCGCCGCCGCCTTCCCCGAGCACGAGGTGGTGCAGGTGGACGTGCTGGATTTGGTGGCGGGCGGCGGCGGCATCCACTGCATCACCCAGCAGCAGCCGAAGTCCTGAAGCGATCGGCTCAGAGGCGGGCCAGCCGCTCCACCAGCAGATCGAAGAAGCCTTCGGCATCGGCCTCGTTCACGACCAGCGCGTTGGCCGGTCCGTCCCCGCTGCCCCACCAGTCGACGTAGCTGCGCCCGAGGCCGAGGGGGCTCACGGTCTCGATGGCCACATGGCACTCGCGGCCGGAGAACAGTTCGGGCGCGATCAGCCAGGCGATCGTGCAGGGGTCGTGCAGGGGGCCGTCCTCGGCGCCGCCGGTGCGGCCGTGGCGACGGTAGAAGTCGAGCATGCCCGCCACCGCCCGCGCCGCGGGCGTGCCGAGGGCGTCGATCCGCTCGAGCCGCTCCGGGGTGACCAGCACCTTGTGGGTGACGTCGAGCGGGAACATGGTGATCGGCACCCCCGAGCGGAACACGATGTCCGCCGCATGGGGGTCGACGTAGAAGTTGAACTCGGCCGCCGGGGTGATGTTGCCGAGGCCGATGGCGCCGCCCATCAGCACGATGCCGGCGAGGTGCTCGGCCAGGGCCGGCTCCTTGACGAGTGCCAGGGCGATGTTGGTGAGGGGCCCGGTCGGCACCAGGGTGACGCTGCCGGGCGGGCGGCCCATCACCAGCTCGACGATGACGTCCGCCGCATGACCGGGCGCGGGCGGTCGTTGCGGAGGCGGCAGCCCGGAACCGTCGAGGCCGGTCTCGCCGTGAACGTGCTCGGCCGTCTCGAGCGGCCGCAGCAGCGGCCGTGGGCAGCCGAGGTGGACCGGCACCGACGCTCCCGCCGCCTCCACCACCCGCCGCGCGTTGGCTTCGGTCAGCGCCAGGGGGACGTTGCCGCCCACGGTAGTGACGGCCAGGACGTCGAGTTCCTCGGGCGAGGCGAGGGCGAGGAAGATCGCCACCGCATCGTCCTGACCGGGATCGCAGTCGAGGATGATGGCCCGGGGCGGCATGCCGTCCTCCTAGCGTTCGGTGAGCTTGAACTCGATCCGGCGGTTGCGGCGATAGGCCTCCTCGCTGTCCCCCGGATCGATCGGCTGGTACTCGCCGAAGCCCGCGGCCACCAGCCGCTCCGGCGGAATCCCGTGGTCGATCAGGAACTCCACCACGGTGAGCGCCCGGGCGGTGGAGAGCTCCCAGTTGGAACGGTAGATGGATTCGGGGCGGAGCGGCACCTTGTCGGTGTGGCCGTCGACCCGCAGCACCCAGTCGATATCCGGCGGAATGGTGGCCATCACCTCCTTGAGGCTTTCCGCTACCTTCTCGAGCTCCGCCTCGCCGGCCGGGTCGAGATTGGCGGAGCCCGAAGGGAACAGGAGTTCCGCCTGCAGGACGAAGCGATCGCCGACGATCTTGATGTCCGGACGGTCCCCGAGCGCCTTCTTGAGGCGGCCGAAGAACTCGGAGCGGTACTCCCTGAGCTCCTCCACCTGCTTGGCGAGGGCGGCGTTGAGGCGGAGCGTGAGATCGGCGATCCGCGTCTGCTGGCGCTTGTTCCGCAGATCCGCCTCCTGCAGCTTCTGATCGAGGCTGCCGAGGAGATCCTTGAGGGTCGCGAGCTGGCGGTTCAGGCGGGCGATCTCCTCGTTCATCGCCCGGATCCGCTCCTGACCGACGCCGAGCCGCTGTTCGAGCTCCGCCAGCCGCGCCTCGCGATCCTCGATCTCGCGACCGAGCTCGGCGATCCGCTGCCGGGCCTCCTGTTCGCGTCGGCGCCCTTCCCGCTCGAGGCCGGCGAGACGTTCCTCGAGGATGGCCCGCTGCTCTTCCAGCGTAGCCCGCTGCCGTTCCACCTCGGCCAGCCGCGCGGCGAGCTCGTCCCGCTCCTTGAGAGTGGAGTCGAGCCGGGCGCCGAGTGCCTCGAGACTGTCGCCGAGCTTGTAGCGGTCGGGCCGGTCGAGACCGAGCATGTCGGTGAGGGCGGCCACCCGCTGCTCGAGCGCCGTCAAGAGCTGCTCGCGCTCGCTCACCGCGCTCGAGAGCTCGTCGCGTGCCTGGGCGATGTCCTCGAGCTCGCTGCTGAGGGCGGTCGTCTTCTCCCGCAGGGCCTCGGTGGTCTGGGTGGTGGTGCCGATGACCCTGGTCGCTTCTTCGACCTGCTTTTCGAGGAACTGCAGGGCCTTGTCGCGCTCGGCAGCGGCCCTGTTCATGTCCTCCACCTTCCTGCGCATGCGCTCGATCAGGGCCTGGATCTCGTCCACCTCGGCCCCTTCCGTGCCGGCCGCGGCCGGTGGCGTGGCCGGCTCCTGGGCGAGAGCCCGCTGCGATCCCGCCGCCGCGAGCGGCAGGGAAAGGGCGAGAGCCAGGCAAAGCCAAGGTTGCATGCGGTTTCCTCCCGAGCGAACTGCGCCACGGCCCGCGGGCCGGCGCCGCCTGCGGGTCGTGCCGTTTCGTCATACGCCAAACCGGCGGTCCGCGAAAAGCCGCTCAGTGGTCACCCCGCGCGGGACGCAGCCGGGTCGTCAGCAGTGCCGGATAGCGCAGCAGCACGAGGAGGGTGGCGATGGTGCCCTCGGCGGCCAGCACGAGCAGCGCATTCTGGACCCCGAGCCATTCGGCGAGCAGGCCGGCGTGGGCGAAGCCCAGCGGTGCCACGCCGATGGTCATGGCCATCAGTCCCACCATCCGTACCCGCATTTCGGGCGGTGCGGCATAGATGGGGAGGATCATCTGCATCACCGCGAAGGCCGCCATCCCGAGCCCGGCACCGAAGAGGGCGGCATGGGCGACGAGAACGGAGGCGGCGCCGGCGAGCAGGGTGGTACCGACCACGAAGACGATGGGGCTCAACGCGTAGAGCGGCGCGAACAGGGCGGGCCGCAGCCGGGCGGCGATGAACACCGAGCCGAGCAACGCCCCGAGCGGCTCCATCGCCATGAGCAGGCCGATGCCGCTCGGCCCCAGCCCCAGTACCTCCCGGCCCACCACCGGTCCCAGCGCGAAATAGGGGAAGGCCCAGAGGTTGAAGACCGCCGAGATGAGGAGACTGCCGGTGAGCAGCTCGGAGCGGCGCGCCTCGCGCACGCTCTCCATGAGACCGGCCAGGATCTCGCGCGGGCCCCGCGCGGCCGCACGCGACGGTCGACTGTGGGGCAGGCCGAGGACCAGCAGGATGGCGCCGGCATAGAGCAGGATACCGGAAAGGAAGACGCCGCCGAGGCCGAGGAAGGCGATGATGGTGCCGCCCATCACGGCGCCGGTGAGGCGGGTGAGCTGGTTGGTGGCGATCTCGAGGCCCATGCTCTGGCCGATCCGCTCCATGCCCCCGGCCTCGGCCAGCATGGTGCGGCGAAGCGGCGTCTCCACCGCCCAGAAGACCCCGCCCAGCACCGCCGCCAGCATGATCAGCGGCACGTTCAGCAGATCGCCGAGAGCGGCCGCGAACAGGGCCGCGGCGCTGGCCAGCATGGTGCCGAGAGCGACCAGCAGGGTGGCGCGGCGGTCGCGCCGCTCGGCCAGGGAGGAGGCGATCCCGCCCAGGAACAAGAGCGGCAGCATGCGGGCGAAGACGGTGAGGGAAACGACCAGCGCCGAGCCGGTCTCCGCGAGGGCGAAGAGGCTGAAGGCCAGCATCTCCAGCCAGCGCATCACGCTCACGGCGATGCCGGCCATCCAGAGACGCGCGGCGCCCGGCCGGCGCATCACCGAAAGAAGATGGGAACGGGATTCCACAAGGCCTGTCCATCATCGGCGGCATTCACCGGCCGCCTTACCATCCGAGCATTAAGAAATGAGAAAATTCGCGAAACGGTGTGTGTTCTCGCGCGGATGTTAGAGCAACGAAAAAGACATGCCAACCGCTGCGAGAAGCGTATATTCACGGATATTCACGCGCGAACCGCCTTCACCAGCCGCAGCCACCGACGCAGGATGCAGCGGCCGAACCGTTGGGCCTCCGGCAGCAGCCGCGGCAGCGCCCGGCGCGTCCGCTCGAGGGCCTCGGGATCGCGGCCCGAGCGCGCATAGAGGGCCAGCCAGGACTCCAGGATCTCCGCCGTCACCTCGAAATGGCACTGCAGGCCGTAGACCGCGCGGCCGATGCGGAAGGCCTGGTTCGGACAGGTCGCGCTCTCGAGGAGGTGCACGGCCTTCGAGGGCAGCGCGAAGGTATCGTCGTGCCACTGCATCACCGCGACCGGAAAGGACAGACCGCCGAACAGCGGGTCGCGGGCCGTCGCCGGCCGCGCATGGAGCGGCACGAAGCCGAATTCCGGAGCGCCCCCGATGCGTACCTCGCCACCGAAAGCGCGGGCCACGAGCTGGGCGCCCAGACAGACGCCGAGCACCGGCCTGTCCTCCGCCGCGAACGTCCGGATCAGCGAGAGCAGTCGCGGGAAATGCGGACAGCGGGCATCGTCGAGGGCGTTCATCACCCCGCCCAGGACGATCAGCCCGTCGTGCCCGCGGGCGTCCGGCGGCAGGCGCATGCCCCGGCGTTCGATGCGCAGGTCGATCTCGCCGCCGGCGGCGGCGATCTCCTCGCCGATCAGACCCGGTGGGGCGTCGTCGCTGTGCTGCAGCACGAGCAGCTTCGGCACGGCGTCTCCGGCGACGGGGGTGGGGGAAGGTTGACCCGGTGATCGGCGCCAGCATATGGAGCGATGCGAGCGTGACAAGGACAGCGTGCATGGACCGGGCCGCCGGCATCACCGAGGAGCAGGAGCGCATCGTCGAGGAGTTCGCGCTCTTCGAGGATCCCCGCGAGAAGCTCGAATATCTGATCGAGCTGGGCAAGGAGCTGCCCGCGCTCGAGGAGCGCCACCGTACCGAGGCGAACAAGGTGCGCGGCTGCCAGAGCCAGGTGTGGCTGGTGGCCGATTACGATGCGCGCAGCCGCCTGCTGCATCTGCGGGCCGACAGCGACGCCATCATCGTGCGCGGGCTGATCGCCCTCCTGCTCCGGCTCTATTCGGGCCGGCCGCCGGCGGAGATCCTCGCCACCCCGCCCGAGGTCTTCGAGCGGATCGGGCTCGGTCGCCTGCTCACACCCGGCCGCCAGAACGGGCTCTACTCGATGATCGGCCGCATCAGGGAACTGGCGGCGGTCTACGCCCGGCTCGACGAGGGGCGGATCGCCGCTTCCTGATCCTTCAGGCGCCGCCCCGACCGGCGAGCGGGATCCCGGTCAGCCGGGCGATCTCGCCGGCGATGCCGGGGGCGGCGGCGGCGACGCTCCGGCTCTCCAGCAGATCCGTTCCGAACGCGGTGGTCCGACCGCCCGCCTCGCGCACCAGGAGAAGCCCCGAGAGCACGTCCCAGCTGTGGGTGCGGAGGGTGAAGACGGCGTCGAGGCGGCCGTCCGCGACATGGGCGAGGCTGAGGGCCGCCGAGCCCAGGCGGCGGTGATCGAAACCGGCGGCGAGCAGCCCTTCGAGCGCCGCGAGATAGTCCCGGACCGGGGTGCGGAAGGTGAAGCTGAGGCCGACGCAGGCCTCCTCCGGCCCGCAGGCCCCCGAGACCCGAATATGCCGCCCGTCGAGCTGCGCGCCGCCGCCGGCGAGAGCGACGAACAGCTCGTCGTGGACCGGATCATAGGTGAGACCGATCAGCGGCCGTCCCTTCTCGACGAAGGCCAGGGTCGTGCTCCAGTAGGGAATCCCGCGCAGGAAGTTGGCGGTACCGTCGATGGGATCGGCGACCCAGACGCGCTCGGCCAGCTGGCCCCCCTGTTCCTCGCCGATCACCGCATCTTCGGGAAAGCGCTCGGCCAGGCGGGCGCGGATCAGCGCCTCCACCTCCCGGTCGGCGCGGCTCACGAAATCCTGACGGCCCTTCCGTTCGACCGCGAGTTCGCGGTGTCGGGCGAAGAAGCCGAGGGCGGTACGGCCGGCCTCGCGCAGGATCTCGCGGCCGGCCGCGAGCCGGGCCTCGATGTCGCTCGCCTTCATGATCGGTTCTCGACCTCCCCCAGCAGACGGTGGCGCAGCAGCGAGCAACGCTCGCTGTCGGCGGTCCGGATGGCGCGCTCCAGCGCGGTAGGTTCCGCCAGCACCACGAGCAGGCGCCGGGCGCGGCTGATGGCCGTGTAGAGCAGCCGCCGGCGCAGCATGCGCCCGTGCTCGCGGGCCAGCACCAGCACCACCGCCGGATACTCGCTGCCCTGCGCCTTGTGTACCGTGATGGCATAGGCGGGCACCAGCCGCTCGAGATCGGCGGCCTCGTAACGCACATGGTGGCCCTCCATGTCCACCACCAGCGTGCGGCCGCGGCGGTCGAGTTCGACGATGGTGCCGATGTCGCCGTTGTAGACCTCGCGCTGGTAGTCGTTCTCGGTCTGCATGACCTTGTCGCCGAGGGCGAAGCGCTGCCCCCGGTGGTCGAGCCTGGCGGCCGGCCGGGGATTGAGCCGCTCCTGGAGGATGCGGTTGAGCTCCACTGTGCCGAGAGCGCCGCGATTGGTCGGGCAGAGGACCTGGAGCTGGCGCACGGGATCGAGGCCGAACCGCTCGGGAATGCGGCTCGCCACCAGCTCGAGCAGCAGGTCGGTCGCCTGTTCGGCCCGTTCGAAGCGGACGCCGAAACAGTCGCCGCTGCGGCCGTCGTGGGAGAAGCGGGGCGGCAGGCCGCGGTTGACCCGGTGGGCGCTGGTGACGATGCCGCTCTCCGCCGCCTGGCGGAAGATCTCGGTGAGACGGACCACCGGCAGCTGGCCGCTGGCGATGAGATCGGCCAGCAGCTGGCCGGGACCGATCGAGGGGAGCTGGTCGGCATCGCCCACGAGCAGGAGGGCGCAGCGCGAGGGCAGCGCGGCGAGGGTGGCCTGGGCGAGCGGCAGATCGACCATCGAGGTCTCGTCGACGACCAGCAGATCGAGTTCGAGCGGACGGCCGCGGCCGCGCCGGAAGCCGCGCCCCGGTTCCGCCTCCAGCAGCCGGTGGAGGGTCGAGGCCTCGTGACCGGTGCTCTCCGCGAGGCGGCGCGCGGCCCGGCCCGTGGGCGCCGCGAGGGCGATCGCGAGGCCGCGTCCCCGCAGCGCCGCGAGGAAGGCCCGCACCAGCGTCGTCTTGCCGGTTCCCGGTCCGCCCGTGAGGATGCTCACCTTGTGTTCCAGGAGACGCGCCAGGGAGGCGCGCTGGCGCTCGGAAAGCTCCAGCTCGAGCGCCTTCGCCGCCCCCTGCAGGGCCTCGCCGGCGTCCAGCGGATGCCAGGGCGGCAGGCCGGCGGCCAGCCGTTCGAGATCGACGGCGATGTCGGCCTCCGCGCGGTTGAGCTCGGGCAGCAGCAGATAGGCGAGGGGGCCCGTGCGGCGCCGCGCCAGCCGGCCCTCGGCGAGGGCCCGTTCGAGCGCCTCCCGGAAGTCGTCCGCACCTTGGTGCAGGAGCGATGCCGCGGTCTCCAGCAGGGCCTCCTGTTCGACCGCGCTGTGGCCTTCCTCGGCCGCCTGGCGCAGCGCCTCCTCGAGCGCCGCCACCCTGCGTACCGGGGCGTCCTCGGCGATCCCGAGCCGCCGTGCGAGGGCGTCGGCGGTCGCGAAACCGATGCCGCGCACCTCGCGCGCGAGGCGGTAGGGATCCTCGCGCACCCTGGCCACCGTGGCCTCACCGAAGACCTCGAGCACCGCCCGTGCGCGCCGGGCGCCGAGGCCGTGGCTCTGCAGGAACAGGAGGGCCTCCCGCTCGGCCGCCCGCTCCCGCCACGCCCGACCGATGCGTGCCGCCATGCGCGGGCTGATGCCGCGGACCTCGGCCAGCCGCTCGGGCGCCTCGAGCAGCACCGAAGGCAGCTCGTCGCCGAAGCGGGCGAGCAGGCGCGCCGCGAGGCGCGGCCCGAGGCCCTTCACGATCCCCGACCCCAGATATTCGGCCACCGCCTCGGCGGTCCGTGGCGCGAGGGGCTCGGCGGCGGTCACGCGCAGCCGTCGCCCCCAGCTCCGGTCCTCCTCGAGCACCCCCTCGGCGCGGACGCTCTCGCCGACGCCGAAACGGGCGATGTCCCCGGCGAGCACGAGGGGCGGCCCGCCGGCCGCCGGCCGCAGGGAGAGAAGGGCGAACCCGTCCGCGGGCCGGGCGAACAGGACCCGCTCGACCACCCCGGTAACGGTGGCCACCGCTCCGCCCGACGTCTCCGCCCCGGTGCGCCGGGGCCGGCCGTCAGCGCCCATCGTTGCCCCTTCCCGCGGACGTCGGCGACGGTGAAAATCCTGCCGCGAAGTCATGGTTTCGTCGCCCCTCGCGCCCAATATTTCTGGAGGCGCCGATGACGCGGCCGGGAGAGCGCTCATGGCGAAGCGCAGCGACGGAGACGACGCCGGCGGGACGCTGGCTCTGGACACCAGGGTGATCGGCCATCGCGGGGCCGCCGCCTACGCACCCGAGAACACCCTGGCCGGGCTGCGCGAGGCGCGGCGCCGCGGCTGCCGCTGGGTGGAGATCGACGTGCGGCTCACGCGCGACGCGGTTCCGGTGCTGATGCACGACCCGGCCCTGGACCGGACCACCAGCGGCCGCGGCGAGCTCCGGGACCACGATGCGGATACGGTGGCCGGGCTGGATGCCGGACGCTGGTTCGGCGAGACCTACCGCAGCGAGCGGCCGCCGCGACTGGACGAGGCCCTCGCGCTGCTCCGGGAGCTGGGGCTCAAGGCCAACATCGAGATCAAGCCGACCGCCGGGTCGCAGCGGGAGAAGGCGCATGTGATCGGGCGCGCCCTGCTCGCCGACCCGCATCGCCGCGAGGTGGTGCAGCTGGTCTCCAGCTTCTCCGAGGAGATCCTCGCCGGACTGCGCGAGGTGGCCCCCGAGATCCCGCGGGGGTTGCTGCTGCGCCGGCCGGAGGGCGACTGGCCGGCCGTCCTGCGCCGCCTGCGATGCGTCTCCGTTCATCTGTGGCACGGGGCGGTAGAACCGCAGGTGATCGAGACCGCGCGGCGCGAGGGCGTCAAGGTGCTGGTGTTCACCGTCAACTCGCCGGAACGCGCACGCGAACTGTTCGATCTCGGGGTCGATGCGGTGATCACCGACGTGCCCGATCGCATCCAGGAGGTGGCGGCGACCGTTCAATAGCGCCGCAGCAGACCCACGAGCCGCCCCTGGATCTTGACCTGGTGCGGTCCGAAGATGCGCGTCTCGTAGTCGGGATTGGCGGCCTCGAGGGCGATCGAGGCGCCGCGGCGGCGCAGGCGCTTCAGGGTCACCTCGCGGTCCTCGATCAGGGCCACCACGATCTCCCCGCTTTCCGCCGTCTCGCAGCGGCGGATGACGACGTAGTCGCCATCGAGGATGCCGGCGCCGACCATCGAATCGCCCACCACCTGCAGCACGTAGTGTTCACCCTCGCCGAGGAACATCCCCGGTACCTCGATCACCGTGCTGGTGTCGCTCAGCGCCTCGATCGGGGTGCCGGCGGCGATCCGTCCGTAGAGCGGCAGTCGTGTGCTGTCCTGGACCCCGGCCAGCGCCCGCCGGCCGCCGTTGCCGAACAGCCCCCGCACGACATTGCCGCCGCCCGCCGCCCCGGCCGAGGCGCGGGTCATCTCGAGGGGCGGCTTGAGCACCTCGATGGCGCGGGCGCGATAGGCGAGGCGACGGATGTAGCCGCGTTCCTCGAGGCCCGAGATGAGGCGATGGATCCCCGACTTCGAGCGCAGGCGAAGCGCCGCCCGCATCTCGTCGAAGGAGGGCGGCACCCCGTGCTCCTGCATGTACGCGTAGATGAAGCGAAGCAGCTGGAGCTGACGCTGGGTGAGCACGCCTCTCTCCCCGGGGAAACGGGCCGATGGAACCGGGGGATGTTCTAGTTTAGTTCTCCTCGCCGGTCAAGCGAAATCTCGTCGCAGCGGCTGCACTCATCGGGCGAGCGCGCGCGCGATCTCGATCACCTCGACCAGGTCGCCGGCGGCCCGGGCCGGGTCGCGGGGCGGCCGCCGCAGCAGCAGATCGGCATGGGCGAAGGTGGCGAACATCGAGCTGTCCTGGCGGTCCGCCGGCCGCACCCGCGGCGGTTGCCCGCCGTCGGATCGCCAGTACGCCCGCATGTAGTCCTCGCGCTCGTCGTTGGCGGCGAGCGGTGCGGCGAGCGGCGCCCGGGACACGGGCAGTTCGGTCGGTCGCCCGAGGCAGGCCAGGAGCGCCGCCCGCAGATAGACGATGGCGCAGACGGCGGCGGAGACCGGGTTGCCCGGCAGACCGAGGAAGGGGATGTCGCGAAAGCGCCCGAAGATCAGAGGCTTGCCCGGGCGCATGGCGATCTTCCAGAAATTGACCGCAAGACCGTGGGCGACCAGCGTGTCCTGCACGAGGTCGTAGGCACCCACCGAGGCGCCGCCCGAGGTCACCAGGAGATCGGCACCGGCCGCTTGGTCGAGGGCGTGCAGGAGATCCTCCGGGCGGTCGCGGGCGATGCCGAGATCCACGGGGTCACCGCCCCATCCCTCGACCATCGCCATGAGCGTGGGATTGTTGGAGCTGACGATGCCGGCGGGGCCCGGCACCTCGCCCGGCCGTACGAGCTCGTCGCCGGTGGCCAGGATGGCGACCCGGGGCCGTCGGCGCACCGGCAGCCAGGCGTGGCCCATGGCGGCGGCGAGACCGAGGGCGCGGGCATCGAGGAGATGGCCGGCGCCGAGACCCTTCCAGCCGGCCTCGAAGTCGAGACCCGCCGGGCGCACGAACTTGCCCGGCGGCAGCGCCACCTGCGCCCGCAAGAGGTCGCCCGAGACCTCGGCCCGCTCCTGCATGAGCACGGCATCGGCCCCCTCGGGCAGCGGCGCACCGGTGAAGATGCGCACCGCCTCGCCGGGACCGACCCGGCCCGCGAATACCCTGCCGGCGGGGACCTCGCCCACGATCCGCAGCCGGGCGCCCGGCTCGCGCAGGTCCTCGCTGCGCACGGCATAGCCGTCCATGGCCGAGACGGCGAGCGGCGGCTGGCTGCGTCCGGCGTGGAGATCCCGCGCCAGCACCCGCCCGTGGGCGGCCGGCAGCGCCACCCATTCGAGGGGCATCCGCGGCATCGCTTCGAGGATGCGCGCCCGCGCCTCGGCGACCGGGATCATCTCATTCCTCCGCCCGGAATTCGCCGGAGCGGCCGCCGGCCTTGTGGAGGAGGCGGATGTCGGTGATCCGCATCCCGCGATCCACCGCCTTGCACATGTCGTAGACGGTGAGCGCCGCCACCGTCACCGCGGTCAGCGCCTCCATCTCCACCCCGGTGCGGGCGGTCACCCGGCAGGTGGCCTCGATGGCGACGGCGCTCGCCGCCTCGTCGAGGGACAGCGAGACCTCCACCGAATCGAGGGGCAGGGGGTGGCAGAGGGGGACGAGATCGGGCGTGCGCTTGGCCCCCATGATGCCGGCGAGCTGGGCGATGCCGAGCACGTCGCCCTTGGCGAAACCGCGCGCCCGGATGCGCGCCAGGGTGGCCGGCGCCATCACCACCCGGGCGGCGGCGGTGGCGGTGCGGACGGTGACCGGCTTTTCCGAGACGTCCACCATCACCGCGTTGCCCTCGGCGTCGAAATGGGTGAAGTCCGTCATGGTTCCTCGCTCCGCCCCAGCAGCCGGCGGGTGGCCGCCGCCACATCCGGTTCGCGCATCAGCGATTCGCCGACCAGGAAGGCACGGGCGCCGGCCGCCCGCAGGGAAAGAAGATCGGCATGGCTCGAGAGGCCGCTCTCGGCCACCACCAGACGATCGGCGGGCACCCGCGGCGCGAGCCGCCTTCCCGTCTCGAGATCGACCGCCAGGGTCCGCAGGTCGCGGTTGTTGATGCCGATCAGCCGCGCATCGAGCCGCAACGCCCGTTCGAGCTCGCGCTCGTCGTGGACTTCCACCAGCACGTCCATGCCGAGCCCGGTGGCGGCGGCGACGAGCTCGGCGGCGAGCCCGTCCGCCACCGCCGCCATGATGACCAGGATCGCATCGGCGCCGATCGCCCGCGCCTCCACCACCTGATAGGGGTCGAGGATGAAGTCCTTGCGCAGCACCGGCAGTGGTACCGCTTCCCGGGCCGCCGTCAGATGCGCGTCGTCCCCCTGGAAATGGGCGTGCTCGGTGAGCACCGAAAGACAGCTCGCACCGGCGGCGGCGTAGGCCCGGGCGAGGGCCGGGGGATCGAAATCCGCGCGGATCAGCCCGCGGCTGGGCGAGGCCTTCTTGATCTCGGCGATGAGGGCGAGTTCGCGGCGCCTGTCCGTGGCCTCCAGCGCCGCCGCGAAGCCGCGGGGCGGGGGCAGCCCGGGCAGCCGCGCCTCGAGCGCGGACAGCGGCACCGCTCGCCGCCGCTCCGCCACCTGCTCGCGCCGCAGCGCGCAGATGCGGCCGAGAACGTCGCTCACGAGCCGTCTTCCGCGGTGATGCGCACGAGCTTCTGCAGCACCCGCTCGGCGGCGCCGCTGTCGATCGCCTCGGCGGCCATGCCCGCCCCTTCGGCGAGATCGGCCGCCCTGCCGGCGACCAGCAGCGCCGCCGCCGCCGACAGCAGCACGGCGTCGCGGAAGGGGCCGCGCACGCCGGCCAGCACGGCGCGGATGGCCTCGGCGTTGTGGGCGGGATCACCGCCCCGGAGATCCTCGAGGCGACCGCGCGGCAGGCCGGCGTCCTCCGGCGTCACCTCGAAGGTGCGCACCTCGCTGCCGGTCCATTCGGCGACCCGGGTGGGACCGGTGATGGTGAGCTCGTCGAGACCGTCGTGGCCGTGCACGACCCAAGCCCGTTCGCTGCCGAGACCGCCCAGCACCGCCGCCAGGGGTTCGATCCAGCGTTCGGCAAAGACGCCCATCACCTGCCGCCGCACGCCGGCGGGATTGGCCAGCGGTCCGAGGAGGTTGAAGACGGTGCGCGTGCCGAGCTCGCCGCGCGGGCCCGCCACGTGGCGCATGGCGCCGTGATGGCGGGGGGCCATCATGAAGCCGATGCCGGCCTCGGCCAGCGCCCGTTCGATGCGCTCGAAGGGGGCGTCGATGTCGACCCCGAGCGCCGCCAGCACGTCGGAGGAGCCGGAGCGGGAGGAGATGCCGCGGTTGCCGTGCTTGGCGACCGGCACCCCGCAGGCGGCGATGACCAGCGCCGCGGCGGTGGAGATGTTGTAGGTGCCGGCCCCGTCGCCGCCGGTGCCGCAGGTGTCGATGGCCCCTTCCGGCGCCCGGATGCGCCGCATCCGCGCCCGCAGCTCGCTGGCCCCGGCGCGGATCTCCTCCACCGTCTCGCCACGCACCCGGAGCCCCATCAGGAAGGCGCCCACCTGGGCCGGGGTGGCGTCGCCGGACATCATGATGGCGAAGGCCTCGCGGGCCTGGTCGAAGGACAGCGGCCGGCCGTCGGCGATGACGGCGATGAGCTCCCGGAAACGTCGCAGTTCGGCGGTCATCCGACGGTCTCCGTCCGGCACAGGGCGAGGAAGTTGTCGAGGATCGCGTGCCCCTGCCCGGTCTCGATGCTTTCCGGATGGAACTGCACGCCGTGGATCGGCCAGCGCCGGTGGCGGACGCCCATCACCAGCCCGTCCTCGCTGCGGGCATTGACGAGGAGCACGTCGGGGATGGTGTCGGCGAGCGCCACCAGCGAATGATAGCGGGTGGCCGGAAAGGGCGAGGGCAGACCCCGGAAGACCCCGCTGCCGTCGTGATGGATGGCGCTCACCTTGCCGTGCATGACGACCGGTGCGCGGCCGATGGTGGCGCCGAAGGCCTGGGCGATGGCCTGGTGCCCGAGACAGACGCCGAGGATGGGCACCCGCCCCGCGGCCGCCCTGACGAGGTCCAGGGAAATGCCGGCCCGGTCCGGATCGCAGGGGCCGGGCGAGATGACGATGCCCTCGGGCGCCCGCGCCAGCACCTCTTCGGGCGTGATGGTGTCGTTACGGTGGACCGCCACCTCGGCCCCGAGTTCGCCGAGATAATGGTAAAGATTGTAGGTGAAGCTGTCGTAGTTATCGATGAGGATCAGCATGTCCGGACTCGAGACGGGTGGCGGTGGCGCCAAGACGGCGATCTACAAAGCTTGCGTGGACCCGGCCGTCAAGGGCGCAACCGGCGGGCCCGGAGGAGAGATGGCATCCGCCGGTAGGTTTTTCGACAGATCGCCCTTTTCCACCCGGCCGCCGCGGGCATAATGGCGCGCATGAGCGCGTTCCGGCCGCCGTCTTTTGCCCGCGTCCTCGACCGCCTGCGACAGCTTCCGCGGCGGGTGAGGCTGTCGCGTGGCGAAGCGTTGCTGCTGCTCGCCGTCTTCCTGCTGGCCACGGGCGGCGGTCTCCTGCTGTCCCGCTGGCAGGACGCGGCCGAGCCCGCCCCGCCCCCGGTGCGGGGGGCGGTGGCACCGCCGATCGCGTCTTCGCCGGAACCGGTGCCCGCGGTCTCTCTGCCGAGTTACGCCGCGGTGCCGCGTCTCGCCCTGCCGCCGGCCCTCGCCGAGGCGCGGCCGGCCCCGCTCCGGCCCCGGCCGCGTCCCCCGCACCGGGCGGCGCGGTCGCCCGCCGGCCCGCCGGCCGGTGATCCGGTGATCGCGCTGGTGCTCGACGACATGGGGCACAGCATGGAGACGGTGCGCCGTGCGGCCGCGCTGCCGGCGCCGATGACCCTGTCCTTCCTGCCCTACGTCCAGGACGCCCCGCGACGGGTGGCGGTGGCCCGCGAGGCCGGCAAGGAGATCTTCCTGCACATGCCGATGGAGCCCGAGAGCTCCGGCTTCGATCCCGGCCCGCGCGCCATCCGTGCCGGGCAGTCGGCGGCGGTGGTCCGCGCCAGCCTCGCCTGGGCGCTCGCTCAGGTGCCGGGTGCGGTCGGGGTCAACAACCACATGGGCAGCCGGGCGACCGCCGACATGGGGGCGATGCGGGCGGTGATGGAGGTCCTGCGCGAGCGTGGCCTCCTCTATGTCGACAGCTGGACCTCGCCCCGGAGCGTCGCCGAGAAGGCGGCCCGGGAGGCGGGCATCCTGTTCGGCGGGCGGGACGTGTTCATCGACAACGAGCGGGAACCCGCCGCCATCCGCCGCCAGCTCGCCCTCGCCGAACGGCTGGCGCGGCGGCGCGGCACCGCCATCGTCATCGGTCATCCCCACGCCGTCACCCTCGAGGTGCTGGAGCGGTGGATCCCCGAGGCCCGGGCACGCGGCGTGCGCTTCGCCGAGCTCGGGACGGTGGTGCGCCAGCGGCGCTGCCCGGAGATCCGGATCGCCGAACTGTGTGCTGCGCGCGAGGCGCGGGCGGTGATGGCCCGAAACGCCGACTGCGGCGGCGCGGCGGCCTGCTGAAACGGTCCTCCGCTCAGCTCCCGCGGCCGGCGAAGCTGACCGCCTCCTCGGCCGCCCGCACGAGGGCGCGGGCCTTGTTGCAGCTCTCCTGGAACTCGGCTTCGGGATCGCTGTCGGCGACCACCCCGCCTCCGGCCTGAACGTACATCTGGTCGCCGCGCACGAGCGCCGTCCGGAGCGCGATGCAGGTGTCCATGCCGCCGTCGGCGGCAAAGTAGCCGACGGCACCGGCGTAGAAGCCGCGACGCTCGGGTTCCAGCTCCTCGATGATCTCCATCGCCCGGATCTTGGGGGCGCCCGTCACCGTGCCGGCGGGGAAGCCGGCGATCAGGGCGTCGAGGGCATCGCGGTCGGAACGCAGCCGGCCCTCGACGTTGGAGACGATGTGCATGACGTGTGAGTAGTACTCGACGATCATTTTCTCGGTCACCCGCACGGAGCCGATCTCCGCCACCCGGCCGACGTCGTTGCGACCGAGATCGAGCAGCATGATGTGCTCGGCGATCTCCTTGGGATCGGACAGGAGGTCGCGGGCCAGCGCCTCGTCCTCGGCGCGCGTCGCCCCCCGGCGGCGGGTGCCGGCGATGGGGCGGATGGTGACCTTGCCGTCCCGCACCCGCACCAGGATCTCGGGGCTGGAGCCCACCAGCGCGTAGCCGTCGAGATCGAGGAAGAACAGGAAGGGCGAGGGATTGAGGCGGCGCAGCGCCCGATAGAGGGCGAAGGGCGGCAGGGTGAAGGGCAGGGTGAAGCGCTGCGAGGGTACCACCTGGAAGATGTCGCCGGCCATGATGTAGGCTTTGGCACGCCGTACCATCTCGTGGTACTCCTCGCGGCTCACGTTCGAGCGCGGCTGCGGCGGCGGGCTCGCCATGCGCAGGGTGCCGTGGCCGAGGCTGCGCTGGAAGTCGGCGATGGCGTCGGCCAGCCTCTCGGCCGCGAGATCGAGGGCGGCGCGGGCGGCGAGATCGCGCCGCGGCCAGACCGGCGTCACCAGGGTCACCCGGTCGAGGATGTTGTCGAAGACGGCGATCAGGGTGGGCCGCACGAACACCGCGTCGGGCAGGCCGAGGCGATCCGGGTTGAGATCCGGCAGCCGCTCCATCAGCCGCACCATGTCGTAGCCCATGTGGCCGAAGAGACCGGCGGCCATCGGCGGCAGTTCCGGCGGCAGGGCGATCCGCGTCGCCTCCATCA
The DNA here is from genome assembly GCA_027045875.1 of Alphaproteobacteria bacterium. Classification (GTDB taxonomy): domain Bacteria; phylum Pseudomonadota; class Alphaproteobacteria; order Geminicoccales; family Geminicoccaceae; genus JALSRW01. The sequence goes on along the minus strand of JALUAG010000076.1, from coordinate 9,157 downwards.
GCCGGCGCAGGCTGGCCAGCGCCGGCAGCTCGTCGGGCCGGAAGCGGTCGCGGCCCTGGAGCGCCTCGCGATTGATCTCGGCCCGCTCGCCGAAACAGCGCCACACGAGGTCGGGGCGCAGCCCAATGATGGAATAGCGCCCGCGGGTGGCGCCGCCTTCGACGCTTTCCAGGAGAAAGCTGTAGGGCCGGTTCTCGGCCAGCTTCAGGAAGGCGGAGACCGGGGTTTCGAGATCCGCCACCAGCGAGGTCCAGACCACCTGTGCGCGGCCGTCCTCGTAGGCGGCGACGAATTCCGCCGGATCGGGCGACAGGCGCATGCCGTCAGCCCCCGGCTCCGAGCACCGTCGCCATCGCCTGCTGATTGACCTCGATCGCATAGCGCGCCCGGAGCGCGCCCTCGAACTGGGCGAACAGATCGGACCGCCAGCCGATCCGGAGCTGGTCGCGGAGCGGCGTCAGATCCTCGGGTTCGGGTGCCGGTTCGATGGCGGTGACCCGCAGCAGGGCGACCCCTTCCGGGGTCTCGACCGGCTCCGCCACGAGGGCGTCCTTGTCGGTGGTGAAGATCGCCCGCACCCCGCTCGGGGTGAGGCCGAAGGCGGCTCCCGTCTCGCCGCGCTTGAGCGGCCCCACCTCGCGACGGACGACGCCCGCGGCGGTCGCTTCGAGCTCGGCGAAGCCGCGACCGGCCCGGGCCTCCTCGAGGAGGCTGTCGGCCAGCGCCCGGGCCGCCTCCTGCTGCTGTTCGCGCCGCCAGGCCTCGCGGACGCGGTCGCGGGCCTCGGCCAGCGTCAGCGGCCGCGCCTCCTGGATCTCGTCCACCCGGAACAGGAAATAGCGTCCGTCGCGGGTCTCCTCGAGCAGCGAGGGCTCGCCCGCCGGCGCCGCGAACACGGCCTCCAGAATGTCCGGCGTGAGATCGTCGGGTGCCACCGGCCGGCCTTCCGGATCCTTGCCCTCGCGGTCCACCGCCGCGATCGCCAGCAACCGGATGCCCAGTTTCTCGGCCGCCTCCTCGAGGGGCACGCCGGCCGCGATCTCGTCGTCCAGGGTGGCCGCGAAATCGGGCAGCTGGTCGGTCGCCTTCTCGAGCGCCAGCTCCCGTTCGAGCTCGGCCTTCTTCTCCGCGAAGTCGGCTACCCGTTCCGGTTCGATCCTGACGACCCGCAGGATGTGCCAGCCGAAAGGCGTGCGGATCGGCTCGCCGATCTCTCCTTCGGAGAGGGCAAAGGCGGTTTCCGCGAGGGCCGCGGGCAGACCGCTGCGCTCGACCGGGCCGACGAGCGAGAACCGGGCCCCCGCCTCGGCCAGCGCCTGGGCCACCTCCTCGAAGCTCCTGCCCTGCCCGAGAAGGCGCTGGGCCTCGCGGGCGGTGTCCTCGTCGGGCAGCAGGAGCTGGGCGATCTCGCGCCGCTCCGGCGCGGTGTAGAGGCTCTTGCGGGATTCGTAGAGCTGCCGCACCTCCTCTTCCGGCACCGAAATCTCGTCCACCAGATCCTCGGCGCCGATGAGGGCGATCACCACCTTGCGGAACTCGGGACGCCGGAACGCGTCCCTGTTCTCCTCGAGCCAGGCCTCGAGGGTGGCGTCGTCGGGCTCGGCCACCTCCATGGCGGCGGCCTGCACCAGGAGTGCCTCGGCCGTCCGCTCCTCGTTGCGGTAGTCGTAGAGGAAACGGGCGAGGAAGTCGGAGGGACGGACCGGCTCGGCGATCGCGCGCAGCAGACGGCTGCGGGCGAGCTCCGCCCGCACCTCGTCGACGAACGCCTTTTCCGTGATGCCGACGGAACGCAGGAACAGCTCCAGCCGGCCGCGCTCGAAATTGCCGGCGGCGTCGGTGAAGTTGGGATCGCTGCGGATGGCCTCCGCCACCTCCTCGTCGCTCACGCCGACCCCGAGCTCGGTCACGTAGGCGTCGACGAGGCGTCGCGCGATCAGCCGCTGCAGCGCCTCGTTGAGGGCGGTGGCGGCGAGCGGATTGTTGCGGTCGATGGCGATGCCGAACTGCTCGCTCATGCGCCGGAGCTGGGCCTCGAACTCGCGGTCCAGCTCGACGGTGGTGATCTCCCGGTCGTCCACGGTGGCGGCGACGTTGCCGCCGCGGGGGCCGAGGAAGATGTCGCCGATGCCCCAGACCGCGAAGCTGACGATCAGCAGCCCGAGGAAGGCCTTGACGACCCAGGACGAGGCCTTACTGCGCAACGCGTCCAGCATGTTCGACAAACCAGGATGCTGTGGGAAGGCGGACCGGCCGGCGGCACCGCGGCACGATAGCGAAGCGCCGAAGGAGCGGCAAGCTCGGGCATCCTGCCGCCCCCTCTGGAAACGCGGGAGGCGGTGTGATACCTCTCGCGCGGCCCCCAAACCCGTCGGAGCGCCCGATGCCGCTGGCCCGGCCGATCGTTTTCGGGAACTGGAAAATGCACGGTCTGCGGGCGGACGCGCTGGCGCTCGCCGGCAGTCTCGCGCAGCGCGGCGCCCGGCTTTCGGGCACCCTCGGCATCTTTCCGCCGGCCACGGTGCTGGCGGAGGTGGCGCGGCGGGTGGCGGGCAGCGCGCTCCTGGTGGGCGGACAGGACTGTCACGACAAGCCGGAAGGGCCCTACACCGGCTGCATCAGTGCGCCGATGCTCAAGGACGCCGGCGCAGGGGCGGTGATCGTCGGCCATTCCGAGCGCCGCCACGGGCTCGGCGAGACCGACGAGCTCGTCCGTCGCAAGGCGGCGGCGGCCATGGAGAGCGGCCTTCTGGCCGTGCTCTGCATCGGCGAGACGGAGGAGGAATGGCTCGCCGGCCGCCGCTACGAGGTGCTGGCGAGGCAGCTCGACGGCTCGCTGCCCGAGAACGCGGCTGCCGCCCGGCTGGTCGTGGCCTACGAGCCCGTCTGGGCGATCGGCACCGGCCGCACGCCGACCACCGACGACATCCGCGAGACCCACGCCTGGCTGCGCCGTCAGCTCGCCGCCCGGCTGGGCGAGGGGGACGCCGTCGGCCTCCTTTACGGGGGCTCGGTGAAGGCCGCCAACGCGGCCGAGATCATGGCCCAGCCGGAAGTCGACGGCGTACTGGTAGGAGGGGCCAGTCTCGACGCCGAGGAATTCTGGCGTATCTACACGTCGGGCGGCGGCGCGTGAGGCGTCCGCCCGTTTTTCGTTCGAGGTGATCACGACATGGCCACGGTGGTTCTCGTCATTCATCTGTTCATCGCCATGGCGCTGGTCGGGGTGATCCTGATCCAGCGCAGCGAAGGCGGGGGGCTCGGCATCGGCGGCGGCACCTTCGGCGGGCTCACGAGCGGCCGCGGGGCGGCCAACCTTCTGACCCGCACCACCGCCATCCTGGCGGCGAGCTTCATCGGCACCAGCCTGCTGCTCGCCATTCTCGCCGGCAACGCCACCCGGGCGCCGATCGTGCTCGATCAGCCGGCCACCGCCCCGGCGCCGGCGCCGCAGGAGGAAGCCCCGGGCGTGCCCAGCGCCCCGGTCGCCCAGTGAGCTTCCGGCCACCGGCGGATGGGCGCGGCATCACCGCGCCTTGGCCTCGCGGCCGCCTCCGTGTAGACAATGGCGATTGATGGCACGGTACGTTTTCATAACCGGCGGTGTCGTGAGTTCCCTCGGCAAGGGTCTTGCGGCGGCGGCCCTCGGTGCCCTTCTCCAGACCCGCGGTTACAAGGTGCGGCTGCGCAAGCTGGATCCGTATCTCAACGTCGATCCGGGCACCATGTCGCCCTACCAGCACGGCGAGGTCTACGTCACCGAGGACGGTGCCGAGACGGATCTCGATCTCGGCCACTACGAGCGCTTCACCGGGGTGCCGGCGCGCGGCAGCGACAGCGTCTCCTCGGGCCGCATCTACTGGACGGTGATCACCCGCGAGCGGCGCGGCGACTATCTCGGCGCCACGGTGCAGGTGATCCCCCACGTCACCAACGCGATCAAGGAGTTCATCGTCAACGATGCCGGTGACGCCGACATCGTGATCTGCGAGATCGGCGGCACCGTGGGCGACATCGAGGGGCTGCCCTTCTTGGAGGCCATCCGCCAGCTCGGCAACGAGCTGCCGCGCGGCCACTGCGCCTACATCCACGTCACCCTGGTGCCGTACATTCCCTCCGCCGGCGAGCTCAAGACCAAGCCCACCCAGCATTCGGTGCGCGAGCTCCGGGCCATCGGCATCCAGCCGGACGCGCTGCTGTGTCGCTCCGACCGGCCGATTCCGCCCGAGGCGCGGCGCAAGATCGCGCTCCAGTGCAGCGTGCGCGAGGACGCGGTGATCCCGGCCATCGACTGCGACACGATCTACGAGGTGCCGATCCGCTACCACGAGGCGGGGCTCGACGACGTGCTGCTCGAGGCGTTCGGGATCGGCGACGCGCCGGCCCCCCAGCTCGGGACCTGGGAGGAGATCGTCGAGCGCGTCAAGAAGCCCGAGGGCGAGGTGACGGTGGCCATCGTCGGCAAGTACACCGGTCTCATCGACGCCTACAAGTCGCTCTACGAGGCGCTGACCCACGGCGGCATCGCCAACCGGGTGCGGGTCAATCTCGAATGGATCGACGCCGAGGCCTTCGCCGGCGAGGTGCCGGACGATCGCCTGCAGGGTGTCAACGCGGTGCTGGTTCCGGGCGGCTTCGGCGAGCGCGGGGCGGAGGGCAAGATCGCCGCCGTCACCTATGCCCGCGAGAAGGGGCTGCCCTTCCTCGGCATCTGCTTCGGCATGCAGCTCGCCTGCATCGAGGTGGCGCGCAATCTGGCCGGCCTCGATGGGGCGAGCTCGACCGAGTTCGGACCCTGCCGGCATCCCGTGGTCGGCCTGCTCACCGAATGGGAGAAGGAGGGCGAGCTGCAGCGCCGGCGGGCCGACGACGATCTCGGCGGCACCATGCGTCTCGGCGCCTATCCCTGTCTGCTGGCGCCCGGCAGCCTCGTGCACGACATCTACGGGGCGCGGGAGATCAGCGAGCGCCACCGCCACCGCTACGAGGTCAACATCAACTACAAGCCGCTCCTCGAGGAGGCCGGGCTGCGCTTTTCCGGCATGTCGCCCGACGGCCGGCTGCCCGAGATCATCGAGCTGCCGTCCCATCCCTGGTTCGTCGGCGTGCAGTTCCATCCCGAACTGAAGTCGCGGCCCTTCGCCCCGCACCCCCTGTTCGCCGCCTTCATCGGCGCCGCCCTCGAACAGTCGAGGCTGGTGTGATGGCCGGGACGCGGCCCGATCGGACCGTCCGCGTCGGCGAGGTGGAACTCGCCCGGCATCTTCCCTTCGTGCTGATCGCCGGTCCCTGCGCCATCGAGAGCCGCGAGCACGCCCTGTTCATGGCCGGCGAGCTGGTGACGCTGACGGCCGAACTCGGCATCCCGTTCATCTTCAAGAGCTCCTTCGACAAGGCCAACCGCACGAGCCTCGACAGCCCGCGGGGTGTCGGCCTCGAGGAGGGGGTGGCGATCCTCGCCGAAGTGCGCGAGCGCTTCGGCTGCCCGGTGCTCACCGACGTGCACGAGAGCTGGCAGTGCGCGCCGGTGGCGGAGGCGGTGGACGTGCTGCAGATCCCGGCGTTCCTCTGCCGTCAGACCGATCTCCTGGCGGCGGCGGCGCGCACGGGCCGGGCGATCAACGTCAAGAAGGGCCAGTTCCTCGCGCCCTGGGACATGCACAACGTGGTGGCCAAGCTCGAGGGCTTTGGGGCCGGGCGGATCCTGCTCTGCGAGCGGGGCACGAGCTTCGGCTACAATGCGCTCGTGTCCGACATGCGGGCGCTGCCGGAGCTCGCCCGGAGCGGCTGGCCCGTCGTGTTCGACGCCACCCATTCGGTCCAGCAGCCGGGCGGGCTCGGCGGGCGGAGCGGCGGGCAGCGGGCCTTCGTGCCGGTGCTGGCGCGGGCGGCGGTGTCCCTGGGCGTGGCCGGAGTGTTCATCGAGACCCACGACCGCCCCGAGGAAGCCCCGAGCGACGGGCCCAACATGGTGCCGCTGGCCGCCATGCGGGCGGTACTCGAGGATCTCGCGGCCTTCGACGCGCTCGCCAAGGCGCGCCCGCTGCCGCGACTGGACCGAGGTGCCGGCGAATGATTCTGGGAGTGACGGAGATGTTGATCGAGGAGACCGAGATCGTGGCCGTCCGCGGCCGCGAGATCCTCGACAGCCGCGGCAATCCGACGGTGGAGGTGGACGTGCGGCTGGCGGGCGGCGCCTTCGGACGCGCGGCCGTGCCGTCGGGCGCCTCCACGGGATCCCGCGAGGCGCTCGAGAAGCGCGACGGCGATCCGCGGCGCTACGGCGGCAAGGGGGTGCGGCAGGCGGTGGAGGCGGTCAACGGCGAGATCGCCGATGCGGTGCTCGGCCGCTACGCCGTGGACCAGGCCGGGCTCGACCGGACGATGATCGCCCTCGACGGTACGGAGACCAAGAGCCGGCTGGGGGCCAATGCCATTCTCGGGGTCAGCCTGGCCGCCGCCAAGGCGGCCGCCGCCGCCACCGGCCAGCCGCTCTACCGCTATCTCGGCGGCGTCGCCGCGCGGACCCTGCCGGTGCCGATGATGAACGTCATCAACGGCGGGGCGCACGCCGACAATCCGATCGATTTCCAGGAGTTCATGATCGTACCGGCGGGGGCCGCGAGCTTCGCCGAGGCGCTCAGGATGGGGGCCGAGATCTTCCATGTCCTCAAGACGGCCCTCAAGGAAGCGGGACACAACACCAACGTCGGCGACGAGGGCGGCTTCGCGCCCGATCTCGCCAATGCCGAGGAAGCCCTCGCCTTCCTCGAGCAGGCGGTCGCGCGGGCGGGCTACCGCAGCGGCGAGCAGGTGTTCTTCGCCCTCGACGCGGCGGCCAGCGAGTTCTACGCCGACGGCACCTACGACCTCCGGGGGGAGGGGCGTCGGCTGGACGCCGCCGGCATGGTCGACTACTTCGAACGGCTGTGCGATCGCTTCCCGATCATCTCCATCGAGGACGGCATGGCCGAGCAGGACTGGGACGGCTGGAGCCTGCTCACCGCACGGCTGGGAGGCCGCATCCAGCTCGTGGGCGACGACGTGTTCGTCACCAACCCCGCGATCCTGCGCGAGGGCATCGCCCGCGGCGTGGCCAACGCCATCCTGATCAAGCTCAACCAGATCGGCAGCCTGACCGAGACCCTGGACACCGTGACCCTGGCCGATGGCGCCGGCTATCGCTCCGTGATCTCCCATCGCTCGGGGGAGACCGAGGACACCACCATCGCCGATCTCGCCGTCGCCACCGGCTGCGGTCAGATCAAGACGGGTTCCCTGTCGCGCACCGACCGGGTGGCCAAGTACAACCAGCTCCTGCGGATCGAGGAGGAGCTCGGTCAGTCGGCGCTCTATGCGGGCAGGGCGGCGTTCCCGCGGCTCGGAGGCTGAGCGGGTGGGCAGCGCCGATCGCCTCGCCGACCTCCTCCACCGCCTGCGGCGGACGATCCGGGCGCGCTGGCTGCTGCTGCCGCTCACCCTGCTGCTCGCCTATTTCGGCTATCACGCGGTCCACGGGAAACGCGGCCTCCTGGCCTGGATGGATCTGCGCCGGGAGGTGGCGCGGGCCGAGCGCGAGCTCGCCGCCCTCGAGGCCGAACGCGAGGCCCTGGCGCGCCGGGTCGAAGCGCTGCGGCCCGGCCAGACCGACGCCGATCTTTTGGAGAGCGAGCTGCGGCGGCTCGGCTATCTGCGGCCCGAGGAGGTGATCGTGCTCGTCGAACCGGAAGCGGAGGTGGAGGAGGCGGAGGCCCGCTGACCCGCCCTCCCGCTCCTGCATGGCCCTCATGCGCGTGGATGGGTATCGAAGTGGGAACCTCTGCGCTAGAAGACCGCCGGCGCCCGCCCTCGGCGGGGCCGCCCGATGGCAGATCCGGCAACCCGATCGGGAGAGGCAACGCCATGTGCGCTGCATCACGCGGGGGCAAGAGCCCCAGGAGCGGCAGGAAAACCGCTTCAGCCAGCTCGAACAGGACGTCCAAGGCGCGTGCCCTGCCGCCGCGCGACAAGCTGCTCGCCTTCTATCGCGACATGCTGCTGATCCGCCGTTTCGAGGAGAAGGCCGGCCAGCTCTACGGCATGGGCCTGATCGGCGGCTTCTGCCACCTCTACATCGGCCAGGAGGCGGTCTGCACCGGCATCCAGCACGCCCTGACCGACCGCGATTCGGTGATCACCAGCTACCGCGACCACGGCCACATGCTGGTCTGCGGCATGGACCCGCGGCGGGTGATGGCCGAGCTCACCGGTCGCGTCACCGGCTATTCCAAGGGCAAGGGCGGCTCCATGCACATGTTCGCCAGGGACAAGAACTTCTACGGCGGACACGGCATCGTCGGCGCCCAGGTGCCCCTCGGCACCGGCCTCGCCTTCGCCCACAAGTACCGCGGCGACGGCGGCATCTGCGCAACATATTTCGGCGAGGGCGCGGCCAACCAGGGCCAGGTCTACGAATCGTTCAACATGGCGGCGTTGTGGAAGCTGCCGGTGCTCTACGTGATCGAGAACAACCGCTACGCGATGGGCACACCCCTCACGCGCGCCACCGCCAGCACCGAGCTCGCCCAGCGCGGCCAGGCCTTCGCCATCCCCGGCGAGCAAGTGGACGGGATGGACGTGATCGCCGTCTACGAAAAGGCGCAGGAGGTGGCGGCATACGTGCGCAGCGGCAAGGGGCCGTTCATCCTCGAGGCCCAGACCTACCGCTACCGCGGGCATTCCATGTCCGACCCCGCCAAGTACCGGACCCGGGAGGAGGTCCAGAAGGTCCGCGAACAGCACGATCCCATCGACCAGCTGAAGCGCCTGTTGCTGGAGCGCGAGCTGGCCGGCGAGGAGGAGCTCAAGGCGATCGACCGTGAAATCCGCAACATCGTCAACGACGCCGCCCGCTTCGCCCAGGACAGCCCGGAACCGGATCCGAGCGAGCTCTATACCGACGTGCTGGTCTGAGCCGGCGGTGGTGCGGGCCGAACGGCTCCTCGCGGACCGCCCGGCAAGGAGGACATTCCGATGCCCGTAGAGATCCTGATGCCCGCTCTTTCGCCGACGATGACGGAGGGCAATCTTTCGCGTTGGCTGAAGAGGGAGGGGGAGAAGGTGTCGCCCGGGGAGGTGATTGCGGAGATCGAGACGGACAAGGCGACGATGGAGGTGG
>JALUAG010000075.1 GCA_027045875.1 Alphaproteobacteria bacterium | reverse complement strand
GTCCCATGAGCCCCCGTCCACGCACGGCGGCCCTCGCCCTCGCCGCGGCGCTCGCCGCCGCGTCGGCGGGCGCCTTGCGGGCGGACGGCCACGGCTGGCGCGCCGAGCGCTGGACCGTCGAGCCCTTCACCCAGACGCTCTCCGGAGGGCCCCGCTATGGCCCGATCGAGCAGAGCGGCTGGCCGCCCGGCGTGATCTGCCAGTCGCCCGACGGCGAGCTGTTCCTCGCCTACAGGCAGCAGATCGACATCGTCGGCCGCGACGGGATGCGATGGCGTCTCGCCGGTGACGGCATCCCGGGCTTACGGGACGGTCCGGCGGAGCGGGCCCGCTTCCGCCTCGGGATCGGCGCCCACTACGGGATGCACCAGCCCTTCTGTGCCGATGACGGCTCTGTGCTCCTGCCCGACAGCGGCAACGGCCGCGTGCGCCGCCTCCACAAGCGTGACGGCCGCTGGTGGGTCGAAACCATCGCGGGCGGAGGCCAGCGGCGCCTGAGGCCCGGCGAGGAGGCGCCCGCAGGCAATGTCCGCCTCGGCGGCACCCTCGCCGTGGCGCAAGCGCCTGACGCCACCATCTATATCGCAACGCCCGGCGCACTCTATGCGCTGCGCGAAGGCAAGCTCCGCAACATGGGCGGGTGGCCCGCCTCGGTCGCCAGAAAAAGGGGGAGCCCTGCGCGATTGAATCCCGTGAGCGGCGACGTCGACGGGACCGGGCAGGTGCTCTTCTTCTCCCGCACGCCTGACGTCGTCGTCGCCATCGGCGACGACGGCAAGCCCCGGCACGTCGCGGGTGTCACCGGCTGGAAACGCAAGCCCCATCACCTCGGCGACGGGCCGCCTCGCCAGGCGTATTTCGATACGCCCGGAAACGGGTACGCGGACCCCCGGGCGGCGGCCGCGTTCGTGGGGGGCGGCGACGAGTACAACTTCCGGCGCGTGCCCACCGACGGGCGCGGCACCACGGCCACCCTGATGCAGGACGGCCGCTGGCACGTGCTGCCGAAGCACCCCAACCACTACCGGGGCGCTGCCGTTTTCCGCCCCGCCGCGGGCCGTAACGACAAGAGGCTGCGCGTGCTGATGATCGGGGCGCCCGTCGGACGAGACCGCTCCGGCGCCCTCTACGCGAGGCTCAAGCACTGGAGCGGCATGACCCATTTCGTCGAGGGGCGGGGGCTGCTCACCACCCGGGTGTTCCGCATCCGGCGGCTGGAGGCAGGCGAGCGGTGACACGGCACGCCGCAAGCGGCACGGCGCTCGCCTTGGCCGGCGTTCTCCTCGCTTGGCCAGTGTCTGGAGCCGCAACGACCGACGTGGGCGCGGGCTCGCCGACGCTGGCTGCGTGGCGCGATGGTGCGCTCCTCGTGTGGCAGGAAGGCGCCATCCATCTCTCGCACCGCGAGACCCGCATCCTGGCCCGGCGCCTGGACCGGCGCGGCCAGCCCGTAGGCGATCCGCTCGTCATTGCCCAAGGCGCCACGCACAGCAGGCCCCGCGCCGCCTGCCTGCCGGATGGGCGCTGCCTCGTGGCCTGGCAGACGATTCCGCCCGCCGGCCGTGACTGGAACGTGCTGGCCGCGCGTGTGGACGCCCGTGCAGGAACGGTCCTCGATCCCGGCGGCGTGCCCATCGACGCCGGTCCCCGCAACCAGGCGCTCCCGGCGGTTGCCGCGGCGGGGCACCGGTTCGCCATCGTCTGGCAGCACGTGGCCACGGACGGCTTCTACGAGCTGCGGCTCGCCATCCTGCATGCCGACGGGAAGCCTTCCGAAGCCCGGGTCTGGGCGCTTACCTACAGCCGAACACACGCCAAGCGATGGCTCGGCTACACGCCAGGATGGGGATGGGGGCAGCGCCCGATCCACCCCGGCCGGGCCAGGTCGCTGCGCGTGCTGGGTGGCGAGCCGCGCGTCGCCGCGCTGGGCGACGAAAGTTGGCTGCTCGAATGGACGGACCAGACGAGCTGGCGTCCCGGCCACAACGTCTGGGTTCGGCTTGCCGTGGTGCGCGCCTCTGGCACGACTCCCCCGCAGATCATTTCGATAACCGAGCCGCCCGACCCGCACAGCGGCCAGGCGCCCGGCATCGTCATCGTGGCACCGGAAAACGTGGCCATGCGCGGCACAGCGCTGGTCACGGGTCGCGGCGGCACCACGAGGGTCGCCCTCGGACGGCTGCTCCACACCGCCCGCCTCGAGTGGCTCCGGCCCGCGCAGAAAGACCAAGGCTGGCGTCCGGCACGGCGGTGGCCCGGTGTGTTTCGCCTCTTCGGCGGTGCGGCCGTGGAGGGCCCGCTCGCCGGCGCCCGTCTGGGGGACAGGTTCGTGTGGCTCGCGAGGGCGCCGCGCGGCCGTCGCGACCGGACCCCCACGCGCCTGCTCCTGTCGACGCTGAACCGGGAGGGACGGCGCCTTGGGACACGAACGCTCCATGAGAGCCGCGGCGCGGTGGCCGATCCCGCTGTGGTCGCCGTCGGCGACGGGCTGCTCGTCGCATTCCGCGAGGACCCGGACGAGTCCGGCCGCTGGCTGCTGCGCCGGCTGCGGATCACCAAGGAGGCGCTGCCGTGAGACAGGCTCTGGCCGTGGCGGCCATAACGCTCGCCGCCTGGGCCTGTCCTCCGGCGGCTGCCCTCATGGACGAGACGCTCGCGCTACGCACGAGCGGCGTGCCGTACCGCTGGGACGGCAAGGT
>JALUAG010000074.1 GCA_027045875.1 Alphaproteobacteria bacterium | reverse complement strand
GCCGGCGGTAGAGGCGGCGGCCATCCCGAGAGCCTGCGCCACCGCCTCGCCTATTTCGACAGCCCGGAGAGCCGCCGCCTCTACCGCCGGCACGGCATCCGCCTGTGCCAGGAGACGAGCTTCCAGGGCGGCGACGGCTATCAGCTCTTCCTGCGCGACGAGACCGCCCTCGCCGTCCTGTGCCGCTGCCTCGAACACGTCTTCGCGCCCCCGCCCGAGGAGCCGGATCCCTTCTACGAGCGCCGCACCTACGTCGACGAGTTCTTCGCCGCGGTGCGCCAGTTCAACACCCGGCTGATCGACGATCCCGCCTACGCGCGCCTTCTGGGGATGTACGGCACCGACCTCCTCTACCGCACCGGCTCGCGGCCGGTGCACCGCGAACGCGAGCGGGGCGGGGCGCCGCCGGCGCTCGAACATCCCTCGCAGCTGCGGGCCATCCCCCACAACGCCATCCTCCAGCAGCTCGGGCATCTCGTGCACGTGATCGGCGGCGTGGGGCGGGCGATGGCCAAGGATCCGGAGGCCTTCCGCGAGCTCTACGCGGCGAGCCCGCGCTTCCGCAGCCTGATGACGATGGTCGAGCACGCCTTCAAGTTCACCGATCCGCGGGTGATGGCGGCCTATCTGTCGCTGTTCGACGCCGGCCGCTGGCTGCGGCTCGCCTCCGGCCGGGCCGCCGAAACGGACCAGGAGGCCCTGCGCCTGGTCGCCGACCACGTGGAGGCCATCGGTCTCGGCGAGAGCCTGGCCCGGGTGTTCCGCTTCATGCTGCGGGACTATCTCGATCTCGCGGCGGCTCTCCGGGACCATCGCCGGCGCACGCGCGATGCCGGCGAGCAGCCCATCGCCGTCGATCCGGCCACCCGCGACCGGCTTCACATGCTGCACGCCCTCCGCCTCGCCCTCCTGCAGGCGCTGATGCTGCGGGCGATCGGCATCCCCGACTTCAGCGACCGCCACGCCGTCACCCGGGCGGAGCTGGTGCAGCGCCTCTTCCGTCTCGACGTCGAACCGACCCTCGAGTTGCTGGCGGAGATCTTTCCCCTGGACGAGGCCGACGGCGGCGATCACGACTACGGCGAGCCCGCGAGCTATACCGCCTCCGCCCAGCAGTCCTACGCCCAGGAGCACGAGACATTGTTCCGGCCGATCGCCCGCACCTACGAGCTGGTGCGGCGCATCGGCACCGGCATCGTCCACCATCTGGGGGCGGTGGGCTGACGGCGGCGGGCTAGCCGGCCGGGGCGGAAAGCTCGCGGGTGACCCGCTTCTCGCCGAGGAAGCACTGCCAGTCGACGAAGCACCAGAAATACTCGACGCGTACCTCGATGGCGCCGGGGCCGGTCTGCTCGAAGGGCAGCCGCAGCGTCACCGGGCCCGGGAAATAGTCGGCATCGGCGGGCGGCGTCTCGGCCCGGGTGCCCTCCGGCCAGCGCACCCCGGAGGCCTCGACGACCTCGATGCTGGCCGCCGGATCGGTGATCAGCTTGGCGTCCCCGGTCGGTACCAGCCGCACCACCAGCTCCCGCCGACCATCGGCATCGAGGATCCGCTCCTCGACCCGGATCTCGCCCCGCCCGCCGCTCGCCGGCCCGGCGAGGCCCCCGAGCAGGCCGTCGAGATCGCTCGCCGCCCGCGCCGGTGCGGCCGCCCACAGGAGCAGCAGCAGGGCGGACAGCAGGCGCATCAGGCGATCCGCTGGCCGGTCTTCTCCCAGTCGGCGAGGAACTGGGCGAGGCCCTTGTCGGTCAGCGGGTGCTGCACGAGCGCCCGCATCACCTTGGCCGGCATGGTGACCACATCGGCGCCCAGCCGCGCCGCCTCGATCACGTGCCCGACGGAGCGCACCGAGGCCACCAGCACCTCGGTGCGGATGGTGTCGGGATAGTTGCCGAAGATGGTGCAGATGTCCTCGATCAGCTCCATGCCCTCGTGGCCGGCATCGTCGAGACGGCCGACGAAGGGCGAGACGAAGCTGGCCCCCGCCTTGGCCGCCAGCAGCGCCTGGCCGGGCGAGAAGCAGAGGGTGACGTTGACCTTGATGCCCTCGCCGGTGAGGCGGCGGCAGGCCCGCAGCCCGTCCCAGGTGAGGGGCAGCTTGATGCAGATGTTGCTCGCGATCTCGGCGAGCCGGTGCGCCTCCCGCAGCATGCCCTCCTGGTCGGTGGCCGTGACCTCGGCGCTGATCGGTCCCGGCACGAGGCCGGCGATCTCGGCCAGCAGCTCGAAGAGATCGCGCCCGGTCTTGGCCACCAGGCTGGGATTGGTGGTGACGCCGTCCACCATGCCGGCGGAGGCCAGGTCGGCGATCTCCGCCACGTCCGCCGTATCCAGGAAGAACTTCATCGATGGGGTCCCTTCACGAGGTCTCGTCGACGCGATGGCCCGAAGCGTTCAGTGTCGTGCCTGCTGCCGCGGCACGTACATGCCGTCGCGCAGCTCGTTGAAGAACTCGCCGATCTGCGGATGGCCCACGGGCTCGCCGCTGGTATCGGGCTGCAGGTTCTGCTCGGAGACGTAGGCGACGTAGTAAGAGTCCTCGTTCTCCGCCAGCAGATGGTAGAAGGGCTGGTCCTTGCTGGGCCGCACCTCCTCGGGGATCGACTGGTACCACTCCTCGGTGTTGCTGTAGACGGGATCGACGTCGATCACCACGCCACGGAAGGGAAAGAACCGGTGGCGGACGATCTGTCCGATCGCGTATTTGGCGCTTCGCTGCTGCATGACCTACCTCGCAGGATCACCCGCCCGGCGCGCCGACGGCAAGGGCGCTCGCCCGGCGCGGGCGGACATGGCGTGATATGGGCGCCCGCCCGCGCGGCTCCAAGACTACCCCGTCCGGGCGGGTTTTTCGACGAGATTGTGAATCAGGCTGGAGGTGTCCCAGCGGCCGCCGCCCGCCTGCTGGATCAGGCGGTAGAACTGATCGACGAGAGCGGTCACGGGCAGGGGTGCCCCGTTGCGGCGGGCCTCGTCGATGGCGATCGCGAGGTCCTTGCGCATCCAGTCGACGGCGAAGCCGAAGTCGAACTCGCCCCGCAGCATGGTCCGCCAGCGGTTGTCCATCTGCCAGGACTGGGCGGCACCCTTGGAGATCACCTCCAGCACCCGGTCGGTGTCGAGCCCCGCGCGGAGGGCGAAATTGGCGGCCTCGGAGAGCGCCTGCAGCAGCCCGGCGATGGCGATCTGGTTGACCATCTTGGTGAGCTGGCCGGCGCCCGCCGGTCCCATCAGGGTGACCGCCCGGCCGTAGGCCCGCATCACCGGTTCGGCGCGGGCGAAGGCCTCCTCGGCGCCGCCGCACATGATGGTGAGCTGGCCGTTCTCCGCCCCCGACTGGCCGCCCGAGACGGGGGCGTCGAGGAAGTCGGCGCCCTTCTCGCGGCAGGCGGCGGCGAGCTCGCGGGCGATGTCGGCCGAGGCGGTGGTGTGGTCGACCAGCACCGCGCCGGCGGCGAGGCCGGCCAGGATGCCCCGCTCGCCGTAGACCACGCTGCGCAGATCCTCGTCGTTGCCGACGCAGGTGAAGACGAAGGCCGCCCCCTCGGCCGCCTCGCGCGGGGTCGCCGCCACGCGTCCGCCGTGCTGCTCGCGCCAGCGTTCGGCCTTGGCGCGGGTGCGGTTGAAGACCGTGACCTCGTGTCCGGCCGAGGCCAGATGGCCGGCCATCGGATAGCCCATCACGCCGAGACCGACGAATGCCGTGCGTGCCATGGCTGCCGTCTCCCCCTCCTCGGTTCCACGGCGCCGCAAGCTAGTCGGGGGCGGCGCCCCGCACAAGCGCCCGGCACCCTTGCCGGCGACCGCCGGCGCGCGAATATCGGGGCCCGAACCAGCCGCCGGTGATCCGCCTCCATGTCCGCCACCCCCTCGCGCTCCGTCCCGGTCGAACCGCCGCGCGATCCCGGCTTCGCCCTCTACGTTCACTGGCCCTTCTGCCGGCACAAATGCCCCTACTGCGACTTCAACAGTCACGTGCGGGCGGAAGTGGACCAGGCACGCTGGCGCCGCGCCCTCCTGGCCGAGCTCGACCATTTCGGCGCGGCTACGCGGGGGCGGTCGCTCGGGTCGATCTTCTTCGGCGGCGGCACCCCCTCGCTGATGCCGCCGGAGACGGTGGCGGCGGTGATCGCGCGGGCGCGCCACTGGTGGCGGTTCGAGTCCGGCATCGAGATCACCCTCGAGGCCAATCCCACCTCGGCGGAGGCGGCACGCTTCGCCGCCTTCGCCGAGGCCGGCGTCGGCCGGCTGTCGCTGGGCGTGCAGGCGCTCGAGGAGGAGGCGCTGCGGGCCCTCGGCCGGCAGCACGGGGTTACCGAGGCGCTGCGGGCCCTCGAGCTCGCCCGGAAGGTCTTTCCGCGGGTGAGCTTCGATCTCATCTACGCCCGGCCGGGGCAGCGTCCGGCCGCCTGGAGGGACGAGCTGCAGCGCGCCCTCGAGCTCGCGGTCGGCCATCTCTCCCTCTACCAGCTCACCATCGAGCCGGGCACGCGTTTCTTCACCCTGCAACGGCAGGGCCGGCTCGATCCGCCCGACGAGGCGCTCGGCGCGGCGCTGTTCGATCTCACCCAGGAGCTCTGCGAAGCGGCCGGCCTTCCCGCCTACGAGATCAGCAACCACGCCCGCCCCGGGGAGGAGAGCCGGCACAATCTCGTCTACTGGCGCTACGGCGACTACCTGGGCATCGGCCCCGGCGCCCACGGCCGGCTCACCCTCGGGTCGCGACGGCTGGCGACCCGCGCCCGAAGGCTGCCCGAGCGCTGGCTCGAGGCGGTGGAACGCCGGGGACACGGCCAGCTGCCGGCCGAGGAACTGACCCCTGCCGAGCAGGCGACCGAATACCTCCTGATGGCGATGCGCCTCACCGAGGGCGCCCGGCTCGGGCGGCTCGAGGCGCTCGCCGGCCGCGACTGGCGCGCGGTGCTGGACGCGGAAGCGGTGCGGAGGTTGGAGGAGGAGGGGCTGCTCCGCCTCGAGGGGGAAGTCCTGCGGGCCACCGCCGCCGGCCGGCGGTGCCTCGACGCGCTTCTCCGCGGGATCCTGCGCTAGAGACCGAGATAGGCGGCCTTCACCCGGTCGTCGGCCAGCAGCTCCGCGGCCCGGCCCGCGAGCACGATGCGTCCCGATTCGAGCACGTAGCCGCGGTCGGCCACCGAGAGGGCGGCGAAGGCGTTCTGTTCCACGAGCAGCATGGTGACGCCGGTGGAGCGCAGCTCGCGGATGGTGTCGAAGATGCGCTCGACGATGCGCGGGGCGAGGCCCATGCTCGGCTCGTCCATCAGCAGCAGATCGGGCTTGGCCATCAGCGCCCGGGCGATGGCCAGCATCTGCTGCTCGCCGCCGGAAAGCGTGCCGGCCGGCTGGCGCCGCCGCTCCTTGAGACGCGGGAACAGGCCGTAGACCGTTTCGAGGCTCGAGTCGATCTCGTGTCGCGGGCGGGTGAAGCCGCCGAGTATCAGATTGTCTTCGACGCTCATCGGCGCGAACATCTGCCGCCCCTCGGGGACCTGGGCGATGCCGAGCCGCACCCGCTTCGCCGGCGGGGTACGGGTGATGTCGGCGCCACGGAAGCGGATCGAGCCGTCGCTCGCCGGCTGGACCCCGGAGATGGTGCGCAGAAGCGTCGTCTTGCCGGCGCCGTTGGCACCGACGATGGCCACCAGCTCGCTGTCGCCGACGGAAAGATCGACGCCGTCGAGGGCGCGGATGCGCCCGTAGTGCGAACAGAGGCCGGTGATCTCAAGGAGCATGACCGGCCGTCCGCCCCGCCTGGCCGAGGTAGGCCTCGACCACCGCCGGATCGTTGCGCACCGTCTCGGCGTCCCCTTCGGCCAGCATCTGGCCGTGGTCGAGCACGATGATGTGGTCGGAGACGTTCATCACGAGGCGCATGTCGTGCTCCACCAGCACGATGGTGACGCCGTCCTCGACCAGGCCGCGGAGCAGCTGCTCGATCTCCTGGGTCTCCCGCTCGTTGCAGCCGGCCGCCGGCTCGTCCAGCAGCAGCAGCTCGGGGCGACCGGCCATCGCCCGGGCGATCTCCAGCCGCTTGAGGGCGCCGTAGGGCAGGCTGTCGGCGGGAGCGTCCCGCCATTCGGCGAGGCCCACCCGTTCGAGCAGCGCCTCCGCGTCCCGGCGCACCCGCCGCTCCGAGTGGCGCAGCCGCGGCAACCGCAGGAGGGCGCGCAGGACGTTGCGGTCGAGGGCGAGATGACTGCCCACCAGCACGTTGTCCAGGACACTCATGTTGAAGAAGATCTGCAGGTTCTGGAAGGTGCGCGAGATACCGCGGGCGGCGAGCCGCTCGGGGGGCAGGCCGGCGATCTCCTCGCCCTTGAAACGGATCGACCCGCGGGTGGGACGCAGCACCCCGGTCACGAGGTTGAAGAGCGTCGTCTTGCCGGCACCGTTGGGACCGATGATGGAATGCATGCCGCCGGCCGGAATGACGAAGCTCAGATCCTGCACCGCCCGCACGCCGCCGAAGCTGCGGGTGAGCCGTTCCACCGCGAGCAGGCTCAACGCCGTTCTCCGCGCAGCCGCAGCGCCAGGGTAGGGACCAGCCCCCGCGGCATGAAGATCATGGTGAGCACCATGACGAGCCCGAGCATGACGTGCTCGTAGTTCTGGAACACGGTCAGGAACTGGGGCAGGGCGGTGAGCAGGGCGGCGCCGACGATGGCGCCGAAGGTGGAGGCCATGCCGCCCAGCACCACCATGGTCACGAACTGGATCGAGCGCAAGAAGTCGGCCTCGTCCGGGGTGAGCCAGCCCGAGAAATGGGCGAACAGGGACCCCGCGAGGCTGGCGATCACCGCCGAGAGCACGAACACCAGCACCTTGTAGGCTGTCGTATCGACGCCGCAGACGCGGGCCGCGATCTCGGAGCCGTGCACCGCCTGCAGCGCCCGGCCGATGGGGCTGTCGACGAGGTTGAGGGCGAGCCAGGTGACCAGGATCAGGGTGCCGCCCACCAGCCAGTACCAGGTCCAGGGGCCGCTGATCTCGAAGCCGAACAGGGTGAGCGGGTCGACCGGCATGCCGTCGGGACCGCCGGTGAGCTCCACCTCCTGCGACAGCACGATGGAGATGATGATGCCGAGGCCGAGCGTGGCCATCGCCAGATAGTGCCCCTTGAGGGCCAGGATCGGGCGCGCGACGACGAAGGCGAGGCTTCCCGAGATCGCGATTCCCGCGAGCAGCGCGAGGAGGGGCGGCCAGCCGTGGGTGGTGGTGAGGATGGCCGAGGCGTAGGCGCCGATACCGAAGAAGCCGGCATGGCCGAGGCTGATCTGCCCGGCGTAGCCGATCAGCAGGTTGAGCCCGATGCAGACGATGGCGGCGATACCGACGTTGATGGCGACGTCGAAGTAGAAGTTGTTGGGAAAGGCGAAGGGCATGAGGACGACCACGAGGACGAGGACGGCCAGCCCGCCGTGTTGGGACCCGAGCAGACGCCGCATGCCCTCAGACCCGCTCGATCCCGCGCAGGCCGAACAGCCCGCTCGGCCACAGCACCAAGAACAGCAGGATGATCACGAAGGCCACCGCGTCCTTGTAGGCGGAGGCGAGGTATCCCGCCGCCATCGCCTCGGCGATGCCGATCACGAGGCCGCCCACGATGGCGCCGAGACCGGAGCCGAGGCCGCCCACGATGGCCGCCGCGAAACCCTTGAGTCCGAGCATCACGCCGACCTGGAAATGGGTCGGAGCGAGGGGCGTGATCAGTACCCCGGCGAGTGCCCCGAGGGCGCCGGCGAGGGCGAAGCTCACCAGTACCACCCGGCGCGTGTCGATGCCCACGAGCTGGGCCGCCAGCGGATTGTAGGCGGCCGCCATCATCGCCTTGCCCCACAGGGTCTTGGCGAAGAAGAACCACAGCAGCAGGGCGGTCAGGCCGGTGACGCCGAAGATCCACAGCGACTGGGGGAGCAGGGTGGCGCCCATGACCACCAGCGGCTCCTCGCCCGAAATCGCCGGCAGGGAGTGGAAGTTGCGGTCCCAGACGATGCCGGCGAGGCCGCGGATGAGGATCGAGGCGCCGATGGTGACGATGATCAGCCCCACCACCGAGGCCCCCTTGGCGGGTGCGATGCCGAGCCGTTCGATGGCGATGGCCACCGCCACCGCGAGCAGGACGGCGAGCAGCGCCGCCAGCGGCAGTTCGATGCCGGCGGCGGCGAGGAACACGGTCGCCATGCCGCCGATCATCACGAATTCGCCCTGGGCGAAGTTGATCAGGTGGCTCGCGTTGTAGATCAGCGAGAATCCGAGCGCGATGAGGGCGTAGATGGCGCCCACCGTGAGGCCGGAGAACAGGAACTGCAGAAACTCGGCCATCGTCGACCCGAGGCACTCCCTTCCGTATGCTGCCAGGCGGGCCCGTCGCCTAGCACGCGCCGACGGATTAGCCAATGGTCTGGGAGCGGACGGCCCCCCCGGGGTGTCTTCGGTACCGGTTCAGGAGGAGGGCCGCGACCGGTCGCCGTCGGGAGCGGACCCCGGCGGCTCGGTGCAGACCCGGTTGCGGCCCATGCGCTTGGCGGCGTAGAGGGCGCGGTCGGAACGGGCGAGCAGGCTTTCGAGATCGGCCTGCCGGCCGGCCGCCGCGGCCGCCCCGATACTGACGCTCGTGCCCGAGGCCGCGGAGCCGTCGCCGGCGGCCACCTCGCGACGGATCCGTTCGGCCACCAGGAGGGCCGCGTCGAGGCGGGTGTGAGGCATGATGACCACGAACTCGTCGCCGCCGAAGCGGGCGGGAATGTCGGTGGCCCGGAGGTTGCGGCGCAGGATGGCGGCGAGACGTTGGAGGGCGCGGTCCCCCTCGGCATGACCGAGGGCGTCGTTGATCTCCTTGAAGCGGTCGACGTCGATGGTGAGGATGGCGATCGGCTGCTCGTAGCGGCGGGCCAGTGCGACGAGTTCGCGGGCGCGGTCGAAGAAGGCACGGCGATTGCAGAGGCCGGTGAGTTCGTCGGTGCCGGCGAGCTGGCGCAGGCGGCGTTCGGCGATCTCGCGACGGCGGATCTCCTCTTCGAGCCGCGCCCGCGCGCGGCTGAGCTCGTCGACGATGTGGAGCAGGGCGCCGACCGGCAGGGCGGTCAGCGCGCCGGTGACGAGCCCGGTGATCAGGGCCGCGCGCAGGGCTTCGCTGGCGTGAACGGCACCGATGCCGAAGATCAGCAACGCCACCGTGGCGCCGACGAGGGCGCTGAGCAGGGCGGCCGCCACCGTCGCCAGGCGCCAGCCGTAGGCATGGAGGAATGCTGCCAGATGGAGGAGAGGGCGCGGCAGCAACGCGCTGCGGAGCTCGGCGACCGGCTCGCCGCCCTCCCCGGTCCTGTCACCGGGAAGTTCGAAGCCGGCCGCCATGGTCGATCACGAGGGGGACGCGCGCTACCGGGCCGGTGACCGAGCGGTGCACGTCCCGCGGCGTGTGATCAGTAGAGATATTTCCAGGTTCCACCCCGAACCTCGAGCATTTTGAACGCTTCCGGGCCGAGACCCAGATGGTCCTCGGGACTCATGTTGAAAATACCGTCCACTCCGATGAAGTTCCTGGTCTGTTCGAGGGCGTCCCGGACCTTGGCCGGATCGGCCGTGCCCGCCCGCTCCATGGCGTCGACCAGCAGGAACAGGGCGTCGTAGGCGTGGCCGCCGAAGGTCGAGACGTCCTCGCCATAGGCTTCCTCGTAGGCCTTGATGTAAGCGAGACCGACTTCCCGCTGCGGATCGTCCTCCGGCAGCTGATCGGCGACCACCAGCGCCGCGCAGGGCAGGCGCACGCCTTCCGCCGCCTCGCCGGCGCCCTCGATGAACCGCTTCGAGCAGGAGCCGTGGTTGTGGTAGAGGCGCCCCTCGATGCCCAGCTGGGCGTAGTTCTTGGTGACGATGGCGGAGGCGGCGCCGAAGCCGCAGAACAGGACCGCCTCGACCCCGGCGTTGCGGATCTTGGTGAGCTGGGGCGTCATGTCGGTGTCGCCCTTGCCGTACTGCTCCGCCGCCTTGATGGTGAGGCCGTAGGAGCCGGCGAGCTCCTCGGCGTTCTTGAGGCAGCTCTTGTCGAAACCGCCGGAGCCGCCGATCAGGCCGATCTCGGTGATGCCCTCCTTCTTCATGTCGGCGTAGACCTTCTCCACCGCCATGCGGTCGGTGTGCGGAGTCTTGAACACCCACTTCTTGACCGGATCGATGATCACCGAGGCGCCGGCCAGGGAGATGAACGGCCGTTCCGCCTTCTCCACCAGCTTGATCACCGCCATCGTCTCGCCGGTGGTGGTGCCGCCGACGATGGCGTCCACCTCGTCCTGCTCGAGCAGGCGCTTGACGTAGGTGACGGCGTTCTTGGCGCTGGTGCCGGTATCGTAGAGCACGAGCTCGAGGGGATGACCGAGCACACCGCCCTCGGCGTTGATCTTCTCGACGTAGAGTTCGAGCGTCTTCTTCTCGGGGTCACCGAGGAAGGCGGCCGGCCCCGTCACGGCCAGGAACGAGCCGATCTTGATCGGCTCGGCGGCCTGCCCGACGCCTGCCAGAGCGAAGGCGAGCGCACCCGCCACCACCGGAAAAGCCTTGCGCATTCTTCCGCTCACCGACATGCCTCCCGTGCTTGCGGCCAGTCGAAACCAAGGACCCGAACCGTCGGGCCGAGCCACCGATAGCACCTGCCCGCCGGTGGAGGCAAACGTGGCAGGTGGCCGGGCGCGGGATCGGGAAGGCGGGTCAGGCGGCGCGTTCCAAGCGGCTCTCCGGCCGCGCCGCGACGTCGCGGGTGTAGCGCCAGACGGCGGCGGGCGGAACGTTGCGCAGCACGTAGGCGGCCAGTTCGGCGCGGAGCCCGAAGGGGCGCGGCGGGATCGAGGGGAAGGGCGCGTAGGTGTACTGGACGAGAACGCCGTCCTCGCCGGTGGCGCGGAAGCTCTGCTCGACGATGGTCCGCTTGAAGTCCAGCGGCATGCCCACCATCGGCAGACCGGATATCACGGTGCCGACCTCGCGGACCCCTTGGCGGTCGAGAATCTCGTCGAGGCGGGTGGCATCGCCCTGCACCACCGCCACGCCGCGCAGCTCCTCGCGCAGGAAGCGGTAAAGCTCGCCGTCGAGCTCGATCACGAGAAGGGCCTCCTTGGGGAGGCCGGCCTCCATGAGCCCCTTGGAGATGGCCCCGGTGCCGCCGCCGAGCTCGACCACGGTCTGTCCCGGCTGCCAGCGCACCGCCCGCGCCATCGCCCGGCCGAGAGCGCGGGAGGAAGGGATCATGGAACCCATCGATTTGGGTGACCGCAGCCACTGCCGGAAGAAGAGACCTCCTTCCTTGAGTACCTTGCCAGCCTGCATAAGCCGTTCCTCCGACCGCCGCGTCTCGCATGCCCACCCCGCGGCGGCTTGTGGCCCAAAAACGACCGCCACGCAACTACCCCGCCGGGAACCCTGCCGGTCCCTCGGTTCCACCCGCGCTGCAATATACGGTTCGCATGATAGGCGCAAAGAGGGCCGCCGGTAAAGCGGACCGCCGCCGTTTCCGGAGCGGATCGGCCGCTCGCCGGCGTGACCGTACTGCAACAGGGTCGGGAAAACACCAGCTGCGGCGGTACGCGGGAGCGATTGGTGCCGGCGGCGGAGAGAAGTCGGCTATGCTCGGGCATTCGACGGCCGCGTTCCGGCGGCCGCGGAACCGGGGGAGAGGTGGACATGCATCGTGGCGATCGCATCGGTCGGGGTTTGTTCCTGTCGGCAGCAGGTGTCCTCTCCCTGGCGCTGGCCGCGCCCTCGCCGGCCCGTGCCCAGAGCGCCGAGGAGCTCCAGCAGCAGATCGAGATCCTGCAGCGTCGGCTGGAAAAGGTGCAGGAGCAGCTCGGGGAGCTCCAGCGCCAGCAGCGGGAGACCGGCGAGCGGGTGCAGCGGGTGGTGGAGCGGCCCGAGGTGCCGGCCGGCGTCGCCCGCTCCGGCAACGACGAGGTGCAGCTCACCGTCTCCGGCCAGGTCAACCGGGCGCTGCTGTTCAGCGACGACGGCGGGCGGCGGGATCTGTTCTTCGTCGACAACGACAATTCCTCGACCCGTGTGCGCCTGGTCGGCCGGGTGCGGGCGAGCGGGGAGCTGACGGTGGGGACGCTGTTCGAGGTCGAGTTCCAGAGCAATCCCAGCAATCTCGTGAACCAGGACAACGAGCGCGGGGTCGGCAGCGGCGATTTCGACGAGCGCCATCTCGACCTGTTCGTCGATCATGCGCGTTACGGCAGGCTCAGTCTCGGGCAGGGCGACACGGCCTCCAACGGCGCCTCCGAGGTCGATCTCTCGGGCACCTCGGTGGTGGGCTATTCGAGCGTGGGCGACATGGCCGGCGGCATCCTGTTCGTGGACGACGACACCGGCCGCACGGCGATCCGGGTGGGCGCCGCCTTCAGCAATCTGGACGGGCTCAGCCGCGACGACCGCATCCGCTACGACACGCCGGGTTTCGCGGGCTTCACCGCTTCCGCCTCGGCGATCGCCGACGAGCGCTGGGACGTGGCGCTGCGCTACAGCCGGGAATACGGCGACGCCAAGCTGGCCGCCGCCGTCGCCTACGGCGACGCGCCCGGTGCCCAGGAGCGGATCGACGGCTCGGTGTCGGTGCTGTTCGGCAACGGCGTCAATCTCACCGCCGCCGCCGGGCGTGACGACCCGGACCAGGCGGGGCGGGACGATCCCACCTTCCTCTACGCGAAGATCGGCTACCTGATGGAGATGTTCGAGATCGGTCGCACGGCGCTCGCGGTGGACGTCTACAGCGGCCGCGACATCGCCGCCGACGGCGACGATTCGCTCTCCATCGGGGCCTTCGCGGTCCAGAACCTCGACGCCATCGCGACCCAGCTCTATCTCGGCTATCGTTACTACGAGCTCGATCGCGACGGGCTCGATCTCGATCCGATCAACGCGGTGATGACCGGTGCCCGGGTCAAGTTCTGAGATAGCGGTCCGGCGCCTGCGTCTGCTGGTCCCGGCGCTCGGTCTGATGGCCCTGCTCGCCGGCTGCGGCGGCCAGGCGTTCGACTACCGCTCGGAGCGCGAGATCCCGCCCGGACCCGGCCTGTTCAGCGGCGAGACCGGCGCCCTCACGATCGGCCTCGGCGGCCGGTCCGACGAGAGCCGGAACACCGCCGGGCCCGCCGAGGGGCTGCCGCCGGCGCAACGGCCGGCTACGCGGAGCCCTGAGCCCCCTCGACGGCGCGCACCACCCTGAGATCGGAGAGGCTGCGCACGGCCACGCTCAGCATGGCCAGGGCCGGTGTCGTGGCGCCCTTGAGATCGGCCAGCAGGCGGCGGTAGCGGACGAGGCCGTGGAGCCGGGTTTCGAGCCAGCTCTCCACCCGCGCGCGGACCTCCTCCGGATCCTGCACCACCCCGAGCTCGCCGACGCAGGCCAGGGTCAGGCGGCGCAGGACGTTGGAGAGCTCCTCCTCGAGCCCGGTCAGCGCCAGCCGGTCCCAGCGGCTTTCCGTCGGCGCGCGGCGGAGCCGCGCCGACAGCCAGGCGATGTCCAGCACCGCGCTCAGCGCGAAGTAGATGCGGGCCACCGCCAGATAGTCGACATCCTCGACCGCGGCGTCGGACTGCCAGCTCTGGGCGGCCGCGACGATGTCGGCGGCCGGCAGGAAGAGGGGCAGGGCACTCACCTGCCGGGCGAGGGGACGCGGCAGCCCCGCCTCGGCATAGGCGGCGACGGTGCCGCTGAAGGTGATGGTCTGGGTCGGAGCCAGCACCTCCTCGAGGGCGTCGATCACCCGGGCGATACCGGGACGGAAGCGACCCACCGCCTCGCGGATGCCGAGGGGGCGCGGGGCGTGGGCGAGGAACCAGCGGGTGCCGGCGGCGAGCGTGTCGCGCAGGGCGGCCAGGATGGCGAGCTGGTGCTCGGCCGCGACCTCGTAGCCCAGGGTCTCCACCTCGCCCCACACGGGCAGCAGGGCGAAGGCGTCGCGGGCGATGACGAAGGCGAGGGTGATGTCCGTGAGATCGGCCCCGGTCTCGTCCTCCATCTCGCTGACGAACACCTCGAGCCCGCGGTTGATGAGGCTGTTGGCGATCCAGGTGGCGATGATCTCCCGGCGCAGCCGGTGCGCGGCGATCTGTTCGGGGAAGCGGCGCCGGAGCTGGCGGGGGAAGTACTTGCGCAGATCAACCAGGAAGTAGGGACGCTCGGGTATCGGGCTCTCCAGGAGATCCTCGAACAGGACCATCTTGGCGTAGGCCAGCAGTACCGCCGCCTCCGGGCGGGTGAGGCCCGCACCCCGGCGCCGGCGGGCCTCGATCTCCTGATCCGAGGGCAGGAACTCGAGGGCACGGTCGAGCCGGCCGCGGTCCTCGAGCTTGCGCATCAGCCGCTGCTGGGCGTCCGACAGTTCGACCGCCATGGTCTGGCCGACGCTCAGGGCCAGGTTCTGCAGCACGTTGTCGCGCAGCACCAGCTCCGCCACCTCGTCGGTCATCTCGGCCAGCAGCGCGTCCCGCTGCTTGAGGGTGATCTCTCCGGCCTCCATCACCTCGCGCAGCAGGATCTTGATGTTGACCTCGTGGTCGGAGCAGGAGACGCCGGCCGAATTGTCGATGAAATCGGTGTTGATGCGGCCACCGGCGCGGGCGAAGGCGATCCGGGCGCGCTGGGTGAAGCCCAGATTGCCGCCCTCGCCGACGACCTTGCAGCGCAGCTCCTCGGCGTCCACCCGCACCGCGTCGTTGCTGCGGTCCTGGGCCTCGGCGTGGCTTTCCGCCCGCGCCTTGACGAAGGTGCCGACGCCGCCGTTCCACAAGAGGTCCACCGGTGCCCGCAGGATGGCGCTCACGAGTTCGTTGGGCGTCAGATGGTCGACGTCTCCCTCGATGCCCAGCGCCTCGCGCATCTCGGGCGAGACCGGAATGCGCTTGGCGGTGCGTCGCCAGACCCCGCCGCCGCGGCTGATCAGCGCCTTGTCGTAGTCCTCCCAGCTCGAGCGCGGCAGCGCGAAGAGGCGCTTGCGCTCGGCGAAGGAAGTGGCGGGATCGGGATCGGGATCGACGAAGACGTGGCGGTGGTCGAAGGCGGCGATCAGCCGGATCCGGTCGGAGAGCAGCATGCCGTTGCCGAACACGTCGCCCGACATGTCGCCGATGCCGACCACGGTGAAGGGGTCGTTGGCGGGATCGATGCCGAGCTCGCGGAAGTGGCGCTTCACCGATTCCCAGGCACCGCGGGCGGTGATCCCCATCTTCTTGTGGTCGTAGCCGGCCGAGCCCCCGGAGGCGAAGGCGTCGTCGAGCCAGAAGCCGTACTCGCGGCTGATGGCGTTGGCGATGTCGGAGAAGGTGGCGGTGCCCTTGTCGGCGGCGACCACGAGATAGGGATCGTCGTCGTCGTAGCGCACCACCCGCGGCGGCGGTATCACCTCGCCGCCCTTCTGGTTGTCGGTGATGTCCAGCATGCCGCGCAGGAAGGTGCGGTAGCAGCGGATGCCCTCCTCGAGCAGCGCCTGACGGTCGCCCCCCGCGGGCGGTCGCTTGACGACGAAGCCGCCCTTGGCGCCGACCGGGACGATGATGGCGTTCTTGACCATCTGGGCCTTCATGAGACCCAGGATTTCGGTGCGGAAATCCTCCCGCCGGTCGGACCAGCGGATGCCGCCGCGGGCCACCTTGCCGCCCCGCAGATGCACCGCCTCCACGGTGGGCGCGTAGACGAAGATCTCGAAGGCCGGGCGCGGCTGCGGCATGCGCGGCACGCGGGTGGGATCGAACTTGAGGGAGACGTAGGGCTTGCGACCGCCGCCTTCGGCCTCCTGGAAGGCGTTGGTGCGCAGGGTCGCCTGCAGGAGGCCCAGGTAGGTGCGCAGGATGCGGTCCTCGTCGAGCACCGCCACCTGCTCAAGACGGGCCAGGATCTGGTCCACCAGCTCGGCCGAGCGGCGTTCGCGCTGGGCGGCCGACAGACCGGGATCGAAGCGGGCCGCGAACAGGGCCGCGAGGCGGCGGGCGATGCCGCCGTTGGCGGCGAAGGTGCGTTCGATGTAGGCCTGACTGAAGGGCGAGCCGATCTGCAGCATGTACTTGCAGTAGGCCCGCAGCACGGTGATCCCGGCGACGTCGAGGCCGGCCGCCAGCACCAGCCGGTTGAAGCCGTCGTTCTCGCTGTCCCCGTTCCACACCGCGAGGAAGGTGCTCTGGAACTTGTCGCGGATGTCGTCGACCGCGACGCTCTCGCCGGAGGCGATCTGGACCAGGAAGTCGTGGATCCAGAACACCTCGCCCTCGGCGCTGCGCACCTCGAAGGGCTGCTCGGAGAGCACCCGCACGCCCATGTTCTCGAGGATCGGCAGGGCATCCGAGAGATGCACCGGCCGTTGCGGCCGGATGATCCGGAAGTGCAGCAGGTCCTCGGAATCCTCGAGACGCCGGTAGAGGCGCAGCGCGAGCGGCCCCTCCTCCCCCTCGGCGAGGCGGTGGATGGCGATCAGATCGGCCACCGCCGCCCGCGCCGGCACCGCCTCCTGATAGGCGGTGGGAAAACCGTGGCCGTAGCGGCGGAAGAGGAGATTGCCGTGCTCCTCCCCCTCGACGTCGAGGAGCGTGGTGTAGAGGCGGTCGCTCCAGTCGTGGGCGGCCTCGACGAGGCGCCGCTCGAGTGCCTCGGGATCGAGCTCCGCCGGGATGCCCCGCGGCGTGCGGATCACGAACAGGATGCGCGCCAGCAGGGCCTCGGAGACCTGGGCCTGGAACTCGGCGTCCTCGCTCCCGAGGGCCTCGCAGAGGATCCCCTGGAAGCGCTTCCTGAGCGCCGTGTTGTAGCGCTCGCGGGGCACGTAGACGAGGCAGGAGACGAAGCGGCCGTAGGGATCGCGGCGCAGGAACAGGCGGATCTGCAGGCGGTCCTGCAGGTAGAGGATGTTGGTCGCGATCTCGAGCAGTTCCCGCTCGTCGATCTGGAACAGCTCGTCCCGGGGATAGGTCTCGAGGATGTTGAGGAGCGCCTTGCCGGCGTGGCTGCGGCGATCGAGCCCGGCCCGCGCCACCACCCGCTCGATCTTGCGGCGCAGCAGGGGGATGCTGAGCGGGCTGCGGTTGTAGGCGGCGGAAGTGAAGAGGCCGAGGAAGCGGTGCTCGCCGATCACCCGCCCCTGGGCGTCGTAGCGCTTGATCCCCACGTAGTCGAGATAGGCGGGGCGATGCACCGTGCTCTTGGTGTTGGCCTTGGTGACCACGATCACCGGCAGCGGCTCGCAGGCGCGTTCGCGCATCTCGGGCGGCATCGCCTCGAAGCTGCGCGAGTATTCGCTCGGGCCGTAGCCGCGCAGGATGCCGAGCGCCGAATCCGCCTCGCGGCGCAGCCGCACGCCCTTCTCCGGATCCTTCTCGAGCAGATAGGCGGCGTAGCCGAGGAGGATGAAATGATCGTCGGCGAGCCAGCGCAAAAAGGCCTCGATCTCCTCGAGATCGGCGGGATCGAGATGACGGGCGGCGGCCGGCAGCCCGGCGATCGCGGCGTCGATGCGGGCGCACATCCGCTTCCAGTCCTCGACCGCGCGGCGGACGTCGCCCAGGGTGCGGGTGATGTCCTCCTCGAGCTTGGCGAGGAAGGCGCGGTCGCTGTGCCGGTCGACCTCGAAATGCATCCAGCTTTCGGTGAAGGCGCGCTTGCCGGTGGGCCGGTCGAGGATGTCGGTGAGGCGCCCGCGGGCATCCCGGCGCACGGTCAGCAGGGGATGGATGACGAGATGGATGCCGAGGCCGTGGCGGCTCAGCGCCATGCTGGTGCTGTCGACCAGGAACGGCATGTCGTCGTTGACCACCTCGACGATGGTGTGGGTCGACTGCCAGCCGTGCTGCTCGATGCGCGGATTGTAGGCCCTGAGCTTGGGCTCGCCGGGCTTGCGCTGCTGTCCGAAGCGGTAGTGGGAAAGGGCGGCCCCGTAGAGGTCCAGGAGTTCGCGGTTCTCGAGGTCGAAGGGCGCCACGTTGCGGTAGAAGCGGCGCAGGAAGGCCTCGGCGCGGGGGGCCTCGGCCGGCGGCAGCTTCTCGCGCACCAGCGCTGCCAGCGCCTCGATGATCTCGGTCTTGCGGTCTTCGCCGCGCGGTGTCATCGGCCTTTTCTCCAGATCGCCCCGCGCCGGGATGCAATCACATGCGGGCGCGCGCGACAATAGAGGCTGCCACCGGTTTCGGTAACGCCCGGGTAGCAGCCCTAGCAGGCAATCGCGAACATATGGTTAACGGAACCGGCCGCGGTCGTCTCAGTCCAGCAGCACGCCGGGCAGCCACAGCGCGACCTGGGGAAAGGCCATGACGATGCCGAGGCCCACCAGCTGCAGCAGCACGAAGGGCACGATCCCGAGGTAGATCTCCTGGATTTTGATCTCTCTGGGCGCCACCCCCTTGAGATAGAAGAGGGCGAAGCCGAAGGGCGGGGTCAGAAAGCTGGTCTGCAGGTTGACCGCCACCAGGATGGCGAACCAGGGCACGATCAGCTCCGCACCGCCCACGTGATCGGCCATCGCCCCGAGCTGCCGCAGGATGGGGGCGAAGATGGGCAGCACGATGAGGGTGATCTCCAGCCAGTCGAAGAAAAAGCCGAGCACGAACACGACCGCCATGATGACGATCAGGATGCCCCAGTCGTGGAGGCCGGAGCCGAGGATCAGATCCTCGACCACGAAGTCGCCGCCGAGGGAGCGGAAGACGTAGGAGAAGGCGGTGGCGCCGACGAAGATGCCGAAGATCATGGCGTTGGTGAGGGCGGTACGCTCCACCACCTCGCGCAGCACCGCGAGGGTGAGGTTGCGCTTGGCGAGCGCCAGCAGGACGGCGCCCGCGGCACCGACCCCCGAGGCCTCGGTGGGGGTCGCCCAGCCGAAGAAGATCGAGCCCAGCACGAGGAAGATGAGGATCACCGGCGGCAGGAAGCTGCGCAGCACCATGACCAGCAGTTCGAGGGTTCCCTCCGGGCCGGCGTCCTCGGGCAGCGGCGGCGCCATCTCCGGGCGGATGCGGCACAGGACGTTGATGTAGAGGTAGTAGAGGCCGGAGAGGAGCAGTCCCGGCACCACCGCGGCCATGAACAGGGTGCCGACCGAGACCTGAAGCAGATCCGCCATCAGCACCAGCATGATGGAGGGCGGGATGAGAATGCCGAGCGTGCCCGAGGCGCAGATGGTGCCGGTGGCCAGCGCGTGGCTGTAGCCGCTCCGCACCATCACCGGCAGGGCGAGGATGCTCATCATCACCACCGAGGCGCCGATGATGCCCGTGGTGGCGGCCATGATGGTGCCCATCAGGGTGACCGACAGGGCGAGGCCGCCGGCCACCCGGCGCAAGAGCACCTCGAGGCATTCGAGCAGGTCCTTGGCCACCCCGCTGCGCTCCAGCATGGTGCCCATGAAGACGAACATGGGCACCGCGACCAGCACCAGGTTCTCGGCCGTGCCGCCCCAGATGCGCGGCGCCAGATTGAAGAACTCGACGAGGTTGAAGACGTCGAAGTACCAGCCGATCAGCCCGAAGCCGAAACCCACGCCCCCCAGCACGAAGGCCACCGGGTAGCCGCAGAACAGCAGCACCGCGAGGGTGGCGAACATGAGGAGAGGCAGCGCGTCCTCGAAATACATCGCCCGCGTCTCCTAGCGCCGCGCTTCGGTCGGCGGCTCGTCACCGCCCAGCAGATCTCGCAGGCGGTTCAGCAGCACGCTCAATCCGGCCAGGAACAGCAGGGCGAAGCCGAGCGGCATCGCCGCCTTGACGATCCAGCGGTGGGGCAGGCCGGTGGTCGCCGCCGAGGCCTCGCCGAGCAGGAAGGAACGCTCCCAGAAGTTGGCCGAGTAGTAGAGCAGGAGGAGGCTGTAGGGGATCAGGAACAGGAGGCAGCCGACGACCTCGACCCAGGCCCGGGTGCGCGGCGACATCCGCTCGCGCAGCACGTCGATGCGCACATGGGCGTCGCGGAGATAGGCGTAGCCGAGGAGCATCAGGAAGAGGGCGGCATGGAGATGCCATTCGAGTTCCTGCAGCCGGGTCGAGCCGAGCACGAAGAAGCGCCGGGTGACGACGTCGAAGACGATCACCGCGGCCAGTGGCAGCGACAGCCAGGCGAAGATGCGGCCGATCGTCGAAACCAGCCGCTCGAGAGCGCGCGCGAAGCGGAGGGCCTTGTCCATGGGCGACGCCTGTCGGGACGGAGGGATGCGGACGGGGCCCGGCGCCGGCCCGGCGCCGGTCCCCTGCACGGCGGACGGCGGAGTCGCCGTGGCGTCACTTCAGATAGGCGAGTTCCTTCCAGGTCGCGTAGTTGGCGCGGAAGGTCGAAAGCGACTGCCAGACACGGGCGAAGTCCTCGTCCTCCTGAACGAGTTCCTCGACCACCTCCCCCCAGGCCTTCTCGAGGGCGTCCAGCACCTCGTCCGGCCAGCGGTGGATCTGCACCCCCTTTTCCTGCAGGGTCTGGATCGCCTTCCACTGGATGGCCTCGCCCTCGGCCAGGCCCTCGCGCATGTTGTCGCCGCAGACCATCTCGAGCTGGGCCCGCTGCTGGTCGGTGAGGGCCTTCCACTTGTCCAGATTGACCTCGATCTCGAGGATCGAGGACTGCTGGTGCCAGCCGGGGAAGTAGTAATGCTTGGCCACCTGGTAGAAGCCGAGATTGAGATCGATGGCCGGCATCGAGAATTCGGTGGCATCGATGGAGCCGAGCTCGAGGGCGGGATAGATGTCGCCACCGGCGATCAGCTGGGTCGACACCCCGATCTTCTCCATCACCCGGGCGCCGAGGCCGAAGAAGCGCATCTTCAGACCCTTGAGATCCTCGACCGACTTGATCTCCTCGCGGAACCAGCCGGAAGCCTCGGGCGCGATGATGCCGCAGGGGATGGGATGGATGTTGGAGCGATGGGCGATCTCCCGCCACAGCTCGAGCCCGCCGCCGTAGTACATCCAGGCGAGATACTCCGGCGCCGCGGGACCGAAGGGTACCGCCGTGAACAGGGGCGAGGCCTTGATCTTGCCCGCCCAGTAGCCGGCGGCCGTCCAGGCGGCGTCGATGGAACCCTGCGAGACCGCGTCCCAGGTCTCGAGCGGCGGCACCAGCGCCTTGGGCTCGTAGAAGCGGATCCGGAACTCGCCCCCGGAAACGGCTTCGATCTTTTTCTCGATGTTCTTGCCGAGCGTGCCCAGCTGCACGAGACTGCTGGGAAACGCGCTCGCCATCTTCCAGCGCACCCGCTGCGCGTCGGCGTCGGCGGGCGCCAGCGCGACCGCGGTCAGCGCCATCGCCGCCGTGGCAAGTCCCAGAATTCTCGATGTTTCCATGGTTTCCCTCCCGGATCGCGGTGTCCTTGCCTTCGGGCGCATCCGGCATAGAGGAACCTGCGTGCGGATGCAAACCCGCCGCGGAAGGTACGGATGTCCGGGGGGTGGCGCGCCCGAGAGGACTCGAACCTCTGACCTTCGGCTCCGGAGGCCGACGCTCTATCCGACTGAGCTACGGGCGCCCGCGCGCCCTATCTAGCGCATCCGCCGGAGCGGTGAAAGGGGCGGTGTTCAGCGCCCGGTCTCGGTACCCCTGCCGGTGAGGCGC
Source organism: Alphaproteobacteria bacterium (assembly GCA_027045875.1). Lineage (GTDB taxonomy): Bacteria > Pseudomonadota > Alphaproteobacteria > Geminicoccales > Geminicoccaceae > JALSRW01. The sequence goes on along the minus strand of JALUAG010000074.1, from coordinate 106,712 downwards.
AGGAACAGCTCCTCGAGATCCGGCTCGCGGGTGACGAGGTCGACGACCGTGAAACCGGCGGCGCGCACCGCGTCCAGGAGGTCGATGACGCGGGTGCGGCTGGGGCGGTAGCGGATGCGCAGCCGACCCTCGGCATCGCGCTCGACGCCCGCCCGCCGCAGCTCCCCGGGCAGCTCCCCCGGGGCCGGGGTCACCGAGACGATGAGCTCCTTCTCGTCGAGGCGCCGCATCAGCCTGGACTTTTCGTCGCACGCCACCACCGTGCCGCGGTCGATGATGGCGATGCGGTCGCACAGCCGCTCGGCCTCCTCGAGATAGTGGGTGGTCAGCACGATCGTCCGGCCGCGGGCGTTGAGACGCTTCATGTATTCCCAGAGGGAGCGGCGGAGTTCCACGTCGACGCCGGCCGTCGGCTCGTCGAGGATCACGACCGGCGGGTCGTGGACGAGGGCCTTGGCCACCAGCAGACGCCGTCGCATGCCGCCCGAGAGGGAGCGGGCGTAGGCATCGGCCTTGTCGCCGAGACCCACCGCCTCCAGCAGTTCGTCGGTGCGGCGCTCGCGCGGCGGCACGCCGTAGAGGCCGGCCTGGAACTCCAGCGTCTCGCGGGGGGTGAAGAAGGCGTCGAGGTTGAGCTCCTGGGGTACCACCCCGATCGCCCGCCGTGCCCGCCGCGGATGGCGGTCGATGTCCACCCCGCAGACCGCGGCGCTGCCGCCGCTCTTCACGACGAGGCCGGCGAGGATGTTGATCAGGGTCGATTTGCCGGCCCCGTTGGGTCCGAGCAGCCCGAAGAAGGAGCCGCACGGTACGGCGAGGTCGATTCCCTTGAGGGCTTCCACCGGCGGTTGGCCGTGCGACCGGCGGTAGATCTTGCGCAGCCCCTTGAGTTCGATCGCGTTCGCTGGCAAGTGCGGGGCGGCGGTGGCGACGGCGGGCCGAGCACGCGTGTTCATGACCCGCCCGCCGCGGCCGGCGACGCGCCCCGCTGGTGGAGACGAGGATGAGCCCGAGGACCGAGACCACCGAGACCGAGGAACATTTCCTGCTCGACGGCGAGGAGGTCGTGATCACGCCGCGTCTCGAGGTGAGCTGCGACGGCGGCGGGGGTGCGCTGGGCCATCCCGTCGAATTCCTCACCCTTGAGAAGGGCGGGGAGGCCGTCTGCAAGTACTGCGACCGTCGCTTCGTCCACGTCACCCGTCCCGAAGTGGAGGAGATCCGCCGCCGCGGCCAGCCCTTCGCGGGCTGAAGAGGCGGCTAGAGGAACCGGAAGGGCTCGGTCCACACCCTGAGCCCGCCCCGGACGGCGAGGGCGTTGCTGCCGAGCCGGCAGCCCTCCGGAAGCTGGCGCAGCCGCTTGGCGTTGCCCCCGCCGAGCACGACCTCGTCCACCAGGAAGGCGTCGCGGAAGCGGGCCACCACGTCCCACACCATCCGTTCCCACCGCTTGCGGCCCATGCGCTGCAGCCCGCGCCGGCCGAGGCAGTCCTCATAGGTCCATTTGCGCTTGTAGGGAAGATGGGCGAGCTCGAGCGCCAGCGCGACACCCGGCGCCACCATGGCGCTGCCGAGACCGGTGCCGAGGCCCAGGAACAGCATCTTGCCGCCTTCCCAGGAACCGATCGCCTGCAGCAGCGCGTCGTTGACGAGCTTCACGGGCCGCTCGAAGGCGGCGGCGAAGTCGAAGCCCACCCAGCCGGGGCCGAGATTGACGGGTTCCCCCACGAGCCGTCCGTCCCGCACCGGCCCCGGGCAGCCCAGGGTGACCCGGTCGTAATGCCAGTCGGCGGCCAGCTCGCGGATCGCCTCCATCGCCCGCTCCGGCGTGAGATCGGGCGCCGACGGGGCCTTGCGGCGCTCCTCCCGGCCGGCGAGGGCGAGCTTGATCTTGTTGCCGCCGATGTCGACGACCAGGGTGGCCGGCTGGTCCATGGGTCGCATTCCCGGTGATCGATGTCGGCTTAGGCGATGGCCGGGCGGGCCGCAAGCAACTCGCGCTTGACGCTGTCTCGCGCTTGGCGGAGGTTGCGGGTGATGGTTCCCTTCGGGGATGAAAAGGGAATCCGGTGCGCCCGCCGGGCAAAGCCGGAGCTGCCCCCGCAACTGTAGGCGGCGAGCCGAGATCCGCGATGCCACTGGAGCGACGCTCCGGGAAGGCCGATCGAGGCGACGACCCGCGAGCCAGGAGACCTGCCATCGCGAACCACAACCGAGGGACGGGGTGTCCCGAACGTAAGGAGTATCCATTCATGCGGAAATGGATCCTGTCGGGGATGGCCGTGGCGGCCATGGCCGGTGTCGCGCAGGCCCGCGATTTCAGCGATATCGAGCGCTATCTGTTCGTGCCCAACCGCAATTCCGCCGACGTCGCGGTGATCGACACCCGGGACAATCGCGTGGTGGCGCGCCTGCCGGTGGGCAACGTGCCGCATCAGGTGGCGGTGTCCGACACGCTGGGCAAGCTCGCCTCCAGCAACACGGCCGACAACACCATTTCGGTGATCGACCTCGGCAGCGACGCTCCGGCCGTGAACATCGCCCTCGACATCGAGCCGGAGCACATGCAGCTCGCGCCGAACGGCGCCCTGCTCGCGGTGGGCAACATCGGTGCCGGCACGGTGTCGCTGGTGGATCTCGGCGAGATGCGCGAGATCGCCCGGGTGGACGGTCTCTACGAACCCCACAACCTGACCTTCAGCCCCGACGGCACGCGGCTCTACGTCGGCAATCTGGGGGCCGACTTCGTGAGCGTGATCGACGTCGCCAGCGCCGAGGTGATCGAGGAGATCCCGGTCGGCGAGGGCCAGGCGGTGGCCTATGCCGGCGGCGGTGATCGGGAGTATCAGGGGGTCATCAACGTCACCGCGACCCCGGACGGGCGGCTCGGCTTCGCCGCCTTCGGCGAGGGCAACCGCCTCGCGGTGCTCGATCTGCGCAACGGCCGCAAGAAGAAGACCCTGGAGCTCGGCGAGCTGCCGTGGCGGGCCTACACGACGGCCGACGGTCGTTTCATGATCGTGCCCAACAACGGCGACGAGACAGTGTCCATCATCTCCACCGCCAGTCTCGAGGAGGTGGCGCGTCTGCCGGGCGCGAACGGCATGACCGGGGTCAACACCGGCTGGTTCGAGACCACCGCCTTCGTGATCAGCAACGCCGAGGAGAAGCTCGTCGTGATCGATCTCGAGACGATGGAGAACGCCGGCGAGATCGCCCTGCCGGGCACGCCGGAGACGGGCGTCACCTCGCCCGACGGGACCCGGCTCTACGTCGCCATCAGCAGCACGAACCAGGTGGCGGTGATCGATACCCGCAAGCGCGAGCTCGTGGAGCTCATCGACGATGTCGGGGAGGAGCCCTGGGGGACCTTCATGGTCGGGGCGCTCAATTACTGCCACTGATCGCGCGCCGGTCGCGCGGCTCGCTCTCCTGCTCGGCCTGCTCGCGGCGCCGGTGGCGTCGGGGCGGGCCGAGCCCTTTCTCGACCGCCTCGGCGTGGGTCCCGACCGGCAGCCGGAGGTCCTGGCGCGCTGCGGGGAGGATCGCCTGTGCGCGGCACGTCTCCTGGCTGCCGCCGATCCCGCGCGCTATCGCCTGGTGAAGGTGGAGACACCCGACACCGACACCATCCGCTGGGTGCGCACCCGCCCTTCGATCACCGGCGTCGAACCGCTCGGGGACGGCCGCCTGCGCGTCCGCGTGGACCGTTTCGGTCGGCGGCTGCTCGGGGAACTCGGAGAGCGCGTGCCGGCGGGGTCGCGGATCCTGCTCGACCTGCGCGGCAGCCGGGGCGGCGATTTCGGGCGCATGCTCCGGCTCGCCCGGGCGCTCCTCGGAGCCCGGCTCGAACCGCCGCTCCTCGAAACGGAGACCGGCACGACCCCCTTCCGGCTGCCCGGGGGTGCGGCGATGAAACTGCAACTCGAAGGGGTGCTGATCGGCCCGCGGACGGCGAGCAGCGCCGAGGTGCTGGCGGCGCTCGCGAACAGGGCCGGCGTGCCGCTGTGCGGTGCCCGCAGCCGCGGCAAGGACTGGCTCGAGGAGGTGGTGCCGGTACGCCAGGGCTGGCAGCTCCTGGTCCGACGAGGGCGCCTGCTGGTGCCCGGCGTGACGCTGACCGGCGGGCTCCGGCCGCAGCGCGCCGCGGCGCGCTGCCTCGCCGCGGCCGGTGGCTGAGCACGGGGGAGCTCCACGAGGCCGCCGCCGCTCCCATATACTGGGGGAGAGGTGCGGGAGAAGGACGGTGCGGAAGGGGTTCGACACGCGCCTGCTGCGGTTCCTGGCGCGCAACTGCGTCCTCGGAATCCTGGTCGGCTGGTCGGTGCTGGCGGGGATGCTCTACTTCGACGTCGCGGGTTTCGGGACGGTGCTGTTCAACGCCGCCGATCGCTGGCTGGCCCTGCTGATGGCGGCGGCCGGCTTCGCCGTCACCTTCGGCAGCCTGGCCATGGGGACGGCCATCTTCCTGCTGCCCAAGGAGTACTGAAGCGGGCGGTCAGTCCCCGGCGATGCGCGCGGCGAGGCGTTCGAGCTCGGGTTCGCGGATGCCCAACGCCCGCAGATGGGCGACGGTGTTGCGGAGATACTCGGCGCAGGGGCCCGAGACTCCGTGCGCCCGGCGGATGCGCCGCAGCCGCTCCTCCTCTGCGAGATCGCCGACGTACTGCTCGTGATCGCGGCGGACCACGTAGCACCAGGCCGGGACGGTCGGTCCCGAGGCGAGCGTCACCGGCAGGCGGCGGCGCTCGTAGACGTCGGTCACCAGTTCCCGCTCGTCGAGATAGGCGAGGACCTCGGGCTCGCGGCTCGGGGCGATGCCGATCGCGCAGCCGAGGCAGCGGCCGCCGCGGTCGAGGCCGAGCACGAGGCCCGGCTGCTGGCGGGTGCCGCGGTGGACCCAGGAGGACACGCAGAGGGCCCGATGGTAGCCCTCGAGCACCGCCCGCTCGGAGGCCTCGAAGACGAAACCCGGCCGCCACATCAGCGAGCCGTAGGCGAACAGCCAGACGAGATCCGCCATTCCTTCCCGCGTGGGCTCAGTCCTCGCCGTCCGGGGAGCGCTCGGCGGCGGTCGGCCCCGGCACCGGCGTGCGCTCGAAGGCCTGGCCGGCCTCGATCACCGCCCGGCGGATGGCACGGGTGCGGGAGAAGAGCTCGAACAGGGTGTCGCCGTCGCCCCAGCGGATGGCCCGTTGCAGCCGCACCAGATCCTCGGTGAAGCGCCCCAGCATCTCCAGCACCGCCTCGCGGTTGGTGAGGAACACGTCCCGCCACATGGTGGGATCGGAGGCGGCGATGCGGGTGAAGTCGGTGAAGCCGCCGGCGGCGTATTTGAACACCTCGCTCCGGGTCTGGGTCTCGAGATCGGCCACCGTGCCGACGATGGTGTAGGCGATCAGATGCGGCAGATGGGAGGTGATGGCGAGGATGCGGTCGTGATGCTCGGGGGTCATCAGATCGACCGAGGCGCCGGTCGTCTCCCAGAGCGCCCGCACCCGGGCCGTGGCCTCGGGATCGGTGTCCTCGATCGGGGTCAGGATCACGCGGCGGTTGACGAACAGGGTGGCGAAGGCCGCATCCGGACCCGAGCGCTCGGTGCCGGCCACCGGATGGCCGGGCACGAACAGCCCGGGCACCGGCAGGTGGGGCATCACATCGTGGACGATCTGGGTCTTGACCGAACCGACGTCGGTGATCACCGCCCCGGGATCGAGCCCGGGCGCCATCGCCTGGGCGACCGGTCCCATGGCGCCGGGCGGCACCCCCAGCACCACGAGATCGGCCCCCTCCACCGCCTGGGCGGGATCGGTCAGCGCCCGGTCGCAGAGCCCGAGCTCGAGGGCGCGCTCGCGGGTCTCCGCCCGGCGGGCGCAGGCGACGATCTCCTCCACCCCGTTCCGTTCCCTGAGGGCGAGAGCGAGCGAGCCGTTGATGAGCCCGATGCCGAGGAGGGCGATCCGGCGGAAGGGGACCATCACGCCGCCCCCTCGACGAAACGCGCGAGCGCCGTCACCAGTCGCCGGTTCTCCTCCTCGGTGCCGACGGTGAAGCGCAGGCTGTCGGGCAGGCCGTAGGCCTCCATCCGGCGCGGGATCACCCCGGCCGCCTCCAGGAACGCGTTGGCGGCCGCCGCGTCGCGACCGGGACGGCGCGGGAAATCGACCAGCAGGAAATTGGCGACGCTCGGATGGACGACGAGCCCGAGCGCCTCCATCTCCCGCTTGAGCCAGGGCAGCCAGCGGTCGTTGTGCGCCCGCGAGCGCTGCTCGTGCTCGAGGTCGAGGAGGGCGGCCACACCGGCCTCCTGCGCCGGCTGTGAGACGTTGAAGGGGCCGCGGATGCGGTTCACGACATCGACCACGGCGGGGTCGGCGAACATCCAGCCGAGCCGCAGCGCCGCGAGACCGTGGATCTTCGAGAAGGTGCGGGTGACCACCACGTTGTCGTGACGCCCGGCCATCGCGAGGCCGGATTCGTAGTCCTCGGCGCCGACGAACTCCGCATAGGCGGAATCGATCACGAGCAGCACCTCGTCGGGCAGCCCGGCCCGCAGCCGTTCGAGCTCGGCCGCCGGCAGGTAGCTGCCGGTGGGGTTGTTGGGATTGGCCAGGAACAGGATGCGGGTGCGGCTGGTCACCCGGGCCAGCAGCGCATCGACGTCGGCGCACAGCTCCCGTTCGGGGGCCGCCACCACATGGGCGCCGGCGGCCAGTGCCGCGAGGCGGTACATGAGAAAGCCGTGCTCGCTCATCAGCACCTCGTCGCCGGGGCCCACGTAGGCCCGCACGAGGAGGGTGATGAGCTCGTCCGAACCGGCGCCGCAGACGATCCGCTCGGGATCGATGTTGCAGCGTCGGCCGATGGTCCGGCGCAGCCGCGTGCAGCCGCCGTCGGGATAGCGGTGGATGGCGGCGGCCGCCGCGCGGAAGGCCTCGATCGCCCGGGGGCTGGCACCCAGCGCGTTCTCGTTGGAGGAAAGCTTGATCGCCGGACCCTCGCCCTCGAGAGCGGCCTTGCCGCCGACGTAGGGGGTGATCTCGAGGATGCCCGGTCGCGGGCGGGGGAGGTTCATCGTCGGTTCTCCGAAAGCATCGGTCCGTTCAGTCCCCGTCGTCCGCGGCGAGGGGACGGGGATAGGCGCCGATGACGGACAGGCCGATCAGCTGCTCGCGGGAGCCGGCCAGTGCGCCGTGGACGGCGCCGCTGTGACGGTCGTGGAACCCCGCGATCTCGACGAGATGGACCGTCGCGCCCTGCTCCCGTTCGTAGGCGACGGCGAGCCAGATGGGATCGAGGCCCGGCTCCTTCAACAGCGCCCGGAGGCGCGAGCGGCTCAGATCCTCGCGCGTCCGCAGCACCAGCAGGCTGCGGTCCTCGCCGCTCGCCTGGAGCGGCAGATCGCCGACCAGCAGGGCGCTGCTGTCCGCCGCCACGCCGGCGAGGCGCACGAAGGGCAGCCGGGCGAGCACCCGGAAGCGCTCGGGCTCGGCGGCGGCGAGGTCGATCCACCAGCGGTCCTCCGGCCCCGGCAGCGGCAGCAGCGCGAGCTGGGCCCGCCCCTCGTCGAGGAGGCGCAGGGCGTGCGCGGGGCTGGTAGCGTCGAGCACCGGCGTGACGGCCCCGAAGTGATCGCGGGCCACCAGCCGCAGATCCTCCGGTCCGTGGCAGAGGGCGAGGGAGAAGGGCGTCTGGAGGCGGGTGGCGGCGGCGAACAGCTCGCGCCACAGACGTACGAGGGTGTCGTGCGGAAAGCGTTCCCCCGCCCGCCCTACCAGGCGCCGGAGAATGGCGGCCTCGCGGGCGGGCCGCAGGGCGAGACGGTTCTTCTCCCGATCGCCCTTGTGGGCGGCGATGCGGGCGACCGTCTCCATGCGCGCGACCATGAGGTCGAGCAGCCGGTCGTCGATCTCGTCGATCTTCGCCCGTAACCCGGCGAGCCGGGTGGTTTCCTCCACGTGTCCCCCGAACGTTCCCCGACGCCGCGGCCACCTATCACGCCGTCCCGCGGCAGGTAAAGCCGGCCGCCGCGCCCGGCACCCGGGGAGACGCGGAATGCGGTTGGAAACGGCGCCTTCCTGTACGATACTCCGCGCCCGTCATCGCCTTCGCCTCACCGGATCGGGAAAGGGATCTCATGCGCCGCATATTCGCCGTCGTTTTCGGGCTGCTGCTGGTCGTTCTGCTGGCCGCCGTGGGCCTGTTCCTCGCGGTTCCCGACAGCTTCATCAAGAGCCGCATCGAGGCCATGGCGAGCGACGCCCTCGGGCGCGAACTCGTCATCGGCGGCGATTTCGCGGTCCGCCGCTGGCCGCCTCTGGCGGTGGAGGCGAGCGACATCCGGCTCGCCGACGCCGACTGGACCGGCGAGGAGGAAATGGCGCGGATCGCCCGCCTCGAGATGGACGTCGACGGTTGGGGACTGCTCTCCGGCCGGCTCGTGGTCCTGCGCTTCGTCCTCGAGCGACCGGAGATCCTGCTCGTCCGGGGTGCCGACGGTCGCGTCAACTGGCGGTTCGGCGGCGCCGGTGCCGAGGGGGCATCGTCCACCGCCGGGCGGAACGGGGACACGGGTGACGACTCGGGCGGGCTCCCGGAGATCCGCGAACTGCGCATCCTGGAAGGGCGGCTCCGGTATCTGGACCGGGCCGCGGGAACCGAGCGCAGCCTCGACGACATCACCCTGACCGCGGTCGAGGATCCGGTCGCGCGCCGGCTGTCGGTCGAAGGCGGCCTCGATCTCGACGGCGCCCCGCTGCGCCTGTCGGGCGAGCTCGCTTCGCCCCGGGAGCTGGCCACCGGCGGCCGCGGCGAGCTGCGGGCGCGCCTCGAACTGCCGGAGGGGGCGCTGGCCTTCGCCGGCACCGTCGACGGCCGGACCCCCGAGATCGCCGGCAATCTCGACATCGCCGTCTCGGACCTGCGCGGCACCCTCGACCGGTTCGGCCTCGCCCCGGCGACGGCGGAGGGAGCGCTGCGCGAGCTGGCGCTGACCGCCGTTCTCAACGCGAGTCCCCGGGCGGCGGCGCTGCAGGAGATCGAGCTCGCCCTCGACGACATCACGGCCACCGGACGGATCGGCGTCACCGGACTCGACGCCCGCCCCCGGCTGTCGGCCGAACTCGCGTTCGGCCCGCTGGCGCTCGATTCCTATCTGCCGCCCGCGGCCGAGGCCGGGAAAGGGGGCGAGGAAGAGGCCGCTCCCGAAGCGCCGGCGCAGGCGGAGGGCTGGCCGGAGGATCCGCTCGTGCTGCCGCTTCCGCTGCCGCTCGACGCCGACCTCGACCTCGCGTTCGAGAGCCTCGCCGCGCGCGGCGTCGAACTCGGCAAGGGGCGCGTGCGCCTGGCCGTCGAGGGCGCCGCCGCCGGGCTCGAGGTGGTGGAGCTCGCGGCCTACGGCGGCGAGGCGACGCTGGAGCTCGATCTCACCGCCGGTACGCCGCACGAGCTGCGACTCGCGGGGCGCGCCAGCGGCCTCGAGATGCGGCCGCTCCTCGCGGCGACGGCCGGGTTCGAGAAGCTCGAGGGCCGGGGCGAGCTCGACCTCGACCTCCGCACGCGGGGCTCCTCGGTCCGCGAGATGGTGGCGGCGCTCGGCGGCCAGGGTCGGGTGACGATGCGCGACGGCGCCATCGTCGGTGTGAACATCGCCGCCATGGTGCGGCAGGTGATGACCCTCAGCAAGGAAGGCGGGAACGCGCCGCCGAGGACCGATTTCGCGGAGCTCGGAGGCAGCTTCACCGTCACCGACGGGATCGTGGAGAACCGCGATCTGCTGCTCAAGGCGCCGCTCCTGCGACTCGACGGCGAGGGCACGGTGAACCTCCCCCAGCGCACCCTCGACTACCGCATCCGCCCGGCTCTCGCCGCCACCCTCGAAGGGCAGGGGGCGAGCCGCGAACCGGTACTGAAGGCGGGGGTGCCGATCGTGCTCTCCGGGCCCTGGGACGCGGTCGAGTGGCGGTTCGACATCGGCGGCACGCTGACCGAGGCGATCGCCGATCCCGCCCGGGTCGGCGAGCTCGTGGGTGAGCTCAGGGCCGATCCGGCGATGCTGGGCAAGCTCGGCGTGGATCTCGGCGAGGCCGTCGGCGGGACGGTCGGCGGCGCCGTCGAAGGCGTCGGCGGGCTCGTGGGCGACGTGCTCGGTGGCGGTGGGGGCGAGCAGCCGCCGGCGCCGGCGGGATCCGAAGGCGGGGCGCCGGCGACGCCGCTCGCACCGGCGCGCAAGCTGTTCGAGGGACTCCTCGGCCGCTGAGGCGGCGGTCGGAGCCGGGGGGAGGCATGATCGATCTGCGCAGCGACACGGTGACCAGGCCCGGTCCCGAGATGCGGGCGGCGATGGCCGCCGCGGAGGTGGGCGACGACGTCTACGGCGAGGATCCGACGGTGCGCGCCCTCGAGGAACGGACGGCCGAGCTCCTCGGCAAGGAGGCGGGGCTGTTCGTGCCTTCCGGCACCATGGCCAACCAGATCGCCATCCGCACCCATACCGAACCCGGCGACGAGATCGTCGCCGACGCCCGCTCGCACATCCTGCTCTACGAGCGGGCGGCGCCCACCGCACTGTCGGGGGTCATGCCGCGTCTCGTGCACAGCGAGCGCGGCGTCTTCGACGGCGAGGCGGTGCGGGGCCTCGTCCACGGACCGCTGCCGGGCATGCCGGCCGGGCTGTTCCCGCCCACACGGCTGCTCTGTCTCGAGAACACCCACAACGCCGGCGGCGGCAGCGTCTGGCCGCTGCCGCAGTTCGCCGCCACCGTGCGGGAGGCCCGCCGCCACGGCCTTCGGGTCCACTGCGACGGCGCGCGACTGTGGAACGCGGCGGTGGCGGCCGGGGTGCCGGAGCGGGCCTATGCCGACTACTGCGACAGCGTAGCGGTGTGCTTTTCCAAGGGGCTCGGGGCGCCGGTGGGATCGCTGCTGGCCGGCGATCGCGCCTTCATCGACCGTGCCCGCCGCTTCCGCGGCATGTTCGGCGGTGGCATGCGCCAGGCGGGCGTGCTCGCCGCCGCCGCGCTCCACGCCCTCGACCACAACCGTGGGCGCCTCGCCGAGGACCATGCGCACGCGCGGATCCTGGCCGCGGCGCTGGCGGAGCTGCCGGGGGTCTCCATCGATCCCGCCTCGGTCGAGACCAACATCCTCTACTTCCGCCTCCGCGGCATGGCGGCGGCGAAGTTCGGGGAGGCCTGCGAAGCGCGCGGCGTGCGGGTGCTGGCGATCGGTGTCGATACCGTGCGCCTCGTCACCCATCTCGACGTTTCGCGGACGGCGGTGGACCGTGCGATCACCGTCTTCCGCGAGGTCCTGTCTTCCTGAAGGGCGACGGGCGGGCCCGGAGGCCCGCCCGCCGGTCGCGATGGCCCGGCTCCCGGGATCAGGGGGAGACGCGGAACTCCTCCGGAAGGAAGTAGAGACTGTCGGTCTCGGCGGCGAGCTTGTGGCACTGCGCGCAGAACTGGGTCTGGTCGCCGCCCATGGTCTGCCCGTTGGGCATGATCAGCGTGTACTTCCAGTCGTCCGTGTCCGGGCTGCTGCCCGCCGCCAGCTTCTCCATCACGAACAGCGGCCCGAGGGCCACCGAACCGTCCGGTTTGACGACGAAGCTGTCCTTGGCGACGATGCCGCCCGCGGGAACCCGCCCGACCTCCTCGTACTTGCCGTAGGCACCGGCGGCCTTGGGATCGGCGTAGTTCTGCACGTAGCGGTTGCCGTGGGTGGCCGACTGGTAGGGCGCGGTCGAAAAGCGTGGCCAGCCTTGGTATTCGGTGGCCACCGGATCCCCGGAGGCACCGTAGGCCTCCCGCATCTTTGCCATCAGCCCCTCGTAGATCTCCCGCGCCTTGGCCTCGCTCAGCTCGCCCGGCTGGGCGGCGGCGCAGGGGCTGGCGGGCGCGCAGGGATTGGCGGCCGCACAGGGGTTCGCCGGTGCACAGGGGTTGGCGACCGCACACGGGTTGGCCGCGGCACAGGGATTGACCGGTGCACAGGGATTGGCCGCCGCGCAGGGGTTCATCATCTTCTTTTTCTTCTTGATGGCGGGCGCGCAGGGATTGCAGGGGTTGCACGGATTGTCGGCGGCGGCGAGGCGCAGCATGCCGGCGGGACGCGCGGCCGGATTGGCCGGCGCGCGGGTCTCCGGAACGGCGGGTGCGGCCGCGGCGGGGCCCGAGAGGCCGAGTGCGGTGGTGCCCACGAGCAGGCCACCGCCGAACAGCAGTCCCACGGCGGAGCTGGACAGCAATGTGGTACGCAATCTTCGCATGCGAAATCCTCCCGGAACCTGTTCACCCGCTTCGACACGGCGGCCCGACGTGGCCCACGGTTCCATCCGCTCGACCGAGCCTGCGCCATGGTACCCCGATCGCGGACCCGTGCCACTCACGTCTGCTCACGAAGGTTTGAACGGCAGGATCGGCGGCAAGCCGGCGGCGGAGGCGGGGGTTCCGGGTCGCGGGGAGGCGACAGTCGAGGGTGCGTGGCCCTATATGTGATCGAGAGACGCCGGCGCGTCGGTCGCGGCCGCGACCGGCGGCCGCGCCCCGCCGAGGAGGGACGGTAGATGAACCAGCTCGAAGCGGCGACCGAGCCCCGGATTGCCGATCTGCTCCGGGCCTTCGGGCCCGAGGAATGCGAGGTGATGCTGCAGGCCGGCTACGAGGTGCGGGAGTGCTTCCGCGTGCTCGACAAGGTGGGGCTCAACGTGGTGGGCGAGATCCTCAAGGACCAGGGGACCTTCTACGAGCTCCAGCACTATCCCAAGGGCGACGTCTACGACATGGAGACCCACGCCCAGTACTACTATCACGCCCACCGCCCGGAATCGGGGGAGCACGGCCATTTCCACACCTTCCTGCGGGCCGCGGGCATGCCCCGGGACATCCGGCCGGCGCCCTACGAGGGCGACGCCCCGCGGCCCCTCGGCAAGGACGCGGTCTCCCACCTCGTCGCCATCTCGATGGATGCGCAGGGCTACCCCACCCATCTCTTCACCACCAATCGCTGGGTCACCGCCGAGACCTGGTACCGGGCCGAGGACGTGGTGCGCATGATCGACCACTTCATCATCGACCACGCCTGGCCCTCCTGGGCGACCAACCGCTGGATCACCGCCATGCTGACCCTGTTCAAGCCGCAGATCGCCCATCTGCTGCGGGAACGCGACCGGGTGGTCGCCGACTGGCAGCGGCGGTACCCCGACCGCGACGTGTTCGAGGACCGGGAGCTGGACGTGACCTCGATCATGCCGATTTCCGTCGAACGGCAGATCGAGGCGCTGGAAGCCCGCCTCGAGCGGGGCGATGGCTGACGCGGAGATCCGCGCCGCCCTCGAACGCATGGGACTCCTCCGCCCCGGCGAGCCGGCCCGCTTCCGGCCCCTCGCCGGCGGGGTCTCCTCGGACATCCGGCGGGTGGAGGTCGGAGACCGGCGGTTCTGCGTCAAGCGGGCGCTGCCGCGCCTCAGGGTGGCCGCCGACTGGCGGGCGCCCGTCGAGCGCAACCGCTTCGAGGCCGCCTGGATGCGGACGGTGGCGGCGATCCTGCCGGACGCGGTGCCGGAACTCCTGGGTGAGGACCGCGAGGCCGGTCTGTTCGCCATGGCTTGGCTCGATCCGGCGCGCTTTCCGCTCTGGAAGGCCGAACTCATGGCCGGCCGCATCGACCCGGAGGTCGGTGCCGCGGTGGGCGCCGCACTCGCCCGCATCCACCGCGAGTCGGCGGGACGCACCGATATCGCCCGGCGGTTCGCCAGCGACCGGCTGTTCCACGCGTTGCGCCTCGAACCCTATCTCGAGGCCACGGCCCGGGCGCATCCCGCGGTCGCGGACCGGCTCCTGCGCCTCGCCGAGATCACCGCGGCCACCCGGCGGGCGCTCGTGCACGGCGACGTCAGCCCCAAGAACATCCTGCTCGGTCCGGCCGGTCCCGTGTTCCTCGACGCCGAATGCGCCTGGTACGGCGATCCCGCCTTCGATCTCGCCTTCTGCCTCAACCATCTGCTCCTGAAAGCGGTCCATCGGCCGGATCGGCTCCTGCCGCTGCTCGCCTGTTTCGAGGCCCTGCTCCACGCTCACGCGGCCGGCCTCGACCGCATCGCCGCCGAGGAGACGGCGGCGCGGACCGCGGCCCTCCTGCCGGCCCTGCTGCTCGCGCGCATCGACGGCAAGTCGCCGGTCGAGTATCTGGACCGCGAGGAGCAACGGGATTTCGTCCGCGGGATCGCGATCCGATTGTTGCGGGAACCGCCGGCGCGGGCGGAGGCGATCGCCGCCCTCTGGCGCAGGGAGCTCGCCGCGTGACGACGCGCATCATCCGGGTCCATGGCCGCCGCATCTGGGATTCGCGGGGACGCCCCACGCTTGAGGTGGAGGTGACGACGGCGGGTGGCGCGGTCGGCCGGGCGGCGGCGCCGGCCGGCGCTTCCACCGGAAGCGGCGAGGCGGTGGACCTGCGGGACGGCGGTGCGGCCTTCGGCGGCCGCGACGTGCGGCGGGCGCTGTGCGGCATCGAGGAGGAGATCGCGCCGGCACTCGTCGGGCGCGATGCCGCGGACCAGGAGGCGGTGGACGGGCTGCTCGTCGCCCTCGACGGCACCGCCGACCGGAGCCGTCTCGGCGCCAATGCCCTCGTCGCCACCTCGATGGCGGTGGCGCGGGCGGCGGCCGCCGCCACCGGACTTCCCCTCTGGCGCCGGCTCGCCGGCGGCGGCGGGGAGCTGCGGCTGCCGCTGCCGGAGATCCAGGTCTTCGGCGGTGGCGCGCACGCCGGCGGGCGCCTCGATATCCAGGACGTGATGGCGATCGCGATCGGCGCGCCGGACTATCCGACCGCCCTCGACTGGACGGCCGAGATCCACCGTCGGGCCGGCGAGGCGATGGCCGAACGGGGACGGCTGTGCGGCGTCGCCGACGAGGGCGGCTGGTGGCCCGCCTTCGATACCAACGAGCAGGCCCTCGAGGCGCTGGTGCGGGCGATCGAGGCGGCGGGCCGGGTGCCCGGCGAGGAGGTGGCGATCGCCCTCGATGTGGCGGCGAGCGAATTCGGCCGCGGCGGGCGCTACCGGTTGCGCCGCGAGGGGCGCGAAATGGACGGCGACGGGTTGTGCACCCTCCTGCTCGACTGGCTGCGGCGCTATCCGATCGTCTCGATCGAGGATCCGCTGGCCGAGGACGATGCCGCGACCTTCGCCGCCTTCACCCGGGCCGCCGGGCCGCGGGTGCAGGTGGTGGCGGACGATCTCGCGGTCAGCTCGGCCGGGCGTGTGCGGGAGGCGGCGGCCCGCGGTGCCGGCAACACGGTGCTCCTGAAGCCCAACCAGGCGGGGACGCTGAGCGAGACCGCGGCCGCTCTCGAGGCCGCCCGGCGGCTGGGCTGGAACGCCATCGTCTCGGCGCGCTCCGGCGAGACCGAGGATGCCACCATTGTCCATCTCGCCGTCGGCTGGCGGGTTCCGCAGCTCAAGGTGGGGGCGATGATGCGGGGCGAGCGCACCGCCAAGTGGAACGAGGGGCTGCGGATCGCCGAGGCGCTGCCCGCGGGCGCTGCGCTGCCGTCGCCTTCGTGCTTTCCCTGGGGGCGGTCGTGAAGGTGCTGTTTCATTACCGATGCGGCGACTGGCTGCGGCGGCGCTTCGCGGAACTCGGTGCCGAGGGCCTCGAGGTCGCCGTCTGCGACGGCGGGGACGAGGCGGGCTTCCGTCGCCTGCTGGCCGATACCGAGGTGCTGTGGCACGTGCTGACGCCGGTGACCGCGGACCATCTCGCGGCGGCGCCGCGGCTGCGCCTCGTGCAGAAGATCGGGGTCGGGGTCAACACCATCGACCTCGAGGCGGCGGCCGCCCGCGGCATCGCCGTGTGCAACATGCCGGGCACCAACAGCCGCGCGGTGGCCGAGATGACCCTGTTGCTGATGCTGGCCTGCCTGCGCCGGCTGGTGGTCTTCGACAGCCTGACCCGGCGCGGCGAGGGGTGGGACTGGCCGCTGTCGCTCGAGGGCGAACTCGGCGAGCTCGCCGGGCGCACGGTGGGGCTCGCCGGGATGGGGGCGGTGCCGCGCCTGCTGGCGCCGGTCCTGGATGCGATGGGCGCCGAGGTGATCTACACCGCCCGCCACCGCCATGAGGACGTTCCCTGGCGCTGGTGCGAAAAGGGGGAACTGCTGGCGCGGGCGGAGATCCTCTCCTTGCACCTGCCGCTCACGCCGGAGACCGCGGGCTGGCTCGACGGGCGGGCGATGGCCGCCATGCGCCCCGGAGCCATCTTGATCAACACCGCCCGCGGCGGGCTCGTGGATGAGGCGGCACTGCTGCGGAACCTCGACAGCGGGCGAATCGCGGCCGCCGGCCTCGATGTCTTCGCCGAGGAGCCGGTCGCCCCGGACCACCCGCTGCTGGCGATGGAGACCGTCGTCTGCGCGCCGCACATCGCCTGGTTCACCACCGGCACCGTCGCGCGCAGTCTCGAGGTCGCGGTGGAGAACTGCCGGCGCCTGGCCGACGGGCGGCCGCTCCTCCACCGTGTCGTCTGACGGTTGTACGGGACGGGCCGATTGCGAAGATTCCGGGTAGCGGATATGTGAGGGGCCGGAAGGCCGGGCCTCGGCCGTCGACCGGTGGTCCAGCGGGAGAAAGGGATGCGTCGCCTGTTTCCGCCGCTGTTCGCGGCACTCCTTTGGGTTGCGGCCTTCGTCCCCCTCGGCCACGGGCAGGAACCGGAAGCGGTCGGCAGGGCGCTCGTGACCGTGGCGCCGGGCAGCCGCGTCAACGTGCGCGCGACCCCCGAGGTCCGCAGCGGCAACATCGTCGGCAAGGCGATGGGCGGCCAGGAGGTGGAGATCCTGGGCAGCGAGCGGCGGGGTCCCTACGTCTGGTATCGGGTGCGCGATCCGGCGGGCGGCTTCACCGGATGGATCCGCGGCGATCTCCTGCGCCTGCTGCCGGTGGTGGAGCCGCCGCCCGCCGAGCCCCCGGCGGCGGAGGTGCCGGCGCCGGACCGACCGGCCGACCGTCCCGAACCGCGCAAGCGCCGGCCCGCCTTCGACTGGGCGGCGCGACTGCCGGAGATGATGCCCGCCATCCGCGGCTGCGTGAACGCGAGCTCGGCCCGTCCTGCGGTGGTGCTGATCGCGCGCAAGCTGTCCTTCGGCGTGATCGACATCGTGCTGCGTGATGCCGCCGGGCGCGTCTGGCGCTGCGTCGGCTCCGATCGGGGCGGCCTCCCGATCCGCTACGATCCGCTGGGCGATGCGCAGGTCGAGCTCCTCGGCACGCCCAATCCCGAGCTCTATACCGAGTCCGACCCGCCGCCGGCGGACGCGTGCCACGAGCTGGAAGTGGCCCGGGATCCCGACTCGGGCGAGGAATACGGCATACTCCGCTACAACGTCTGCCAGTGAAGGGCGCCGCCGGGGCGGCGCGGCGCGTTTCCCGGCCCCTTTACGGGGCTCCCGGGCGCAGGTAGTTTAGATGTAAAGCAATCTCCTCCGGGCCGGCGACCGGGCGGGCGCCACGGAGGGTCGGCGGCACGATTCCGCGAGGTCGAGCAGGTGGGAACATGACCGAGGCCGAGATCACGAGTTCACCGCACGACGAGCGTACCGCCGAGCTGCTGCGGCTGTGGCTGCGGCTGCTCGGCACCACGACGGCCATCGAGCGCGAGCTGGCCCAGCGCATGCGCCAGCGCTTCGGCTGCTCCCTCGCCCGGTTCGATCTCATGGCGCAGCTCGCGAAGAGCCGTGACGGGCTGACCATGGGCGAACTGTCGCGGCGGCTGATGGTCACCAACGGCAACGTCACCGGCCTCGTCCGCCGGCTGGTCGAGGAGGGGCTCGTCGTGCGGGAGAGCGATCCGGACGACCGGCGCCTGCAACGGGTCCGTCTCACCGCCGACGGGCTCGCCCTGTTCGGACGCATGGCGGTGGTGCACGGCCGCTGGGTCACCGAGCTGCTGGGCGATCTCGGCCCCGAGGAACGACGCGCGCTGTCGGCCCTCCTCGCGAGGGTCAAGGCGGCGGCCATGCAGGGGACGGACGACCGTGGCACGGCGTGATCGCGAGGCCCGCCGCTTCCGCCTGGAGGTGGAGGGGAAGGTGGCGACCGTCACCCTCGACCGGCCCGCCCGCAAGAACCCGCTCACCTTCGATTCCTACGCCGAGCTGCGGGACTTCTTCCGCGACCTGCGCACCGACCCCGACATCAAGGCGGTGGTGCTGACCGGCGCCGAGGAGAATTTCTGTTCGGGCGGCGACGTCCACGAGATCATCGGCCCCCTGACCGAGCGCGACCTGCCGGGCCTCCTTGCGTTCACGCGCATGACCGGGGATCTGGTGGTGGCCATGCGGCGCTGCCCGCAGCCCGTGATCGCCGCCGTGGACGGGGTCTGCGCCGGCGCCGGGGCCATTCTGGCCATGGCCAGCGACATCCGCTTCGGCACCGCCCGCAGCCGGGTGGCGTTCCTGTTCACCCGGGTGGGGCTCGCCGGCTGCGACATGGGGGCCTGCGCCATCCTGCCCCGCATCGTCGGCCAGGGCCGGGCGGCCGAGCTCCTGTTCACCGGCCGTGCGATGGAGGGCGAGGAGGCCGAACGCTGGGGCTTCTTCAACCGCCTCGTCGAGCCGTCGGCGCTGCTGGCCGAGGCACGGGCGTTCGCGCGGCAGCTCGCCGACGGACCCACCTTCGCCCACGGCATCACCAAGACCCAGCTTCACCAGGAGTGGGCGATGGGCATCGAGGAGGCGGTGGAGGCCGAGGCCCAGGCCCAGGCCATCTGCATGGCGACGCGGGATTTCCGGCGCGCCTACGAGGCCTTCGTCGCCAAGCGGCGGCCGCGGTTCGAGGGCGACTGATGGGCGATCGCGGGTTCCTCGACTGGCCCTTCTTCGAGGACCGGCACCGTCGCCTGGCGGAGGCCCTCGAGGCCTGGTGCGCGGCCAACCGCGACCTGCTCGCGGCGCGGCCGGCGAGCCTCGAGGCCACCGCCGCCGACGCCCTCTGCCGGGAGCTGGTCGTGCGGCTGGGGGCGGACGGCTGGTTGCGCCATTGCGTACCGGCGGCGTGGGGCGGCGCCGGCCGGGAGCTCGAGGTGCGCAGCCTGTGCCTCGTCCGCGAGACGCTGGCCCGCCACTCGGCGCTGGCCGATTTCGCCTTCGCCATGCAGGGCCTGGGCAGCGGCCCGGTGAGCCTGTTCGGCGGCGAGGACCTCCGGAGCCGCGCCCTGCCGGCGGTGGCGCGGGGCGAGCGCATCGCCGCCTTCGCCCTCTCCGAACCCGAGGCGGGATCGGACGTGGCGGCCGTCGCCACCACCGCCACCCGCGACGGCGACGGGTTCGTGATCGAGGGCGAGAAGACCTGGATCAGCAACGGCGGCATCGCCGACCACTACATCGTCTTCGCCCGCACCGGCGAAGGCCCCGGCCACCGCGGTCTTTCGGCCTTCCTGGTGGAGGCCGACACCCCCGGGCTCGAGATCGCCGAGCGCATCGCCACCATGGCGCCGCATCCCCTGGCACGGCTGGGGTTGCGCGGCTGCCGGGTACCCGCCGACCGGCTGGTGGGCGAGCCCGGGCAGGGGTTCGAGGTGGCGATGGCGACCCTCGACGTGTTCCGTCCCACGGTCGGTGCGGCGGCCCTCGGCATGGCGCGCGCCGCGCTCGACGCGGCTCTCGTCCGCGCCCGCGAGCGGCGGCTGTTCGGGGCGCCGCTCGGCGATCTGCAGATGGTGCAGGCCAAGCTCGCCGACATGGCGACGGCGATCGACGCCGCGGCGCTCCTGGTCTACCGGGCGGCCTGGGAGAAGGACCGCGGCACGCCGCGCATCTCCCGCGAGGCCAGCATGGCGAAGCTCTTTGCCACCGAGGCGGCGCAGCGGGTGATCGACGAGGCGGTGCAGATCTGGGGCGGGCTCGGGGTCACGCTCGGGAGCCGGGTGGAGGAGCTCTATCGCGAGATCCGGGCGCTCAGGATCTACGAGGGGGCATCCGAGATCCAGCGGGTGGTCATCGCCCGGCAGCTCCTGAAGACGGCAGGCTGAAGGCGGGGAGAAGGGAGATGGCGGAAACGGCCCATGTCGACGGGTTCGTGCGGGACAATCTGCCGCCGCCCGAGGAGTGGCCCGAGCTGCTGTTCACGCTGCCGGAGCTCCGCTATCCCGCGCGTCTCAACTGTGGGGTGGAGCTCCTCGACCGCAGGGTGGCGGAGGGCGACGGCGAACGTCCCTGCCTGCGCTCGCCGGAGACGAGCTGGAGCTACGGCGAGACCCTGTCCAGGGTGAACCGCATCGCCCGCCTGCTGACCGAGGAGATGGGGGTGGTGCCGGGCAACCGGGTGCTGCTGCACGGCCCCAACACGCCCTGGCTCGCCGCCTGCTGGCTGGCGGTGATGCGGGCCGGCGCGGTGGCGGTGACGACCATGCCGCTGCTGCGGGCGGGCGAGCTCGAGAAGGTGGTGCGCAAGGCGGAGATCCGCCACGCCCTGTGCGACGCCCGTCTGGCGGCGGAAGTCGAGGGCTGCCGCGGGCGGGTGCCCTCCCTCTCCCGCATCGTCTACTTCGCCACCGAGGCGGCGGACGGGCTCGAAGCCCGGATCGCACGCAAGACGGACGACTTCACGCCCTGTCCCACGGCGGCCGACGATCCGGCGTTGCTCGCCTTCACCTCCGGCACCACCGGCGTGCCCAAGGCCTGCGTCCACTTCCATCGCGACGTGCTGGCCATGTGCGACAGCTTCGCCCGCCACATCCTGCGCGGCGAGCCGGAGGATCTGTTCTCGGGCAGCCCGCCCCTGGGGTTCACCTTCGGGCTCGGGGGGCTGCTGTGCTTCCCGCTCCGGATCGGGGCTTCCACCCTGCTCCTCGAACAGGGAAGCCCGCCGCGGCTGGCGGAGGCCATCGAGCGCTACCGCGTACGCTGCCTGTTCACCGCTCCCACCGCCTACCGGGCGCTCCTGGGGCTTTCAGACACGCACGATCTCGGCAGCCTGCGGCGCTGCGTCTCGGCCGGCGAGGCCCTGCCGAAGCCCACCTGGGAGGCCTTCCGCGAGGCCACCGGCATCCGCCTCATCGACGGCATCGGCGCCACCGAGATGATCCACATCTTCATCTCCGCCGCCGACGACGAGATCCGCCCCGGTGCCACCGGCCGGCCGGTGCCCGGCTACGTCGCGACCGTGCTCGACGATAACCTCGAGGAGTGCCCGCCCGGCGTGCCCGGCAGGCTCGCGGTCAAGGGGCCGACGGGCTGTCGCTACCTGGCCGATCCCCGTCAGCGGGACTACGTGCAGCGGGGTTGGAACATCACCGGCGATACCTACGTCCGGGACGAGGACGGCTACTTCTTCTTCCGGGCCCGTTCCGACGACATGATCGTCTCCGCCGGCTACAACATCGCCGGGCCGGAGGTGGAGGTGGCGCTGCTCGGCCATCCGGCGGTCGCCGAATGCGGGGTCGTCGGCGCCCCCGATCCCGAGCGCGGGCAGATCGTCAAGGCCTTCGTGGTGCTCGCGCCGGGCTACCGGCCGGGGTCGGAGCTCGCCAGGGAGCTCCAGGACCACGTCAAGGCCACCATCGCCCCCTACAAGTATCCGCGGGCCGTCGTCTTCCTCCCCGAGCTGCCGAAGACCGCGACCGGCAAGCTGCAGCGCTACCGGCTGCGGGAGCTGGCGCGGGAGGAGGCGTGATGCGGCGCATCCTCCAGCCGCCGCACTGGCCGGCACCCAGGGGCTACGCCAACGGTATCGCCGCCGAGGGGCGCATGGTGTTCGTCGCCGGCCAGGTCGGCTGGGACGCCGAGGGGCGCTTTCCCGGCGCCGATCTCGTGGCCCAGACCCGCCAGGCCCTCGCCAACGTCCTGGCCGTGCTGGCGGAGGCGGGCGGCGGCCCCGAACATCTCGTCCGCCTCACCTGGTACGTCACCGACATCGAGGCCTACCGGCAGAGCCGCCGGGCGCTCGGGGAGGTCTACCGGGAGACCATCGGCCGGTACTTCCCGGCCATGACCCTGGTCGCCGTGGACGCCCTCGTCGAACCCGAGGCCCTCGTCGAGATCGAGGCCACCGCCGTCGTCTGAGGGATCAGTCCGAGGGCGAACCGAAGATCCGCGGATCCCGCCAGTGGAAGAGGTCGGGATCGATGGGCACGTCGGTGCGGATGCCCTCGAGGATGACGCGGGTGGCGAGGCCCTGGGGATCGACCACCGTCCAGCGACGCAGCTCCATCGGCCGGCGCGCGAAGACGAGCGTCACGCTGCCCTGATCGGGCGCCTGCCGCCGCACCACGGTGAGCGTGATCTCGTCCTCGCCCGCCCGCAGATCGCGCACCTCCACCTCCTTCTCGAGATCCACCTTCTCCTCCAGGAGGAAACCGAGCGGGGTCTGCGCAAGCGGGATGGTGGTCACCTGGTCGATGCTGCCGTCGTAGAAGATGAGGCGCCAGTCGGTGGCCAGCAGCAGCACCTCGGACGGCGGATCGTACTCGATCCGCAGCCGTCCCGGCCGCCACAGATAGACGGTGCCGGTGGCGAGATCGCCGTAGGGCCCGATCTGGCTGAAGCGGGCCTCGAGATAGCGCAGCCCCTCGAGGTAGTCGGTGACGGCGGAGAGCAGCTCGCCCCGGCTCGGCACCAGCGCGCGGGCGCCGCCGACACGGCCCAGCAGACCGAGACCCGCGAGGGCGGACAGATGCAGAAGCAAGGTGCGGCGATGGGGCATGGGCTAGAGATAGTCGCCGCCTTCGGCCTCGTCGAGGTCGCCCCGCTTCATGAGGATGCGCCGGCGGCCGACGTGATCCGCCTCGCTGATCAGCCCCTCCGCCTCCATGCGCTCGATCAGCCGCGCCGCGGTGTTGTAGCCGATCGACAGCTTGCGCTGCAGATAGCTGGTCGAGGCCTTGCCGTCGCGGGCGACGATCTGCACCGCCTGTTCATAGAGCCCGTCCTGGCCGCCCGCCTCGCCGTTGGCGGCCGGCCCCGCGGGTCCGGGATCGAGCGGCGCCTCGCTGGTGATGTCCTCGAGATAGTCGGGTTCGCCCTGGGCCTTGAGATGGGCCACCACCCCCTCGACCTCCTGGTCGGTGACCAGCGGACCGTGGATCCGGGTGATGCGGTCGCCGGGCATCAGATAGAGCATATCGCCCTGGCCGAGGAGCTGCTCCGCGCCCGGCTCGTTGAGGATGGTGCGGCTGTCGATCTTGGAGCTCACCCGGAAGCTGATGCGCGAGGGCAGGTTGGCCTTGATGACGCCGGTCAGCACGTCCACCGAGGGGCGCTGGGTGGCGACCACGAGATGGATGCCGGCGGCGCGCGCCTTCTGCGACAGGCGCTGGATGCAGCCCTCGATCTCCTTGCCGGCGGTGAGCATGAGATCGGCCACCTCGTCCACCACCACCACGATCAGCGGCAGCGGCGTCATGTCGATCTCCTGCTCCTCAAAGATGGGGGCGCCGGTGCCCGCCTCGAAGCCCACCCGCACCCGCCGGGTCAGGCGCTGGCCGCGCGCCCGGGCCTGCATCAGGCGGCGGTTGTAGGAGAAGATGTCGCGCACGTTCATGTGCGACATCAGGCGGTAGCGCTCGTCCATCTGCCGCACCACCCATTTGAGGGCCACCACCGCCTTGTGGGGTTCGGTCACCACCGGCGCCAGAAGATGCGGGATGTCCTCGTAGACCGAGAGTTCGATCACCTTGGGATCGATCAGGATGATGCGGCACTGCTCCGGGGTCAGCCGGTAGAGCAGCGACAGGATCATGGCATTGATGGCCACCGACTTGCCGGCGCCGGTGGTGCCGGCGATCAGCAGATGCGGCATGCGGGCGAGATCCACCACCACCGGCTCGCCGCCGATGTCCTTGCCGAGGGCCAGCGGCAGCCGCGCCTCCGTCTCCCGGTAGACCTCGCTTTCGAGGAGCTCGCGCAGGTAGACCGTCTCCCGCCGCGGATTGGGCAGTTCGATGCCGATCACGTTGCGCCCCGGAATGGTCGCCACGCGGACCGACAGGGCGCACAGGCTGCGGGCGATGTCGTCGGCGAGGTTGATGACCCGCTGCGCACGGGTACCCGGCGCCGGCTCGAGCTCGAACAGGGTGACGACGGGCCCCGGCTTGGCGTCGACGATCTCGCCCCGCACGCCGAAATCGTCGAGCACGCTCTCCAGCCGGCGCGCGGTCTCGGCGAGAGCGTTCTTGGTGAGGGCGACCTGCTTATGGTGGCGGGGGACGGCGAGGAGGTCGAGGCCGGGCAGCACGAAGCCGTGCCCGTCCCTCTCGGCCGGCACCGGCGGCGGCGCCTCCGGCACCGGCTTCTCGCGTCGCCGGCGGGCGGGCCTGCGGGCCGGCCGGCGGCTCTCCGGCGTCGGTGCGGGCGCTTCCGGCTCCGCTTCGGGATCGACGATCGGCGGCGCCGGTCGGCGCAGGCGGAGGGGCGCGCTCGCGATGTCCCGCTCCTCCGGCTGCAGCCAGGCGGTGATGCGGGCGAGCAGGCCGCGGCGGGGGGCGTCCGGAACCTCCTCCTCCTCGGCGAACGCCTCGACGTCTTCGGCCACCGTGCGCGGGCGCGGATCGGTGGGCCGCGGCCCGGGGCGGAGGATGCGGCCGGGAACCTCGCCCGCCGAGCTCGCCGCCCGGCTCACGTGGCGGCCCAGCCACAGGGAGGCGCTGCCGACCCGGCCCGCGGCCCGCCAGGATTCGCGCCAGCGCAGGCCCAGCGCGGTGGTGCCGAGCACCACCGCCGCCGCCAGCGTGCTCCAGAAATAGGCCTCGGCGCCGAGTCGCGGCTGCAGGCGCCAGAGCACGAAATCGCCGACCACGCCGCCGAGGCCGACCCGGAACGGCCATCCGCCATCGGCGCCGATCGGGAAGGAGGCGAGCAGGGCCGAAATGGCCAGGAGCGCCGGCGGCAGGGCGACGAGGGGCAACCAGGGCCAGCGCAGGGGGCTCGCGAGCAGGAGCCGCAGACCCCAGGAGCAGAGGACGAGGGGCAGCAGCCAGCCGCTCAGCCCCACCACCTGATAGACGGCATCGGCCAGATAGGCGCCCGCGAGACCGGCGGGATTGGCGGGCGCGCCCTCGCCGAGACTGTTGAAGGAGGGATCGGCGGGATCGAAGCCGGCCAGGGCCACGGCGAGGAAGACGCCGCCGGCGACGAGCGCGAGGCCGCCGAGCCGCCACAGCAGGGCCACGAGCCAGCTCAGCGCGGGGGCGGGCAAGGAGAGTCGCACCGTCGAAGACGCCATACGATCCGTTCCTCGTCTTGGTCTTACTGTCGCAGGTCCCGGCGCTCGGCGACGCCGATCAGGCGGTCGAGAGCCTCGCCTATTGTCGCCTCGTCGTGCACCATCGCAAGGCGAATGTAGCGGTGGCCCGGACTTCGCGGGCCGTCTGTGGCACTCAGGAAGGTGCCGGGCAGCACCTTGAGCGCGGCTTCGGTCCAGAGGCGGCGGGCGGCCGCCACCCCGTCGCCGACGTCGAGCCACAGAAAGAACCCCCCGGCGGGACGGTAGAAGCCGAAGCGGTCGCCCAGCCTGGCGGCGGCGAGATCGAACTTGCGGCGATAGAGGGCCCGGTTCTCCTGCACGTGCGCCTCCTCGTTCCACAGCGCGACGGCGGCGGCCATCAGCGGCAGCGGCTGCACCGCCGCCGCATAGGCGCGCAAATGGAGAAAGCGCCGCAGCAGGCGGGGGTCGCCGGCGACGAAGCCGGAGCGCAGCCCGGGGGCGTTGGAGCGCTTGGAAAGGGAATGGAAGACGAGCAGGTTGGTGAAGCCGGGATCGTCGGCGAAGGTCGCCTCCAGCGCGCCGGGGGGCGGCTCGCGGTCGTAGATCTCGGCGTAGCACTCGTCCACCGCCAGCACGAAGCCGTAGTCCCGCGCCCAGCCGGCCAGCCGGCGCAGATAGGCGGCATCGGCCACCGCACCCTGGGGATTGGAGGGCGAGCACAGGTAGACGAGGGCGGTGCGGGCGAGGAGCTCGCGATCGAGGGCGTCGAGATCGGGCAGGAAGCCGCTGGCGGCGGTCGCCGGCAGCGGCCGCGGTTCGGCGCCGGCCATCACCGCCGCCCCG
Organism: Alphaproteobacteria bacterium; assembly: GCA_027045875.1. Lineage (GTDB taxonomy): Bacteria > Pseudomonadota > Alphaproteobacteria > Geminicoccales > Geminicoccaceae > JALSRW01. The sequence goes on along the minus strand of JALUAG010000074.1, from coordinate 80,668 downwards.
TAGTAGACCGCGTAGAGGGGATCCGGCATCAGTACGAAGGCCGGCCGGCCGTCGGCGCTCACCGGCGGCACGAGCTGGGCCAGAAGGTAGAGCCCCTCCTTGGTGCCGGCCAGGGGCAGCAGATGGCGGTCGGGGTCGAGGGTGCCCGCGGGCAGGCGATTGCGCCGCTCCAGCCAGCGGCAGCAGCAGGCGCGGAACTCGGCGGTGCCGCCCGGCGGCGGATAGCGGTTCCAGGCGTCGGCATGGGCCGCCACCGTCTCGGCGAGCAGCGGCGGCGGCGCGTGACGGGGTTCGCCGATCGACATGTCGAGCACGCGGCGGCCGGGCGCCGGGGCCAGCCCTTCGAGGAGGGCGGCCAGCCGTCTGAAGGGAAAGGCGTCGAGGCGGTCGAGACGCGGGTTGTCCATCCGTTCCGGCCGAAAAGGGGCTGCTGTCCGAATCGATCGGACGTCACCTTAACATCTTCTGCCAAGACGTTTCAACGCCGGAGGAATCGCCGTCGAAGCGATTGCAACCGGGAGTCGGACGACCTCAGCGGCTCACCACCCGCTCGCGCGGCGTGTAGGGCAGCCCCAGATCCTGCGCCACCGGCTCGTAGACGAGCTTGCCGAGGCACACGTTGAGACCGTCCGCGAGATGGGGATCCTCCAGCACCGCCCGTTTCCAGCCCTTGTCGGCGAGCGCGAGGACGAAGGGCAGGGTGGCGTTGTTGAGGGCGAAGGTGGAGGTACGCGGCACGGCGCCCGGCATGTTGGTCACGCAGTAGTGGATGACCCCTTCGGTGACGTAGACCGGGTCGGCATGGGTGGTGGGGCGCGAGGTCTCGCTGCAGCCGCCCTGGTCGATGGCGATGTCCACGAACACCGAGCCCGGCCGCATGGCGGCGATCATCTCGCGGGTGATGAGCTTGGGGGCGGCGTGACCGGGCAGCAGCACGGCGCCGACGACGAGATCGGCGTCCACCACATGGGTCTCGATGGCGTCCACGGTCGAGTATATCGTGTTGAGCATGGCGCCGAACTGGAGATCGAGCTCGTAGAGCCGCGACAGCGCCTTGTCGATCACGTAGCACTGGGCCTCCATGCCCATCGCCACCCGGATGGCGTTGGTGCCGGCGACGCCGCCCCCCAAGACCACCACCTTGGCGGCGTGGACCCCGGGCACCCCGCCCAGCAGAATGCCGCGACCGCCCTGCATCTTCTCGAGATAGTGGGCGCCCACCTGGATGCTCATGCGCCCCGCCACCTCGCTCATCGGTGCGAGGAGGGGCAGGCGGCCGCGCGCGTCGGTCACCGTCTCGTAGGCGATGGCCACGCAGCCGCGCGCCATCAGCCCCTCGGTGAGCGCCTTCTCCGCCGCCAGGTGCAGATAGGTGAAGAGGATCTGTCCCTCGCGCAGCCGCGGCCATTCGCTGGCCTGCGGCTCCTTCACCTTGACGATCATCTCCGCGCGCTCGAACACCTCGTCGGCGCTGTCGACGATCTCGGCGCCGGCCGCCCGGTAGGCCTCGTCGCCGCAGCCGATGCCGGCGCCCGCCTCGGTCTCCACCAGCACACGGTGGCCGTGGTGGACCAGTTCGCGCACGCTCGAGGGAACCAGCCCGACCCGGTACTCGTGCGTCTTGATCTCCTTCGGTACCCCTATCAGCATGTCTGGCGCCCTCCGTGTTTTCGTGCTTTCGTGTCGCATCGATATGCGGTCTGCCAGCGGAGGCCAAGGGGAGCGTGCGGGACCATCTGCGATCGACCGGGGGCTTCCTCGCCATGAGACGGGCGACAGTCTGTGCGGCTCTCGCCGGGCTGTTCCTTCTGCTCGCGACCGGCATTGTCGGCGCCACGACACTTCCGGACGGGCTCTTCGGAAGCTGGCGGGCCGCCGGTGGACCCGTCGTCGAGGTGACGCTCCTGCGTACGGACGAGGGCTTCCGGGCGCGGCTGCGCTTCGGCGACGGGGAAGAGCTCGACCTCCGTTTCGAGCCGGCCGAACGGCCGGAGGTGTTCGCGGCGGTGCGTTCGCGCGGCCTGTTCGACATGTTCTCCCTGTCGGCACCGGAGAGCCCGCTCGAGAGAGGGCAGTTCGACTGGGCGCGCCTGTCGGCCGGAACGCTCTATCTCTATCGCCTCCGGATCGCCGCCGACGGCAGTTTCCTCCTCGACCGGCTCGCGATCCGGCGCGAGGGGCCGGCGCTCGCCGTGACCCTGCAGCGCCGCCGCCATCCCCGGGCGCCGATCGAGACCCATGTCCGTCTGGAGCCGGCGGGATGAGGGGAAAGGTGTCGTGAGATTGCGCTGGCTCACCCTCCTCCTGCTGCTGCTGCTGAGCGTTCCCGGCGCCGCTTCCGCGGCGGTGCCGAGCCTCGAGGAACTGTTCGGCAGCTACACCGGCTACGCCGAGGTGGTCGATCTGGTGACCGGCGAGCGGGAACGGCGGGAGATGGACGTCGTGATCGAGCGCTACCAGCGCCGCGGCTTCCGGGTGCGCTGGACCAACGTCAGCCTGGTGGACGGGCGGCGCGACGTGCCGGGGGTGAAGCGTCGCGAGATGGCGGTGGCCTTCAAGCCGGCGCCGGACGGCAGCTACTTCGTCGAGGCTCCCGAATACAACCCGTTCCGGCGCAAGGAGGAAATCCAGCCGCTGGAAGGCGATCCGATCCGCTGGGCGGTGCTGGACGACAGCGGCCTCTACATCTACTCCTTCGTGGTTCTCCTGGACGGTCGCTACGAGCTGCAGATGTACCGGCGTTTTCCCGAACGGGAGGGGATCGGGCTCCTCTACGAGCGCATCCTCGACGGCACCGTCGTCAAGCGGATCACCGGCTATGCCGTGCGCACCGAATAGGGCGGGCGGCTGGTCCCGGCGTCCGCTCCTCGCCGGGCTCGCCGCCCTCGCGCTCCTGCGTCCGGGGGAACGGGCACGGGGCCAGGAACTGCGCTTCTTCCGCATCGGCACCGGCGGTGTGGCCGGCACCTACTATCCCATCGGCAATCTCATCGCCGGCATCATCAGCAGTCCGCCCGGCGCCCGTCCCTGCGACAAGGGCGGGGCCTGCGGGGTTCCGGGCCTGGTCGCCACCGTGCAGTCCTCCGAAGGCTCGATCGCCAACGTCCGCGGCATTCTCGACGGCAGCCTCGACAGCGGCTTCGTGCAGGCGGACGTGGCCTTCAAGGCCTTTCACGGGCTGGGCGCCTTCGCCGGCCAGCCGGCCACCGGGCTGCGGGCCATCGCCAAGCTCTACAACGAGAGCACGCATCTGCTGGTGCGGGGCGACAGCCCGGTGCGGGGGGTGCCGGACCTCGTGGGCCAGCGCATCTCCCTCGACGAGCCGGGCTCCGGCACCCTCGTGGATGCACGTCTCGTGCTCGAGGCCTTCGGGATCGCCGAAAGCCGCCTGCAGGCGGTCTACGTCAAAGCGGACGTGGCGGTCTCGATGATGCGCAAGGACCGGCTCGACGGCTTCTTCGTGGTCGCCGGCTATCCCACCTCCTCGGTCATGGAGGCCACCGCCGAGCTCGGCGCCCGCCTCGTGCCCATCAAGGGCGAGCCGGTGGATCGGCTCATTCGCGAGCATCCGTTCTTCACCTACGACCTCATCCCCTTCGGGGTCTATCCGAGGCAGCCCACCATCGAGACTATCGGCGTCGGCGCCCTGTGGCTGGTCTCGGCCGATCTCGACGAGGAGCTCGTCTACGGAATCACCCGGGCGCTGTGGGCGCCCTTCGCCCGCCGCCTGCTCGACAGCGGGCATCCCAAGGGGCGGGAGATCCGGCTCGAGACCGCCCTCGAATCGCTGACCGTCCCCCTCCATGCCGGGGCCGAGCGCTACTACCGTGAGATCGGCGCCCTGCCCTGAGCCGGCCATCGCCGTCTCCGGCCTCGCCAAGCGTTTCGGCAGGGGCTGGGCGGTACGGGAGCTGTCCTTCACCGTCCGGCGCGGCGGCCGGGTGGCCCTGCTCGGCGCCAACGGCGCCGGCAAGACCACCACCATCGCCATGATCCTGGGGCTGCTGGAGCCCAGCCGGGGGTCCATCCGCGTCCTCGGGGCGGAGATGCCCGGCCAGCGCTACCGGGCCCTCGCCCGGGTCAACTTCTCGAGCCCCTATGTGGATCTGCCGGCGCGTCTCACCGTGCGCCAGAACCTCGCCGTCTACGCCCGGCTCTACGGCGTGCGCGATCCGGGCGCGCGGCTGCGGGAACTGGCGGCCGAGCTGCGCCTCGAGCCTTTTCTCGACCGGCCCACGGGGCGGCTGTCGGCGGGACAGAAGACGCGGGTGATGCTGGCCAAGGCACTGGTGAACCGGCCCGAGCTCCTGATCCTCGACGAGCCCACCGCCTCCCTCGATCCCGACAACGCCGACCGGCTGCGCAGCTATCTCGACCGCTATGCGGCCGACAGCGGCGCCACCCTCTTTCTCGCCTCGCACAACATGGCCGAGGTGGAACGGCTGTGCGACGAGGTACTGCTGCTCAAGGGGGGCCGGCTCGCCGCCCGCGGCCGGCCGGCGGAGCTGGTGGCGCGCTTCGGCCGCCGCGACCTCGAGGAGGTGTTCCTCGAGATCGCCCGCGAGGGGACGGACGGGGATGGCTGAGCCCCCCGCGCACCGGGCGGTCGGGGCCTCCCTCGGCCGCATCCGGGCGATGATGCTGCGCCACCTCTACCTCATGACCAGCTCCTGGCCGCGGGTGCTGGAGCTCATCTACTGGCCCACCGTGCAGATCACCCTCTGGGGCTTCATCGCCCTCTATCTGGCCGGCCGGGGCGGCGGGCTCGCCGGCCTCGCGGCGGCATTCCTGTCGGCGGTGCTGCTGTGGGACACCTTCTTCCGCAGCCAGCTCGGGGTCTCGCTGTCCTTCATGGAGGAGATGTGGGCGCGCAATCTGGGGCATCTCTTCGTGAGCCCGCTGCGGCCCTTCGAGCTCGTGCTGTCGATGTTCGCCATGAGTCTCCTGCGCACCCTGATCGGGGTCGGCGGGGCGGCGACGCTGGCGATCCCCATCCACGGCTTCAACGTGGTGGCCGAGCTGGGCCCGCCGCTCGCCCTCTTCTTCGTCAACAACCTCCTCTTCGGCTGGTCGCTGGGGCTCGTCGTCAGCGCGCTGGTGCTGCGGCTGGGGCTGGGTGCGGAGAGCCTCGCCTGGGCCCTCGTGTTCCTCGTCCAGCCGGTGAGCGCCGTCTACTATCCGGTGGCCGTGCTGCCGGAGCCGCTGCCGTGGGTGGCGGCCGTGCTGCCGCCGGCGCAGGTGTTCGAGGGCATGCGGGGGCTCCTGACGAAGGGCGTGTTCGACACCGCGAGGCTGGCGCGGGCCCTGCTCCTCAATCTCGGCTGGATGGCGGTGGCCGGCACGGTGTTCGTGCTACTCCTGCGCAGCGCCCGCCGTCTCGGGCTCCTGCTCCAGGTCGGCGAATAGATTCAGCCGGCGAGCAGGATCGCCGACAGCTGCACCCCGAAACGGCGTTCGCCGCGCCGGCAGCTGCGCCGGTAGCTGAAGAAGCGTTCCTCCTCGGCGAAGGTGTCGTGGGCCAGCACCTCCACCTGGCCGGCGGGCAGGCCGGCCCGCAGCAGGGCGCGGCGGCAGCAGCCCGCGAGATCGAACAGCAGCCGGTCGTCCTCCGGGCGGGGAGAGAAGAAGGCCGCATGCGACGGATCGGCGGCGAGGAAGGCGTCGCGCAGCTCGGGCCCCACCTCGTAGGAAGCGGCGCCGATGCAGGGACCGACGGCGGCCCGCAGATCCCCGGGCCGGCTGCCGAGATCCGCGAGCCGGCGCACCACCGTCTCGAGGATGCCGGCGAGGAGGCCGCGCCAGCCGGCATGGACCGCCGCCACCCGCCGGCCCACGGGATCGGCGAGGAGAACCGGCGCACAGTCGGCGGTCATCACCCCGACGGCGAGGCCGGCGCGGCGGCAGAGGATGGCGTCCCCTTCCGGCCGTTCCGCGAGCGGCCAGGGTTCCTCGGCCGTGAGGCAGCCGTCGCCGTGCACCTGCCGGGCACTGACCAGCCGCTCCGGCGGGATCCCGAGCGAGGCGGCGATGCGGGCCCGGTTGGCGGCGATCCGCTCCGGCCGATCGCCCGAGGAGGGGCCGACGTTGAGGGAGGCGAAGGGGCCCTCGCTGACGCCGCCGCGGCGGGTGAAGAAGCCGTGGCGGATGCCTTCGAGCTGGGCCAAGAGCCGGCTCTCGATCCTCACGCCGCCTCCTCCCCGCCGTCGAAACCCGGCGGCACGGCACCGTCCGGTCCGCTCACCGCCAGCACCTTGAACAGCGCCCCCATCGCCCCGGGATCGACCAGCCGCCGCACCCCGGCCTCGAGTTCGGCGGCCTGCTCGGGGCCGGCGCGGGCGCTGAGTATCGCGAGCCGCGTCTCGATTCCCAGTCGCCGCAGGAAGACGCCCTGGTCCACGGGACCGAAGCGGCGCGTGCCGGTGCCGCGGGTGGCCCGCAGCAGGGCGGCGAAATCGACGTGGCTCGAGAGATCGGCCTCCCCCGGCATGGCCAGCGGATCGACCCGGCGGTGGCGGGCCACCGCCTGCAGCGTATCGGCCCACTGCGGCCGCGCGAAGCCGTAGTCCACGAGATAGGCGAGGCCGCCCTGGGCGGCGAGACGGGCGGCGAGGTCGGCGACCAGGGCCTCCCGCGCGGGCGCGATCTCCAGCACCGCCCCGTCTTCCGCTGCCGGCAGTTCGAGCTCGCCGAGGGCCGACAGCGGCAGGGGGCGCGGATCGAGCACGAACACCAGCCGTCCCGCCTCGTCGGCCGCCACCCGGCGCTCCTGCAGGCCGCGGGGGGTGCGCACGAACTGCCGCATCGGCAGGCTGTCGAGGAACTCGTTGGCGACCAGATAGAGCGGCAGATCGCGGGGGAGCTCGGCGAGGTCCTCGTGGAAGACGAGCGGCAGCCCGCGCAGCGTCCGCTGCTGGAGCTGGCGCAGGCTGCTGCTGATCTCGACCAGATGGATCCCGCGCACCGCCCGGTGGAAGCCGGGCACGTGGGCGGTGGCCCGCCACAGATCGGCCATCAGGGTGCCGCGGCCGGGACCCAGCTCGACGAGGGCGATCGCCCGCCCGGGATGCGTCTCCTGCCAGAAGGCGGCGAGCGCCAGTCCCAGCAGCTCGCCGAAGGTCTGGGAGATCTCCGGTGCGGTGACGAAATCGCCGGCGAGCCCGATGGTCTCGCGGCGATGGTAGTAGCCGGCGCCGCGATGGGCGGCGCAGAGGGCCATGAACTGGCCGACGTCGAGCGGGCCGTTGCAGTCGACGAGGCGTCGCAGGATGTCGGCCAGTCTGCTCACCGGGTCGCCGGCTGGACGCTGCGCAACGCGCGCAGCAGCAGATAGAGACCCGCCAGCACCAGCGGAATCGACAGGATCTGCCCCATCGTCAGCCCGCCCCAAAGATAGCCGAGCTGGGCATCGGGTTCGCGATAGAGCTCGGCGAAGCTGCGGGCGAGCCCGTAGCCGAGCAGGAAGACGCCGGTGAGGATGCCCTGCTGCTCCGGCCGCCGTGGCCGCCAGGCCAGGACCTGGAGGACGACGAACAGCAAGAGCCCCTCGAGCAGGGCCTCGTAGATCTGGCTCGGATGGCGCGGTTCGGGGCCGGCCATGGGGAAGACGACGGCCCAGGGCACATCCGTCACCCGTCCCCAGAGCTCGCCGTTGATGAAGTTGGCGATGCGGCCGAAGAAGAGACCGATGGGCGCCACCGCGGCCAGCAGATCGGCGACTTCGAGGGGATGGGCGCCGGTGCGGCGGGCGAAATAGACGGCCGCCACCAGGACCCCGATCAGCCCGCCGTGGAAGGACATGCCGCCCCGCCAGACGTAGAGGATCTCGAGCGGATTGGCGGCGTAGTAGCCGGGCTGGTAGAACAGCACGTAACCGAGCCGGCCGCCCAGGATGACACCCAGCGTGACGTAGAAGAGGAGATCGTCGACACCTTCCCGGGTGACGGTCCAGCCGGGGCGGGCCACGAGGCGGCGGGCCAGACGCCAGCCGATCAGGAGGCCTGCGATGTAGGCCAGCGCATACCAGCGGATGACGAGCGGGCCGAGCTCGATGGCCACCGGATCGAAGGCAGGGAAGGGAATCGCGAACAGCATCGGGAAGAGAACCTCCGGACCGTCGCGGGGCGAAGGACCCCGGCGGGTGAGTAGGGGGCATCGAGGATCACGGCAAGCCCCGCTCTTGCCGTTTCCGAAATATCGCCCGATATGGGGATTGGAAGACGAGAACAGCGTTTTTTCGAGGAGTCCGCGATGCAGACCGACAATCGCCTGTTCGACGATCTCGCGCGCGTCGCCAGCGGCGCGCTCAGTACTCTGGCCGGTCTGCGCGAGGAGATCGAGATGCGGGTCAAGGAGCGCTTCGAGCGCTTCGCCGGCGAAGTCAATCTCGTGACCCGCGAGGAGTTCGACGCCGTCAAGGCGATGGCGGCCAAGGCCCGCGAGGAGCAGGAGGCGCTGGCCGCCCGCGTGGCGGCGCTCGAGGAGCGGGTGGCGGCCCTCGAACGGACGCCCGCGCGCACCGTACGGCGGACCCGCAGGAAGACGGAAAAGACCGGGAAGACCGAAAGGACCGAAAGGAGCGGGAAGACCGGGGCGACGGAGACGTCCTAGGCCGGCCCGCGCCCTCGCTTGTAACCTTCGCGCCGATCTGGCAGGCTTCCGCGCTGTCGGCCACCGTCGGGATCCGCGACGGAGGGCCGGCGGCCGCGTCCGCCGCGCCGGGCGGCCGCGTCCAGGCATGGAGGAGGATCGCGTGTCCTCGCTTTTGACCGAAACCCCCGAAGCCGTGAACAATCCCCTCGATCTGCTGGAGCAGATGGCGGCGGCCCACGAATGGCCCTGCCAGCGCCAGAGCGAGGACGAGTTCATGGCCGAGATCCCGGGCCAATGGGCCGGCTACCGGCTGTGGTCCTCCTGGCATCCCGAGGTGGGAGTGCTGCATCTCTCCTGCACCCTCGACCTCAAGGTGCCCTTCGCCAAGCAGCGGCCGATCCACACCCTGCTGGCGCTGGCCAACGAGAAGCTGTGGCTCGGTCATTTCGAGCTCTGGTCGGAGGAGCGGCTGCCGGTGTTCCGCCATTCGGTGCTGTTCCGGGAAGGTGTCACGGCCAGCCGCGAACTGATCGAGGATCTGGTGGAGATCGCGCTCAACGAGTGCGACCGCTTCTATCCCGCCTTCCAGTTCGTGATCTGGGGCGGCAAGGCACCCGAGGAGGCGCTGATGGCGGCGCTCCTCGAGACCGAGGGCGAGGCCTGAGCGATGTCGGATCTGCCGCGGCCGGTGCTGCTCGTCGGCGGAGGCAAGATGGGGGGCGCCCTGCTCGAGGGCTGGCTCGCGCGCGGCCTGCCGGCCGCCGAGGCCCACATCGTCGAGCCCGACGCCGAGAGACGGGCGGCGCTCGCCAGGTTCGGCCCGGTGGGGCTCCATACCTCCGTCGCCGGGCTGCCCGCGGATCTGCGGCCGGCGGCGCTGGTGCTGGCGGTCAAGCCGCAGGTGATGGAGACGGTGCTGGCCGAGGTGGCCGAAGTGGCGGGGCGCAGCGGCTTCGTCCTGTCCATTGCGGCCGGCAAGGAGATCGTGGCCTTCGAGCGGGCCCTCGGCGGGGATCGCCCGATCGTGCGGGCGATGCCCAACACGCCGGCGGCGGTGGGACGCGGCATGACGGTGCTCTGCGCCAACGCCGCCTGCGGCGCCGGGATCCGGCGCGGCGCGGAGGCCCTGATGGCGGCGGTGGGCGATGTCGCCTGGATCGAGGACGAGGAGCTGATGCACGCGGTGACCGCGCTTTCCGGCAGCGGTCCCGCCTACGTCTTCCTTCTGGCCGAAGCGATGGCCGCCGCCGGCGCCCGGCTCGGGCTGCCGCCGCCGCTCGCCGAGCGGCTCGCCCGGCGCACGGTCAGCGGCGCCGGCGAGCTCCTCCATCGCAGCGACAGCCCGGCGTCGGAGCTGCGACGGGCGGTGACCAGCCCCGGCGGTACCACCGAGGCGGCACTTCGGGTATTGATGGGGCCCGAAGGGCTCGAAAGGCTGCTGAGCGACGCCGTGGCCGCCGCCGCGCGGCGTTCGCGGGAGCTGGCCTGAGCCCGAGGCCTCGAACGGGGAGGGCGAGAGATGGCGAAGCGAAGCGCGGCCACAAGGCCGGATCTTCTCGATCTGGCCTTCCAGCAGATCGCCGAGGAGGGGCTCGCCGGTTTCTCCCGGGTGGCGCTGGCCCGTGGCAGCGGGCGCAAGCTGGCCGAGGTTTACGAGGAGTTTCCGCGGCGGACGGCGGTGCTGGCGGCGCTCGGCCGCCGGCTCGACCGGGCGATGCTGGCGATCGATCCCGCCGAGCTCGACGGCATGACCGTGCGGGAGCGGCTGTTCGAACTCATCATGCGCCGCCTCGAGGCGATGGGCCCCTATCGCGAGGGGCTGCGCCGCCTCGCCCGCGAGAGCCGTCGCGAGCCGGGGCTCCTGCTGGAGAGCCTGTGCAATCTCGACCGTCTGGTCGGCTGGCTGATCGAAGGGGCGGGCATCCGTCGCGGCGGCGCGCTGGCGTGGCTCGCGGGGCCGGCGCTGATCGCCGTCTATGTTCGGGCCTTCGACGTCTGGCTGACCGACGACAGTCCCGACCTCGCGCGCACCCTGGCGGCGCTGGATCGCGACCTGGATCGCCTCGAGCGCCTCGCGGGCTGGGTTTCGCGGCGGCCGTCGGCCCGCCGTCCGCCCCCCGCCGCCGAACCGGCCACCGCCTGAGGAGGGGCGGGGCGTGGTGGCGCCACCGATCGCCTTCGAGGATTTCCTCAAGGTGGACATACGCGTGGGGCGGATCGTCGCCGCCGAGCCCAACCGACGGGCGCGCAAGCCCGCCTACCGGCTGGAGATCGATTTCGGGCCCGAGCTCGGCATCCGCACGAGCTCGGCGCAGATCACGGAGAACTACACGCCCGAGGATCTCCTCGGCAGGCAGGTGGCGGCGGTGGTCAACTTTCCGCCGCGCCGGATCGCCGGCGTCCGCTCCGAGGTGCTGGTGCTCGGCTTTCCCGACGCCGCGGGAGGGGTGGTGCTGGTGGTTCCCGAACGTCCGGTGCCGGAGGGCGGGCGCCTCTACTGAGGGTGGAGGACGACGGTGCGCTCGAGGGCTACGCGCGCCTGGCCGCGGCGCAGCAGGGCGCGCAAGCGGTAGTCGCCCGGGGCCCAGCCGCCGTCCGGCCGTTTCCTGCCCGCGAAGTAGAAGGCGAAGGTGCGCGACCGCGTCAGGCGCCGCGTGTCGGCGACCAGCAGGGCGCCGTCGGGACCTCGGATCGAAAGCTCCAGGCGATCGCCGTCCTCGAACCAGAAGCCTCGCACCCAGATGACGAGCGCCGGCGCGGTGACCGGGATGCTCGCGAAATCGTGAAAGCCCGCCTGGAGGTCGCGCATCTCCACCGGGCCCACGGCGAGCCCGAGACCGGTCAGCACCGCCGGCGGGTAGGCGAGTGCGGAGGCCGCATCCGGCGCCCAGCCCTGCTCCTCGCCGGCGGGCGCGGCGAAGGGGTCGATCGGCCGGCCGTCGCGACGCACCGTGAAGTGGAGGTGGGGAAAGCTGGTCTCGCCGGACATGCCGACATAGCCCAGGATTGCGCCGGCGCGCAGGCGATCGCCCGGGCGGACCATGATGCTGCCGCGACGCAGGTGGCAGTACTGGGTCTCGAGACCGCCCTCGTGCCGGATCAGGACGCCGTTGCCGCATGGCCGCTCCCGCACCGTCTCCGGTCCCTCCTCGACCAGCGCGAAATCGGGTTCCCCGTCGCGGCTGCGCAGCACCTCACCATCGGCGGCGGCGAGGACCGCCACCCCCTCGCTCATCCGCCTGCGGTCGCCGATGGCGAGGTCGGTGCCGTCGTGACCGTCCTCGCTGCGCTCGCCGCCCCGATAGTCGCGCCATCCCGGCCCGGGATCCCGGTCCACGTAACGCACCGGCCAGCAGTCGCGGCCCGGCTGGCAGGCGAGGGGAAAGGCGAGCCCCGTCCCGGCCCGTCCCTCGGCGCCGGCCGGCAGGAGGAAAAAAATGCCCAGTGCGGCGGAAACTGCCGGCAGAATCTGCCGCATGCGGCAAATCCTGCCGCCCCCCGTCCCGCGCCGCCGCCGGAAGGCGGGCGGATCCGCGGCTATCTCCGGTTGGCACGGTTCTTGGATCACGAATTTCCGCCGGAACTGTCTCCGGCGCGGGCACATAGCCCGGAGGAAAAGGCCCCACGGGGCGCTCGCTTCACGTAGAAGGAGAATGCACATGCCTCTTACCGGCACCACCAACACCGCGGCCAACACGGCGCTGCGCTACCTCGCCCAGAACCAGTCCGCGGCCTCGAGCTCGCTCGCCAAGCTGTCGAGCGGCTCGCGCATCGTCAAGGCCTCCGACGACGCCGCCTCCCTCGCCGTCGGCACCAAGGTGATGGCCGACGTCAACTCGCTGCGGCAGGCGGCGGTCAACGCCTCCCAGGCCTCCAGCCTGCTGCAGGTGGCGGACGGCGGCATGGCCAAGATCTCGGACATCCTGCAGCGCATGAAGGCGCTGGCGGTGCAGGCCCAGTCGGGCTCGCTCACCGACACCGAGCGCGGCTTCCTCAACGAGGAGTTCAGCGAGCTCAAGAGCCAGATCACCTCCATCACCAGCCAGACCAAGTTCAACGGCAACACGCTGCTGGACGGTTCGGCGGGCAAGCAGATCACCGTTTCCACCGCCGCCTCCACGGTGTTCGGCGGCAGCTCGGGCGACCGGGGGCTGAGCGTGCGGCTGATCGGTGACACGCCGAGCACCGGCACCTTCCAGCTCTCCTACGCCTACACCGGGTCCAGCAGCCTCGGTCAGTTCACCCTCACCAACGGCACCGTATCCGACACGGTGCAGTTCACCCACGCCTCCGGCGACAAGGTGATCGACGCCAACTTCCGCTTCGAGAACCTGGGCATCGAGCTGACCACCGACAATTTCGACTTCACCACCGCCATCACCGCCGGCACCAACAGCGAGTTCACGGTCTCCGGCAGCGGCACGCTCACCTTCCAGGTCGGCGTCTCCTCGAGCGACACGATTTCGGTCGACATCACCGACGTGGATCTGGCGGCGCTGGGTCTGTCGAGCGCGTCGGTGGACACGGCGAGCAACGCCACTTCGGCGAGCACGGCCATCGACACCGCGATCGAGACGGTCAACGAGGCGCGGGCCAATCTCGGCGCCAAGATGTCGCGTTTCGAGTTCGCCTCGGCCAATCTCGCCACCTCGATCGAGAACCTGGACGCCGCCCGCTCGACCCTGCTCGACGTCGACATGGCGGCCGAGATGACCAAGTTCACCTCCGCCCAGGTGATGACCCAGGCGAGCGTGGCGATGCTCGCCCAGGCCAACCAGTTGCCTCAGAATTTGTTAAGGCTTCTGGCCTAAGGAACGCCGGAGCGGGTACGTCGCCCGCGGGCGACGTACCCGCGCCTCCGGCGACCGCTGACAACGGGAGTTCGTCATGTCGACCGAGATCACGCCCGCCCTTCGCATGCCGCGCCTCGAGGCGCCGGCGCATGCGACCGGCCCGCGCGACGCGGCCCGGACGGCGGTTCACCGTGGCGAAGTCGACGGAGTCCGGCGGACGGATCTCGACGCGGCGGTCCGGCAGGCGGCGACGAGACTGTTCGACGATCGCACCGTCGACGTGCGCGGCTTCCACGATCCGGTGACCGATCGGCTGGTCTACCGCGTGGTCGACAGCCGCAACGGCGAGGTGCTGTTCCAGAGCCCGCCCGACCAGCTGCTGCGCTTCTACGCCATGAGCCGCGGCATCGACGATCCACTGCTGCGCGTCGACGTCTGAACGGCGGCACCTCGGGAGAAGCGAGATGGCCTCCTCGATCGATTTCGGTACCATCAGCATCACCGGTGGCACCACCCGCCTGAGCGGTACCAGTTCCAACCTCGATACCGAAACGCTGATCGAGGCCCTCGCCGAGGCCAAGCGGCTGCCGGCGGTGCGGCTCGAGAACCGGATCACCGAGAACGAGGCGAAGCTCGCCGCCTACGAGGAGCTGCGCGGGCTGCTCGGCGACCTCAGGGACGCCGTCGCGGGGCTCCGCAACCCGCCAGGCTTCTTCGGCGTCAACGAGAATCTGTTCGAGAAGAAGGACGTCTTCTACAGTTCCGACACCACCACCTCGCCCGCCGAGCTGCTGGCGGTGAGCGCCGACAATACCGCTCAGCCGGGCAGTTTCACCCTGACCGTGGACCGGCTGGCCAAGGCCCACAAATTCTCGAGCGACAGCGCCGGCAGCGCCACCCAGACCCTGGCCGACGCCTTCAACGGCGGCGCCGCCTTCAGCGGCAGCTTCACCATCGGTCTCGCGGGCAGCGGAACCACCGCGACCATCGCCGTCGACGGCACGATGGACATCTACGATCTCGAGGAGGCGATCAACGCCACCACCGGCGACAGCGGCGTCACCGCCAGTGTGCTCAAGGTCTCCGATACCGACTACCGTCTGGTGGTGACCGCCCAGGAGACGGGTAAGAGCGTCCAGCTCTCGCCCGCGGGCGGCGACAACGTCCTCGACATCGTCGGCCTCACCACCGGTGGTGGCACCACCGTCAAGAACGAGATCCAGGCCGCGCAGACGGCCCAGATCACCCTCGACGGCGTCACCATCGAGCGCAGCAGCAACACCATCGACGACGTACTCGAGGGCATCACCCTCAACCTTTTCAAGGCCGACAGCGGGACCACGGTGACCGTCGACGTCGAGCGCTCCGCCACCTCGGTCAAGGAAGCGGTCATGGCGTTCGTGGACGCCTACAACGCCTTCCGCGACTTCGCCGCCACCCAGGTGAAGGTGGGCGAGGACGGCGAGGTCGACGAGGAATCGGTGCTGTTCGGCGACGGTACCCTGCGTTCCATCGTATCCTCCGTGAGCGACGCCATCACCTCCCAGGTGGAGGGGCTCTCGTCCGGCGAGCTGGCGTCGCTCGCCGAGATCGGCATCACCCTCGACGGGGACAACAAGCTCGTGGTCGACGAGGCCACGCTCGACGACAAGCTGGTCACCGATCTCGACGGCGTCCGCAAGGTGTTCGAGTTCAGCTTCCAGGCCTCGTCCGGCGATCTCGCCGTCTATTCCCGCACCAACGCGCTCTCCGACACGAGCTTCACCGTCAACATCGTCGACGCCGACGGCGACGGCGTGATCGAGAGCGCGGACATCGACGGCGTGGCGGTGGACGTGTCGGGCGGCCGCATCATCGGCCGCGACGGCACGCCCTACGAGGGGCTGGTGCTCCTGTGGAGCGGCAGCGGGAGCACCAGCATCACCGCCACCGCCACCCAGGGCGTCGCCGACAAGCTGTACAATTCACTCCAGACGGCCATCGACGAGGTGGACGGGACCCTCACCAACGCCATCGACAGCGTTGAGCAGGAAAATGTCCGGCTGACGGACGAGATCGCCAAGATCGACAGCCGGGTGGAAACCTTTCGTCAATCTCTCATTGAGAAATTCGCGGCGCTGGAAACCGCGCTCACGGTCGCCAACAGCATGCTCCAGCAGGTGGAGGCGACCACCGCGGCCATGTTCGGCAACGACCGGTGATCCAGGCAAGGAGTGCCGCGAGCATGAATGCCCACATCCACCACCGGGCGGCGGCCGCCTACGGCCAGGCCGCCCAGACGATCCCGCCGCTGCGGCAGATCGTGATGCTCTACGAGGGGGCCATCCTGCGTCTCCAGGAAGCGCGGCAGGCGATCCTCGACGACCGCATCGAGGACCGTCATCGCGCCGTGTCCAAGGCGGCGGCCATCGTCGACGCGCTGCACGGCTGCCTCGATTTCGAGGCGGGGGGAGAGGTGGCGACCCACCTCGACCGGTTCTACACCTACGTGAGCTTCCGCATCCGCCAGATCGACATCGCCAACGACGTCTCCATCTGCGACGAGCTGATCGCCCGGCTCGGCGAGATGCGCGGGAGCTGGGCCGCTCTCGAGAACGCGGAGAGGCGGGCCGCCGGCTGAACCGCCGGCTCGGCGGCGCCTTGCGCGGGTGCCCGGACGCCGGCCCCGCCTCGGAGCGGGACGAAAATCGGGCTCGCCCGCCGGTTGCACGAGCAAGATCGCGTTCATATATGTGCCTTGCGCCATCCGCCGACACCGCGTTCGACGGACGCGCTGGCACGTCTGCGGCGCGCGACGAATTCGAGGCAGGTGCGCTCGTGACGAGGGACGTGAGAGCGTACACCGCGAGGGACAAAGAATGAGCAAGATCATCGGGATCGACCTGGGTACGACGAACAGCTGTGTCGCCGTGATGGAGGGCAAGAACGTCCGCGTCATCGAGAACGAGGAGGGCATGCGGACCACTCCCTCCGTCGTGGCCTATACCGAGGACGGCGAGGTGCTGGTCGGCATGCCGGCCAAGCGGCAGGCCGTCACCAACCCCGAGAACACGGTCTTCGCCGTCAAGCGGCTGATCGGCCGCCGCTTCGAGGATCCGGTGGTGCGCCGGCACATCGAGATGGTGCCCTACAAGGTGATCCGGGCCGAGAACGGGGATGCCTGGGTCGAGGTGCGGGGCAAGAAGATGGCGCCGGCCCAGGTCAGCGCCGAGATCCTCAAGAAGATGAAGGCCACCGCCGAGCGCTATCTCGGCATGCCGGTGGAAAAGGCGGTGATCACGGTTCCCGCCTACTTCAACGACGCCCAGCGCCAGGCCACCAAGGACGCCGGCCGCATCGCCGGGCTCGACGTCGTGCGCATCATCAACGAGCCCACCGCGGCGGCGCTCGCCTACGGCTTCGACAAGAAGAAGTCCGGTACGGTGGCCGTCTACGACCTCGGCGGCGGTACCTTCGACATCTCCATCCTGGAGATCGGCGACGGGGTGTTCGAGGTCAAATCGACCAACGGAGACACCTTCCTGGGCGGCGAGGACTTCGACCAGAGGTTGATCGACTACATCGCCGAGGAGTTCAAGAAAGAACACGGCATCGATCTGCGCGGTGACCGGCTGGCCCTGCAGCGCCTCAAGGAGGCGGCGGAGAAGGCCAAGATCGAGCTCTCCACCACCATGCAGACCGAGGTCAACCTGCCCTTCATCACCGCCGATGCCAGCGGCCCCAAGCATCTGATGATGAAGATCACCCGGGCCAAGTTCGAGCAGCTCGTGGACGATCTCGTCCAGCGCAGCATCGAACCCTGCAAGCTCGCCCTCAAGGATGCCGGGCTCAAGGCCTCCGACATCGAGGAGGTGATCCTCGTCGGCGGCATGACCCGCATGCCCAAGATCATCGAGGCGGTGAAGCAGTTCTTCGGCAAGGACCCGCATCGCGGTGTCAATCCCGACGAGGTGGTGGCGGTGGGCGCCGCCATCCAGGGCGCGGTGCTGGCGGGCGAGGTGAAGGACGTGCTGCTGCTCGACGTCACGCCCCTGTCCCTGGGCATCGAGACGCTGGGCGGCGTGTTCACGCGGATCATCGACCGCAACACCACGATCCCCACCCGCAAGAGCCAGATCTTCTCGACCGCCGAAGACAATCAGACCGCGGTCACCATCCGCGTCTATCAGGGCGAGCGGGAGATCGCGACCGAGAACAAGCTGCTCGGCCAGTTCGATCTGGTCGGCATTCCACCGGCGCCGCGGGGGGTACCGCAGATCGAGGTGACCTTCGACATCGACGCCAACGGCATCGTCCACGTCTCGGCAAAGGACAAGGCCACCGGCAAGGAGCAGTCGATCCGCATCCAGGCCTCGGGCGGTCTCACCGAGGAGGAGATCGAGCGCATGGTCAAGGAGGCCGAGGCGCACGCCGAGGAGGACAGGAAGCGCCGGGCGCTGATCGAGGCGCGCAACAACGCCGATGCGCTCATCTACTCCACCGAGAAGAGCCTCAAGGAGCACGGCGACAAGGTAGCCGAGGCCGAGCGCAAGGCCATCGAGGACGCCATCGCCGCCCTCAAGGAGGCGGTCCAGGGCGAGGACGCCGAGGAGATCAAGCGGCGGACCGAAGCGCTGGCGCAGGCCTCGATGAAGCTGGGCGAAGCGATGTATAAGGCCCAGCAGGAAGCCGCCGGTGGCGGTGGCGAGGCCGGTGCCGAGGCCGCGGCGGGCAAGGACGAGGGTGTCGTCGACGCCGAGTTCGAGGAGGTCGACGACGAGGATCGCAAGCGCTCCGCGGGCTGAGCACGCGCGCCCGACCGGAACGCCGCCGGGGACCGGGCTCCTGCCCGGTCCTTTGCGCGTTCCCGGCCGACCGATGACGAAGGGGTGACATGGCGAAGCGCGATTACTACGAGATCCTGGGCCTGTCGCGAAGCGCCACCGAGGTCGAGATCAAGCGCGCCTACCGGCGGCTGGCGATGCAGTACCATCCCGATCGCAACCCCGACGATCCGGCGGCCGAGCAGCGCTTCAAGGAGATCAACGAGGCCTACGAGGTGCTGCGCGACCCTCAGAAACGGGCGGCCTACGACCAGTTCGGGCACCAGGCCTTCGAGGCCGGCGCCGGGTCCGGCCACGGCGCCGCCGGCGGCTTCGACTTCTCCTCCTTCGCCGACGCCTTCGAGGATCTGTTCGCCGATTTCATGGGCGGACGGCGGCGTTCGGCCTCCAACCGCGGTGCGGATCTCCGCTACAACATCACCATCACCCTGGAGGAGGCCTTCGCCGGCAAGCGGGCGCAGATCCGGGTGCCCACCGCGGTCGCCTGCGAGGCCTGCGGGGGCAGGGGCAGCGAGGGCGGCGCCGAGCCGGCACCCTGCGCCACCTGCCGCGGCATCGGCCGGGTGCGAACCCAGCAGGGCTTCTTCACCATCGAGCGCACCTGCCCGAGCTGCCACGGCAGCGGCCGGGTGATCCGCAATCCCTGCCGGGAGTGCGGGGGCAGCGGCCGCGTCCAGAAGGAGAAGGTGCTGGCGGTCAACATTCCGCCCGGGGTCGAGGACGGCACCCGCATCCGCCTCTCGGGCGAGGGAGAAGCGGGGGTGCGCGGCGGGCCGCCGGGCGACCTCTACATCTTCGTCTCCATCGCCCCCCACTGGAGCTTCCACCGCGAGGGGCGCGACCTCTACTGCCGGGTGCCGATACCCATGACCACCGCCGCCCTCGGGGGCCAGGTCGAGGTGCCGACCATCGAGGGCAAGCGGTTGCGGATCCAGATCCCGGAGGGCACCCAGACCGGCCGTCAGATCCGGCTCAAGGGCAAGGGCATGACGGAGCTCCACGGCGGCGCCCGTGGCGACATGCTGGTGGAGCTCGTGGTCGAGACTCCGGTCAACCTCACCCGGCGCCAAAAGGAGCTGCTGCGGGAGTTCGAGAAGGCGAGCGGCAAGGGGGACAACCAGCATCCCCAGTCCGAGGGCTTCTTCGCCAAGGTCAGGGAGCTGTGGGACGAGCTCCGCGAGTGACCGCGGCCGCCCGGCACCGGGCTCAGGTCTTGGTGGCGCCGGCGGTCAGCCCGGCGATGTAGTAGTCCATCAGGAAGGCGTAGAGGATCACCGGCGGCGCGGCGGCCATCAGCGCCCCCGCCATCAGACCGCCCCAGGCGAACACGTCGCCGCGGATGAGGGTGGTCACCGTGCCCACCGTCAGCACCAGCTGATCCTCGCTGTAGAGGAAGGCGAGGGGATAGATGAACTGCGCCCAGGACACGGTGAAGGCGAAGATGACGGCGGCGATGATGCCCGGCTTGGCCACCGGGATGAAGATCTTGGTCAGCATCTGGAAATGGTTGCAGCCGTCGATCAGCGCCGCCTCGTCCAGCTCCCGCGGAATCGAGCTGAAGTAGCCGATCAGGATCCAGGTGCAGAAGGGGACCACCAGGGTCGGATAGACGAGCACCAGCGACCAGTACGAGTTGAGCAGCCCGAGCCCGCCGACGATCTTGAACATGGGGATGAAGAGCAGCGTCTCCGGCACGAGATAGGTGAGGAAGATGCCGGTGGCGAGCGTCGCCGAGCCCCAGAAGCGCATGCGGGCGAGGGAATAGGCGGCGAGAATGCTGATCACCATGGAGATCGTCACCACCAGCACCGTCACCACCACCGTATTGCGGAAGTAGACCGGGAAGGAGGTCTCCAGCAGCAGGTTGCGGTAGTGCTCGAGCGTCACGTCGCCCTGGATCACCCAGGGGTTGCCGGCCAGGCTCGAGATCTCGGCGTTCGTCTTGAAGGAGGTGATCAGCATGTAATAGGGCGGAAAGAGGAAGAAGACGATGAAGAGGAAGAGAAAGAAATAGGACGCGTAGAGCGCCCAGCGACGCCGGCCGAAGACATCGCTCCAGAAAGGAACTGCGCGATCGCCGGAAGCCGCCGCCGGGGCCATCACAGCCTCCTCGTGCGCTCGCGCACGTCGCGCAGGATGAACATCGCGAACAGGGCCAGGATCGGGAACATGAACAGCGACACCGCGGCTCCGAGCGGAATGTCGCCCGACTGAATGCCGAGCTTGAAGGCGTATGTGGCGAACAGATGCGTCGTGTTGCGCGGCCCGCCCTGGGTGAGGACGCGGACGATGTCGAAGTTGGCGAAAGTGACGATGGTGGAGAACAGCATGGTGATGGCGATGATGTTCCGCATCATCGGCAGGGTGATGTACACGAGCCGCTGCCAGGCGCTGGCGCCGTCCACCTTGGCGGCGTCGTAGAGCTCCTCCGGGATCGACTTGAGGGCTGCGAGATACATGATCAGGAAGAAGGGGGCGCCGTACCAGATGTTGACCAGGATGACCGAGAACCGCGCCCAGAACACGTCGCTGAGCCAGGGCACGGCGGCGGCTCCGAAACTGGTCAGCAGCCAGTTGATGGCACTGTAGGTGGGATCGAACAGCCACCACCAGCCGAGGGTGCTGAGCGCGGGGGGGATGACCCAGGGCACCAGCGACAGGCCGCGCCAGACACGCTGGCCGCGCGGCGGCAGGTTGTGGATCAGATGGGCGCAGACGAAGCCGATCAGGGCCTTGAAGAAGACCGCCGTCAGGGTGAACAGGATCGACTGGCGGACCACCATCCAGAAGGTGGAGCGGCCGAACAGGAAGGCGAAGTTGTCGAGACCCACGAAGGCGGTCTCGGCTCTGTTCAGCATCGCCAGATAGATCGCGTAGAAGAAGGGATAGACGACGAGCCCCGCGATCAGCAGGACGAGGGGCAGGCACAGGAGAAAGGCGAGGGCCGAGCGCGACTGGCGGAACCGCGTCCAGCGCCGGCCGAGCCCACCCTGCCCACCGGCCGCGCCGGCGGTCACGAGCCCCGTCGTCTCCCTGCGCGCCATCCGATCCGGTCCCGCTCGGCGGGACGCCCGGAGGGTACGCCCTCCGGGCGCCGTTCCGTCAGCCGCGTCGGTAGCCTTCGAGCTCCTCGGCGGCCCAGGCGATGGCGTCCTCGACGCTCTCCCCGCCCTGGGTCACGCGGGCCACCAGCACCGCGAGCAGCCCCTCGTTGTAGATCCGGGCGCCGACCGCCGCCGGGGCGGGGAAGCCGGTGACGATGACCTGCTCGTTGCCCCGGCCCGGGTAATTGTAGAGGGTGCCCGGCGGCGGCGATTCCTTGAGCCAGACCTCGTGGTCGTAATAGTCCTGCTGGAGCGGCAGGTCGTAGCCCTGCGAGGCCCACAGCAGCTTGGCCACCTGCTCCTTGGAGGCGAGGTGGTAGAGCAGTTCCTTGGCCGCCGACTTGTTGGTGGAGAAGTCCCACAGCCCCCAGAAGAAGGGCAGGCTGCCACGGAAGCGGCCGTTGGGACCGCTCGGGGTGTCGTGATGCCAGAGCTGGGCCGCCACCTCGGGGGCGTCGCGCTTGGCCACCGCCCAGGCGCTGGGCGGGTTCTGGATCGCCGAGCCGCGGCCGGAGATGATCCACCGGTTGTTGGCCGCATCGTCCCAGGCGTAGACGTCCTCCGGCATGTAGCGGGTGAGTTCCTTCAGGAACTCGAGGGCCGCCCGGGTGCCGTCGGAGTCGATGGTGATGTCGCCTTCGGCGCTCATCGGCTGGGAGCCGAAGGAGAGGAAGAGCGGACCGAGCCAGTCCTGGGAATCGCTCGTCTGGCCGATCGGATTGCCGAACGGGAAGCCCGCCGCGTGCAGCTTCCTGGCCCCTTCGAGGAAGCGCTCGTAGGTCCATTCGGCATCGATCCGCGCCTGGTCGCGCGGGCCGGCCGGGAACAGTTCGAGGAGATCGATGCCGGCATGTTCCTTCCACAGATCGAGCCGCGAGACCATCGGATAGGAATGGGAGCCGGTGGGGGCCACGATCGCCCGCCAGGTACCGTTGGGACGCGCCAGATAGCGGGCGATGTCGTTGTACGCCCCCTCGTTCTTCTCGATCTCGGCCACCAGATCGTCGAGCGGCTCGAGCTGGTTCTCGTAGACCGCCACCTGCCAGGTCCGGTGGACCATGATGTCGTGGCCGGTGCCGGCGCGGGCCTCGGCGGCGGCGGTGATGAGGTCCTTCTCGCCGATGGAGGTGATGAAGTCGATCACCACCTCGACCTTGTTCTTCCGGCCCCATTCCTCGGCGATCTCGCGCAGCGCGTCGTTGGCGCCGGGCACCCAGTGATCCCAGAGACCGAGGGTCACGCGCCCGCCGGCGCGGGCGGTGTGGACGTAGGGCGCGGCGATGGCGAGGGCGCCGGTCGCGGCCGTGCTCGCCAGAAAACGTCGCCTCGTCTGGCGGAATCCCGTCATGTTCTGCCTCCCCTTTTCGTTCGCGACCACCGCTTTCCGGGACCCGCACGGGTCCGCGAGTCCGGGACGACGGCCACTATCCTAGATAACCCCACCGGGCTGCGCATGGAAAGAGGGAAAGCGGCGCCGTCGGCCGTCCCGGGTGCGCGCCGCGCAGGTTGCTCTCGCCCCGGAACCGCGCCATGATCGTACGGAGAGGCGCCGGAACGCGGTCGGACGACCCACGAGAAGCAGCGCACCGCACCGGATGCCGAGCAGGGAAGGGGGGAGCGCGATGGCGTCGGTGGAGATCCGCGAGGTCGACAAGGTTTTCGGCTCGACCCAGGTGCTGTTCGGGGTGAGCATCGACATCGCCGACGGCGAGTTCGTGGTGCTGGTGGGACCGTCGGGCTGCGGCAAGTCGACCCTGCTGCGCATGATCGCCGGGCTCGAGGAGATCACCCGCGGCGAGATCCTCATCGGCGGGCGGGTGGTCAACAACGTGCCGCCGCGCGATCGCGACATCGCCATGGTGTTCCAGAACTACGCCCTCTATCCGCACATGACGGTGCGCGAGAACATGGCCTTTTCACTCAAACTGGCGAAGGCGCCGCGCCAGGTGATCGAGGAGCGGGTCAACCGCGCCGCCCGGATCCTCGGCCTCACCGAGTTCTTCGACCGCTATCCGCGCCAGCTCTCGGGCGGCCAGCGCCAGCGGGTGGCGATGGGCCGCGCCATCGTGCGCGATCCCCAGGTGTTCCTGTTCGACGAGCCGCTGTCCAACCTCGACGCCAAGCTGCGGGTGCAGATGCGCACCGAGATCAAGGCCCTCCACCAGCGCCTCAAGACCACCTCCATCTACGTCACCCACGACCAGATCGAGGCCATGACCATGGCCGACCGCATCGTCGTCATGCAGGACGGACGGGTGGAGCAGATCGGCGCTCCGCTCGAGCTCTACGACCGGCCGGTCAACCTCTTCGTGGCCGGTTTCATCGGCTCGCCGGCGATGAACTTCTTCGAGGCCACGGTGCGGCGCGAGAACGGCCGGGTAGCGGCGGTGAGCCGCGACGGCACCGTGCTGCCGCTGCCGGAGGGGATCGCGCTCGAGGAGGGGCGGGAGCTGGTCTACGGCATCCGGCCCGAGCATCTGACGCTGGTCGCCGACAGCGCCGGGGTGCCGGCGGAGGTGGTGGTGGTGGAGCCGACCGGAGCCGAGACCATGCTGGTCATGACGATGGCCGGCGGGCCCGCCCATGCGGTGTTCCGTGAGCGGCACGAATTCCGCCCCGGCGAGACGGTGCGGCTGATGCCCGATCTGGAGCGCGTGCATCTGTTCGACCGCGCCACCGGCCAGCGCATCGAGGGCTGACGGCCGAGACCTGCGTTCTCAACCCGACGGGCATTTCCTCCGCCGCCGGTGCCCGGCCCTGCCGCTCTTCCGGGCGGGACGGGGTTCGTCGGCCGCCGGTCTTCCCGCCGGGGGGGCGGACAGCGGGCAGACCTCACCCGGCCCCAGCGGCGTACCCTCGCAGCAGGGAACGACCGGAGCGCCGCAATGGGCGCATTGCTCGTGACCGTGGACGGAGACGAGGCGCAACGGCCGGCCGCACCAAGGGCAGCGCTCCGCGGTCGGGGTGCCCGGCGCCGGCATCGCACCGCCTCATTCGAGCAGTCGGGTGACGGTCTCGGCGAGGCCCCGGCGGGCGCGCTCCTCGTCCGCGTGCACGCCGTCCCGGACGCGCCACAGGCCGCCCACCATGACGTCGCGCACGAAGGCGCCGGAGCCGCCCGCGAAGACGAGGGTGTCGAGAACGGCGTCGCCGCGGCGTCCGGCGAGCAGGGGATGATCGCCGTCGAGATGAACGAGATCGGCCCGAAAGCCGGGGGCGATCCTTCCGACGGGCCTGCCCGCCGCCCGGGCGCCGCCGGCCAGTGCCGCGCGATAGAGCGCGGCCCCGCAATGCGGCTCGCCGGGGCGGGTGGCGATCAGGCGGCGCACCCGCTGCAGCCGCTGGCCGTATTCCAGAAGCCGCAGTTCGCCGGCGGCGTCGGTGAGCAGATTGGCGTCCGAACCGACGCCGAAGACGCCCTCCTCCCGCCAGTAGTCGGCGAAGGGGAAGAGCCCGTCGCCGAGGTCCGCCTCGGTGCTCGGACAGAGACCGGCCACGGCTCCCGAGGAGACCATCCGCCGGCGTTCGTCGTCGGAGATGTGGGTGGCGTGGACGAGACACCAGCGCGGCCCCAGGGCCACGTGATCGGCGAGGAGCTCCACCGGCCGGGCGCCGTAGGCGGCGAGGCAGTCCGCCACCTCCCGCGGCTGCTCGGCAACGTGGATATGGAGCGGGGCCTGCGGGTCGCGGGCGTCGATTTCGGCCGCGAAGGCGGCCATCCGTTCGGGAGGCACCGCCCGCAGGGAATGGGCGGCGGCGGCGATGCGGCGATCGCGGTCGTCACGGAACAGGCGGTCCACCCGATCGACGATGTCGGCGAAGTCGGCGAGGGGCTGGATGAAGCGCTGCTGCGCTGGGGTCGGCTCCTCGTCGCCGATGCCCGGGCGGGCGTACCAGACGGGAGCCAGAGTGAGGGCGATCCCCGCCTCCTGGGCGGCCTCGTGCAGGGCGAAGCACATCACCGCCGGATCGTCGTAGGTCCCTCCCTCCGGTGGCCCGTGCAGATAGTGGAACTCGACGACGGTGGTGTAGCCGCCCTTGAGGAGATCGACGTAAAGGGCCGCCGCCACCGCCCACAGATCCTCCGGGGTGAAGCGGCGGGCGATGCCGTACATGCGCTGCCGCCAGCTCCAGAAATCGGCCCGGCCGGCGGGTCGGTCCTGGGCGAGGCCGGCCATCGCCCGCTGGAAGGCGTGGCTGTGCAGGTCGATCATGCCGGGAACGAGATGGCCGGAGAGGCGTTCGGCATCGGGGTCGGTGACACCCACCGCGACCTCTGCGATGTTGCCGTCCGGCGCGATGTCGATGGCGACGTTCTCGGCCCATCCGTCGGCAAGGAGGGCGTGGGCGGCGAGCAGTCTTGCCATGCGGGTCACTCGACGGTCACCGATTTGGCGAGGTTGCGCGGCTGATCCACGTCGGTCCCCTTGGCCACCGCGGTGTGATAGGCGAGAAGCTGGACCGGTACCGTGTAGAGGATGGGCGCCACGAAGGGGTCGCAGGCCGGCAGCGCCACCGCGCGCCAGCAGTGGGCGGCGAGTTCCTCGCAGCCCTGCCGATCGGAGAAGAGGACGATGCGCCCGCCGCGGGCCGCCACCTCCTGGAGGTTGCTCACCGTCTTCTCGAACAGCGCGTCGCGTGGTGCCACCACGATCACCGGTACGCTCTCGTCGATCAGGGCGATGGGACCGTGCTTGAGCTCGCCCGCGGCATAGGCCTCGGCGTGGATGTAGCTGATCTCCTTGAGCTTGAGGGCGCCCTCCATGGCCACGGCGTGGGACGTGCCCCGGCCGATATAGAGCACGTCACGGGCGAGCGCCAGCTCCTCGCCGATCTCCCGGAACCGCTCCTGCTGCTGGAGGATCTGGAGCACCCGCGCCGGCACCTCGTCGAGGGCACGGGTGAGTCCCCGCTCACGCTCGGCGTCCAGACGGCCTCGGGCGCGGGCGGCGCCGAGGGCGAGACAGGCGAGGGTGGCGAGCTGGGTGGTGAAGGCCTTGGTGGAGGCGACGCCGATTTCGGGCCCCGCGAGCGTGCGCAGGATACCGTCCGCCTCCCGGGCGAGGCTGCTCTCCGGCACGTTGACCACCGCCAGCGTCGGATGGCCGCGTTCCTTCATGTAGCGGAGGGCGGCGAGGGTGTCGGCGGTCTCACCCGACTGCGAGACGAACAGGCCCGCCTGGTCCGGCAGCAGTGCCGGCGCACGGTAGCGGAACTCGGAGCCGATGTCCCAGTCCACCGGCAGGCCGGCAAGGCTCTCGAACCAGTACTTGCCCACGAGACAGGCATAGGAGGCGGTGCCGCAGGCGATGGCGGCGAGGCGCGGCACGCGCGCGAGGTCGAAGGGGAGATCCGGCAGCACGATCCGGTGGTCCGAGGGATCGGCGAAGGCGCGCAGGGTATCGCCCAGCACCGACGGCTGCTCGAAGATCTCCTTCTCCATGAAATGACGGTGGTTGCCCTTGCCGATCATCGCACCGGACAGGGCGGTGCGGGTGATCGGTCGGGTCACGGAGCGCCCGGCGGCATCGCGGATCCGGGCCCCCTCCGGGTCGAGCACGGCGAAATCACCCTCCTCGAGGTACTGGATGCGCTCCGTCAGCGGAGCCAGGGCGAGGGCGTCCGAACCCACGTACATCTCGCCGTGGCCGTAGCCGACGGCGAGCGGGCTGCCCCGGCGCGCCACCAGCAGGAAGCGCTCCTCGCCCGCGAACAGCATGGCGAGGGCGAAGGCCCCCTCGAGCCGTCCCACCGCGCGCCGCGCCGCCTCCACCGGTTCGTCGCCGAGGGCGAGGTAGTGGGCCACCAGATGCGGCACCACCTCGGTGTCGGTCTCGGTCTCGAAGCGCCGTCCCTCCGCCTCGAGCTCGCTTCGCAGGGCCTGGAAGTTTTCGATGATGCCGTTGTGCACCACCGCCACCCCGCCGCTCACGTGGGGATGGGCGTTGGTGCGGGTGGCGCGCCCGTGGGTCGCCCAGCGGGTGTGGCCGATGCCCACGGTGCCTTCGAGGGGATGGGCCGCCAGCTCACGCGCCAGATTGTCGAGCTTGCCGGCCGCCCGGCGGCGTTCGATCCGCCCCTCCACGAGGGTGGCGATGCCGGCGCTGTCATAGCCTCGGTATTCGAGGCGACGCAGCGCTTCCAGAAGAAGGGGGGCGGCCCGTTCCACCCCGACGACACCGACGATTCCGCACACGAACCTGCTCCGACCCCGACCGTTGGCTGCGGGTGATATGCGGCAGAGTGCCCCATTCCGAGCGCGCTCCGCAAGGTCGCCGGAACACGCCCCGGACGCGAAACGCCGACCCGCTGGGGGCCGGCGTCGGAACGTCGCGACGGGCGCCCCGGATCAGTGGAGGCGCGACCACACCCTGCGCTTGTAGGCGTAGAAGATGCCGGTCATCACCAGCACGAACAGCATGAACTTGAGCCCGAGCTGCTTGCGCTCCTCGAGTTCGGGCTCGGCCAGCCAGGCCAGGAACTGGGTCACGTCGGCGGCCATCTGCTCGACGGTGGCCGGGGTACCGTCCGCGTATTCGATGATGTCGTCGGACAGCGGCGGCGGCATGGCGATCCAGCCGCCCGGAAAGTAGCGGTTGTAGTATGCCCCTTCGAGTCCCTCCTCGCCCTCCGGCGGATCGCTGTAGCCGACGAGGAGGCTGTAGATGTAGTCGTCGCCGCCTTCGCGCGCCTTGACGATCAGGGAGAGATCGACGGGAAGCGCGCCGCCGTTGGCGGCCCGCGCCGCCTGCGGGTTCGGGAACGGGGACGGAAAGACGTCGAAGGGCTTGGCCGGCCGCTCGAACATCTCGCCGCTGTCGTCGGGCCCGTCAAGCACCGTGTACTCGCTGGCGATCGCCTTGATGGTTTGCTGGTCGAGACCGATGCCGGCGAGATCGCGGAAGCGCAGGTACTTCGCCGCGTGGCAGGCGGCGCAGACCTCCTTGAACACCTGAAAGCCCCGTTGCAGAGCGGCCCGGTCGAAGGTCCCGAAAATCCCTTCCTGCGGCCAGTCCCGATCTAGCGGACGAGCGCCTTCGGCCGCGCGCGTGTCCCCCGGCGTTCCGGCGAGGGCGAAGGCCGCGAGGGAAACGATCAGCATCCTACGCATCGCGCTTCTCCCTCAGCTGGCCGGCTGCGATCGGGTGCCGCGCAGCACCGGATCGCTGAGACTGGTGGGCAGCGGCAGGGGGCGTTCGATCTTGCCCAGCATCGGCAGGATCACGAGGAAGTGCAGGAAATAGTAGAGGGTGCCGAGCTGTGCGGCGACCAGGTACCAGCCTTCCGGAGGATTGGCTCCGGCCCAGCCGAGCACCAGGACGTCGATCACCAGCAGCCAGAAGAACCACTTGTAGATGGGGCGGAAGCGGGCGCTCCGTACCTTGGAGGTGTCGAGCCACGGCAGGAAGAAGAGCACGAAGATGGAGGCGAACATGGCGATCACGCCGCCGAGCTTGGCGGGAACGATCCAGAGGAAATCGAAGGTGATGGCGCGCAGAATCGCGTAGAACGGCAGGAAATACCATTCCGGCACGATGTGGGTCGGCGTCTGCAGCGGATCGGCGGGAATGAAGTTGGTGGGCGAGATGAAGGCGGTCGGGGCGTAGAAGACGAAGTAGCCGTAGACCAGGAGGAACACGCAGAACCCGAAGACGTCCTTGACGGTGTAATAGGGGTGGAAGGGAATCTTGTCCTTCTTCGAGAGGTCGATGCCGAGCGGATTGTTCGATCCGAACTGATGCAGTGCCAGCAGGTGCAGGAACACCATCGCGAAGATCACGAACGGCAGCAGATAATGGAGCGAGAAGAAGCGCTGCAGGGTCGGATTGTCCACCGTGAATCCGCCCCACAGCCAGGTCACCAGCGGCTCGCCGACGAGGGGGATGGCCGAGAACAGATTGGTGATCACGGTCGCCGCCCAGTAGCTCATGTTGCCCCAGGGGAGCACGTAGCCCATGAAGGCGGTGGCCATCATCAGCAGCAGGATGACGACGCCGAGGATCCACAGCAACTCGCGCGGCTTCTTGTAGGATCCGTAGTAGAGGCCGCGGAAGATGTGGATGTAGACGAGGGCGAAGAACATCGAGGCGCCGTTGGCGTGGATGTAGCGCAGCAGCCAGCCCCAGTTGACGTCGCGCATGATGTAGCCCTCGACCGAATCGAAGGCCAGATCGGCGTGCGGCGTGTAGAACATCACGAGGATGACGCCGGTCATGATCTGCACGACCAGCATGATGCCGGCGAGCGAGCCGAAGTTCCACCAGTAGTTGAGATTCCTGGGTGCCGGATAGACGACGAGCTCGTTGTAGGCCCAGGTGAGCACCGGCAGGCGCTCGTCGATCCACCGCAAGACCCCGCTCTTGAAAGGCGGCTTCTGCATTTCCGTGCTCATGCGCCGATCCCGTCTGCTGCGCGTATCGTGGCTCTCGGGCGGACCCCGGGGATCACCCGATCAACACCTGCGTGTCGCTCACGAACCGGTAGGGAGGGAGATCGAGGTTGCGTGGCGCCGGTCCCTTGCGGATGCGGCCGGCGGTATCGTAGTGGGAACCGTGGCAGGGGCAGAACCACCCCGCCCACTGGCCCCGCGGCTCGCCGGCCCGGTTGCCGAGGGGCACGCAGCCGAGATGGGTGCAGATACCGATCACGATCAGCCACTCGGGATTCTGCACCCGGGCCTCGTCCGGCTCCGGATCACGCAGCTCCTCGAGCGGCACCGACTGCGCCATCTGGATTTCTTCTTCGGTCCGCCGGCTGACGAATACCGGCTTGCCCCGCCACATGACGGTGATCCGCTGTCCGACCTCGATCGGCTCCAGATCGACCTCCGTCGACGCCACCGCGAGCACCGCCGCCGACGGGTTGAGGCTGTCGATCAGGGGCCAGATCGCGGCGAGGGTGCCGACCCCGAAGGTCGACCAGGCGACGAGTTCGAGGAAATCACGCCTGCGCCCGCCGGCAGGCTCGTCGTGCCGGACCGAACTATCGGCCATGGATGCCAGTCCCCTCTGCAGATGAAGCGCGGCAAAGCCGGCGCGGACTTTATGGAGCACCCTATGACTGGGCAAGAGACCTTTGGTCGCATAATTCCGGGGCGTGGCATTGCTGCCACGGTCTCCGGCAGGGACGGGAAAGATTGCCCCGTGTCCACCAGTGATCTGCGCATCGCGCTCTACCGACCCGACATCGCCGCCAACTTCGGCGCCATGCTGCGCCTCGGCGCCTGCCTCGGCACCGACCTCGAAATCATCGAGCCCTGCGGCTTCCCCCTCGACGACCGCCGCATCCGCCGCAGCGGCATGGACTATCGCCATCACGTGCGCTACCGGCGACATCTCGACTGGGACGCCTTCTGCGGCTGGCTGGAGGCGGAGGGGCGCCGCCTCGTGCTGCTCACCCGGCACGCGGCGCTGCGCTATCACCGGGTGAGCTACGGGCCGCGCGACGTCCTGCTGGTCGGCCAGGAGAGCTCCGGCGTGCCGGAGACCGTGCGGCGGCGCGCGGATCTCGCGGTGGCGATCCCGATGCGGCGGCCCGTCCGGTCCCTCAACCTGGTGACCGCGGTGGCGATGGTGCTGGGCGAGGCGTTGCGACAGCAGGGAGCCTTCGATGACGACGCGGAATGAGGCGGCGGGCGGTGTTCCGGACGGGCGCGAGCGGGCGCGGACCTGGTTCGAGGATCTCCGCAACCGCCTGTGCGATGCCTTCGAGGCCCTCGAACGGGACTACGCCGGTCCGCAGGCGGACCGCCTTCCGCCCGGTCGTTTCGAGCGCAAGGCCTGGGACCGGCCCGGCGGCGGCGGCGGCGTGATGGCGCTGATGCGGGGGCGGGTGTTCGAGAAGGTGGGGGTCAACGTCTCCACCGTCTGGGGCGAGTTCCCGCCCGATTTCGCGAAGCAGATTCCGGGCGCCGAAGAGGACCCGCGCTTCTGGGCGAGCGGCATCTCGCTGGTCGCCCATCCCCGGTCGCCGCACGTGCCGCCGGCCCACATGAACACCCGCCACATCCGCACCACCCGGGCCTGGTTCGGCGGCGGCGCCGATCTCAATCCCATCTATCCGGTGGCCGAGGACACGAAGGCCTTCCACGATCGCCTGAAGGCCGCCTGTGATGCCTTCGATCCGGAATGGTATCCGCGCTTCAGGGCCTGGGCGGACGAATATTTCTTCATTCCCCACCGCAACGAGCCGCGGGGCGTGGGCGGCATCTTCTACGACTATCTGGAAGAGGAGTTCGAGCGCGGCTTCGCCTTCACCCGCGCGGTGGGAGAAGCCTTCCTGGACATCTACCCGAAGCTCGTGGCGAGGCACATGAACCGTTCCTGGAGCGAAGAGGAACGGGCCCATCAGCTCGTGCGGCGCGGCCGCTACGTGGAGTTCAACCTGCTCTACGACCGCGGCACCCGCTTCGGCCTGATGACCGGAGGCAATCCCGAGGCGGTGCTCATGTCCCTGCCGCCACTGGTGGCCTGGCCGTGAGCGGGCGCCGCCCCCGGACGGCACGCCGCCGCCTGCGAACGATTGAAAGAGCCGGAAACCGGATCCCGCTTGACGTGAGCGGGGGGCTCGGGCACGGTTCCCCATACTCGCCCCCGAACGTCGTCACATCACAAGAACGGGCTTCGAGAACGGTGGAGGCCGGCCATGCAGAGACGCATCATTCCGGGCGTGATCGACGGCAAGCAGGAGCTGTGCTGCATCGCTCCCGACGCCAGCGTCGCGGAGGCGGCGAAGCTCATGCGCGCCCGCCACGTGGCGGCGGTGCTGGTCACCGAGGGGGAGCGGCTCGCCGGCATCGTTACCGAACGCGACGTCACCTACCGGGTGACGGCCGAGGACCGCGATGCACGCGAAGTCCGCGTGCGGGAGGTGATGACCGACGATCCGAAGACCATCGCGCCGGACGATACCGCCGGCGAGGCCCTGCAGCTGATGCGCGCGGGGCATTTCCGCCATCTGCCTGTGGTCGAGAACGGGCGTGTCGTGGGGATGGTGTCGCTGCGCGATCTCTACGAGGCGGTGCGGGCCAGCCTCGAAGAGGATCTCCAGAACGCCGCCAGCTTCATCCAGGGCGAGACCTACGGCACCTCCGGCTGAGCGACCGCCGACGGATGCTCAGCCGGCGCCCCGCGAGGCGGCCTCCGCGGGGGTGAGGGCGCGGATGGCGAGGGCGTGGATGCGCCCCTCGAACAGCCCGCCGAGGGCGGCGTGGACGGCGCGCTGGCGGGCGATGCGGGACATGCCCTCGAAGGCGGGGCTGACGATGGTGACGGCGAAATGGGACTCGCCCGAAGGGTCCCAGCCGGCATGGCCGCGGTGGCGTTCGGACTGGTTCTCGATCCGGAGCTCCGAGGGCGCGAAGGCGGTCTCCAGCCGCGCGCGCAGCATGCGCGCGACCGGTCCTTCGGTGGGAGGGTTCGGTTCCGGCATGCAGTCGCCTCCTCGCGGTTCGCGTCAGTAGCTCTTGGGCAGACCCAGGACCTTGTGGGCCAGATAGGCCAGCACGAGGTTGGTGGAGACGGGCGCGATGCGGTAGAGGCGGGTCTCGCGCCATTTGCGCTCGATGTCGTATTCGCAGGCGAAGGCGAAGCCGCCGTGGGTCTGCATCGCCGCTTCCCCCGCATGCCAGGAGGCGTCGGCGGCCAGCAGCTTGGCCGTGTTGGCCTCGGGGCCGCAGGGCCGGCCGGCGTCGAACAGGGCGCAGGCCTCGCGCACCACGAGATCGGCCGCCTCCGTCTCGGCGTAGGCGCGGGCGAGGGGGAACTGGATGCCCTGATTGCGGCCGATCGGCCGGTCGAACACCACGCGCTCGCGGGCGTAGGCGCAGGCGCGGTCGAGGAACCAGCGGGCGTCCCCGATGCATTCCGAGGCGATCAGGATGCGCTCGGCGTTCATGCCGTCCAGGATGTAGCGGAACCCCCGGCCCTCCTCGCCGATCAGCGCGTCCTCCGGCAGCTCGAGCCCGTCGATGAAGACCTGGGTGGTGTGATGGTTGATCATGGTGCGCACCGGCCGGATCTCGACCGACCGCCCCCGCGCCTCGCGCAGATCGACGAGAAAGACGGACAGACCGTCGGTCCGCTTCTCCACCTCCTCGAGGGGGGTGGTGCGGGCGAGCAGCAGCATGAGATCCGAATGGAGCGCCCGGCTGGTCCAGATCTTCTGCCCGTCGACCACCCAGCCGCCGCCCTTGCGGCGGGCGCGTGTGCGCAGCGAGAGGGTGTCGCTGCCGCTCTGGGGCTCGGTGACGCCGAAGGCCTGGAGGCGCAGTTCGCCGCGGGCGATGGCGGGCAGCCAGCGGCGTTTCTGGTCCTCGCTACCGTGCCGCAGCAGGGTGCCCATGATGTACATCTGGGCGTGGCAGGCGGCGGCGTTGCAGCCGCTCGCGTGGATGGTCTCCAGCACCACGCTCGCCGCCCGCAGCGGCAGGCCGCTGCCGCCGTAGGCCTCGGGCACCAGGATGCCGAGATAGCCGGCCTCGGCGAGTGCCGCCACGAACGCCTCGGGATAGCGCCGTTCCCGGTCGCAGGCCTGCCAGTAGGCGGGGCCGAAATCCGCGCACAGCCGGCCCACCGCCTCCCGCAGCTCCGGCCAGTCGGCCCCGAGCTCGATCGTGATCCCTTCCCGCCCGCCGGTCATCCCGTTCTCCCGTCGCGCCGCGATGGACAAGCACGGCGCGGCTGCTAGGCTTTTGGCGTCGTCGATCGCCCGCCGCAAGGGGAGAGCATGGAGGAATCCTTTTTCGCGCCGATCGCGCGCACCATCGAGAGGTTCGCGGACAAGACCGTGCTCGAGGATGTCGATCGCGGGACCGCCCTCAGCTACGCGGATCTCGATCGCATGAGCGCCCGTTTCGCCCGGCTGACCGCGGAACTCGTTCTCGCCAGGGGCGATCGGGTGGCGGTGCAGGTATCGAAGTCGCCCGAGGCGCTGGCCCTCTATCTCGCCTGCCTCAGGGCCGGCCTCGTCTTCCTGCCCATGAACCCCGCCTATCGTACGGGCGAGGTCGCGTACATGCTGCGGGATGCCGAGCCCGCCCTCTTCGTCTGCGATCCCGCACGCGTCGGCGAGCTTTCGGCGATCGCCGCCGGGGCCCGCATCCGTCATCTCCTGACGCTGGACGGTGAGGGCGGCGGCAGTCTGGTCGAGCGGGCGCGCGATCTGCCGGCGGAATTCCCGCCGGTGGCGGTGGCCGCCGAGGATTACGCGGCGATGCTCTACACCTCGGGAACCACCGGTCGTCCCAAGGGGGCGCCGCTGACCCACGGCAATCTCGCGAGCAACGCCCGGGTCCTCGTCGAAAGCTGGGGCTTCACGGCCGAGGACGTGCTCCTGCACGCGCTTCCCATCTACCATGCTCACGGGCTCTTCGTCGCCTGCCACTGCGTGCTGCTTTCGGGCGCCTCGATGCTGTGGCTCGCGAAGTTCGACCGCCGGCGGGTGATCGAGCTGCTGCCGCGGGCGACGGTGATGATGGGCGTGCCCACCTTCTATGTCCGACTGCTCGAGGATCCGGAGTTCGGTCCCGAGACCTGCCGCAACGTCCGGCTCTTCGTCTCCGGCTCGGCGCCCCTCTCGCCCGAGGCCTGGAAGGCCTTCCGGGAGCGCACCGGCCACGAGATTCTCGAACGCTACGGCATGAGCGAGATTCTCATGCACACTTCGAACCCGCTCGTGGGCGAGCGCCGACCCGGCTCCGTCGGACTGCCCTTCCCGGGCTCGGAGGTGAGGATCGTCGACGACGCCGACCGCCCGCTCGGTCCCGGCGAGGTCGGCCATGTGCAGGTCCGGGGGCCCAACGTCTTCCGCGGCTACTGGCGGATGCCGGAGAGGAACCGCGAGGAGTTCACCGCCGACGGCTGGTTCCGCACCGGCGACATGGGGCGGCTCGAGGCGGACGGCTATCTCACCCTCGTCGGGCGGGCCAAGGATCTCATCATCACCGGCGGCCTCAACGTCTACCCGAAGGAGGTGGAGGACGTCCTCGACGCCCTTCCGGGCGTCGCCGAGAGCGCGGTCGTCGGCCTCCCCCATCCGGACTTCGGCGAGGCGGTAACGGCGGTCGTGGTGCCGGAGCCCGGCGCCGATCTCGAGGAGGACGCCGTCATCGCCGCGGTGCGGGAGGTGCTGGCCGGTTTCAAGGTTCCCAAGCGGGTGCTGTTCGTCGAGGCACTGCCGCGCAACAGCATGGGCAAGGTGCAGAAGCGCGATCTGCGCGAGCGCTTCGCCGATCTCTACCGGCGCCGGGAACCCGCCTGAGGGGAGGGGCGATGCTGTACGAGCTCGACGGCGTGCGGCCGCGGCTGGCGGCCGACTGCTGGGTGGCACCGACCGCGGTGCTGATCGGTCGCGTGGTGCTCGAAGCGGGCGCCAGCGTCTGGTGGGGGGCGGTGCTGCGCGGCGACAACGAACCCATCACGGTGGGCGAGGGCAGCAACGTCCAGGACGGATGCGTGCTGCATACCGACCCCGGTTTTCCGCTGACCATCGGTGCCGATGTGACCGTGGGCCACATGGCCATGCTGCACGGTTGCACGATCGGCGAGGGGTCGT
This sequence comes from Alphaproteobacteria bacterium, assembly GCA_027045875.1. Lineage (GTDB taxonomy): Bacteria > Pseudomonadota > Alphaproteobacteria > Geminicoccales > Geminicoccaceae > JALSRW01. Next base: position 44,806 of record JALUAG010000074.1, on the reverse strand, counting down.
TGATCGGCATCGGGGCGGTGATCCTGAACGGCGCCCGCATCGGCCGCCACTGCCTGATCGGCGCCCGGGCCCTCGTCCCCGAAGGCAGGGAGATCCCCGACGGCGCACTGGTGATGGGCATGCCCGGCAAGGTGGTGGGGGAGGTCCGTCCCGAACAGCTCGCGCGGATCGCCGCCGGCAGCCGGAACTATGTCGCCAACGCGCGACGCTACCGCGAGGGTCTGCACCGGCTCGACGGCTGAACGATCAACCGGTCGTTAACCCTTTGCCGTTACACACGGAGCGCGCGGACAATCCGTTGGCAGCATTAACCGACGGTTGTATGTTCGCGGCGTTCGTGCGGCAGCGAGCGGGGGCCGGATGCATCGCGACGAGGACTGGTGGCTGGGCTGGCAGAGCTGGAAGACGGTTCCGCGCCGGGCCGTCAACGGCGTGGCCCGCGAGCGGCTGGAGGTGGGGGAGGCCGGTGACGTCGAGATCACCTTCCTGGGGGAGGAGGCGGGCTACCGCAACAGTCTCTTCGTCTACCGGGTCGAGGACGACGGCTCGCTCGTCGATCTGCGTCTCGTCTGGGCCGATACGAGCGACCGGGTGAGCGATCGCGGCTGGTCGAAGGGGCCGCAGCGCGACGGCCCGCTCGACGTCGGCGACAGCATACGGCTGAGCGAGCTCTACGGCCCGGACCAGATCCAGCCGGGGCAGGAATTCGGCCTCCTGCTGCTGCAGAACGGGTACAACCGCAATCCCCACGGGCTGTTCGCCGATGCCGAGGGGTTCCGGCTCATCGATCGCCGAAGCGGCGGGGAGGTCGATCTCGACACCCCCGCCCGGCGCATCCGCCTCGTCCACGGCGAGGGCGACGAGGCCACCGTCCTCCGCGGCGGACTCCTCTTCACCACCGATCCGCGGGACGACGGTGGCTGGCGCAATCCCCTCAATCGCGACGGACGGGAACACGTGCTTTCCCGGCCCGGGGACGGCGACGGCCGGACCGAACTTTACTTCGAGGATCTGCTCTGGCGTCGGGGCGATTACAACGATCTCAAGCTGCTGATCGACACCGATCCCGATCCGCTCTGTCCGTGCCCGGTACGCCTCGACGAGGAGGGGCTCGGAGATGGCCACGGCGTCGTCGTCCGGGGCGAGGATGCGGGCGACCGCGCGGGGCAGGCGGTGGCGCTGATCGGTGATTTCGACGGCGACGGCTTCGGCGATGTGGCGATCGGCGCGCCGCTGGCCGGTGTCGACGGACAGGGGGCCGTCTACATCCTCTTCGGGCGCGGTGAGGACATCCCGGACACGGTCCAGCTCCGGGGCGAAGGCGGAAGCTCCATGACGACGCTCTACGGCGCGGCGGCGGGCGACTTCCTGGGGAGCGCCCTGGCGGCGGCCGGCGACGTCGACGGGGACGGCTACGACGATCTGCTGATCGGCGCCACCGGCCTCGACGGCGGCGCGCCGGACAGTGGCGGTGCCTACCTGCTGTTCGGCGGGCCGCGACCGGGCTCGCAGACCTCCATCGAGGATCTCGACGCCGACCGGCTGCTGCGCATCGACGGGCTGGCGGCCGGCGACGAGACCGGCATCGCGGTCGCCGGAGGCGGCGACATCGACGGCGACGGCTTCGACGACATCCTGATCGGCGCGCGGCTCGCCGAGGCCGACTACGCACGCTACAGCGCCGGGGTCTCCTACCTCCTCCTGGGCGGGCCGGACGGGCCGACCGCCGATCTCGCCGCCCTCGACGGCAGCGACGGCATGCGGATCACCGGCGTCGACCGTTTCGACCAGTCCGGCCGGGCGGTGGCCGTGCTGGGCGACATCGACGGCGACGGTTTCGACGATCTGGCGGTGGGGGCGCCGGACGCCGATCCGGGCGGACGCGAGAACGCGGGCGAGGTCTACGTGCTCTACGGCGATGCCGACGGCTTTCCGGCCAGTCTCGATCCCGCCGCCATGGACGCCGACCGGGGCTTTCGGATCGAGGGGGCCGATCCCTTCGATTTCGCTGGGTTCGCGGTTTCCGGCGCCGGCGACGTCAACGGCGACGGTTTCGACGACATCCTGATCGGCGCCTATGCCCGTGACACCGCGGGCGGTGAGGCGGCCGGGGCCGCCTATCTCGTCTTCGGCAGCGCCGACGGCCATCCGGGCGGGCTCGATCTCGGCGATCTCGACGGCAGCAACGGCTTCGCCATGTTCGGTCTGTCGCCGATGGCCGGCACCGGGCGGGCAGTGGCGGCGGCGGGCGACGTCAACGGGGACGGCTTCGACGATTTCGTGGTCGGTGCCCGCTACGCCGATCCCGAGGGTGTCGGCGGGGCCGGTGAGGTCTATCTGATCTACGGTCGGGAAGGCCCCTTCGATGCGACGCTCGATCTCTCCTCCCTCGACGGCGAGGAGGGGTGCCTGCTGACCGGGACGGAGGGCGAGGCCTACGCGGGTTTCAGCTTCGGCGGTCCCGGCGACATCGACGGCGACGGCTTCGACGACCTCGTCATCGGCGCCCCCGCCACGCCCGACGGGACGTCCGCCGGCACCACCTTCGCCGTGTTCGGCGGCAGCCGCTTCGCGCCCGACCTCGCCGCGCTGGTCGAGGATTCGGCACCGGTGGTCTGAGGACGCTCGCCTAGCGCTCCCGGTCGGATGCGAGCTCGGGCGCCTGCAGGCCGCGCGGCGTACTGTCCACGGGAGGGATCGACGGGATCCGCTTTCCCGGCGACACCACCTCGAGCTCCTCGAAGCGGCGGGCCGCCGGCAGCACCCGCGATTCCAGCGAGCCCACCGCGTCGTTGTAGCGCTCGACCGCTTGGCGGAGACCCCTGCCGACCTTTTCCATGTGCTCACCGAAGGTCCGCAGACGGTCGTAGAGCTCGCGCGCGAGATCGGCGATGCGCTGGGCGTTTTCGGCGATCTTCTCCTGCTGCCAGCCGTAGGCGATGGCCTTGACGAGCGCGATCAGGGTGGCCGGGGTGGTGATCAGCACCTTCTGCCGCAGCGCGTTCTCGAAGAGGTCGGGCTCGGCCTCGAGCGCCGCGGCGTAGAACGCCTCGCCGGGCACGAACATGACGACGAAATCGGGCGCCTCGGGAAGGGCGTTCCAGTATTCCTTGCTGCCGAGCTTGCGCACGTGCTCGCGGAGCTGGCGCGCGTGCCGTTCGAGATGAACGGCGCGCGTCGCCTCGTCCGTCGCCTCCACCGCATCGAGATAGGCCTCGAGCGGCGTCTTGGCGTCCACCACCACCGATTTGCCGCCGGGCAGGCGGACGATGGCGTCGGGCCGCAGCCGGCCCTCCTCGCCGCTGACCGTCGCCTCGGTGACGAAGTCCACGTGCTCGCTCATGCCGGCGAGCTCGAAGACCCGCTTGAGCTGCATCTCGCCCCAGCGCCCGCGGGTCTTGGGCTGGCGCAGCGCCTGCACCAGCTTCGCGGTCTCCTGCCGCAGATGCTGCTGGCTGTCGGCGAGCATCCGGACCTGCTCGAGCAGCGCCTTGTAGGCGCCTTCCCGGCTCTTCTCGATCTCCCCCACCGCCCGCTCGAACTTGGTGAGGCTCTCGGCGATCGGCTTGACCAGGCCCTCGATTTCCTTCTTGCGCGCCTCGAGGCTCTTCTCGGCCTCGTTGCGATGGGCGTCGAAGCGTTCGGAGACCAGCCGCAGGAATGTCCGGCTGTTGTGCTCGAGGACGTCGCTCGCGAGGGACCGGAAACGGGTCTCCAGCTCCCGGAGCCTTTCCTGATGGCTGCGCTGCTCGGCTTCGAGCCGGGTGCGGAGCTCGGCTCCCTCGAGGGCGAGGCGCTCCCGTTCCTCCCGGACGCCCGCGAGCTCGGCCCGCAGCGGCCGCGCGAGCCACCACCAGACCAGGAGCCCGCCGAGCGCGACCCCGAGCAGGAGAAGGGTGATCGCCGCTCCGAGATCCCCGGCCATCGCCCCTCCGCTCAGCCCTCGCCGTCCCCGGGCCAGTCACCCATCATCGCCAGCGCGTAGCGCTCGATGCCGATCCGGTCGATGAGCTCGAGCTCGGTCTCGAGATGGTGCTCGTGCTCCTCCTCGTCCGCCAGCAGCCGGACCATCATGTCCCGGCTGACGTGATCCCCGGCCTTCTCGCAGACCGCCACCACCTCGCGATAGAAGGCCATGGCTTCCCGCTCGAGCGCGAGATCGCCCTCGATGGCGCTCCTGAGATCGCTGCCGATCCGCATCGCTCCGGGCCGGTCCAGCCGCGGCGTGCCGGCGAGGAGCAGGATCCGCCGGATCAGCAGATCGGCGTGCTTCATCTCCTCCAGCGCTTCCTTCATCTCGTGGCGGCCGCGCTTGGGAAAGCCCCAGTGCTCCATCATCCGGGCGTGCAGCACGAACTGGTTGGATGCGGCGATCTCGATGGCGAGTGCGCCATTGAGGGCGTCGATGACCGCGGGGTCACCCTTCATGTGACGGGGCTCCTCGATTGGGATGGCTCGTTCGGGGGAGCGTAGCCGCAGGCCCCGAGCAAGTCCAGCAGATGGCCGGGCGGCGGCGCCTCGACGTGGATCGGTTCGCGGCCGGCATAGAGCGGGATGCGGACCGCCCGGGCGTGGAGATGGAGCGGCAGCAGCCCGTCCTCCTCCGGCCGGCCGTAGATCACATCGCCGACGATGGGGCAGCCCAGGGCCGCGAGATGAACCCGGAGCTGATGGGTGCGCCCCGTTTGCGGGCGGAGCTCGAGCCAGCTGACCTCGCCCGTGTCCCCCAGCACCCGGTAGTCGGTCACCGCCGGCCGGCCGCCCGCCTCGACCCGCATCCGCCAGCTCCGCCGGTCGGCGGTGATCTTGGCGAGGGGGAGATCGATCCGCCCGGCCGGCCGCGGCGGCCGGCCGCGCACCACCGCCCAGTAGGTCTTGGCGATCCGCCCGCCGGCAAAGAGCCGTCCGAGGCGGGCGAGGGCCTTGCGGTGGCGGCCGAGGATCAGGCAGCCGCTGGTGTCGCGGTCGAGGCGGTGGGCGAGGGCGGGCGGCTTCGGCAGGCCGAAGCGCAGCTCGTCGAGATAGTCCTCGAGGTTGGGACCGCCCCCGGGACCCGCGTGCACCGGCAGGCCGGCCGGCTTGTCGAGGACCAGGATCAGCCCGTCGCGGTAAAGGAGCCGCTCCAGCAGGAAACCGGGGGCCTCAGCGCCTTCCGCCGTAGGGGTTCTGGACGCGGCCGCGGATCCGCAGGCGTAGCGCGTTGAGCCTGATGAAGCCCTCCGCGTCGCGCTGGTCGTAGACCGTGTCCTGCTCGAAGGTGGCATGTTCCTCGCTGTACAGGCTGTGGGGGCTCCGCCGCCCGACCACCTGCAGCCCGCCCTTGTAGAGCTTGAGCCGCACCGTGCCGGTGACGGTCTCCTGGCTGCGGTCAATCAGCGCCTGCAGCATCTCGCGCTCGGGCGCGAACCAGTACCCGTTGTACACGAGTTCGGCGTAGCGCGGCATGAGTTCGTCCTTGAGATGGGCGGCGCCGCGGTCGAGGGTGATGCTCTCGATGGCCCGGTGGGCGGCGAGCAGCACGGTGCCGCCCGGCGTCTCGTAGACGCCCCGCGACTTCATGCCGACATAGCGGTTCTCGACGAGATCGACCCGGCCGACGCCGTGGCGACCGGCGATCTCGTTGAGCCGCGCGAGGAGCCGCGCCGGCGACAGGGGCTCGCCGTTGACCGCCACCGGATCGCCGCGCGCGAAGTCGATCTCGAGATATTCGGGCTCGTCCGGCGCCCGCCGGGGATCGACGGTGCGGGTGAACATCTCCTCCTCGGGCTCGACCCAGGGATCCTCGAGCGCCCGCCCCTCGTAGGAGATGTGCAGCAGGTTGGCGTCGGTCGAATAGGGCGGCTCGCCGCGTTTGCCCCGGGGAATCGGGATCTGCCGGCTCTCGGCGTAGGCGATCAGCTTCTCCCGCGAGCCGAGATCCCATTCCCTCCAGGGGGCGATGATGCGGATGTCGGGATCGAGGGCGTAGCAGGAGAGCTCGAATCGCACCTGGTCGTTGCCCTTGCCGGTGGCGCCGTGGGCCACCGCATCGGCGCCGGTCTCGTGGGCGATCTCGATCAGCCGCTTGGCGATGAGGGGACGGGCGATGGAGGTGCCGAGCAGATAGACCCCCTCGTAGAGGGCGTTGGCGCGGAACATGGGGAACACGTAGTCGCGCACGAACTCCTCGCGCAGATCCTCGATGTGGATCTCGCGGACGCCCATCATCTCGGCCTTGGCCCGCGCCGGCCCCAGCTCCTCGCCCTGGCCGAGATCGGCGGTGAAGGTCACCACCTCGCAGCCGTAGACCTCCTGCAGCCAGCGCAGGATCACCGAGGTGTCGAGCCCGCCCGAATAGGCCAGCACGACCTTCTTCACGCTGTCCGTCATGTTCGCCCCGTCTGCCGGCCCGCGCCGGTTCCTTCCGCCCGGCGGGCCGGAAGAGCGCGGCCGGTCGCGATTTACGCCTTGGTGTCGATGCGGCGGCCGCGGGCCTCCTCGGAGGCTTCGGCCGGGCCGCCGGCCGCCGGCTGTTCCGGGACCGGAACGGGCAGCTTGGCGATGCCCACCCGGGCCGGCCGCAGCAGCCGCTCGCCCATCCGATATCCCACCTGCATCACCTCGGCAACGGCGCCGGGACGGTGGTCGGCGGTCTCCACCTCGTACATGGCGTGATGGAGCTCGTGGCTGAAGGGCTCGCCGAGCTCGGGCTCGATCCTCCGGATGTCGTATTTCTCGAACACGGTCAGGAGCTGGCGCTCGGTCATCTCGACCCCGGTCACCAGATTGCGCAGCAGCTCGTCCGTCTCGAGGGCCTCCCGCGGCACGCTCTCGAGCGCGCGGCGCAGATTGTCGGCCACCTCGAGGAGGTCCCGGGCGAAGCCGGTCATCGCGTACTTGCGCATCTCCTCGAGTTCGCGGGCATGGCGCCGGTGCAGGTTCTCGAGCTCCGCCAAGGTGCGCAGATGGCGCTCCTTGAGCTCCGCCAGCTCGCTCTCCGGCGTCGGCTGCTCGGTGTCGTTGGCCGGCTGCCTCGCTTCCTCTTCGGCCGGCGAGGGGGCTTCCTGCTGCTTCTCGGTGTCCTTGGTCATGCTTCGCTCTCTGTGTCCGATGCTCCGAGGATGCGACTGACGACGCGGGCCGTGTAGTCGACCATGGGAATGATGCGGGCGTAGTTCATGCGCGTCGGGCCGATGACGCCGATGGCGCCCACCACCCGGGTTCCGCCACCATCCCCCGCGGCCCGGTAGGGGGCGACGATCATCGAGCAGCCGGACAGGCCGAACAGCTCGTTTTCGGCGCCGATGAAGATCTGCACGCCTTCGGCGCTGCGGGTGAGCTCGAGGAGCTTGAGCAGGCTCTTGCGCCGCTCGAGGAGTTCGAATAGCGCCCGGATGCGTTCGAGCTGGGCGAGATTGGTGACGTCCTCGAGGAGCTTGGCGTGGCCGCGCACGATCAGGAAGCCGCCGTCGCGGTCCTGGTCCTGGGCCCATGTCGCCAGTCCCGCCTCCACCACCTGGCGGGCGAGGGTGTCGAGCTCCACCTTCTGCTGCTCGATCTCGCTGCGGATCTGCTCCAGCGCCTCGTCGAAGTTCCTGCCGGCGAGGCGGGTGGTCAGATAGTTGCCGGCCTCGATCAGGATCGAGGGTGACATGCCGAGCGGGATGTCGATCACCCGGTTCTCGACCAGCCCGTTGTCGGCGACCACCACGACCAGGGCCCGGCCGGGACTCAGGGGCACGAATTCGATGTGCTTGAAGGGGCGCTCGTGGGTCGGGGCGACCACGATCCCGGCATGCTGGGAGAGGCCGGAGAGGGCCTCCGAGGCGTCCGCGAGCACCGCCTCGATGCTGCGCCCGCTGGCCACGCAGTGGGCCTCGATCTCGCGCTGCTCCTCCTCGCTCAGCCCGCCGATCTCGAGGAGCCCGTCGACATAGAGACGCAGCCCGGCCTCGGTGGGGATGCGGCCGGCCGAGGTGTGGGGCGCGAACAGGAGCCCCAGCTCCTCGAGATCGGCCATCACGTTGCGCACGGTGGCGGGCGAGAGACGTTCTTCGAGCTTGCGCGCGACGGTGCGCGAGCCCACCGGCTCACCCGTCGCCACGTAGGCGTCGACGATCTGACGGAAGATTTCCCGGGAACGCGCGTTGAGTTCGACGATCATTCACCCGTGCTGCACTGCGACGATGGCGCAGGCCTGATGTAGGGACCCGTGCCTGCCGCGTCAACGCGAGCCCGGGAACCCGCCCCGGAGGCGAAAAGGGGCCGCGACGGCCCCGGCCGCCGCGGCCCCGCTGGCGTCGGTCCCGCTCAGTAGCGGGGGCCGCCCCCGCCGCCCGGATAGCGCCGTCCGCCGCCACGGTAACCGCCAGGCCCGCTGCGGCGCGGGCCGCGTTCCTCCGCCTCCCGGACCGCGAGCGGCCGGCCGCCCAGCTCGTAGCCGTTGAGGCTGCGGATGGCCTCGGCCGCCTGCTCCTCGCTGCCCATCTCGACGAAGCCGAACCCGCGGGAACGGCCCGTGTCGCGGTCGGTGGCGATCTTGGCCGAGACCACCTCGCCGTGTTCCTCGAACAGGGTCGACAGCTCCTCCACCGTGGTCTGGTAGGGGAAGTTGGCGACGAAGATCTTGCGCGTCATGAGAAGACTCCAGGGGACAAGCGGATCACCAAGAGGCCGTTCCTCCCGGAGGAACGACGAAACCCGCCCGTTTCGGCCCTGGCTGCATCGAAAACGCGGCGCGCGCGACACGGAGATCGACGCCGGCTGCTTCACACAGAGGGAACCAACGAGAAGTCGGCTGGAGATTTCCCAACTCCGACACGACGGACAAGCCCTGACGCCGAACCCCCACGATGACGACCGTCGGCGACTATAGGGCGCGGCCGCAGGGGGGGCGAGAAAAAAATCGGTTTCGTGCCTTCACGCGCCACTCCCGGCGGGCGCCTTGGAATCCCCGCTCTCCTCGCCGGCGCCCTGCTCCGAGGTCTGCTCCTGGGCGAGTTCGAGGGCCACCGGGGAAAGCTGGGGCAGGGCCACGAAGGGCGTCCGTTCCTCTCTCGGCACCGGCGGCCGCACGGTCAGCCGGTAGAGGGCGAAGCCGCCGACGCCGAGCATCACGAGCGCGAGCAGAAGGGTGAACCCCCAGGGACCGAAGAGGCTCATCGTCGCCGCGGCGAGGAGCGGGCCGGCCACCGCGCCGATGCCGTTGGCGAGCAGCAGTGCGCCGCTCGCCGCCACCATCTCCTCGGTGTCGAGGAAGTCGTTCATGTGTGCGACGCAGATCGAATAGACCGGCAGGGCGAGGCCGGCGAACAGGAAGAAGAAGGCGAAGACGGCGACGGTGCCGGCGCCGGCCAGCAGCGGCAGGGGAAGGAGCACGGCGGCGGCCGCGAGACCGGCGAAGATCAGCACGTGCCGGCGGTCGAACTGGTCGGAAAGACGGCCGAAGGGCCACTGAAGCGCGAGGCCGCCCACCGCCACCACCGCCATGAGGCCGGTGACTCCGGCGAGATCGAGGCCGATGAGACGGCCGAAGATGGGGCCGAGGCTCCAGAGGGCGCCCTGGACGACGCCGATGCCGCAGATGCCGACCGAGCCGAGCGGGGAGACCCGCCAGAGATCGCGCAGGCCGAAGCGCCGGCCGGCGGCGATCGGCGGGACCGGCACCGCCGAGAGCAGCATCGGCACCACCGCGAGCGACAGCAGCACCGAGACCAGAACGAAGGGGCGGAAGTCCTCGGGTGCGGCGAGATTGAGCAAGAGCGGTCCCGCCGCCAGACCCGCATACTGGAGCACCAGATAGACGGACAGCAGGCGGCCGCGCAGGGCGTTGGGGCTGCCCGCGTTGAGCCAGCTTTCCGCCACCACGTAGACGCCGGCGAGGCAGAAGCCGGTGACGAAGCGGAAGAGGAACCAGCTCACCGGCTCGATCAGCAGCAGATGGAACAGGATGGTGGTGGAGGCGATGGCCGCCATGGCCGCGAACACCCGCACATGGCCGACCCGCAGGACCAGCCTCGGGGCCTCGAGGGAGCCCAGCAGGAGGCCGAGGAAGTAGCCGGCCAGCACGAGGCCCGAAGTCATGGTCGAGAACTGTTCGATGGCGGTTCTGAGGCCGAGCAGCGTGCCCTGCAGCCCATGGCCGGTCATGAGGAGCGCGATGCCGAACAGGAGGGCGAGATTGGATCGCAGCAGCGCCAGCATGGACGACGCTCCGGGCCGGGGGTGGCGAGGGGCTTCCCGGGCCCCGCCTAGCAGAATTCCCTTGCCTTTCCTGTGACGAAGCGGCACCGCCCTCGTGACTGCGACATGATCGGGACGACGGGCGGGATCGACGGCGTGACGGGCGACGACGGGAGGCGGGGGCTGCGGCTCGGGATCGACACCGGGAGCACCTTCACGGATGCCGTGCTCCTCGACGCGGAGGACCGGCTCCTCGCCGCCGCCAAGGTCCCCACCACCCACGGGGAGCCCGCGGCGGGCATCGCCGAGGCCGTCGACCGCGTGCTGGCGGCGGGCGCCGGGAAGGGGGCCGTGGGCCTGGTCGGCCTGTCGACGAGCCTCGCCACCGACGCGCTGGCGGAGGGACGCGGCGGGCGTGCGGCGCTGGTGCTGATCGGCCTCGGGCGGGCGCTCCTGCGGAGGGCCCGCCTGGGCGAGGTCCTCGGGGACGGTCCGCTGGTGCTGCTGCCGGACGACCGCCGCGCCCGCGGCCGGGCCGGAGCGGAAGCCGCGCTCGCCGAGGCCGTCGCGAAGCTGGAGGCCGTGGCGGGCGGGGTGGAGGCAGTGGCGGTGGTCGGCCGGTTCGCCCTCCGCGATCCCGCCCGGGAACGTCGGGTGGCGGATCTCCTGCGCCGGCGGTCGGGGCTGCCGGTCACCTGCTCGCACGAGCTCTCGCCGGGCCTCGATGCCGGCCGCCGGGCACGGCTCACGCTCCTGAACGCGCGTCTCCTGCCCGGGATGCGGAAGTTCCTGGATGCGGTGCGCGACTGTCTCGAGGCGCGCGGCATCACGGCGCCGCTGATGGTGGTGCGCGGCGACGGCGCGCTGATGCGGCCGGAAACCGTCCTCGAACGACCGGTGCAGACGCTTCTTTCGGGTGCGGCCGCCGCCATCGTCGGGGCGGCGCGGCTCGCCGACATGCCCAATGCGGTGATCGCCGACATGGGAGGCGCGACCACCGACATCGCGGTGCTGGAGGACGGCCGCCCGCGGCTGTCGCCCGAGGGCGCGCGGGTCGCGGGCTTGCGGACCATGGTGCGGGCGATCGACCTCGAGACCGTGGCGCTCGGCGGCGACAGCGAGGTCCGCCGCGATGCCACAGGAAGGCTCGCGATCGGTCCGGGGCGACGGATGCCGCTCGCCCGGCTGGGCGCGCGCCATCCCGCGATCGTTGCCGTGCTCGAGCGCCAGCTGGCGGCACCGCCGCGGCCGTTCGACGCCCTGTTCGCTCTGCGCGCCGGGCAGGGACGGGCGCAGGGGAGGGACGAGGCGCGCGTCCTCGCGATGCTGGAACGGGGGCCGGTGCCGCTGGCGGAAGTCTTCGCGGATGCCGGCGACGACCGCTTCGAGGGGCTGCTGCGGCGCGGGCTGTTGCGGGTGGCGGGCTTCACCCCCACCGATGCCGCCCATGTGCTGGGGCGTCAGCGGACGGGTTCGGTGGCGGCGGCCCGGCTCGGGGCGGCCCTCGAGGCACGGCGGCCGGTGGGCGGCGAGGCGGCCGCGGACCAGCCGGTCGAACTGTTCGCCCGGCAGGTGTTCGAGGCCTGCGAACAGGCGGTCGCGAAAGCGCTCGCCGCCGCCGCGCTCCGCGGCATGGGGGAGGAGCCTTCCTGGCTCGCCGGCGCCGGCACGGGCGGCACCCTCGCCCGCGCGCTCAACCCTGCGGCACCGCCGCCGGAGCGCAATCTGCTGGAGCTGCGCTTCCGCCTCATGCGGCCGCTCGTGGCGGTGGGTGCGCCGGCGCCCTTGTTTTTCCCGCGGCCGGCGGTCCATCTCGACACCGCGCTGCTGATCCCCGAGGCGCATGCGGTCTGCGGTGCGGTCGGCGCCGTCCTGGGCGGGGTGGTCCGGCGGGCGACGGTGGTGGTGGCCCGCGGCCCCGGGGGGAGCCATCTCCTCCTCCCGGGCGAGCCGCCGCGGCGGTTCGAGGGGTTCGAGACGGCGCTGGCGGCGGCCGAGGAGGAGGCCGCGCGCCGTGCCCGCACCCTGCTCGAGGAGGAAGGGGTCGAGGAGGCGGCGGTGACCGTCGAGCGGACGTTCGAGCGGGCGGCGGCGGAAGGCGGGACGATGGTGGTGGAGGCCCGCATCACGGCCGTCGCCCGCGGCCGTCCCCCGGCCGCCCGGGGCTGATCAGAAGGGCCAGACGAGGGCGATCGCCGGCACCGCCGTCGCCAGCACCAGGATCTCGAGCGGCAGCCCCATCCGCCAGTAGTCGCCGAAGCGGTAGCCGCCCGGTCCCATGATCAGGGTGTTGTTCTTGTGGCCGATGGGGGTGAGGAAGGCGCAGGAGGCACCCACCGCGACGGCCATCAGGAACGGATCGGGGCTGCTGCCCAGGCGGTCGGCGACCTCGATCGCCACCGGTGCGGCGATCACCGCGGTGGCCGTGTTGTTCATGACGTCGGAGAGGGTCATGGTGACGATCATCAGGATCGCCAGCACGAGGAGCGGCGGCCAGCCGGCGGTCAGATCCACGAGCGAGGCGGCGAGAAGGGCGGTGCCGCCCGAGCTCTGCAGCGCCTCGCCGATGGGGATCATCGAGCCCAGCAGCACGATCACCGGCCATTCGATGGATTCGTAGACGCTGCGCAGCGGCAGGATGCCCGAGAGGGTCATGAGCACCGCGGTGGCGGCCAGCGCCACCGGCAGATGGACGAGACCGAGCCCGGCCAGCAGGATCGCGCCGCCGAACAGCAGCACCGCGAGGCCCGCGCGCTCGCGTCGGATCACCGTGAGGCCGCGGTCGGCCAGCGGCAGGCAGCCGAGCCAGCCGGCGACCTCGGCCAGCCGCTCTTCCGGCCCCAGGAGGAGCAGCACGTCGCCGGCCCGGATCGGCAGGTTGCGCACATGCTGGCGCAGCCTCCGCCCCTGGCGGGACACGCCCACGAGGGCCACTCCGTGACGGGTCAGGAGGCGCAGGCTGCGGGCGGTGCGGCCGACGATCCGCGCCCCCTCCGGCACCACCGCCTCGACCAGCGTGAGATCCTCCATCCCGGCCAGCTTCTCCTTCTCGCCGGTGCCCGCATATTCGAGGCCGAGGGTGCCGATCAGCCGTTCCAGCGCCTCGGGGCCGGCCTGCAGAAGCAGCAGGTCGCCGGCCTCCAGCCGCATCCGTGACGACAGGTGCCGCCCGCGCCGCAGCACGCCCAATGGCTCGGCATCCGCCTCCTCGAAGGCCTCGCCGAGTTCGGCGAGCGTGCGGCCGACGGCCGGCGAATCCTCCTTGAGCCGGAGTTCGGCCACATAGTCGCCGATCTCGAAGCCGCCCTCGGCCGCGGCCTGCCCGCGCCCGGAGGTGGGCAGCAGACGCCAGCCCAGAAGCGCCACGAAGGCGAGGCCGACCACCGTCACGGCGAGCCCCACCGGGGTGAAGGCGAACATGCCGAAGGGGGCGCCGAGGGCGGTCTCGCGGTAGCTCGCGACGACGATGTTGGGGGGCGTGCCGATGAGGGTGATCATGCCGCCCAGGATGGAGGCGAAGGCGAGCGGCATCAGGGTGGTGCCGGGAGGCCGGCCGGCGCGGCGTGCGGCCTCGAGATCGAGGGGCATCAGGAGGGCGAGGGCCGCCACGTTGTTCATCACCGCCGATAGAATGGCGGCGAGGCCGGCCATGATGGCGATGTGGCGCCCCGGCGGCCGTTCGGGATCGAGGAGGTGGCGGGCAATGAGCTCGACCACCCCGGACTGGACGAGGCCGCGGCTCACCACCAGCACCAGCGCCACCACCACGGTGGCGGGATGGCCGAAGCCGGAAAAGGCGCGATCGGTGGGCACGACGCCTGTCAGCACGGCCGCAATGAGCGCCGCGAAGGCCACCAGATCGTAGCGCCAGCGTCCCCACACCAAAAGGGCGAACACCGCCCCCAGGATGGCGAACAGCAGGATCTGGTCGGTGGTCAAGCGGCAGCTCTCCCGGGCGGCTGGCATCACCGGTCTGCCGGAAGGCGTCAGCGGTGTCCATGTTGCGGCCGCTCCCGATGTGTCCGCAATGCGGCCACGAGCGAGCCGGAAAGGGCCGTGAAAGTGCAGCGCGTGAGGGAAAAGTCGGCCATGGTGCGTCAAAGTGGCCGAGATGGAGGCTGATCAAATGGTCAAAATGTCCGGTTTGCCTCATTGACGTGCACAGTAATAGGGCATATGTTGGTCAGCAACGATAGAGACACCGGAGGGCCGCAGCATGGAAGCGCGCATAGACCCGTCTCGCGTTCGCACGCTGATGGAGCGGAAGGGCATTCGCAGCGCGAGGAAGCTGGCCGAGAAACTGGGTGGGAGCGAGCGGACCGTTCGCCGCCTTCTCAGAGGCGAGCTCTCGGTCAACGCCCGAGCCTTGAGGGTGGATCGACTCGCAAGCGTGCTTGACGTGGAGCCCGGCGTACTCACCGGAGAAGAACCGATGCCGGAGGATGCGGAACGGGATCCCCACGATGGCGGTGAGAGTGTTCGCCTAAACGTGAAGATCGGCGCTGCAGCATACAACGCTCTCATTCTCAACGAACTTCGCTATGGTGTAGCGCCGAAAACGCAGGTGGAATTGGCAGCGCTTCTGTTTCACATCGTCGCGCAGCGCAGCCTGCGGCACCGGCGGGAAGCGCTCGCAAAGATCTATTCGGCTCTCGAAGAACTCGAAAAACTCGGCGAAACGGAAGCGGCTCATTTGCCCAAGCCCAGCATACAAGGAAGTTTCGTGGAGGACGCGTATTGCGTCGAGGAAGAATCGATAGAAGCCGAGGATATCTTCGCCGAAAAGTATGCGCCGGAGACCTACTATCCTGACGCTCCCAATCCTTTCCAGGCGGAGATTGAGCGCCTGGCGTCGGGCTTGTCGGGGTGCAGTATTGTGGAAGCGGGAAAGGATCGGGTCATGTACCTGATCAACCCCGAGCAGGCGTTGAGGCTCGCTGCCGGAGACAAAGACCTCGCGGACGCCATCTTACAGGGCTTTTTTTCCGTAGCGGGCCTACGTCAGTCGCTCGGCGACGAGAAAACCGAAGAACGCGTTGCCGAGCTTCACCGTCGCCTCGAAGAATACCGACGGCGGTTTCTCAAGCTGCTGGATCTTCCCGAGGAAGATCCGGGATCCTCCGCCTGCGCCGAGGGAAGCGAGGAATGACAAACGGCCTGACGGTGACACGTCACGCCGAGGCGCGCATGCGGCAACGGGGTTATGCCGAGTACGATCTCGAATGGCTTCTGGAGATCGGAGAGGAGACGCACGAAGGGCTGTTCGTGACACACAGGCGAGCGCGCGAACTCGCCTACCGATTCCGGAGGCTCGCCGATCGCATCGAGCGCCTCGCGGGCACTTTTCTGGTCATCCAAAACGGCCGTCTGGTCACCATCTACCGACCGGACCGACGGAAGGGGAAGAGACTTCCGAAAGCGCCCCGGCATCGTCTTAGAAAGAGGAGGTGAACCATGAACCATGTCCTGCAAATGGTGGCCGTTTCCGAGGCTGCTCTCCTCGCTGCGCTCGCGAAGAAACCGCTGGTCGGAACACGGACTGTAACGATCGCCGTGCCGCCGGCTTTGCTCTCGCAACGGTCGGGCACCACGGGCACGACTGTTCCGCGGCAGCAGCGCAATCCGGCGCCTTCGTCAGGCTCGCGCGGTATCGCCTATACGCTGCTTGGACGCACGGAGCACGTGGGCTCCGCCATCGAGGCGGTAACGCAGATCCTCCGGGAGCTCGGTCGGCGCGATCCGTCCTTCTTCGAGCGTCTGTGCAGCCTGACCGCCGGACGGTCGGTCAATCACGTCGCCCGGAGCCCGGAGGCGGTACATCCGGCAAGGCCGGATCTTCGCGACCGGGTCGTCGAGGTGGCACCCGGCTGGTTCCTCAATACCGTCATCTCCAACCGCCAGAAAAAGCAGATTCTGAAAGCGGCGTGCGAGGCGGCAGGAATCGCGTGGGGAGCGGGCCTCCGGATCGAGCTTCCGAACGCGTGAAGGCGGCCCGTCCCGCCCCGCTCACATCCGCCCGAGGCGGCGGGCGAGTGCGTCGAAGCTGCGGCGGGCCTTGTCCACCATCTCGTCGATCTCGGCCTCGGTGATGACGAGCGGCGGGGCCAGCACCATGGCGTCACGGATGGCCCGCATGACGAGCCCGTTGGCGATGCTGATCTCGCGGCAGGCGAGACCCACCTTGCGCTCGGGAGGCCAGGGGCGGCGGGCCTCCTTGTCCTCGACGATCTCCATGGCGGCGAGGAAGCCGCAGGTGCGCACCTCGCCGATGAGCGGATGATCCCGGAACTCGGCGAGGCGTTCGGCGAAATAGCGGCCGACCGGCCCGCCCGCCCGTTCGAACAGCCCCTCCTCGCGCATGATGCGGAGGTTCTCGAGGGCCACCCGGCAGGCCACCGGGTGGCCGGCGTAGGTGACGCCGTGGGCGTATTCCCTGGGCGAATCGAAGATCACGTCGCCCACCCGGCGGCCGATGCCGACGGCGGCGATGGGCTGGTAGCCCGAGGACAGCCCCTTGGCCATGGCCACCATGTCGGGCGCAATGCCGAAGGTCTCCGAACCCCAGGTCCGGCCCGTGCGGCCGAAGCCGCAGATCACCTCGTCGGCCACCAGCAGGATGTCGTATTCGCGGCATATGCGCTGGATCTCCGGCCAGTAGGTCGGGGGCGGCACGATGACGCCGCCGGCGCCCTGCACGGGCTCGCCGACGAAGGCCGCCACCTTCTCGGGGCCGATCTCTAGGATCTTCTCCTCCAGCCAGCGGGCGGCGACGCGGCCGAATGCCTCGGGATCGAGATCGCCGCCCTCGGCGAACCAGTAGGGATTGCCGATGTGGACGAAGCGCGCCAGCGGCAGATCGAAGGGCTCGTGCATGAAGGGCATGCCGGTGAGGCTGCCGGAGCCCAGGCCCACCCCGTGATAGGCGAGGGTGCGGGAGACGATGATCTTCTTCTCCGGCCGGCCCATCAGGTTCCAGTAGTACCAGATGGTCTTGACGATGGTGTCGTTGGCCTCCGAGCCCGAGCTCGCGTAGAAGATGCGGTCGATGCCCTCGGGCAGGAGGGCGGCGAGCTCGGCGGCGAGCTCGATGGCGGGCGGCGTGGCCGTCTGGAAGAAGGTGTTGTAGTAGGGCAGCTCCTCCATCTGCTCGCGGGCCACCTCGGCGAGGCGCGTGCGGCCGTAGCCGACGTTGACGCACCACAGGCCGGCCATGCCGTCGAGGATGCGGTTGCCCTCGGCATCCCAGAGATGACACCCCTCGGCGCGCGTGATGATGCGGCTTCCCGTCTTCGCCAGTTCGGCGAAGGTGGTGAAGGGGTGGAGGTGATGACGGATGTCGAGTTCGCGCAGTCGGCGCGCATCGACAGGCTCGTGACGTCCCATCAAGCCCCTCTTTCCGGATCGCCCGACGCCTCAGACGTTGAGCAGCAGATGCTCGCGCTCCCAGGAGCTGATGACCCGCTGGTAGGCGTCGTGTTCGGTCTGCTTCACCGCCAATAGCACGGCCACGAAATCCTCGCCCAGCACTTCCTTGAGGGGCGGGCAGGTGGCGAGCTTGCGCATCGCTTCCGGCATCTGCTGGGGCAGGGTCTGGGCGAGGCGGTAGGCGCTGCCGCGGATGGGATCGCTGGGCTCCAGCTCCTGCTCGATCCCGAGCCAGCCGCAGGCGAGGGTGGCGGCGATCGCCAGATAGGGGTTGGCGTCGGCGCCCGCCACGCGGTTCTCGACCCGCCGTGCGGAGGGTTTGGAATCCGGCACCCGGAGCCCCACCGTGCGGTTTTCGACCCCCCAGTGGACGTTGATGGGGGCGGTCGAGTAGCGGCGCAGGCGGCGGTAGGAATTGACGTTGGGGGCGAACAGCAGCATCGCCGCCGGCAGGTACTTCTGCAGGCCGCCGATGAAATGCAGGAAGGTGGGCGAGAAGGGCTCCTCGCCCTCGCCGGCGAAGAGATTGCGCTCGCCCTCGTAGAGGCTCACGTGGATGTGCATGGCGCTGCCCGGCTCGGTGGCGATGGGCTTGGCCATGAAGGTGGCGTAGATGCCGTGCTTGAGCGCGGCCTGGCGCACCGTGCGCTTGAACAGGAAGGCCTGGTCGGCGAGTTCCAGCGGATCGCCGTGGTTGAAGTTGATCTCCATCTGGGCCGCGCCGGCCTCGTGGTTGAGGGTGTCGATGTCGATGTTCTGCGCCTCGCACCAGTCGTAGACGTCCTCGAACACCGGATCGAACTCGTTGACGGCATCGATGCCGAAGCTCTGGCGCGCGGTCTCCGGCCGCCGCGAGCGGCCGATCGGGGGCTCCAGCGGATAGTCGGGATCGGTGTTGACCTTGGTGAGGAAGAATTCGAGCTCGGGCGCCACCACCGGCCGCCAACCCCGATCCGTGTAGAGGGCGAGCACCCGGCGCAGCACGTGCCGTACCGAGATGGTCACCGGACTGCCGTCGTGATGGTGGCTGTCGGCGATCACCTGCGCCGTCGGCTCCTCGTACCAGGGCACGAGGCGGATCGAGCCGGGATCGGGGCGCAGGCGCACGTCGCGGTCGACGGGATCGATGATCCCCTCCTCGGGATCCTCGCCGGTGATGGTCTGCACGAAGATGCTCTCGGGCAGCCGCAGCGTGTCGTCCCGCACCGAGGTCAGGAACTTGTAGCCGGGAAGGATCTTGCCGCGCGCCACGCCGTTGATGTCGGCGATGATGCACTCGACCTCGGTGATCCGGCGTTCCTCAAGCCAGCGTTCGAAGCGGTGCAGCGCTTCCATGCCTCGACCTCGCTGCTGCGCGCTCGCGCGCGGCCGCGCCGAAGGCGGCGTAGAGCCGGCGCGACCAGGGATTGTCCAGCACCCGCCATTCGGGATGCCACTGCACGCCCAACGCGAAGGCCCGGGCATCGCGCACCCGTACCGCCTCGATGGTGCCGTCCTCGGCCACCGCCTCCACGACCAGACCCTCGGCCAGCCGGTCGATGCCCTGGGCGTGCAGCGAATTCACCGGAATGGTCGCGGCGCCGTCGAACAGCTCCTGCAGATAGCCGCCGGGCGTGAGGTGGATCTCGTGCACCGGCTCGTAGCGCTCGGGATGCGGCCTGCTCTTGTCGGAACGATGGTCGCGGCGGCCGGGAAGCTCGTGAACGTGCTGGTGCAGGGTGCCGCCGAGGGCGACGTTGAGCTCCTGGATGCCCCGGCAGATGGCGAACAGCGGCACGCCCAGCTCGAGGGCGCGGCGGATGAGCGGCAGGGTGGTGGCATCGCGCGCCGGATCGGCGAGATTGCCCTCGCGCGGCGGCGGCCCGCCGTAGTGATGCGGCTCGACGTTGGACGGGCTGCCGGTGACGAGCACGCCGTCGAGACGCTCGAGCAGGGGATCGAGCGCCAGCGCCTCGCCGAGGGCCGGGATCAGGACCGGCACGGCCTCGGCACCGAGCACCACCGAATCCACGTATTTGTCGCCCACCTGGTGAACGGTGCCGAACTCAGCCGGTCGGCGGCAGCAGGTGACGCCGACGAGGGGCGTGACGGGGTCGGAACTCATGGGCCCGGGTCTATCGCGTGGCCGGAGCGAGGGCAAGCCGTCCGGCGAAGCGGAAGGGCCGGCGCGCGGCCGGCCCTTCCCCCGTCAGGCGTTCGTCTTGATGGCGATCTTGCGGGGGCGCGACTGTTCGGGCACCACCCGCTCGAGGTCGATGTTCAGGAGCCCGTTCTCGAGGTTGGCCCCCACCACCCGCACGTGATCGGCGAGCTGGAAGCGGTGCTCGAAGGCGCGCTGCGCGATGCCGCGGTGGAGATATTCCACCCCTTCCTCGCGGTTCTTCATCTGGCCTTTGACGATCAGCACGTTGTCCTGGACGGTGATGTCCAGATCCTCCTCGCCGAAGCCGGCCACCGCCATCGTGATGCGGTACTTGTCCTGGTCCAGCTTGACGATGTTGTAGGGCGGATAGGAGGTGTCCCGCGTGGTCTCGCGGAAGGCGGCGTCGAACAGCTTGTCGAGCTGGTCGAAGCCGATGGTCGAACGCATGAGCGGCGTCAGATCGAAATTGCGCATCCTCTGTCCTCCATTGAGCGACGATCATCACCACCTGTCGGCGACCCGATGGCGATGAACGGATTTCCGGATGTCGGGCCACTGTGGCACCCGACATTGCACAGGTGGGGGGCGTAGTTGACGGATTCAACCCCCCGGTCGAGATTGCCGGGACGGACCGTCGGCCGGGCGGGGGAACATCACGGGGGAGCGGACATGATCCGACGCGGACGCGCGTTCGTGCAGCTGCCGGGGCCGACCAACATACCCGAACGGGTGCTGCGGGCGATGAGCCGGCCGGCCACCGACTTCGCGGCCCCGGATTTCGTGGCCCTCGCCCGCTCGGCGATCGACGATCTGCGCCGCGTCTTCGCCACCGAGGGCGAAGTGTTCGCCTTCGTCTCCCTGGGCCACGGTGTCTGGGAAGCGGCCCTCGCCAATCTCGTCGCGCCGGGTGAGGCGGTTCTCGTCGCCGAGGCGGGGCGCTTCGCCCGCGGCTGGCGGATCGTCGCCGAGGCGGTCGGTGCCGAGGTGGTGCGGGTCGAGGGCGATCTCCGGCGGGCGGTCGATCCCTCTGCCGTGGCCGAGGCGCTGGCGGCCGACCGCGAGCGGCGCATCCGCGCCGTGCTGGTGGTCCACATCGAGACCTCGACCGGGATCGTCAACGACATCCCCGCCATCCGCCGGGCCATCGACGAGGTGGGTCATCCGGCCCTGCTGCTGGTGGACGCGGTGGCCTCGCTCGCCGTCTGCGAGCTGCCGATGGACCGCTGGGGAGTGGATCTCGCCCTCGCCGCCTCCCAGAAGGGGCTCATGATGCCGCCCGGCCTCGGCTTCGTCGCCGTCGGCCCGCGCGCCGCCGCACGGGCCGAGACCGGCGGGGCGCCGCGCCGCTACTGGGACTGGCGCATCCGGCGCGGACCCGACAGCTACGAATGGTTCTACGGCACACCCCCCGTACAGGCGATGTACGGGCTCAGGGAGGCCCTCGACATGCTATTCGAGGAGGGGCTCGAACGGGTCCATGCCCGCCATCGCCGGCTGGCGGCGGCGGTACGGGCGGCGGTCGCCCGCTGGAGCGAGGCGGGAACCGTCGCCTTCCACGCCCTCGAACCGGGGGAACGCTGCGATGCGGTGACCGCCCTCCGGCTGCCGCCGGAGGCCCGCGCCGACGAGATCCGCGCCTTCTGCCGGGACCGCCTGTCGGTGGCCTTCGGCGGCGGGCTGCCCCCCTTCGAGGGGCGGATGATCCGCATCGGCCATCTCGGCGATCTCAACGAGCCCATGATCCTGGGCGCGCTGGCGGCGCTCGAGCTCGCCTTCGTCCGTTTCGGCGTGCCCCACGCGCCGGGCGGGGTGGAGGCGGCGATCGCGAGCCTCGTCGCGGACCGGGAGCTCAGCCCTGGCGTACCGGACGCTTCCTGACCCGCGTGCTCCAGAAGTCGTTGCCCTTGTCGTCGAAGACCACGAAGGCCGGCATGTCCCGGACCTCGATGCGCCAGACCGCCTCCATGCCGAACTCGGGGAAATCGACCACCTCGACCCGGGTGATCATGTCGCGGCCGACCCGGGCCGCGGCGCCGCCGATGGTGGCGAGGTAGAAGCCACCGTATTTTTTGCAGGCCTCCAGCACCTGGCGGGTGCGGTTGCCCTTGGCGAGGGTCACGAGCGAGCCGCCGCGGGCCTGGAACTCGGGCACGTAGGGGTCCATGCGCGCCGCCGTGGTCGGCCCGAAGGAGCCCGAGGCACGGCCCTCGGGCGTCTTGGCCGGACCGGCGTAGTAGATCGGGTGGTCCTTGAAGTAGCGGGGCATCTCGCCGCCGGCGGCGATCGTCTCGGCGATCCGCTTGTGGGCGAGATCGCGGGCCACGATCATCGGCCCGGAGAGCAGCACCGGCGCGCCCACCGGCAGCTTCGACAGCGCGGCACGGATCTCGTCCATCGGCCGCGAGAGGTCGATGCGGGTGGCCTCGCCGATGTCCACCTCCACCTCGGGCAGGTAACGCGCGGGATCGGTTTCCAGCCGTTCGAGGAACACCCCCTCGGCGGTGATCCGGGCCTTGATCTGGCGGTCGGCCGAGCAGGAGACGCCGATGCCGATGGGCAGCGAGGCGCCGTGGCGCGGCAGCCGCACGACCCGCACGTCGTGGCAGTAGTACTTGCCGCCGAACTGGGCGCCGATGCCGAGGGTGCGGGTCATCTCCAGCACCTTCTCCTCGAGCGCGGGATCGCGGAAGGCGCGGCCGTCGGGGCTGCCCGTGGTGGGCAGATCGTCGAGCCAGCGGCAGCTCGCGAGCTTGACCGTCTTCAGGGTCTGCTCCGCCGACAGCCCGCCGATCACGATCGCCAGATGGTAGGGCGGGCAGGCGGTGGTGCCGATCTTCGCCACCTCCTCCTTGAGGAACGCCATCAGCCGCTCGGGATCGAGCAGCCGCGGCGTCTGCTGATGGAGGAAGGTCTTGTTGGCCGAGCCGCCCCCCTTGGCGATGAACAGGAACTTGTATTCCTCGCCCGGCACCGCCTCGATCTCGATCTGCGCCGGCAGGTTGGTGCCGGTGTTCTTCTCCTCGAACATGGAAAGGGGTGCGAGCTGCGAATAGCGCAGGTTGCGCTCGCGGTAGGTGCGGGCGATGCCGCGGGCCAGCGCCCGCGCGTCGTCGGTGTCCGTCAGCACCCGCTGGCCCTTCTTGGCGACGACGATGGCGGTGCCGGTGTCCTGGCAGCTCGGGAACTCCCGGGCGGCGGAAATCACCGCGTTCTTGAGGAGCTCGAGGGCCACGAAGCGATCACTCGGCGCCGCCTCCGGATCGGCCAGGATGTTGCGGAGCTGCTGGAGATGCGAGGGGCGGAAGAGATGGTGGACGTCGAAGAAGGCCTCGGCGGCCAGGGCCTCGAGCACCTCCGGGGCCACCATCAGGAAATCCCGATCGCCGAGCCGTTGCCGGCGCACCCCCTCGATCGCGAGCCGCCGGTATTCGGTGGTGTCGGGTCCGAGCTGGAACAGGGGTGCGAGACCCGTGGGCTCAGATGCAGCGTCCACCATCCACCTCCAGTACCGTTCCGGTGAGCATCTCGGCCTCGTCGGAGGCGAGGAACACGGCGGCGGCGGCGATGTCCCGCGGCGTGCTCAGCCGCCCCCAGGGAATGGTCGCCACGAACTGCGCCCGCCGTTCGGGGGTGTCCTCGCCGAGGAAGGTGGCCAGCAGCGGCGTGTCGCCGGCCACCGGGGCGATGCAGCAGACGCGGATGCGGTCGGGCGCGAGCTCCACCGCCATCGATTTCGAGAGGGTGTTCACCGCTCCCTTGCTGCCGTTGTACCAGGTGAGGCCCGGCCGCGGCCGGATGCCGGCGGTGGAGCCGATGTTGACGATCACCCCGCCGCCCCGTTGGCGCAGCCGCGGCACCGCCGCCCGGGCGGTGAGGTAGATCGACTTGACGTTGACGGCGAAGAGGCGGTCGAACTCCTCCTCGGAAACCTCCAGCATGGGCCGGTTGCGGTGGCTGATGCCGGCATTGTTGACCAGGATGTCGAGGCCCCCGAAGCGCGCGACGACGGCCTCCACCGCCGCCTCCACCTCGGCCGCACGGCTCACGTCGCAGGTGACGGCGAGCGCGCGTTCGCCGAGGGCATCCGCCACCTCCCGGGCGGCCGCGCCGTTGACGTCCAGCACCCCCACCGAGGCGCCTTCGGCCACGAACCGTTCACAGATGCCGCGGCCGAAGCCCGAGCCGCCGCCGGTCACGATGGCGATCCTTCCCGCGAGACGCATCATCCTTCCTCCCCTCGATCCGCGCCGCCCGTGCCGAACTCGGCGCGGATGGCGGCGCCGTGCTCGTCGAGACGCGGCACCGATCCGCCGGGATCGGCCGCGCCGTCGAACAGCGCCGCCGGTGCCAGGAGCTCGACCGTCGAACCCCCTTCGAGGCGCACCGCGACGCGGCGGTTCTGCGGATGATCGCGCAGATCCTCGAGCGTGGAAAGACGGCTCCAGGCGATGCCGGCGGCCTGCAGCAGATCCGCCGCCTCGTCCCGCGACAGGCTGGCGAAGCGCGCCGCCACCAGGCGGTCGAGCGCGCGCCGGTTGGCGACCCGGTCGGGGTTGGTGCGAAAGCGCGGGTCGCGGGCGAGCGCCGCATCGCCCAGCACCTCGGCGCAGAAGCGGTGCCACTCGCGATCGTTCTGGATGCCGAGCAGGATGCTGCCGCCGTCGCCGCAGGGATAGGCCCCGTAGGGGGCGATGCTCGGATGGTGAAGGCCGAGCCTGGGCGGTTCGACGCCACCGAAGACGTAGGTCAGATAGGGGACGTTCATCCACTCCCCCATGCTGTGGAACAGCGACACCTCGACGATCCGCCCGCGCCCGCTGGTCGCCCGTCCGAGGAGTGCCCGCAGGATCGCCGCGTAGGCGTTGGTGCCGGCGGCGATGTCGCAGACCGAGACCCCGACCCGGGTGCAGCGGTCGCCGATGCCGGTCACGTGGGCGAGGCCGCTTTCCGCCTGTACGAGGAGATCGTAGGCCTTCATCTCGCGGTAGGGGCCGCGGCTGCCGTAGCCGGAGATGCCGCAGACGACGAGGCGGGGGAAACGGCGGTGCAACTCTTCCGCGCCGAAGCCGAGCCGTTCCGCCACCCCGGGGGCGAGGTTCTGGATGAAGACGTCGGCCCGTTCCAGCATCCGGAAGAGGAGGGCACGGTCCGCCCGCGTCTTGAGATCGAGGGCGATCGACTCCTTGCCGCGGTTGAGCCAGACGAAATGGGCGCTCTCGCCCTCGACGTAGCGATCGTAGGTGCGGGCGAAATCGCCTTCGGGGCGCTCCACCTTGACGACCCGGGCGCCGGCGTCGGCCAGCAGCCGGGAGGCGAGGGGTGCCGCCACCGCCTGTTCCACGGAGACCACCAGGAGCCCCTCGAGATCGCGCCCCGTCACCGCCGTTCGAGCCTCCGGCTGACGATGCGGTAGTGGGGGGTGAAACCGAGCTGCAGGTAGGTCTCGTGGGCCTCGCGGTTGGCGTCGAGATAGGCGACGTCGACGCGGGCGATGCCGCGGCGGGCGAAATGGGTACAGGCGCGTTCCACGAGGATGCGGGCGATGCCGCGGCGACGCGCCTCCGGCACCACGTAGAGCTCGGCGATCCAGCCGTAGCGGCGGGACCCGGGCTCGACCTCGGTCTGGACCTCCTCCTCGACATGGCAGGCGACGAACCCCAGGAGCGTGGTGCCGAGAGCGGGGTCCTCGGCGGTGGCGACGAAGATCCGCCCCTCCCGTTCCTCGGCCCGCCGCCGCAGATGGGCGAGATGCCGCTCCGCCATCTCGCGGCCGGGACGCAGCCAGGGCGCGAGGCGCCGTTCGTGTTCCTGGAGAGCCGCGACCATGGCGGTGAGCGCCTCCTCGTCCTCGGGGGCGGCCTCCCGCACGCGTACCGGCCGTCGCCCGCTCACCGTCGACTGTCGCCGAACAGATCGCCGAGAGAGCCCAGCACCGAACCCTCGCCCTTGCCGCCGGGTCTGACGGCGGCGCTCAGCATCCGGCCGGCGAGCCGCGAGAAGGGAAGGCTCTGCAGCCAGACGTGACCGGGCCCCCGCAGCCGGGCGAGGAACAGCCCCTCGCCCCCGAACAGCATGCTCTTGATGCCGCCCACCTGCTCGATGTCGTAGTCGACGGTCTCGGTGAGCGCGGCGAGGCAGCCGGTGTCGACGTGCAGTACCTCGCCGTCTGCGAGCTCCCGCTCGTAGAGGGTGCCGCCGGCGTGGACGAACACCCAGCCGTCCCCCTCGAGCTTCTGCATGATGAAGCCCTCGCCGCCGAACAGGCCGGTGAGGATGCGGCGCTGGAAGTGGATGCCGATGGACACCCCCTTGGCGGCGCAGAGGAAGCTGTCCTTCTGACAGATCAGCCGGCCGCCGAAGTCGGCGAGCTTGATGGGCAGGATGGTGCCCGGATAGGGAGCGCCGAAGGCGACATGGGCCTTGCCGCTCGAGCCCGCATGGGTGAACACGGTGGTGAACAGGCTCTCGCCGGTGATCAGCCGCTTGCCGGCACCCACCAGCCGGTCGAGGAAGCCCGCTTCCTGCGCCGAGCCGTCGCCGAACACGGTGTGCATCTCCACCACCGCGTCCTTGTACATCATGGCTCCCGCCTCGGCGACCGCGCTCTCGCCCGGATCGAGCTCGATCTCCACGAACTGCATGTCGGTGCCGTAGAGCCTGTAGTCGATCTCGTCGGCGCCGCGAGCGCGGCGGACCCGCGCGCGTGGCGGTGGCGGGGCGGTCCAGATGTCCGGCGCCCGGCTCTGCAGCAGCTCGGGCACCTCGGCCACCGGCTGCCACTCCGAGAACCCCGGACGCCAGCAGAGGGCCTCCGGATGGCTGCGCGCGAAGCGCCGCGCATCCTCGGTGGCGAGGGGCCCGATCTGCCCCGTCCCGGTGGTGAAATGCCAGCCGCTCATCTCCGCATCCTCGCCGGTCGGTCGCGGCAGGGTGATAGCCGATCGCTCACGGCCCTGTCACGGGCCGCGTCCCCCGCCGGTCAGGCGAGCAGCCGCAGCCCGTCGGGACCGGCCGCCACGTAGCCCATGTCGGTGAGCTTGAGGTGGGGGATCACGGGAAGCGGCAGGAAGGCGAGCTGCAGGAGCGGCTCTTCGAGGGTGCAGCCGATCGCCTTCGCCGCCGTCCGCAGTTCGGTGAGCCGCGCCGCCACGAAGTCGAGCCCGCGGTCCGACATGAGCCCGGCCACCGGCAGCGGCAGCTCGGCCAGGACCCGCCCGTCGGCGACCACGGCGGCACCCCCCTGCAGCTCGATGAGCCGGTTGACCGCGAGGGCCATGTCGGCGTCGTCGGAGCCCAGCACGATGAGGTTGTGGCTGTCGTGGCCGATGCTGCTGGCGATGGCGCCCCGCAGGGGGCCGAAGCCGTGGACGAAGCCGCGACCGATGTTGCCGTTGCGGCCGTGCCGCTCGAGCACGCAGAGCTTGTGCACGCCGCACTCGGGATCGGCGTGCAGACGCCCGTTCACGAGCGGCAGCTCCATGGTCCGGTGCTCGGTCAGCAGGGAGAAGGGCAGAGCGCCGATCACCGGCATCGTCGGCCCGTCGGTGGGGATCTCGAAGTCGGCCGCCGTCACCGGCTGTCGGTGCACCGAGCCGTAGCCCACGGGGTCGGGATGCGCGCGCGTCGCCGAGAGGAGATCGGCCACCGGCAGGCCGCCGCACAGCACGTCGGAGACGGCTACCGTCTCGAGATCCTCGAGCAGCAGGATGTCGGCCCGATAGCCCGGAGCGACGACGCCTCGGTCGCGCAGGCCGAAGGCGAGGGCGGCGCCGAGGGTGGCGGCGCGGTAGGCGGCCACCGGCGGCGCGCCCGCCTCGATGGCGACGCGCAGCGCATGGTCGATATGCCCCTCGTGGCGGATCTCGAGGGGGTTGCGGTCGTCCGTGCAGAAGGCGAGCCGCATCCAGGTCCGCTCGTCGATCAGCGGCGCGAGATCGCGCACATTCCTGGCGATCGATCCCTCGCGCAGGAGCAGATGCATGCCCTTTTCGAGCTTCTCGCGCCCCTCCTCGAGGCCCGTCGCCTCGTGATCGGTGCGGATACCGGTGGCGAGATAGGCGTCGAGCGCGCGGCCCCGCAGCAGCGGGGCGTGGCCGTCGAGATGGCGGTCGGCGAAGGCCGCGACCTTGGCCAGCAGGGCCTCGTCGCCGGCCAGCAGGCCCGGGAAGTTCATGACCTCGGCGAGCCCCAGCACCGAAGGGTGCTCGGCGAGCTCCACGAGGTCCCCGACCTCGAGGCGCGCTCCCGCGGTCTCGAGCTCGGTGGCCGGCACGCAGGAGCTGAGGTTGACGTGGAGGCGCATGTGCAGGCTCTCCGAGGCCCGCTGAAAGTAGCGGATGCCCTCAGCGCCGATCACGTTGGCGATCTCGTGGGGATCGCAGACGGCGGTGGTGGTTCCCCGCGGCAGCACGCCCCGTTCGAAGGCGTCGGGGGTGACCATCGAGCTCTCGACATGGACATGGGTGTCGATGAAGCCCGGCACCGCGAACCGGCCCCGGGCCTCGATCACCCGCCGGCCCGACAGCCCCTCCCCGAGGGCTACCACCACCTCGCCGCAGACGGCGATGTCGCAGCGGCGGATCGCGCCCGTGGCGGTATCCAGAAGACGGCAGTCGCGGATCACCAGATCCGCGGGTTCCCGGCCCAGGGCCTGATCGACCCGCCGCCGCAGCTCCGCCGCCGTCACCCGGCCCAAGATCCCTCTCCGGACGCCGTCCTCAGGACAGCAGGTGCACGGTACTGGCCTGGGGGCCGAAGGGGCTCTCGTTCTCGGCCACGTGGACGCGCACCCTGGCCCCCACCTCAAGCCTGTCGAAATCGCCGTTCACCACGGCGTTGCGATGGAAGTAGATCTCCTGCCCGTCGTTGAGCTCGATGAAGCCGTAGCCCTGGTCCTTGAACAGCTTGATCACCCGGCCCTGGGGCGGTTCGACGTGCTGCTTTACCTCACCGCGGAGCTTCTGCTTGTGTTCCTTGAGCTCGCGGAAGGCGGCATCGAAGGCCTCGCGCAGGGCGAAGCGGAAGTCCTCGCGCGCCGGATCGGCCCGCTGGTTGTGGTTGATCACGATCTCCTTGCCCGGGACGTGGATGAACAGGCGAATGCGGTAGGCGTTGCCCTTGTTGTGCCGCTTGCTTTCCTTGTCGACCACCACCCGTACGCTGGAAATGTGATCGAAGTATTTCTCGAGCTCGTCGACCTTCTCGCGGATCCGTGCCTCGATGAAGTCGGAGTGCGGAACGTCGTGGAAACGGATCTCGAGAGGCTTGTCCATGATCTTCCCCGTCGCTGGAGTCATCCCTTGATCACGATCAGCGGCCTGAGGCGGGCGACCTTGCGGGCCAGTCCGGCCCGGTGGGCCGCGTTCACCACCGCGTCGATGTCCTTGTAGGCATCGGGCGCTTCCTCGGCGACGCCCCGCATCGACACGCTGCGCACGAGCACCCCTTCGCGGGCCAGCCGGGCGACGATCTCCTCGCCCCGCCAGCGTTTCCTGGCCTGATGGCGGCTGAGTGCCCGGCCGGCGCCGTGGATCGCCGAGGCGAAGGCGCGCGGGCCGTCGGGGCGGGTGCCGGCCAGGATCCAGGAGCCGGTCCCCATGCTGCCGCCGATCAGCACCGGCTGGCCGAAGGGCCGCAGCGCTTCGGGCAGCGCCGGATCGCCCGGTGGCAGGGCGCGCGTCGCCCCCTTGCGGTGCACGAAGAGATCGAGCCGACGGTCGCCCACGGGATGGCGTTCCTCTTTGCAGGTGTTGTGCGAGACGTCGTAGAGCAGCCGCAGCGGCCTGCCGGGAAAGAAGCGTTCGAACACCTGCCGGGCGAGATGGCCGATGATCTGGCGATTGGCAAGCGCACAATTGATCGCGGCCCGCATCGCCCCGAGATAGCGCTGGCCCACCGCCGAACGGACGGGAGCGCAGGCGAGCTCGCGATCCGGCAGGGCGATGCCCGCAGCAGATGCCGCGACCACCATCTCGCGCAGAAATTCGGTGCCGATCTGGTGGCCGAGGCCGCGCGACCCGCAATGGATGGTGACCACCACCTCGCCGCGCAGGAGACCGTAGCCGCGCGCCGTCTCCTCGTCGGCGATCTCCGCCACTTCCTGCACCTCGAGATAGTGGTTGCCGGAACCGAGAGTGCCCATCTCCGCCCGCTGGCGTTCCCGGGCCCGGAAGGACACCGCCTCCGGATCGGCCCCCGCGGCGCGGCCGCCTTCCTCGATCCGCTCAAGATCCTCGGGCCTGCCCCAGCCCCGCGCCACCGCCCAGACGGCACCGCCGGCCAGCATCGCCTCGAGTTCGCGATCGGAGAGGCGGATCTCGCCGTGCCGTCCGAGGCCCGCGGGGACGGTCGCGAAGAGCGCATCGGCGAGCCGGTCCTTGACGGGCTCGATGTCCTCGCGCCGCAGACCGGTGAGCATCGTGCGCACGCCGCAGGAGATGTCGAACCCGACGCCGCCCGCGGAGACCACGCCGCCCTCCTCGGGATCGAAGGCGGCGACACCGCCGATCGGAAAGCCGTAGCCCCAATGCGCGTCGGGCATGGCGTAGGCGGCTTCGACGATGCCCGGCAGGCAGGCCACGTTGCAGAGCTGCTCCCGCACCTTCTCGTCCATCGCCGCCAGCAGCGCGCGGTCGGCGAAGACCATCGCCGGCACCCGCATCCGCCCCCGAGGCTCGATCTTCCAGCAGTTGTCGTCGATCCTCGTCAGGCTCTCCGGATCCATGCTCCGGCCTTTGGAGGTCGGTCTAGACGTCCACCACGCACTGGGCCAGCCAGCGGCCGTCGCGCTCCTTCTCGACACGGAGGCCGGTGAAGGTGGCACCTTTGGGTTCCACCGCGGGCGCATGGCGCTCGGTATCGAGCGGCTCGCCCCAGGCGGTGGCCTGCAGCACGCCGTCCTCGATGTGGACGGTGAAGCGGCTGAACAGCATGCGCAATGTGGCCATCTCGTAGATCAACGCGTTCAGCCAGTCGACGAGAAGGAGCTGGTCGTCCGTCGCCTCGCAGCGGATGCTGACCGGCTCGCGCGGCTCGACGTGACGCGGATCGGTGATGGCCGAGGTGAGGGCCAGCGCGATCTCCTCGAACGCCTTCTCCATGCTCGGTCCCCAGCCGCGCAGACCGATATCGGCTTCGTGAGGGAACAGCTCGAAGCCCTCGCGTGCCCGGTTCCGTTCCAAGGTCGTGAGCATTCGTACATCCCCCCAGACGTGCGCCTCCGAGACGCATGCGATTTATTATGTAGTCTCGTGAGAGGTGAAACGCCAGCCCTTCCTTGCACGCAGTGCGGCAATTCGCCCCCTTGCGCCCGGCTCGCGCCTTCGGGTGTCCGGCGTTGCCGCGCTTCCCCCGGCGGCGTCGTCCATGGTATGCAAGGGGTCGAGCGATCCGCGGAGGCCGACATGTGGGGATGGGCGGCATGGGCCGTGATCGGTGCCGTGGTCACGGCGCTGATCGTGACGAAACTCTATTATCCCGAACTCTGACCCGTCGCGTCGGCGCCGTCCCCGGCCCTCGCCTCGAGTTCCACCAGCGGGAAGGGGACGCCGGTGCCGGCGAGGCCGCAGTAGCCCTGCGGGTTGGCGGCCAGATACTGCTGGTGTTCCGGTTCGGCGTAGTAGAATGCATCCGCCGGCCGGATCTCGGTGGTGATCGGCCGCAGACGCCCGTGGTCGCGGAGCGCCCGTTCGTAGAGCGCGACCGCGGTCTCCGCCAGGCGACGCTGGCGCTCGTCGACCGTGAAGACGACGCTCCGGTACTGGCTGCCGACATCGTTGCCCTGGCGCATGCCCTGGGTGGGGTCGTGGGCCGAGAAGAACAGCGCCAGCAGCCGCATGTAGGAGACCTCGACGGGGTCGAACACCACCAGCACCGTTTCGGCGTGGCCCGTGCGCCCGGAGCACACCTCCTCGTAGAGGGGATGAGGCGTGGTACCGCCCGCGTAGCCCACCGCCGTCACCCACACGCCCGGTTGGCTCCAGAACAGGCGCTCCGCACCCCAGAAGCAGCCCATGGCGAACATCGCCCGCGCGCAGTGCTCCGGGAACGGGGGCAGGAGCGGACGCCCGCTGACGCGATGCCGCTCGGCCAAGCGGAAAGCGGGATCCGGCCTGCCGGGAACGGGTTCGCCTGCCGGCGGCCGCCCGGAAGGTATGCGCAGGGGGTCGAACACCGCCGTCCCGCCTAGAATCCGCCCACCGCGAGATCGGTGGGGAAGGTGACGGCGAAGCCGAAGCGGATGGTCCGCTTCTCGCCCGGCTCGTAGTCGTAGCGCCAGCCCAGCACGCCGGGGCGACCGTCGACGTCGCGTTCGGTGGGCGGCGTGCCGTCCTCGAGGAGCTCCACCGTGATGCGCTCGTCCTTGGGCACCGGCAGCCGATCGAGGACCACGATCGGCAGTGCCCGCTTGTGGCGGTTGCGGACGTCCGTTTCCCAGCGCCGCTCGATCCGCCGGTAGCGGCCGACGATCCCCTCGCTGGACTTGAAGTCGGTGACCAGCCGGTGCTCGATCACCACCTTGTCGTCGCGGCCGAAGCCGAGCCGGACCTTCTCGCCGGGGACCACGAAATCGAGCCAGCTCTCGCCCACATAGGCGCCGTCCCGCACCAGCCGCACGGGCCCGGGCAGCACCGGGTCCGGTTCGTCGTAGAGGAAGCTGGCGGTCAGATACGGGGAGGGGTCGATCTTGGGCGTCACCTCCACCAGCAGCTCGGCCGGGAACTTGTCGCGGGCCAGGGTGACCATCCGCCGGCTGCCGTCGGCCAGCAGATCGACCGGCTTCGAGACGGTGAAGACGGTATGGAACTCGTCGGTCTCGCGCATGATGTCCGGCGCCGGGGACGGCTCCGCGAGGGCGACGGTTCCTTCCGGCACCTTCCGGGCGAGGGCGCGCTCGCGGGCCGCCGGCTGCGGTTCGACGATGTCGACGAACCAGGGATCGAGGCGTGGCGGCGAGACGCTCTGGCGCGGGCGGGTGGTCGCCAGCCTGAGGGCGATGCCGCGCCAGTCCTCTCCCGTCTTCTGCCAGGCCCGTGCCCGCCGCTCGAAGGTGAGCTCGCCGCGTCGGCTGTGCAGTCGCGCCTCGTAGAGGGTGGACCAGCCGGCCCGCTCGAGCATGTGGCGCAGCTCGACGGAGACGGTGGCGGTCTCCTCGATCTCGAGATCGAGGATCAGTTCCCGGCTCGCCCGGGCGCCGGTGCGGGCCTCCTCGAGTTCCCGTCGCTTGGCCTCGAGCCGCCTTTCGAGCTGCCGCTTCTCGCGCTCGTTCTGGCGCATCACCTTGAGGATCTCGATGGCACCGCTGCCCACCGCTTCCCAGCTCTTGCGCCAGGCGCCGGGCTCGGGCTGCCCCGAGGCCAGTTCCTTGGTGGCCAGGTCCGCCGCCGCCTCGCCGATGCGTTCCACCAGACGGAGCTGGATGCGGGCGGCCCGGATGCGGTCGTCGCGCAGCCGGATCTCGTCGGCGAGGCGCTCGATTTCGGCTTCGAGCTCCCGCTCGCGCGGACCCACGTATTCGGCGGCCGGCCGCAAGCGGGTGGTGAAGCCGCGCAGATCGACGAGATCGCCCGGCTTGACGGAGATGCGGATGGCGGCGGGGTCGAGGGTCTCCGGCAGCCCCTCGATGACGACGTCGTAGCGTCCGGGCTCGAGCTCGAGGCGGAGCATGCGTACCACTTCGGCACCCTCGGGATAGAGGGTCGCCGCCACCACCGGGGCGCGCTCGCGGACCTCGGCCGCCCCCGCCGCCTCCGCCGCCAGGGCGAGGGCCGCGAACAGCAGGGGGAATGCGTACCGGCGTCGCCCGAGTGCCACCATGTCTACCGCCCCCTTTCTCTCGGACTGTCGTTCGGCGGAAAACTATAGGCGCGATGGCTGCCGGCTCCAAGTCCGGGGAGGTGGTCCGCCGCCGGCGCGGAGGACGGGGACGGGCAGACGCATGGCGCTCAGAGGCAAGAACAGGTCCCGAAAAGGCCTGCCGGCGACCGGGGCCTGGGGCAGTTTGGCGGGGCCGGAAGGCAGCGGGAGGAGGAGCGGCGAATGAAGGGGCACGCGCGCGTGGTGGTGATCGGCGGCGGGGTCGTCGGGGTGAGCACCCTCTACCATCTGGCCAAGCGCGGCTGGCGGGACGTGGTCCTGCTCGAGCGCAGCGAGCTCACGGCCGGCTCCACCTGGCACGCGGCCGGCCTCCTGCCGCTCTTCAACATGAGCTATTCGGTGGGCCAGCTCCACAAGTATTCGGTCGAGCTCTACAAGACGCTGGAGGAGGAGACCGGGCAGGAGGTCGGCTTCCATCCCACCGGTAACCTCCGGCTCGCCACCAATCGCGACCGCATGGACGAATACCGCAACTACCAGTGCACCGCCGAGACCATCGGTGTCGAATGTCACGTCGTCGGCGTCGACGAGATCAAGCGCCTGTGGCCGCTGATCAACCCGGAAGGACTGGTGGGGGCGCTCTGGCATCCCACGGACGGGCACATCGCGCCGGTGGACGTCACCATGGCGCTCGCCAAGGGGGCGCGCAAGTACGGGGCCACCATCCACCAGGGGGTCGCCGTCACCGGCATCGAGCGCAGCGACAGTCTCGAATGGATCGTCAGGACGGAGGAGGGCGACATCCGCTGCGAGCACGTGGTCTGCGCCACCGGCAACTGCGCCCGGCAGACCGCGCGCATGGTGGGCCTCGAGATCCCGGTGATCCCGGTCGAACACCAGTACATCGTCACCGACGTCGATCCGGTGTTGCGGGAATACCGCGAGGCCGGCAACGCCGAACTCCCCATCCTGCGCGAATCCGACGCCTCCTACTATCTGCGCGAGGAGCGGATGGGCTGGATCCTCGGCCCCTACGAGAAGGGGGCGCCGGCCTGTTTCGTCGACGGCGTGCCGCCGGGCTTCGAGAAGGACCTCTTCCCCGGCGATCTCGACCGCCTGCTGCCGCATGTCGAGGCCTGCATCAATCGGGTGCCTTCCTTCGAGAACGCCGGCATCAAGGACATCGTCAACGGTCCCATCGCCTACACGCCCGACGGCAATCCCATGGTGGGACCCGCCTTCGGCCTGCCCAACTTCTGGCTCAGCGAGGGACACAGCTTCGGCGTCACCGCCGCCGGCGGCGCCGGCTGGCAGCTCGCCGCCTGGATCATCGACGGTGAGCCCACGGTGGACATGCTGGGGGTGGACCCGCGGCGCTTCGGCGTGGTCACCAAGCGCTTTGCCAGGATCAAGAACGAGGAGGCCTACGCCCACGTCTTCTTCAACCACTACCCGATGGAATACGAGAACCGCCCGGCCGGCCGGCCGGCACGGGTGCCGCCCGCCTACGACCGTCTGCGGGAACGGGGGGCGGTGTTCGGCCAGCGCTTCGGCTGGGAGCGCCCCAACTGGTTCGCGCCGCCGGGGGTGGAGCCGCGCGACGTCTATTCCTTCCGCCGCTCCAACTGGTTCCCCCATGTGGGCGAGGAGGTGCGGACCATGCGCGAGCGGGTCGGCCTCATGGAGCTCAGCTCCTTCGCCAAGTACGAGGTGGAGGGACCCGGCGCGCGCGCCTGGCTCGATCGCATGGTGGCCAACGCCCTGCCGCGCAAGGTCGGCGCCATCCGCCTCTGCCACGCCCTCAACCCCTCGGGCTCGGTCCGCAGCGAATTCACCATCCTGCGTCTGCCCGACGGGCTCTACGGCGAGCGCTTCTATCTCGTGGGCCCGGGTGCGGCCCACGACATCGACTGGGACCATCTGACCAAGAGCCTGCCCCGCGACGGCTCGGTGATCCTGACCGACGTCACCAACCGCTACGGGGTGTTCGTCCTCGCCGGCCCGGACAGCCGCAAGGTCCTCGCCGAGCTCACCGACGCCGATCTCTCCAACGATGCCTTCCCCTGGCTGAGCGGCGCCGAGATCCCGGTCGGCTTCTGCCGCGACGTGCGGGCGCTCCGGGTGAACTTCGTGGGATCCCTGGGCTGGGAGCTCCACCACCCGATCGAGTTCCAGATCCACCTCTTCGACGCCCTGATGGAGGCGGGAAAGCGTTACGACATCGGGCTCGTCGGGTTGCGGGCGATGGATTCGATGCGGCTCGAGAAGAGCTACCGGCTGTGGGGCACCGATCTCAATGCCGAGAACAGCCTCCTCGAGGCCGGCATGGAGCGCTTCGTGCGCTTCGACAAGGGCCCCTTCGTCGGGCGCGAGGCGCTCCTGAAGCAGCGCGAGGAGGGGATCCCCTGGCGCTTCTGCACCATCGAGATCGAGGCCGACGACGCCGATCCCTTCGGCAACGAGCCGGTGTTCGTGGACGGCCGCGTGGTGGGACGCGGCACCGCCGGCGGCTACGGCCACCATGTCGGCAAGTCGCTGATGCTGGGCTACGTGAGGACCGACGTGGCGGAGATCGGGCGCCCCTGCGAAGTGCGCATCCTCGACCAGCTGCGGCCCGCGCGGATCATCGCCGAGAGCCCCTACGATCCGGAGAACCGGGCGCTGCGTGCCTGAGCGGCGACGCGCCGCCGACTTCCCGGGCGGGATCGCTTGACAGCCCGGGGCGGCGCGCTATCACGCGGGCACCGCCGGCCCCGGTCGGCGTCTCCCTTCACCGGATCGAGGCTCCATGCCGACCATCGCAGTGTTTCCCGGACAGGGGGCGCAGGCCCCCGGGATGGGGCGGGCGCTCGCCGAGAGCTTCGCCGAAGCGCGCGCGGTGTTCGCCGAGGTCGACGAGGCCCTGGGCGAGCCTCTCTCCCGCCTGATCTTCGAGGGGCCGGCCGAGGAGCTGACCCTCACCCGCAACGCCCAGCCGGCGCTGATGGCCACCTCGCTGGCGGCGGTGCGCGCCCTCGAGGCGGCCACCGGCCGCCGCCTCGCCGAGCTCGTCTCCTGGGTGGCCGGCCACTCCCTCGGCGAGTATTCGGCCCTCGCCGCCGCCGGCGCCCTCTCGCTCGCGGATGCCGCGCGGCTGCTGCGGCTGCGCGGCGAGGCCATGCAGGAGGCGGTGCCCGTGGGCGAGGGTGCTATGGCGGCCATCCTGGGTCTCGATCCGGCGACCGTGGAGGCGATCGCCGAGGCCGCCGCCGGCGAGGAGGTGTGCGAGCTCGCCAACGACAATGCCGACGGTCAGGCGGTGGTCTCGGGCCATCGGACGGCGGTCGAGCGGGCCGTCGCGCAGGCCCGCGAACGCGGCGCCCGGCGGGCCATGATGCTGGCCGTGAGTGCCCCCTTCCACTGCGCGCTCATGGCACCGGCCGCGGAGCGGCTGGCGGAGGCGCTGGCCGGTATCACCCTGAAGCGGCCCGCGGTGCCGGTGATCGCCAACGTCACCGCGGCGCCCGAGCAGGAGCCCGGGGTGATCGGCGATCTCCTCGTCCGTCAGGTGACGGCCCGGGTGCGCTGGCGGGAGTCCATGGCCCGCATGGCGGCACTCGGTGTCGACCGGGTGGTCGAGTTCGGTGCCGGACGGGTGCTCACGGGGCTGGCGAGGCGGGGTGTTGCGGGCGCCGCCCTGTTCAACCTCCAGGCCCCGGAGGACGTGGCACCGGTGGCGCGGGCGCTGGCGGCGACGGAAGGAGGTCCGTGATGTTCCGACTCGACGGCAGGCGGGCGGTGGTCACCGGCGCCTCGGGCGGCATTGGCGCCGCCGTCGCCCGCAGCCTTCACCGCCGCGGTGCCGCGGTCGTGATCGCCGGCCGGCGGGAGGCGCCGCTGTCGGCCCTCGCCGAGGAGCTGGGCGAGGGCACCGAGATCGTCGTCGGCGACGTTACCGAGCCGGCTACCATCGCACGCCTTGTCGAGACCGCGGAGGCCGCTGGCGGGCTCGACATCCTCGTCAACAACGCCGGCATCACCCGTGACGGTCTCGCGCTCCGGATGAAGGACGAGGACTGGCAGCTCGTGCTCGACACCAACCTCACCGCCGCCTTCCGGCTCTGTCGCGCCGCGCTTCGGGGCATGATGCGCCGGCGCTACGGCCGCATCGTCAACATCGGCTCCATCGTCGGCGCCACCGGCAACCCGGGGCAGGCCAACTATGCTGCCGCCAAGGCCGGCCTCGTGGGGCTCACCAAGGCACTGGCGGCCGAGGTGGCGGCCCGCGGCATCACCGTCAACTGCGTGGCCCCCGGCTTCATCGCCACGGCGATGACCGAGAAGCTCGACGACGGGCAGCGGCAGGCGCTCGCCGGACGCATCCCGGCGGGCCGTCTCGGCGAGCCCGCCGACGTGGCGGCCGCGGTGACCTTCCTGGCCAGCGAGGAGGCCGCCTACGTCACCGGCCACACCCTGCACGTCAACGGCGGGATGGCCATGTTCTGAGCCGCCGGCGGGACGGTGCGCTGTGGCCGTGGAGACCTAGGCAAGTCTCGTGCGATTGTGTAAAAGCCGCCGCATTCGAGCGGGGGTTCCGTCTCCCGAGCGGAAGTCGCGCGGCATGACTGGGGCGGAGTGAGAGGACGATGAGCGATATCGCCGAACGAGTGAAGAAGATCGTCGTCGAGCATCTCGGTGTCGACGAAGGGAAGGTCACGGAGGATGCCAGCTTCGTCGACGATCTCGGAGCCGACAGTCTCGACACGGTCGAACTCGTGATGGCGTTCGAGGAGGAATTCGGCATCGAGATTCCCGACGACGCCGCCGAGAAGATCGTGACCGTCAAGGACGCGATCGCCTACATCCAGGAACATTCCGGATAGCGGGCCGGGGCCGCTGCGGCCCGCCTGATCGAGGAGCACGGGTGATGCGACGGGTCGTGGTCACGGGACTCGGGCTGGTCACGCCCTTGGGATCGGGCGTGGAGACCAGCTGGTCGAGGCTGCTCGAGGGGCGTTCGGGCATCCGCCCGATCGACCGGTTCGACGTCTCCGACCTGCCCTGCCGGATCGCCGGGCTGGTGCCGCCGGAGAGCGAAGCGGGCGGTTTCCGGGCCACCGACTACGTGGAGCCGCGCGAGCTGCGCCGTACCGACCTCTTCATCACCTACGCCATCGCCGCCGCCACCCAGGCCCTCGAGGACGCGGGCTACGCGCCCGCGAGCGAGGAGGAGCGGGAGCGGGCGGGGGTCCTGATCGGCTCCGGCATCGGCGGCCTTTCGACGATCGCCGACACGGCCGTGCTGCTCGAGAAATCCGGTCCCCGGCGGGTGAGCCCCTTCTTCATCCCGGCGGCGCTCATCAATCTCGCGACCGGTCACGTCTCCATACGCTTCGGCCTCAAGGGCCCCAACCACAGCGTCGTCACCGCCTGCTCGACCGGCGCCCACGCCATCGGCGACGCGGCCCGGCTGATCGCCGTGGGCGACGCCGACGTGATGGTGGCCGGTGGCGCCGAGGCGGCCGTCTGCCGGCTCGGAATCGCCGGCTTCGCCGCCGCCCGGGCGCTTTCCACCCGCTACAACGAGACGCCGGAGAAGGCGTCGCGGCCCTGGGACCGCGACCGCGACGGCTTCGTCATGGCCGAGGGAGCGGGAATCGTCCTGCTCGAGGAGTACGGGCATGCCCGCCGTCGTGGCGCCCGGATCTACGCCGAGGTGCGCGGCTACGGGCTGAGTGGCGACGCCCATCACATCACCGCGCCCGCGCCCGACGGCGACGGCGCCTTCCGCTGCATGCGCAGTGCCCTCGCCAACGCCCGCCTGCAGCCCGCCGACATCGACTACATCAACGCCCACGGCACCTCGACGCCGCTCGGCGACGAGATCGAGATCGGGGCCATCAAGCGCCTGTTCGGCGATGCGGTGGCGGACGTCTCCATCTCCTCCACCAAATCGGCCATCGGCCATCTCCTCGGGGCGGCGGGTGCGGTGGAGGCCATCTTCTCCATTCTCGCCATCCGCGACGGGGTGGTGCCGCCGACCCTCAATCTCGACCATCCGAGCGAGGGCTGCGACGATGTCGATCTCGTGCCCCATCGTGCCAGGAAGCGGCGCGTGCGGGCGGCGCTCAGCAACTCCTTCGGCTTCGGCGGCACCAACGCCAGCGTGATCTTCACCGATCCCGAGGCCTTCTGACGGCGGCGGCGTGACCCGCGGGCGCCTGCTCCTGGTCCTGGGCCTGCTCGCCGTCCTGACGGTAGCGGGTGGCATCGGCTGGTGGGTGGTCGTCCGCTATCTCGATACCCCCGGTCCGCTGGCCGAGGAGACCGTCGTCTACATCCCCCGGGGCAGCGGCGTCGAGGCGATCACCCGGCGGCTGGCCGAGGCGGGAGCCATCGACCGCCCGTGGCTGTTCCGCATCGCCCTGCGCCTCAGCGGCCGCGACCGGCGCCTGCAGGCGGGCGAATACCGGCTCACCGCCCGCATGACCCCCGCCCAGATCCTCGACATGATGCAGCGTGGCGAGGTCCTGCTGCGGCGGATCACGGTCCCGGAGGGGCTCACGGTGGCCGAAGTGTACGCGCTGCTGGCCGAGGTGCCGTTCCTGACCGGCGAGCTGCCGGAGCCGCCCCCGCCCGAGGGACGGCTGCTGCCCGAGACCTATCTCTTCCCGCGCGATGCGTCGCGGCGGCAGGTGGTGCGGCGCATGCGGGAGGCGCTCGAGGAAGCGCTGGCCGAGGCCTGGGCGCAGCGGGCGCCCGACCTGCCGCTCGCGAGCCCGGAGGAGGCGCTGGTCCTGGCCTCCCTGATCGAGAAGGAGACCTCGCTGCCGGAGGAGTATCCGATCGTCGCCGCGGTCTTCGTCAACCGGCTGCGCAAGGGCATGCGCCTGCAGTCCGACCCGACGGTGATCTACGCGCTGACCGGCGGCAAGACCCGGCTCGGGCGGCGGCTCACACGCGCCGATCTCGCCGTCGACAGCCCCTACAACACCTACCGGCGGGCGGGACTGCCGCCGACACCGATCGCCAATCCCGGACGGCGCGCGCTGATGGCCGCGGTCCGCCCGGCGGACGTGGACTATCTCTATTTCGTCGCCGACGGCACCGGCGGCCACGCCTTCTCACGGACCCTGGCCGAGCACAACCGCAAGGTCCGCGCCTGGCGCCGCATCCGTGACCGCGCCGGGGGGAGGGTGCCGCTGCCGGTGCCGCGGCCGGCTGCCGGCGGCCAGCCGGTGGGCGGCACGGAGGAAGGGAGGGTGGAGCCGGATGGCGCGAGATGAAGCGACGGGGGGGGCTGCGGCCGGCGCCGGCGGGCCCTGGATCGAGGTCGGCAGGCTGGTGGGCGGTCGGCGTCGCGGTCTGATGCTGGTGGTCTCCTCGCCCTCTGGGGCGGGCAAGACTTCGCTGTCGCGGGCGCTCCTCGCCTGCGAGCCGGAACTCACCCTGTCGGTGTCCGTCACCACCCGGCCGCCGAGGCCGGGGGAAGTGGACGGGGTCGACTACCGTTTCGTCGATGCCGCACGCTTCGCGGCGATGGTGGAGGGCGGCGAGCTCCTGGAGCACGCCGAGGTCTACGGTCATCGCTACGGCACGCCGCGGCGGCCGGTCGAGGAAGCGCTGGCGGCCGGCCGCGACGTGCTGTTCGACATCGACTGGCAGGGGGTGCAGCAGCTCCGCGCCACCGCCGGCGAGGACATGGTGGCGGTATTCATCCTGCCGCCCTCGGTGGCGGAGCTCGAGCGGCGGCTGCGGTCGCGGGCGCAGGACAGCGAGGAGACGGTACGCTACCGGCTGGCGCAGGTGGCCTCCGACGTCACCCACTGGCCCGAGTACGACTACGTGATCGTCAACCGCGACTTCGAGACCAGCGTCCGCGGGCTGCAGGCGGTGCTCAACGGCGAACGGCTGCGGCGGCAGCGCCAGCCGGGGCTCACCGCCTTCGTCGAGGGGTTGCGGCGGGACGCCCGCCGTCGTTCGTGACGAGGCGCGCCAGCCTTTCGAACGCTTCGATCGGCAGTTCCTCCGCCCGTCGGCCCGGATCGACGCCGGCCGCCTCGCACAGCGTCACCGGATCGACCCCGAGGGTGCGGAGACTCGATCGCAGCATCTTCCGCCGCCGACCGAAGGCGGCCCGTGTCACCCGCTCGATGGCGGCCAGCAGGGCGGCCGGAGGGCGATCCTCGCGCGGGGTCAGGCGCACCACCGTGGCGTGCACCCGGGGCGGCGGGGTGAAGGCGCCGGGCGGGAGGTCGAAGAGACGCTCGACCCGGCAGAGCCTGCCGGCCAGCACGGACAGGCGTCCGTAGGCGGCGCTTCCGGGCGGGGCCACCAGGCGCGCGGCCACCTCCTTCTGGAACATCAGCACCATGCGGCGCACGGGATCGAGGGCGTGGAGCCAGCCCAGCAGCAGCTCGGTGCCGATGTTGAAGGGCAGGTTGGCGACGATCACCAGCCGACGGCCGGCGGCGATGCCGGCGATGTCGAGCTGCCGCGCGTCGGCGGCGATCAGCCGCAGGCGTCCGCCCGCCGCCACCTCGAGTTCCGTGAGCGCGGCGAGGCAGCGTGGATCCCGCTCCACGGCCAGGAGTTCGGCAGCGCCGCGCTCGAGAAGGGCGCGGGTGAGGCCGCCGGGGCCGGGGCCGACCTCCAGCACCGGATCGGCGCCGAAGGGCCCGGCGGCGGCCGCGATGCGGTCCAGGATCGCGGGATCGAACAGGAAATGCTGTCCGAGCCGCTTGTCGGCGACGAGACGGTGACGCCGGGCGAGATCCTGCGGCCGCGGTGCCTCGGCGAGCTCCACCGCGGCGCCGTCAGCGCAGGCGGATTTCGATGTAGGCCGATTTGCGCAGGTCACGGAGATAGCGATTGGCGAGCCGCTGCACCTGCTCGCGCTCGAGCTCGAGGCGGATGCGCTGCCGCTCGCCCTCGGCGCCGCCGCGGCTGCACAGCGTCAGCAGATGGATGCCCAGGGGGCCGCGCAGCGGCGGGGTGACTTCGCCCACCCGAAGCCGTGCCACCGCGGCCGCGAAATCGGTCGGCAGTTCGCCGAGGGGCATCCATCCGAGGGGCCCCGAAGCGGGCGCGTCGAGCTCCCGCGCCACCCCGGCGACCCGGGCGCAGTCGCGAAGCCGCGGCCGCACCGCCTCGGCTTCGCGCAGGG
This sequence comes from Alphaproteobacteria bacterium, assembly GCA_027045875.1. Taxonomy (GTDB): domain Bacteria; phylum Pseudomonadota; class Alphaproteobacteria; order Geminicoccales; family Geminicoccaceae; genus JALSRW01. Next base: position 2,117 of record JALUAG010000074.1, on the reverse strand, counting down.
CCCGCCGCACCTCCTCCTCGGTGGCGTCGGTGGACAGGGGGATCACGAGCTGGGCGAGCTCGACGAGCTCTTCCGAGGCGCCGCTGCCGCCGCTGCGACGGTCGCGCACCAGGAAGATCCGGATGCCGTTGGCGGTACGCACCGGTTCCGAAGGCACGCCGATCTCGAGTCTCTCGATGACCGGTCGAACGACCTCGTTCAGGTTGGCGAGCGCGACCCAGCCGAGATTGCCCTGATCGGCGGCGCTGGCGGCGACCGAGACCTGGCGGGCGAGGGCCCCGAAATCGGCTCCGCTCTTCACCGCCTCGATGATGCGGCGGGCGTCCTCGAGCACCTGGGCTTCCTGTTCGGGGCGGTAGATCGGCAGCAGGATCTCCGACAGCAGCACCTCCTCGGCGTCCGCCTCCTTGCGGGTGGCCAGCGCGAGGTCGATCTGCTCCTCGGAAACCACCACCTCGGGCCGGATCTGGCGGTTGACCACCCGCGCCCAGGCGAGCTCCGCGCGGATCTGGCGTTCGAGCGTGTCGATACCGATGCCTCGCTGGCGCAGGAGCGCGAGCAGCTCCTCGACGCTCATGCCGTTGCGGGCGGCGACACCGACCAGGGCCTGCCGCACCTCGCCTGCGGTGACGGTGATGCCCAGGCGGCGCGCCTCCTGCAGCTTGAGGGTCTCGTCGATGTAGGTCCGCAGCACCTGGGGGCCGAGCCGGGCGCGGGTCTCTTGGTCGTTCTCGGCGCCGGTCGCCAGCAGCACCAGATTGAGGCGCTGGAAGAGGTCCTGGACGGTGATCACGTCCCTATTGACGATCGCCGCGATGCGCAGCGTCGTCTGGGCGTGGGTCTGCCCGGCGAGGAGCGTCGCCCAGGTCGCCAGCATCGCCGCCAGCAGCAGTCTACGGCACAGACGGTGGAACATTCCGGGCCCTTCTTCGGTTACCGCCAACCGTGGTTACCGCACCTCCTCGAGCGAGGTCGAGGTGCCGATGTCGCCGAGACCGGCGAATCCGATGCGCAGGGTGAAGGTGGTTTCGTCGTCGAGCTCACCCTTGGTGGTAAATCGGCGTTCGATCCCCGCCGTCAAGACGAAGCAGGGGTTGCGGTAAACGAGCGCGCCGCTGGTGGCGACGGTCTCGTTCTCGGTGAGATCGCGGCGGGTCTGGGCGCCGACGCTGAGCTCGTCGGTGAGGCCGATGCGCACCGCCGCCACCACTTCCTTGCGGTTGCGGTCGATGTCGGGCAGCGGCTCGTCGGAGAGCTCGAGATAGGAAATGCGGAAGCGCAGCCGGGGCGGGCCGAAGGAGGCGATCACGTCGTTGCGGCGGAACACCAGATCATCGGCGGCGAAGCGGAACCGGTAGCTGAGATCGAGATAGGGGCCGGGGCGCAGATCGAGGCGACCGACGAAATCCGAGAAGCGGCCCTCGAGGCCGCTGTTGTCGGGGGTCTCGTCGCCACCGGCGAGATCGACGATCTGTCCCAGTACCCCGCTCACCCGGAAGGCCGCCGGACCGATCGCCGCCGCCCGCACGCCGTAAGCCAACCGCACGCCTTCCTCCACCAGGTCGATGCCGGTGAAACGGCTGGGCTCGAAGAGGTTGGTCTCGTCGAACTCGAAGGACTGGCTGTCCTCGTTGGGAATGTCGGAATCGTTGCCGTCGCTGCGATCGATCATCAACGCCGCCACCGGCTCCACGAGCTGCTGCCAGGCGCCGCTCCGGCCCACCAGCGGCAGGCTCCAGCCGAGATAGGCCCGCGGCAGGATGCGCCCGGTCACCCGGTCGCCACCGCCGCCGTAGTCCCGGGGATCGCCGTCGGTGCGGTAGAGGTCGCCGCGCACCGCGAGCCGCAGCCGCCACAGATCGCCGATGGGGCCCAGGTAGGGCAGCTCCCAGCCGAGTTCGGCGGTAAGTCGCTGGGTGTCGAGGCCTTCGGTGCGGGTGAGGGCCAGCGCACCGGCATCCACGGTCCAGTAGGACCCCCAGACCAGGGGGCCGCTCGTCCGGTGATACTCGGCGAGCGGCAGGGCGAAGGGGATCGTTCCCTGATCGTCGGTCTCGCGCAGGCCCTGAAAGCCGTAGGCGTTGACGGCGGCGTAGCGGCGTCCCTCGTAGCGCTCG
>JALUAG010000073.1 GCA_027045875.1 Alphaproteobacteria bacterium | reverse complement strand
TCCCGGAGCCGTGCCGTGCCGACCCGCAGCCAGGGCCAGACGGCCACCAGCCCGAGCCCCCAGACGACGAACATGAAGGGCTGCGCATAGGCGATGTAGCGCATGTTCTTGGGGCCGGCGAAGGAATTGAGCAGAAAGGAGACCGCGAAGACGACGACGGCGAACCAGCCCGGCCGGGGCAGGAACGCCAGAGCCGCCACCGCGAGCAGTCCCGTGGCCGCCCACAGGGTCGGATAGAACAGGATGTAGCGGGCATGGTAGAACCAGAACTGGTCGCGGGTGGCGGCGTTGAAGAGCGGCGTGCTGCGGTACATGTGCCAGGCCTTGGCCAGCAGCCCGCTCTCCCAGGCGAGGACGAGGCCCGCGAGCAGGATCGCGACACCCGTCGCGATCGCCGCCCACCGCCCCTTCCGGGAAGCGTTCCCGTCCCGCAGCCACCGCCAGGCGAGCAGCGGGACCGCCCATGCCGCCACCGCCGCCACCCCCATCAGGGTCGTGGGCTGCAGTTCGGCAGCGAGAGCGAAGCCGGCCGCGGCGGCGGCGCCCAGCAGCAGCCTCCTCCCGGGCGGGGCGGGGCGGCACAGGAGCCCGTAGACCAGCAGGCAGCCGATCACGAAGAACAGGGACTGCACCGCGTAAAACCGCGTGAACTGTGCGACCTGCACCGCGAAGGGCGAGGTCGCGTACAGTCCGGCCCCGATCCAGGCGGCCGCCGGGCCGGCCTCGCGCCACAGCCACAGGAACAGGACGGCGACCAGCACCGCCGTGGCGATCACCGAAGGCAGCCGGGCGCTGGTCAGGCTTTCCCCGAACCACGCGAAGCTCTGCGCCACGATCCATGTGTAGGGATAGGCGCGGAGATAGAGCCCCTCGGCGATCCGCGGCTCGCCGGTCTCGAGGAGGCCGCGCGCTGCCAGGATGTGATAGAGCTCGTCCGGGTGCGGCGGACGCTCGAGATTGACGGAGAACAGGAGCAGGGAGGCCAGCAGGACGACGCACACCGCGGCCCGGCGATTGGTCGTCAGGACCGCGGCATTCCACGGCCGGAACGCGCCCGTCGCCGTCCGGCCGTCGCGCGAGAATGTTTCGGACATGCAGGTCCACGGATTTCGTGACGAACAGCGAAACCGACGATAGTCCTTTTCCCGGCCCGAGTCATCCCGAGGTACCGTCGGAAACAATGGAATCCGCCCGCGACCTCGACAGCAACATCCCGAAGTATATCATGTCGACCGCTTTTCTGCGGAAGGGCCCCGTTTTCTTCCGATCGGACCCGGAAACACCGTTCGCCGAGGAACCGCGCGTGTGGCACTGGCACCCGGCCCGCGAGGCCCTTCCTTCCCGGAAGGGCGCCGGAGCGGAAGCCGATCCCGGCCCCTCCTCCCGAAAGATCCCCTGATGCGGGTTCCCGATCTCGCCAGGCGCCTGCTCGACCGCGCTTCCGGGCTGCGCCGGGACCGCTTCTTCCGCCGCCTCGCCGCGCTCTCGGGCGGCGTCGCCGCCGGCCAGCTGTTCCTCGCCCTGTCGACGCCGCTCCTCACCCGTCTGTACACGCCCGAGGATTTCGGCGTCTTCGCCGTGGTGATCGCCATCCTGGCGATGTTCAACGGCGTCGCGAACCTGCGTCTCGAGACCAGCATTCCGGTCTGCCGGGCGGAGACCCTCCCCGCGGCTCTGGCGGCGAACTTCCTGGCCGCCGCCGGCACCGGATTCCTGCTGGCCCTGGGGACGGCCGTCGCCGCTCCCCCCCTCCCGCCGGACGTCGACCCCGCGATCCGGGATTCCCTTCGGCTGGTACCGGCGATCGCGCTTCTCACCGCCCTCGCCCAGCCCTTCATCTACCTGCATGTCCGCCGCGGGGAATTCCGCATCTACGGCCTGGTGCGCATGGCCCGGCTGGTCAGCCAGGGCCTCGGGCAGATCGCCCTCGGCTTCACCGGGCTGCGCCATCTCGGCCTGACACTCGGCTACGGCATCGGGCCGCTCTTCGCGCTGGCCCTTCTCCTCCGTCACGGTGCCCGCGAACTGGCCTCCCTGCGTCGGGTCGGGCTCGCCGATATCCGCGCCTATGTGAGGGAACACTGGCGCCATCCCCTCTATCTGATGCCGGCGGCGGTCCTCTTCGAGGCCGTCCAGTTCCTTCCCGCCGTGCTCCTGGCCGCGATCTTCTCCCCGACCGCCGCCGGCTTCTTCGCGCTGTCCCAGCGCGTGCTCGGCCTGCCGGTCCGCTTCCTGAGCCAGTCGGCCGGACAGGTCCTCCTCGGCGAGGCGGCCGAAGTCTCCGGACGGGAGCTCGCCCGGAGAGTGAGACGCATCGCGCGTCAGTTCGCTCTCCTGGGCACCGCCATCATTCTGCCCATGGTCCTCGTCGGCAGCTCCGGGTGGGAATTCCTCTTCGGCGAAGGCTGGGGAAAGGCGTGGATCTTCGTGCTCGCCCTGTCTCCGATGTACGGGCTGCGTTTCGTCACCGAAACCGTGGCGAACATGTTCATCGTCACCAACACGCAGCACTTCCGGTTCGCGTCTTCGGTCGCGTTGATGGCGATCACGCTGTTCTCCTTCCTGACGGCCCCCTCCCTCGGCCTGGGGCCCGTGGGCGCGACGGCGCTGTACAGCCTCGGATGCAGCGTCATCTACGCGGCGCAGCTGCTCGTCATCCTCTCCTTCTCCGCCGATCGCGCGAAGTCCGCCGATCCCCCCGGCGGACGCTGAGCCGGGGCGGGAGGAAGCGGCCCGCCGGGCCCTCGCGGGGCTGCCGTACCGATCGTCACCATTCGACCCCCACCCAGGGGGCGTCCGGCCCCACCTCGGCGGCGGACAGGAGGACCGGCG
>JALUAG010000072.1 GCA_027045875.1 Alphaproteobacteria bacterium | reverse complement strand
ACCGCATCCGGCGGCTGCCGCCCTACGTCTTCGCCGAGGTCAACGAGATGAAGGCGCGGGCGCGGGCCGCGGGACGCGACATCGTCGATCTCGGGATGGGCAATCCTGACGCCCCCACCCCGCCCCACATCGTCGACAAGCTGATCGAGACGGTGAAGAACCCGCGCACCCACCGCTATTCCACTTCCCGCGGGATCCCCGGGTTGCGGCGGGCGCTCGCCGGCTACTACGAGCGCCGCTTCGGGGTGCGCCTCGATCCCGAAGGCGAGGTCTGCGTGACCCTGGGCTCCAAAGAGGGCCTCGCCAATCTGGCCCAGGCCATCACCGCCCCCGGCGACACCATCCTCGTGCCCAGCCCGAGCTATCCCATCCACCCCTACGGCTTCATCATCGCCGGCGCCGCCATCCGCCACGTCCACCTCGCCCCGGGCGTCGATCTGATGCGCGAACTGGCCCATGCGGCGGAGCATTCGGTGCCGCCGCCGACGGCGATGATCCTCAACTTCCCCTCGAACCCGACGGCGCTGACCGTGGACCGGGACTTCTACCGCGAGGCGGTGGCCTTCGCCCGCCGCCGGGGCATGTTCATCCTCTCCGACATCGCCTATGCGGAGATCTACTTCGAGACGCCGCCACCCTCCGTTCTCGAGGTGCCGGGGGCCTTCGAGGTGGCGGTCGAGTTCTCCTCCCTGTCCAAGACCTATTCGATGCCCGGCTGGCGGATCGGCTTCGCCGCCGGCAACGCCCGTCTGATCGCCGCCCTCGCGCGCATCAAGTCCTATCTCGACTACGGCGCCTTCACCCCCGTCCAGGTGGCCGCCACGGCGGCCCTCAACGGGCCCCAGGACTGCGTCGAGGAGACCCGGCAGCGCTATCGCGAGCGGCGGGACGTCCTCGTCCGCGGCCTCGCCCAGGGGGGCTGGCCCATTCCCCTGCCGGCGGCGACCATGTTCTGCTGGGCGCCGCTTCCGCAACCGTTCCGCGAGATGGGTTCCCTTGCCTTCGCCAAGCTTTTGCTGGAAGAAGCGGAGGTGGCGGTCTCGCCGGGCATCGGCTTCGGCGAGTACGGCGAGGGGTTCGTGCGCATGGCCCTGGTCGAGAACCGGCACCGGCTGCGCCAGGCCGTGCGCAACATCCGCCAGTTCCTGTCCCGCCACGGCGTGACGGCGCCGCGGCCGCGGGAACGGGCCGCTTCCGGGAGAGAGACGCGAGACTGATGGACACACCGCTGCGCATCGGCATCGCCGGCCTCGGCACCGTCGGCACCGGAACCCTCCGCCTGCTCGACCGCAACCGCCCGCTGATCGCCGGGCGGGCGGGTCGGGAGATCCGCGTCGTCGCCGTCGCGGCCCGCGACCGCGGCCGCGACCGCGGCGTCGATCTGTCGTCGCTGCGCTGGTACGACGACCTATCGCTGATGGCCCGCGACCCCGGCATCGACGTGGTGTGCGAGCTGATCGGCGGTGCCGACGGTCCCGCCCTCGATCTCGTGCGGGCCTGCCTCGAGGCCGGCAAGCCGGTGGTCACCGCCAACAAGGCGATGCTCGCCGTGCACGGCGCCGAACTCGCCGAGCTCGCCGAATCCCGCGGCACCACCCTCGCCTACGAGGCGGCCGTGGCGGGCGGCATCCCGGTGGTCAAGGCGCTGCGCGAGGGGCTGGTCGGTAACCGCATCCGGCGCGTCTACGGCATCCTCAACGGCACCTGCAACTACATCCTGACCCAGATGCGCCAGAGCGGCCGGCCCTTCGCCGAGGTGCTCGCCGAGGCGCAGGAGCTGGGCTATGCGGAGGCGGATCCGAGCTTCGACATCGACGGCATCGACGCCGCCCACAAGCTCGCCATCCTGGCCGCCCTCGCCTTCGGCGGCCGCCCCCGTTTCGACGCCGTCCACATCGAGGGCATCCGGCACGTGGCACCCGTCGACATCGCCTTCGCCGAGGAGCTCGGCTACCGCATCAAGCTCCTGGGTGTCGCGCGCATGACCGCCGCCGGCCTCGAACAGCGGCTGCACCCCTGCATGGTGCCCGGGGATGCCCCCATCGCCCAGGTGGAGGGGGTGCTGAACGGCGTCGTCGCCGAAGGGGACTTCGTCGGCGCCGTGGTCTGCGAGGGCCGGGGCGCCGGCGCCGAGCCCACCGCTTCGGCGGTAGTCGCCGATCTCGTCGATCTCGCGCGGGGGTGCGCGCCGCCGGTGTTCGGGGTGCCCGCGAGCCGGCTCGAGGATCACCCGGTGGCGCCGATGTCGGCCCACGAGGGCAGCTACTACATCCGGCTGATGGTCGTCGACCGTCCGGGCGTGCTGGCGGAGATCGCGGCCGTTCTCCGCGACCACGAGATCTCCATCGAGGCCCTCATCCAGCGGGCCCGCAATCCGGGCCAGGGGGTGCCGATCGTGCTCACCAGCCACGAGACGCGGGAGGCGGCGATGACCGCGGCGCTGGCCCGCATCGCCACCCTGCCCTCGGTGCTCGAGCCGCCACGGATGATCCGCATCGAACGGCTGTGACCGCAGGAACGGGAAGACGGGGGAATTCGCGATGGAAAGCTTCGTCAGCCAGGACCGGAATCTGGCTCTCGACAGCGTGCGGGTGACCGAGGCGGCGGCCCTCGCCAGCGCCCGCCTCATGGGCCGCGGCGACGAGCGGGCGGCCGACCAGGCGGCGGTGGACGCCATGCGCAGCGCCCTCAACGTCCTCGACATCGACGGTCTGGTGGTGATCGGCGAGGGCGAGCGCGACGAGGCGCCGATGCTCTACATCGGCGAGAAGGTGGGGAGCGGCGCCGGTCCCGCCCTCGACATCGCCCTCGATCCCCTCGAGGGCACCACCATCACCGCCAAGGGCGGCCCCAACGCCATCTCCTGCATCGCCATGGCGGGGCGCGGCTGCTTCCTCAACGCCCCCGACGTCTACATGGAGAAGATCGCGGTCGGCGGCGGGCTGCCGGAGGACGTGATCCGCCTCGACGATCCGCCGGCCGCCAATCTCGCCCGCCTCGCCAAGGCCCGCGGGATCGCGATCGAGGATCTGGTGGTGCTGATCCTCGACCGGCCGCGCCACGAGCAGCTCATCCGCGACGTGCGACAGGCCGGTGCCCGCATCCGCCTCATTACCGACGGCGACGTCGCCGGCGTCATCGCCACCGCCCGCCAGGGCACCGGCATCGACATCTACATGGGCATCGGCGGCGCCCCGGAGGGGGTGCTCGCGGCGGCCGCGCTGCGCTGCATCGGCGGGCAGTTCCAGGGCCGCCTCGTGTTCCGCAGCGAGGAGGAGCGCGAGCGCGCACGACGGATGGGAATCGAGGACACGGAAAAGGTCTACGATCTCCAGGAACTCGCCCGTGGCGACGTCATGTTCGCCGCCACCGGCGTCACCGACGGCACCATGCTGCGGGGGGTGCGGCGGATCGGCGACAAGGTCTACACCCAGTCCATCGTCATGCGCTCGCGTACCGGCACCGTGCGGCTGATCGAGACCGAACACAACCTGCCGCGCAAGCAGGCCATCCTGCCGCATTTCGCCGCCTGATGGCGCTCACCGCGGAGCGCGTGCCGGTCGTCTCGCTGAGCGGGCGCCACTGGCTGTGGCGCGAGGCGGATCCGGCACGGGTGCTGGCCATCGCCCAGCGTCACGGCCTGGCCGAGATCCTGGCCCGCATCCTCGCCGCCCGCGGTGTCGACACCGAGGCCGTGCCGGCATTCCTCGAACCGCGGCTCAGGGACTGGCTGCCCGATCCCTCCCATCTCCGCGATCTCGATCGCGCGGTGGAACGGCTGGCACGGGCCGTGCGGAACCGGGAACCGGTCGGGCTCATCGGCGACTACGATGTCGACGGGGCGACCGCCGCCGCCCTCCTGGGCCGCTATCTGCGCGGTCTCGGCTGTCCGGTCGAGGTGCGCGTGCCCGACCGTATCCGCCACGGCTACGGTCCCCATCCCGACCTTCTCGCCGAGCTCGCGGCGGCGGGCATCCGCCTCGTCGTCACCCTCGACTGCGGGACCACCGCCTTCGCTCCCCTCGCCGCCGCCCGCGAGCTCGGTCTCGATGTGGTCGTGATCGACCACCACAGCGCCGAGCCCGAGCTGCCGCCCGCCCATGCGGTGGTCAATCCCAACCGGCAGGACCAGGAGAGCCCGCTCGGACCGCTGGCCGCGGTGGGGGTCACCTTCGTGCTCCTCGTCGCCTTCAACCGGGCACTCCGGGAAGCCGGCTTCTGGCGCGGGCGGGAGGAGCCCGACCTGCTTTCGCTTCTGGATCTCGTCGCCCTCGGCACGGTCTGCGACGTGGTCCCCCTCGCCGGTCTCAACCGTGCCTTCGTCGCCCAGGGCCTCAAGGTCGCCGGCCGCACGCGCCTGCCGGGTCTGCGGGCCCTGGCCGCGGCCGCCGGCATCGAGAGCATCGGCGCCTCCTGGCATCTCGGCTTCGCCCTCGGACCGCGGCTGAACGCCGCCGGCCGCATCGGTCGCAGCGACCTCGCGGTCCGTCTGTTGCTGGCCGAGGAGGACGGCGAGGCGGAAGCCCTGGCCTCCGCCCTCGAGCGGCTCAACCGCGAGCGGCAGCGCCTCGAACGGGAGGTGCTGGAGGCCGCCCTGCGGCAAGTCGAACCGCAGCTCGCCGAGGACCGGCCGCTGCTGCTGGCCCATGCGCGGGGCTGGCACCCGGGCGTCGTCGGCATCGTCGCCGGCCGCCTCCTCGAACGCTTCGGGCGCCCCGTCTTCGTGCTCGGCGAGCGGGACGGCATCCTGCGCGGCTCGGCCCGCTCGGTGCCCGGCTTCGACATCGGGGCTGCCGTGATCCTGGCCCGCCGACAGGGCCTGCTGACCGCCGGCGGCGGCCATCCGCTGGCCGCCGGCGCGACCCTCGCCGCCGACCGGATGCCCGCCTTCGAGCGGTTCCTCCTCGAGCGTGCGGGAGCCGGTTTCGGGGCCCGGAAGCCCGGCCCCGCCCCGCTCCGCCTCGACGGCACCCTCGCCGTCTCCGCCGTCGCTCCCGAGCTCGCCAGGAGCCTCGCCCGCATGGCGCCCTACGGTCCCGGCAATGCCGAGCCCCGCTTCTGCCTTACCGACGCCGTGCCGGTGGAGGCCCGGCCGGTGGGCGACAGCCACGTCTCCTGCTGGCTCGCCGGCGCCGACGGGCGCCGCGTGCGGGCGATCGCCTTCCGCGCCCTCGGCACGCCGGTGGGTGAACGGCTGCTCGCCGGCCGGACCCGCCTGTGGGTCGCCGGCAGGCTCCGCCACGAGGTCTGGCAGGGGCGCGAACGGGCCAGCTTCGAGATCGAGGATCTGGCCCTGCCCCCGACCGCGGGCTGACGGCCGCGCGCCGATCCCCGGTCCCGACATAGCCCGATATGCCCGGGCGACGAAGCCCCGGCCCCGTCAACCGCTTGTTCACCAGCCCCCCGACATCGTCCCTCCGCGCCGCGCGCACCGTCCCGCGCCCGGCGGAACGCGGAGGTTCCCATCATGCGGTTGCCGGCCGTTCTCGCCGCTCTCCTTCTCCTGTGGTCGCCGCCCGCGGCCGATGCCGCCATTTTCGGTACCGCCGAATTCCGGGCCGGATCCCTGGCGGCGCTACCCCAGTGGCGCCGGGTGCTGGCGGCGATCGAGAAGGAAAAACCGCTCTACGAGGCCTGCGACCGCGGCCGCGAGGGCTGTCCCAGCCGGGCCATGTACGCCTGGCGCAGCCTGCTGCGCGGCCTCGCCGGTGCGCCCCTCGAGGAAAAGCTCCGGCGCGTGAACCGCTTCGTCAACCAGTGGCGCTACCGGACCGATCAGCGCAACTACGGGCTCAGCGACTACTGGGCCTCGCCCGCCGAGTTCCTGGCCCGCTCCGGCGACTGCGAGGACTACGCGATCACCAAATACGTGTCGCTGCGCGCCCTCGGCGTGCCGGCCGAGCAGCTCCGCCTGGTGGTGCTGCAGGATACCCTGAGGCAGATCCCGCATGCGGTGCTCGCGGTTTATGTGGACAAGGATATATACATTCTGGATAATCAGACCGATGCTATCTTAACCGACAGGAGAATTTCCCACTACCGTCCCTACTACAGTGTCAACGAGAACGCCCGCTGGGCCCATGTCGCTGCCGGAACGCCTCTGGTGTCTCTGAAACTGCCCCAGGTGCAGCCCGCCAAATGACCCCGCCATCCGTCAGCAGCCCTTCCCCGTCCGAACCCGACCCGCGCCTGCTCGCCCGACCCCCCTCCCGCCTGCGCTTCCTGCTCACCGTGACCGGACTGCTCGCGGGCGTGATGGGGTTGCTGTGGATCTCGAGCGGATCGCTGCTTGAGGCCAAACGGACCGAGATGCGCGGGGCCCTGGAGGCGCGGCTGCACGCCCTGGCGGCGGGCCGGGCGCGGGCCGTCGCCACCTGGACGGGTGGTGTCGCCGAGCTCGGCCGCAGCCTCACCCGTGCCGAACTCGTGCGGCTGTTCGTCACCGAGACGCCGCTCGCCGAGGCCGACGCCGAACTCGAACGGGCGCTCGCCGAGGAACGCCCCTATCTGCGGCTGCTGCTCGACGAGCTGGCTGCCACCCACGGCTTTCGTGCCGTGTATCTGTTCGACACCGAGGGGGGCCTCCTGCTCTCGGACAGCGACGCGCCGAGGCCCGATGCGGATACTGTCGCCGCCGCCGCCAGCCTCGCCACCGGGCGGGCGCCGCAGCGTTTCCGCCTGCTGGGCGGGGAACCCGAGGCGCTGCTGCTCGAGGTGCTGCTGCCGATCCCGCAACCGCAGTCCCTGGGTGCCGCCTCCGCGGAGCCGGCGGGGGCGCTGGTGATGCAGCTTCCGGCGATGCCGGTGCTGCTCGATCTGCTGCGCACCCCGGGCCTCGATCTGCCGGGCGAGGTGAGCATGCTGCGGTTCGAGAGCGCTGCCGGCGCGCGGCTGCTCGCCGTCGGCGCCGAGACCGCGAGCCTGATGGAGGCGGGCGACCTGCCGCCGCCGGGGCCGGACATGGTGCTGGGCCGGATCGGCGACAGCGAGCCGGCCTACGGTCTCGCCGCCGCCGTGCCCGGTACCGGCTGGCAGCTGGCGCAGTGGATGAACGCGGCCCTGGCCGATGCCCCGCTCGCCGAGTACCGGCGCAATCTCCTCTTCTTCGGAGCGCTCGCCGGGCTCGTGCTGGTGCTCGGCGCCTCGAGCTGGTGGTGGTCGGTGCAGAGCCGCCACCAGCATGCCCTCGCCCGCCAGTACCGCGGCTACAGCCGCGACATCGCCCGCCATCGCCGGCTGCTGTCGGCGATCACCGAGAATCTCCCCGATCCGCTCGCCCTCTACGGCCGCGACGGGCTCTGCCTCTACGGCAATCCCGCCTTCCGAGAACTGGCCGGAATGCCGGCCGGGGTCTCCGCCTCGACCCTGCAGGAGCACCTGCCGGCCGGTCTGCGGGCGGCCCTCGACCGCCTCGCCCGCGAGGCCGGCCGCAGTGGCGTGGCGCGTCGGCAGGCGGTGGAGATCGAGCTGCAGCGGCGCCGACGCATCTTCGATCTGCTGGCGGTGGCACCGCGTGAGGAGGAACTGGAGGCGGTGGTCGTGGCCCTCCGGGACGTCACCGAACGGGTGCTGCGCCAGCAGGAGCGGGAGCGCCTCATCGGCCAGACGGTGGCGGCCCTCGTGCGCGCGGTCGAGAAGACGGATCCCTATCTGCTCGGTCACAGCCAGCGGATGGGTGCGGTGGCCCGGGCGATCGGCCGCGAACTGGGCCTCGAGGATTCGCGCCTCGACATGCTCGGGGTCTGCGCCGAGCTCTCCCAGATCGGCAAGCTGTTCGTCCCCCGCTCCCTGCTGCGCAAGGAAGGCCGGCACACGCCGGAGGAACAGGCGCGCATGCGCAGGCACGCGGAGCATCTCCGGGACGTGCTCGAGGGGCTCGAGCTGCCGCCCCCGGTGCGTTCGGCCCTGTATCAGATGTACGAGCGCCTCGACGGCAGCGGCTATCCCGAGGGGCTCGAGGGGAGCGCCATCTGTCTCGAAGCGCGGATCCTCGCCGTGGCCGACGTGTTCAGCGCCCGCACGAGCCCTCGCAGCTACCGCGAGGCCCTGCCGCCGCGGACCGTGCTCGGCCATCTCTGGGACCATCCCGAGCGGTACGATCCCGAAGTCGTGGGCGCCCTCGCGGCCTTGCTCGAGCGCGGGCTGTTCGCGGCGGAGCGTGCCGGACGGTCCGCCGCCAAGGGTGCCACCGACCCGGGCTTGGCCTCGACGCCGGCATAGGCTAGCAGAACCCGCGTGCCGGCCGCCCGCGAAGCCGGTGGAACGCCACGCAGGGAAACCGCCTCATGTCCGAATCCCCGCAGCGCCGCGGCGATCGCATCGAGCGCTTCTTCTTCGTTGCCGGGGTCGCGGTGCTGGTGTTCCTCGCCGGACTGGCCGCCGGTCGCTACAACCTCTTTCCGGCGCCGCTCCTCAACGCCGCCGTGGATGCCGCCCGCGACTGGCGGGACAACTGGCGGCACTACTTCGGCATCCGCTCGAAATGGCTGGAGCCCAACGGCCGAGGCGCCGGCGTGACGGTCTACGACGAGACCCGTGCCCAGCCCGGCCTCACCTTCATCACCGCCTACCGTGACGGGCAGTTCGGCGCCTATCTGATCGACATGGAGGGCGAGATCCGCCATCGCTGGACCCTCGACCTCGCCGAGGTGTGGAAGGCGGCCGGCTACGAGAGCCCGCCCATGCCGGATGTCGATTTCGCCATCCATGGCGCCGATCTGGCGCCCGACGGCGACGTGCTGCTCAATCTCTCGGGCGCAGGCGTCGCCCGCCTCGATCGCTGCTCGCGTATCGTCTGGGCCACCTCCTTCAAGGCGCACCACGACATTTCCTACCTCGCCGACGGAAGGATCGTGGTACCGGGCGACATCTATCCGGACGCACCCTACCCGGAACTGCCCTACATCCGGCCCAGCCGCGGAGGGACTCTCAAGGACGACACCCTCGTGCTGCTGGACAGCGAGGGCAACCTGCTCGAGGAAATCTCGTTGCTGAAGGTGCTGGCCGGGAGCGGTCGCCACGATCTGCTCACCGCCACGCCCCGCGCCGGCTGGACGATCGAGACCGACGATCCGCTCCATGTCAACAACATCGAGGTATTGAGCGAGGAGCTGGCGCCGGCCTTTCCCGATTTCGCCGCCGGCGACTTCCTCGTGTCCATGCGCAACATCAACACGGTGGTCGTGCTGGACGGACGGACGCTCGAGGTGAAGTGGGCGCAGACCGGCCCGTTCTTCGGGCAGCACGATCCCGACTTCCTGCCCAACGGCAACATCGTGCTGTTCGACAACCGCCCGAAGGGCAGCAGGCCGCAGTACGGCTACTCGCGCATCCTGGAGATCGACCCGCGGACCCGCGAGATCGTCTGGAGCTACGAGGGCAGCGACGCCGATCCCTTCTACACCAAGATCGGCGGCAAGGTGCAGCGGCTCGACAACGGCAACCTGCTCGTCGTCTCGCCGCAGGAAGGCCGGGTTTTCGAGTTGACGCGCGAAAAGCCGCCGCGAAAGGTGTGGGAGTTCGTCAACGCCGTCGGCGAGAAGGATGTGGGCTATGTCTTCGACGCCCTCCGTTTCGCGGAGGCGGGACTCGCGTTCCTCGACGCGCCCTGTCCCGGAAGCGAGCCGGACGCCTAGCGGCGCCGGCGGCGGGAGGAGGACGTGAGCAGCCTGTCGATCGCCACCTGGAACGTGAATTCGATCAAGGCGCGGCTCGGCAACCTGCTGGAATGGCTGCGCGAGGCCCGACCCGACATCGCCCTCCTGCAGGAGCTCAAATGCGTCGATGAAGCCTTTCCGCAGGAGCCGATCGCCGAACTCGGCTACAACTGCGCCGTGTTCGGCCAGAAAAGCTACAACGGCGTGGCCATCCTCAGCCGTCATCCGCTCGAGGATGTGCGACGCGGTCTGCCCGGCGAGGAGGAGGACGAGCAGGCCCGCTACATCGAGGCCACGACCGCCGGGCTCCGGGTGGCCTCGATCTACCTGCCCAACGGCAACCCCGTCGGCAGCGAGAAATTCGCCTACAAGATCCGCTGGCTCGAGCGCCTGCGGGCCCGTGCGGCCCGGCTGCTGGAGGCAGACGATCCGGTGGCCCTCGGCGGCGACTACAACGTCATTCCCGAGGAGCGGGACTGCTACGATCCCGCCGCCTGGGCCGACGATGCGCTGTTCCGACCGGAGAGCCGGCGGGGCTTTCGCGCCCTCCTCTATCTCGGCTACTACGATGCCTTCAGGGCCCTCCATCCCGGGGAGAAGAACGCCTACACCTACTGGGACTACCAGGGCGGTGCCTTCCAGCTCGACCGCGGCATCCGCATCGATCACATCCTGCTCTCGCCGCCGGCCGTCGACCGGCTCGCCGAGGCGGTGATCGACAGGAAGCCGCGCGGCCGCCCGAAGGCCTCCGATCATACGCCGCTGGTGGTGACCCTGGAGGCCCCGGTCGCCGCTATTCCTTGATGGCCCCGGTCAGGCTCGAGACGTAGTATTCGACGAAGAAGGAATAGACGATGGCCACCGGCACCGAGCCCAGGAGCGCGCCGGCCATCAGCGATCCCCAGTGATAGATGTCCCCCTCGACGAGCTGGGTCAGGACCGCCACCGGCACCGTCTTCTTCTCCGAGGACTGGATGAAGGTGAGGGCGTAGATGAACTCGTTCCAGCTCAGGGTGAAGGCGAAGATGCCGGCCGAGATCAGTCCCGGGACCGCGAGCGGCAGGGTGATCTTCCACAGGATCTGCAGGCGGCTCGCGCCGTCGATCAGGGCGCATTCCTCGAGCTCGTAGGGGATCGACTTGAAGTAGCCGATCAGGAGCCAGGTGCAGAAGGGAATGAGGAAGGTCGGATAGGTGAGGATCAGCGCCATCGGACTGTCGAACAGTCCGAGCTTGAAGACCATGGTGGAGAGGGGAATGAACAGGATCGAGGGCGGCACCAGATAGGCGAGGTAGATCGCGAGACCCACCCACTGCGAGCCCTTGAAGCGCAGCCGCTGGATGGCGTAGGCGGCGAGCACGCTGGCGAACAGGGAGATGAAGGTGGAGACCACCGAGACCGTCATGGTGGTGGTCAGCCAGCGCGGGTAGTCGGTCTCGAACAGAAGCTTGTAGATGTTCGCCAGGGTGGGCGAATAGACGAGCAGGGGATTGTAATCCTTGTAGTTGAGCAGCTCCTCGTTCGATTTCAGCATCGTGATCGTCATCCAGTAGAACGGGAACAGCAGGATGATCACGAAGCAGATCAGCGGGACGTAGACCGTCACCACCCGGCGCGGGATGCTCTCCCAGGCGATGACGTCCGACCGTTCGGCGACGGTGGTGACCGGGGGTCTGGCGGCGTCACTCATTGCTTTCCCCCTGCTGCCACTTGCGCCGGGCGAGGGCGAAGTAGCTGAACACGGTGGCGAAGACGAGGAAGGGGATCATCGCCACGGCGATGGCCGAGCCCTCGCCGAGCTGCCCGCCCGGGATCGCCCGCTGGAAGGCCAGCGTCGCCATCAGATGGGTGGCGTTGACCGGGCCGCCGCGGGTGATGGCGTAGACGAGCTGGAAGTCGGTGAAGGTGAACAGCACCGAGAAGGTCAGCACCACCGCCAGGATGGGCAGGATCATCGGGAAGGTGATGTAGCGGAAGCGCTGCCAGGGGGTGGCCCCGTCGAGGAGCGCCGCCTCGTAGAGGGAGGGGGAGATGGTCTGCAGTCCGGCCAGCAGGCTGATGGCGACGAAGGGAATGCCCCGCCAGATGTTGGCGGCGATCAGCGACCAGCGGGCGTTCCAGGCATCGCCCAGGAAATTGATGTAGGTGTCGCGCCAGCCCAGCACATCGACCAGGAGATAGGAGAGCACCGAGAACTGGGCGTCGTAGATCCACCAGAAGGCGATCGCCGACAGTACCGTGGGCACGATCCAGGGCACCAGGATGATGGCCCGCAGGAAGGACTTGAAGGGCAGATGGCGGTTGAGCAGCAGCGCCAGCCACAGACCGAGGATGAACTTTCCCGCCGTCGCCACCACCGTGTAGAGGATGGTGTTGCCCACCGACATCCAGAAGATGCGGTCGCCGAAGAGGAGCTCGTAGTTCAGGAGACCGATGAATTCGCCTTCGCGTCCGATGCGCGCGTCCGTGAAGGCGAGCCAGACGCCGAGGCCCAGGGGGTAGGTGAGGAAGACCACCAGCAGGCCGACCGCCGGCAGCAGGCACATGAAGATGAGGAAGGGCTTGTAGTCGAACAGACGTGCCAGCCAGTGGAGGCCGCCGCCGCCCCATTCCAGTCGCTCGCTTCGCGCCGCCAAGCTCGACCCTCCCCCGGCCGCTGCGGGCCGGCCCCGGCGGGACCGGCCCGTTCATCGAGACGTCAGGACTTGTAGTAGCGGCTGGCGCGCCGCGCCGCCTCCGCGGCGGCCTCCTCCGGCGTCACCTGGCCGGTACAGGCGGCGGCCACCATCTGCACCATCACGAAGTCGGCGAGCACCGCCTGGGAGGCCGGGCCGAGGGAGCCCTTGTAGCTGTCCCAGAGCGAGTCCTTCATGATGTGCTGATAGACGGTCACCTTGGGATCGGTCTTCCAGACCTCGCTTTCGTCGTAGGCCTTGAGCGGATGATTCCAGTAGCCGATGCAGTTGATCAGGAAGGGATCGTACTGCTCCTTCTCCATCATGAAACGGATGTAGTGCTTGGCGGCGTTCGGATAGGGCGCATAGTCGAAGATCATGGCGTTGACCACCAGCGAGCGCTCGGTCGGAAAGCCCACCGGGCCGATCGGCATGCGCGCGTGGTAGATGTCCTCGGCCAGCTCCCGCAGCTTGGGATCGTCCGAATTCTTGGCCGCGAAATAGATCGAGATGCCGTTCTGCGTGAGACCGATCTGCTCCGAAAGGAAGGCCTTGTTGTTGTTGGCATCGAGCCAGGACTCGGTGCCGGGGATGAAGGTCTCGTAGAGCGCCTTGCCGTATTTGAGCGCCTCGATCGTCTCCTTGCTGTTGATGATCACCCTGTCGTTCTCGTCCACCATGGCGCCGCCGTGCGCCCACACCAGCCAATGGGTCCAGGCGTTGGCATCACCCACCGCATTGCCCAGCGCCAGTCCCGGCGGATGCCCGGCCTTCTTGAGCTTGCGACAGAGATCGAGGAAGCCGTCCAGATCCGAGGGCACGTCCTCGTAGCCGACGTCGTTCACCCAGGACTTGCGATAGACGACGCGCCCCCCGGCGGCGCCGTAGGGGATCGAGATCCAGCGGCCGTCCTTGGTGCCGTAGCGCTCGGCCAGCGGCCACCAGCCGCCGTATTTCTCGCCCAGATAGGCGGCGAGATCGGACATGTCCCGCAGCTTGTCGACATACTGGAAGGGATCGTCGCTCCAGCCGACGATGACGTCCGGACCGCTGCCGACGTTGGCGGCGACGGCGGTCCTCGGGCGCAGGTCCTCCCAGCTCTCGAACTCGAGCTTGACCGGAATGCCGGTCACCTCGGTGAACTTCTCGGTGTTCTTGCGGAACCAGATCTCGTCCGCGGAGACGAACTTGGAGGGACGCAGCACGCGCAGCGTCGCCCCCTCCTCGATGGGCCAGTCGGGGATCGGCACGTCCTTGACGGGAACGGCCGCCCGCAGGGTCCCGGTGGACAGCATGCTGCCCGCGGCCAGGGCACCGAGCCCGAGCTTCACGGTATCGCGACGAGTCAAACCTGGCATGTGTTGCGCCTCCCGTTTTCGTTGTCGGACCGACGAAGCGACGGCCCGCCGGCGTCCCTTTCTACATCATCCGGCGGCGGCGTCCCAGCGTTTCCGTCGGCGGCCGCGCCGCTCGGCCGCATCGTCGGCCGCCGCCTCCCGCCCGTCCGCGCCCCCTTTAACCTCGCCTTAACACCTTTGCCCTAGCCTCGGCCCGACGACGGCAACGAGGCGGAGGACGCGTCATGGCCAAGGCAGCCCCCATCCCCGCAGCCCCCGCCGCTCCGGCCGCCGAGAGGGGCCGGAACGACGAGCGGCTGCCGATCCCGATCGCGACCGCCGCGATCCTCGGTCTGTCGGCCCTCCTCTGGGCGCCCATCCTCTACGGGCTGAGCCTCCTGTTCGGCTGAACCTCCGCCCCCTGCGCGCGAGCGGTCGGCCGGGGGCGCCCGAACCCGGCGCGGGCCGCCTCTTGCGACGCGCTTGACCGTACCCCGCGGCTTGTTACTGTGCGCGCGAGGGAAGGGAGCCGGCACGCGCGTGGCCGCGCGCGGCCGGCGAACAAGCAACACGATCGCGGAGGCACCGCCATGCGTACCTCGCTTCGCTGCGTTTCCGTCCTGGCCGTGGTGGCCGGGATGGGGATCGGACTCGCTCAGGCGCAGACGCTGACCATCGGCATTTCCAGCGAGCCCAGCGCGCTCGATCCCCACTATCACAATCTCGGCCCCAACAACGCCATGCGCCGGCACATCTTCGAGAGCCTCGTGGGGCAGGACGAGAACCAGCGGCTGGTGCCGCAGCTGGCCGAGAGCTGGCGCACCCTCGACGACACCACCTGGGAGTTCAAGCTCCGCAAGGGGGTGAAGTTCCACGATGGCAGCGACTTCACCGCCGCCGACGTGGTCTACTCCCTGTGCCGCATCCCCAACGTCAAGGACAGCCCCTCCTCCTTCACCATCTACACCAAGGCGGTGGAGGCGGTGGAAACCCCCGATCCCTACACGGTGATCGTCAAGACCGCCCGCCCCTATCCCCTGCTGCCGGTCGAGTTCTCGAGCTGGGCGGTCATTTCGGCGCCGGCGGACGCCGAGAACCTGAGCTTCGACAAGGAGGGCTGCGACTACGCCGACTGGCCCAAGACCGCCGACTTCAACAGCGGCGAACTCGCCATCGGCACCGGCCCCTTCAAGTTCGTCGAATACGTCAAGGGCGACCGTATCGTGCTCGCCCGCAACGACGACTACTGGGGCGAGAAGTCGCCCTGGGAGAAGGTGGTCTTCCGTCCCATCACCAGCGCCGCGCCCCGGGTGGCGGCGCTGCTCGCCGGTGACGTCGATCTGATCGACAACCCGCCCGTCCAGGACATCCCGCGGCTCAAGGAGAATCCCAACATCGACGTCGCCTCGGGGCTCTCCAACCGGGTGATCTATCTCCACTTCGACCACTTCCAGGAGCCCACCCCGGGCGTGAAGGGCACCGGCGGCAAGAACCCGTTCAAGGACCGGCGGGTGCGCGAGGCGGTCTCCAAGGCGATCAACCGGCAGGCCATCGTCGACCGCATCATGGGCGGCCTCGCGGTGCCCGCCTCGCAGCTCATCCCGCCCGGCATGTTCGGCTACAACCCCGCACTCGAGGTCGAGCCCTACGATCCCGACCGCTCCAAGGCGCTGCTCGCCGAGGCGGGCTATCCGAACGGTTTCGAGCTCGTGCTGGGCACGCCCAACGACCGCTACATCAACGACGAGAAGATCGCCCAGGCGGTGGCCCAGATGCTCACCCGGGTGGGGATCAAGACCACGGTCGACGCCTCCACCAAGAGCGTCTTCTTCAAGCGCCGCAACAAGTACGAGTTCAGCTTCTACATGGCCGGCTGGGGATCGGGCACCGGCGAGGCGAGCTCGCCGCTGCGGGCACTGGTCGCCACCCGCGACAAGGAGAAGGGCTACGGCGGCACCAACCGCGGCCGTTACTCCAACCCCGAGCTGGATGCCCTCCTCGACCAGGCGCTGGCCACGGTGGACGACGCCAAGCGGGAGAAGCTGCTCCAGGAGGCGATGGCGATCGCCATGAAGGACTACGCCATCCTGCCGCTGCACTACGAGGTCACCTCCTGGGCGTTCCGCAAGGGCATCACCTACGCGCCGCGGACCGACCAGTACACGCTGGCGATGGGCGTGACGCCCACCGAGTGAGCGTCCGGCGACAGCCCCGGTCGTCGGCGGCACAGAGAAGGGCATGCTCGCCTATCTGATCCGCAGGCTCTTCCAGGCGGCCATCACCATCGTGGTGATGGCCGTCCTGGTGTTCGTCGGCATCTACGCCATCGGCAATCCCATCGACGTGCTGATCAGCCCCGAGGCCGATCCGGCGGAGATCGAGGCGGCGATCCGGCGGCTGGGGCTCGATCAGCCGCTGTGGCGCCAGTTCCTGCTGTTCGTCGGCAACGCCCTCCGGGGCGATCTCGGCACCAGCTTCGTGCACAACGAGCCGGCGCTGCGGCTCATCATCGAGCGCATGCCGGCGACCCTCGAGCTGGCGGTGGCGGCGATGCTGATCTCCATCTTCCTGGGCATCCCGCTCGGCATGATCGCCGGCCTGCGTCACGACCGGCCGAGCGGGCGGGGGATCATGGCTGCCTCCATCCTCGGCTTCAGCCTGCCCAACTTCTGGCAGGGCATGATGCTGATCATGCTGTTCGCGGTCTGGGCCGGCTGGCTGCCCTCGGGCGGCCGCGGCGATACCGTGCCGCTGTTCGGCGTGCCGGTGAGCTTCCTCACCCTGAACGGCCTCCAGCATCTGGTGCTGCCGGCGATCAATCTCGCCCTGTTCAAGACGGCGCTGGTCATCCGCCTGTCGCGGGCCGGCACCCGCGAGGTGATGCTGCAGGACTACGTCAAGTTCGCCCGCGCCAAGGGGTTGAGCGAGCGGCGGGTGGTGCTCGTGCACATGCTCAAGAACATCCTCATCCCCGTCGTTACCGTGCTCGGCCTCGAGTTCGGCAGCGTCATCGCCTTCGCGGTGGTGACCGAGACGGTGTTCGCCTGGCCGGGCATGGGCAAGCTCCTGATCGACAGCATCCTCAATCTCGATCGTCCGGTGGTGGTCGCCTACCTGATGCTGATCGTCTTCGTCTTCATCCTCATCAACCTCGTGGTCGACATCGTCTATTCCCTGCTCGATCCGCGGGTGCGCCTGTCGGGACGGGCGGAATGAGCGAGAGCCGCACCCTCGCCGCGCCGGTGGTCGAAACCCCGTTCATGCGCTTCGCCCGGCAGTTCGCCGAGAGCCGGGTGGCCGTCCTCTCCCTCTTCGGCCTCGCCCTCGTGGTGGCGGCCGCCCTGTTCGCGCCCTGGATCACCCCCCAGGATCCCTACGATCTCGCCCAGCTCGACATCATGGACGGCAAC
Organism: Alphaproteobacteria bacterium; assembly: GCA_027045875.1. GTDB lineage: Bacteria > Pseudomonadota > Alphaproteobacteria > Geminicoccales > Geminicoccaceae > JALSRW01. The sequence continues at coordinate 115,784 of JALUAG010000072.1, read as the reverse complement.
CTGCCGCCCATGAGCGAGAGCTTCTCCGGCACCACCTACTGGCTCGGCACCGACGATCAGGGGCGCGACATGCTGAGCGCCATCGTCTACGGCATCCGCATCTCCCTCGCGGTGGGCGCGGGCAGCACCCTGGCGGCCCTGCTGATCGGCTGCTCGGTGGGGCTGATCGCCGCCTTCTACGGCGGCCGCCTCGAGAACTTCGTGATGCGCGTGGTCGATCTCCAGCTCAGCTTTCCGGCCATCCTCGTGGCCCTCATCCTGCTCGCCGTGCTCGGCCGCGGGGTCGACAAGGTGCTGGTGGCGCTGATCATCGTCCAGTGGGCCTACTACGCCCGCACCGTGCGCGGCGCGGCGCTGGTGGAGCGGCGCAAGGAGTACATCGAAGCGGTGCGCTGCCTCGCCCTCTCCCATCGCCGCATCCTCTTCCGCCATCTGCTGCCCAACTGCCTGCCGCCGGTGATCGTGGTCGCCACCGTGCAGGTGGGCAACGCCATCGCCCTCGAGGCCACGCTCTCCTTCCTCGGGGTCGGCGTGCCCATCACCGAGCCCTCCCTCGGGCTCTTGATCGCCAACGGCTACGAGTACCTGCTCTCCGGCCAGTACTGGATCAGCTTCTTCCCGGGCGTGGCGCTGCTGCTGATCATCGTCTTCATCAATCTCGTCGGCGATCAGCTCCGCGACGTCCTCAATCCGAGGCTGCAACGATGACCGGGCCGGTGCTCGAGATCCGCGGTCTCCGGACCTGGTTCTTCACCCGCGCCGGGGTCGTGCGGGCGGTGGACGGGGTCGATCTCGCGATCGGCGCCGGCGAGGTGCTGGGGCTCGTCGGCGAGAGCGGCTCGGGCAAGTCGATCACCGGCTTTTCCGTGCTCGGGCTCATCGATCCCCCGGGCCGCATCACCGAGGGCTCGATCCGCTTCCGCGGCGAGGAGCTCGTCGGGGCGCCGGAGGAGCGCCTGCGGCGCCTGCGCGGCGCCCATGTGGCGATGATCTTCCAGGACCCGATGATGACCCTCAACCCGGTGCTGCGGATCGACACCCAGATGATCGAGGCGGTGCTGGCCCATCGCCGGATGCCGCGCGAGGAGGCCCGCGCACGGTGCGCCGAGGCGCTGCGCCGGGTCGGCATCCCCGCCCCGGAGGAACGCCTCAAGGCCTATCCCCACCAGCTCTCCGGCGGTATGCGGCAGCGGGTGGCGATCGCCATCGCCCTGCTCCACGACCCGGCGCTCATCATCGCCGACGAGCCGACCACCGCCCTCGACGTCACCATCCAGGCCCAGATCCTCTACGAGGTGCAGAAGCTCTGCGCCGAGACCGGGACCTCGCTGCTGTGGATCACCCACGATCTGGCGGTGGTGGCCGGCATCGCCGACCGCATCGCCGTCATGTACGCCGGCCAGATCGTCGAGCAGGGGCCGACCGCCGAGGTCATCGCGCGGCCGCTCCACCCCTACACCCTGGCCCTTCTGGAGAGCGTGCCCAGCCACAACCGCCGCGGCCAGCCGCTGCGCCAGATCCCGGGCATGGCCCCCTCTCCCCTGGCGCTGCCCGAGGGCTGCCGCTTCCGCCCCCGCTGCGCCCGCGCCAGTGAGCGGTGCAAGGAACCGCCGCCGGTGCTGTCCCGCGAGGACGGCCGCCAGGTGCGCTGCTTCCATCCCTGTCAGGAACCGGCCCCGGCCGAGACCGAACGCGCGTAACGGGCGCTGCCGCCCGGAAGCCCTGCATTTCGGGAACGGCGGGTGGGGGTCGCGATTCCTCTCTGGTCGTCATCCGAGGCGACGGAAACAACCCTTGCGTTATGACAACTTTTCCCCGGCCTGACATCCTGGCAGGGGAAAAAAGGCGTTTCGAATCAGATCCTTGGGGTTCCGGGGTCGACTTCACCTGACAGAATGTCAGAACCCTCCACGCCATCTCGGTCCGACGGCAGAAGCAAAAACCAGCCAACTCAGCGTCTTGGCCGGGAAGATCGGTGGTTGGCACGGGACTTGTAACCCTCTCGTGGGGGAACCGGAACGGTCGTGGAAAATGAGGGCGGCGATGAGCTGGAGGATCCGCGCCGGAGCACTCTCGACGGTTCTGCTGCTCGCGGCACCGGTGGTCGCGGCACCCGCGGTGATCGGTGGCGCGACGCCGGACCGACGCCCACCGGGAGCACCGCGGGTCACCGCGTTCGACAAGGATCCGGCCTGGTACCGGCGGGCTCTTCACGGCATCGCACCGCCGTACCCTCGAAGCCTCGGATTCCTCGACGATCAGGGTGCCTGGCATTTCCCCTTCGATCACCCCGGAATGATGGGCCGGTACGATCTGCGCGGCTGGCACGACCGCGACGATCTGCGGCCGCGGAGGCTGCCCGAGTGAACCGTGCGAGGGAGCACTCGGCAGGCGGCGCGTTCGCCGAACGCGCGAAAGAACGGGAGGGAGGCCCCGCATGTCGTCGCTCGCGTCTCCCGTCGGCGAGCGGCGCTTCGCATAGGAGGAACCGTTCGATGAAGCTTCGCAACCTGCTCCTGGCGTCGGTATGTGCGGTTGGCCTGGCGGCGACCGCGCAGGCCGGCCAGAAGGGCATGTCCGGCATGGGTGGCATGTCGGGCATGGGCGGCATGTCCGGCATGGGCGGCATGTCCGGTATGAGCGGCATGTCCGGCATGTCGGGAATGGCCGGCGGGGGCGGTGGCTGGGTCTGCACCCAGTGGACCTTCGCCGGTATCGCCGGCATGGGCGGCATGTCCGGTATGGGCGGCATGTCCGGTATGGGCGGCATGTCCGGCATGAGCGGCATGTCCGGCATGGGCGGCATGTCCGGTATGGGTGGCATGTCCGGTATGGGCGGCATGTCCGGTATGGGCGGCATGTCCGGCATGGGCGGCATGTCCGGTATGGGCGGCATGTCCGGCATGAGCGGCATGTCCGGCATGAGCGGCATGTCCGGCATGTCCGGCATGGGCGGCCCGGGCTGGGTGTGCACCCAGTGGACCTTCGCCGGCCAGGGCGGCATGTCGGGCATGTCCGGCATGTCGGGTATGTCGGGAATGGCCGGCAAGACCGAGTGATGGTGGGGCCGCTTCGTGCGGCCCGTGCTGTCTGGAGCGCGGGAAGTCGGCGATCGCCGGCCTCCCGCCGACCGGAGTAGAGGGCGATGGTCGGGAAGAGGCGCCAGTCGGGCCCGGGATTACGGGCGGGGGCGATGTTATTGGCCGCATTCTGCGTGGCGATGATCGCTCCACACTCGTCTCGCGGTGGCGATCCGCAAGCCGTGAAGACACGCGCGGCGCGTCAGGACTACTACCGTTCGCAGTGGGACCCGATCCACTTTCCGCCGCAGATCGACCGGGCCACGGACGAGGAGTGCCTCGTCTGCCATCGGGAGATCCTCGAGCGCGACGTGCTTCCTGCCAGTCCCGCCGGCCTCAAGTCGGAGGACGTCCTGGGCTGGTACCAGACCCTCGATGTGTACGAGGGTCCCCAGATGACCTTCCACCAGCGCCATCTCGTCGGACCGCTGGCCCGCAAGCTCATGAACCTGAGCTGCAATTTCTGCCATCGCGGCAACGACCCGCGCGAGGAGGGGCTGTTCATTCCGGCCGACGTGAACGGCATGCCGCGTTTCACCCTGCGGAAGATGGTCAATCCCAGCGAGACCTGTCTTCGCTGCCACGGTCGCTTTCCCTCCGAGAACATGGGGCTGGAAGGCGACTGGCGGCGCGTTCGCCGGGACTTCGAGGACGAGGAGACGCGCAATGGCTGCCTCGTCTGCCACGAGACCATCCGTACCGTCCGCCATCGGGTCCGCTATCTGCACGCGGCGGCCATCGAGGAAGCCGCCAAGGCCACCTCCGACGGCTGCTACGGTTGTCACGGCGGCCGTGCCTGGTACCGCATTTCCTACCCCTATCCACGTCATCCCTGGCCCGGCATGGGCGAGGAGACGCCCGAATGGGCCGTCGGCCGGCCCACCGAATCCGATCCGCAGTGGCGGATCGGCAGCGAGTGACCACCGATGGGGAGCCCGAGCATGACCAGAGTCGCCGATCCCGTGTTGCCTGGACTGAACGTCAGCCGCCGGACGCTGCTCAAGACGGCGGGGGCCGCGGGCATGGCGGGCCTCGTCCCCGTCGCGCGGTCGAAGCCGGCTGCCGCGTTCGCCTACGAACCCTATCCCACCGACGACGAGCTGGAGACCGTGGTCACCAGCTGTGCCCACAACTGCGGTTCACGGCACATGCTGGTGGCCCACAAGAAGGGCGACGTGATCGTTCGTCTTTCCACCGACCATGGCGGCTACGACGGCAATCCCTGGGGCACCGACACCGAGGAACTGCCGCAGCTGCGGGCCTGCCTGCGGGGACGCTCCTATCGCGCCCGGCTCTATTCGCCGGAACGGCTGCTCTATCCGATGATCCGGGTGGGGGAGCGGGGTGAGGGAAGGTTCAAGCGCGCCTCCTGGGACGAGGTCCTGTCCCAGATCGCCGAGAAGATGGTCTACCTGCGCAACACCTATGGACCCACGGCACTTCTCGACCAGTCCTACGCCGGTGCATCCTTCGGTGTTCTGCACAAATCCGACCAGATCGCGGGACTGCTCGGACGCTTTCTCGGCATGTTCGGCTGCCGCACCAGCTCCTGGTCGGTTCCCTCCTATCAGGGAACCACCTTCAGCTCGCGGATCACCTTCGGAACCATCGAGGACGGCAACGAGGACGATGCCTTCGCCCATTCCAAGCTGATCATCATGTGGGGGTGGAACCCCGCCTACACCTTCCACGGGGGCAACACCTTCTACTACATGCGCCTCGCCCGCCAGCGGGGATGCAGGTTCGTCCTCGTGGATCCGCAATACACCGACAGCGCGGCCGCCTACGACGCCTGGTGGATCCCCATCCGGCCGAACACCGATGCCGCCATGCTCGCGGCCATGGCGCATTACATCTTCGTCAACGATCTTCAGGATCAGGAGTTCATCGACCGTTTCTGCCAGGGCATGGACGCCGGGACGATGCCGGCGTGGGCACAGGGGCAGGAGAATTTCAAGGACTACATTCTCGGCAAGTACGACGGGCAGCCCAAGACGCCCGAATGGGCCTCCGGAATCTGCGGTGTTTCCGCCGAAGACATCCGCAAGCTCGCCCATCTCTATGCCACCACCAAGCCCGCGGCCCTGAAGGCGAGCTGGGCACCGGGACGCAACGCCTACGGTGAGCAGTACAACCGGATGGCCGCCACCCTGCAGGCGATGACCGGCAACATCGGCAAGCTCGGCGGCTGCGCCGAGGGCGTGGGAAAGGCCTGGCACGCCGAGGCGATCGCCTATCCCTACGACCAGTTCGCGAACATCTGGTTCGCCTCCATCAAATCCGACCGCTGGGCCCACTGTGTCCTCAACTATCCGAACGTCCGGCGCGAGGAAATCGGTCTGTGGCCCCGCCAGGACCAGTTCGACGGGCTGATCCCGAACATTCGCGGCATCGTCTGGCAGGGCTCGGACTGGTTCAACCAGCTCACCAACATCAACAAGGAGATCCGGGCGGTCCGGAAGCTCGATCTCGTGGTCTGCATGGATTCGACGATCACCCCGTCGGGGCTGTGGGCCGACTACCTGCTGCCGGTCGCCACCCATTTCGAACGCCACGACGTGGCACTCCCCTGGTACAAGGGGCACTACTACATCCACCGGCCGAAGGTCATCGAGCCGCTCGGCGAATCCAAGACCGACTTCCAGATCCTGACCGAGCTGGCCTGGCGCCTCGGTTTCGGCCCGGCCTACAATCCCAGGGCGAGCCGCGACTATTTCCGTTTCAACGATGCGGTGGACGAGGCCTATCTGCGGAGCTGGTGGGAAACCCGGGTCGTCCCCCACCAGGGTGTCGACATCTCGTGGGAGGAGTTCAAGCGCCGCGGGGTCTACAAGTTCAAGCTGCCGCGCATCCACGTGGCGTTCCGGGACCAGATCGAAAAAGGCGTCCCGTTCCCCACCCCCTCCGGCAAGATCGAGATCTTCTCGACCGTGCTGGCGCAGACGCGGGACTGGACCCGAACCCAGTACGGCTACCCGATTCCCGCCATCCCCAAGTGGATCGAGCCCTTCGAGTGGCTCGGGGATCGGGAGAAAACCCGCAAGTATCCGTTCCACCTCATCAGCCCGCACCCCCGCTGGCGCACCCATTCCATTTTCAACAACATTCCCTGGCTGCGGGAAACCTACGAGCAGGAGGTGACCATCAACGCCTCCGATGCCGCGCGCCTCGGGATCAGGACGGGCGACATCGTCGAGGTGTGGAACGACCGCGGCAGGGTGGTGGTGCCCGCCTACGTCACCGAACGCTGCATGCCCGGCGTGCTGGTGCTGTTCGAGGGAGCCTGGATGGATCTCGACGAGAACGGGGTCGATCGGGCCGGCAATCCCGATTTCCTCACCCTGGACGAGCCGAGCCCCGCCGGCGCCTTCGCCTACAACACGGTGCTCGCCAACATCCGCAAGACACAGCTCGACCACCGGCCGGTGTGGGACAAGCTCGCCACCGCCCGCAGCTATCTGTTCCGCCGGGACCTGTAGGCACACGGAGGGAGTGAGGCGACATGGCCGTGGTACGCGACAAGGCGAAGCTCAAGGAGGCCATCCTGCGGGTCAAGCGGGAGGGCTACAAGCCGGTGGTGCCGGAAATGCAGCTCGGCTTCATTCACAACAACGTCGACTGCATCGGCTGCCGCGCCTGCGAGATCGCCTGCAAGGACAAGAACGGTCTACCGCCGGGCCCCCGTTTCCGCCGGGTCCAGTACATCGAGGGAGGGACCTTTCCCGAGGTGTACGCCTACAAGGTCAACATGTCGTGCAATCACTGCGCCGAACCGGCCTGCCTGCCAGCCTGCCCGACCGGGGCGATCTTCAAGCGCAGGAAGGACGGCATCGTCGACATCGATTCCACCCTCTGCATCGGCTGCCGCCGCTGTGAGGCGGCCTGCCCGTTCGGAGCGCCGCAGTACGATCCCGAAACGGAAACGGTCAAGAAGTGCAACATGTGCGTCGACGAAATCGACGCCGGCCGCAAGCCCTACTGCGTCATGGCCTGCATGATGCGCGTTCTCGATATCGGTCCCATCGACCAGCTGCGGGAAGGCACCTACGAGACCAAGGCCCGAGGCCCCCATGATCGGGTGGTACGCCAGGTGAAAGGAATGGCGGATCCCGAGCTCACCAACCCCTCCATCGTCTTCGTACCGCACAGCAAGGGCGTGGTGGAATGAGCATGGAAGGGCCTGCGAAGGCCGCCACCGACGGCGGACCGGCGGACGTGCTGATCCGGGCGGCGGCGGAGGACCTGCACCTCCTTGCCCGTCTCCATGACCGCGAACCCGATCGAAGGCTGCTCGAGCTCCTGCGATCGGTTCCCTTCCGCGATCATCTCGCACTCGATCTGCGCCGTCCGGAAAGCCTGGCGGCGCTCGCCGAGCTGGACCGGGGGCTCGGGATGCTTCCCGCCCGGATCGACACCTCGGTACTGGACGGCCTGGCCGCCGACTTCGCGGACATCTATCTCACCCACGCCATCCGCGCCGGCACGAGCGAATCGACGTGGCTCGACGACGACCGTCTCGAACGTCAGGAGCCGATGTTCGAAGTGCGGAGATGGTACCGGCGTTATGGTCTTCGGGTGGAGAACTGGCGTCTCCGTCCCGATGATCATCTGGTGCACGAACTGCAGTTTCTCGCGTTTCTGCTCGATCGGGCGACCCCCGAGGCGACCCGCGACGCCGCGCGCTTCGCCGACCGGCACATTCTGCGTTGGATCGGCGACTTCGCGGCAGCGGTGGGAAAGCGGTGCCGCACACCCTATTTCGTCGGCCTCGCCCGTCTCACCGCCGCCTATCTCGAAGAGCTGCGCGATCTGCTCGAGCATGCGACCGGCGAACCGCGCTGGCAGCCGGCCGAGCCGAGGGCCCGGCCGCTGCCCCGCTGCACGGCCGAACGTTATCTGCCCGGCGTTGGTCCCGGCTGGTGAGCGGTCCTGTCGATGCGAAGTCCGGCGCACCCTCGGGACCCCCCGCCGACGCTGGACAGCGGGCGCTGCGTACACGCCCGTGGGCCGGCCGCTAGCTGCACCGCCTGCATCGACGTCTGTCCCCGGCACGCCTGGGTGCTGGAGAACGCCCTTCTCGGAATCGACCCGGGCCGCTGTGACGGCTGCGGACGGTGCGTGGCGGCCTGTCCCGAAGGGGCCATCGACGTACCCGGCACGCCGCTGCTCGCCGACTGGCACGGCGACACCGTCGCCTTGGCCCGCTGCGGGGCGACCCCGGGGAGCGACTTGCGCGGTCGCATCCCCTGTCTGCATGCCCTCGGCCTGCGGGAACTCGCCCGGCTCCGGGCCCGCGGTGCGCGCCGTCTTCTGGTGGCCGATCCCCCTTGTCGGGACTGCCCGCGGGCAATGGACGGTGAAGGGCTGGAAACGGCTCTTGTTCGGTTGGCCCATCTCCTGCGGGCACGCGGCGTCGCCCCCCTGGCGCTCGAGCGCCTCCCTCTCGGGGACTGGTACCGTGCGCTCCGGCACGCCCGGTCCCTCGACGTCGGACGGCGCGCGCTGCTGCGCCGGTTCGCGCGCGGTATCCATCATGCTGCCACCGACGATGGCGCGCCGGTGCCACTCCCCACGGCCGACGGGGCGGCACCGTTTCCGGTTGTTGCTGTCCTCGATCCGTTTCGCTGCCAGGGCTGCGACGCCTGTGCGCGCGGCTGCCCGCGCGACGCCATCCGTCTCGTGCGCGGGGAAGAAGGCGAAACGGCCTACGAGGTGCGCCCGGCGCGATGCAGCGGCTGCGGGCTGTGTGTCGATCTCTGCGAGGTCGGGGCCGTCACCCTCCTGCGCGACCGTCCGACCCCGCCCCCGGTTCCGCTCCGCGAGCGGCGCTGCACGCACTGCCGGGCGCCCTTTCGCGAGCCGGTGGTACGGCCCGTGATGGACCGCTGTCGCATCTGTCGCACCTCCGGGCACGCCGGCGGACCGTTCCCGCCCTCGACGGCGGCGGGCCCGACGGCATAATGGGCCGGTAGCGTGGAGCAGGGGACATGAGCGACTGGATGGCGCCGGTCGAGCGTGTGCTCGAGGCCGTGGCGTGGCGGGGCGGGGCCATCGTGTGGCTGCCGGAGTACCGTCCGGAGCTGCTGGAGGCGATCGCCGAGCATTTCGGCCTCGCGTTCCGGGACTTCCGCCGCGAACGCATGGCGCCTCTGGGCTGGCAGGCCACGCGGCTCGGGCTCGCCGATCTCGACGCCTTCCTCGCCGAGGCGGGGCGGTGTGGCCCGGCGCTGGTCCACAACGTCGAAGCCCTTCTCGCGACCCGCCGCAGGGAGAAGCGGGTGGGCTGGTTCACGCAGTTCCTCGCCCGCCACCGGGAGCATGCGGTGCTGATCCCGGTGGTACTGTTCGGGGACGAGGTTGCCGCCGATGGCCGGCGGGTGGTGCGGCTCGATCCGGCGGCGATCCCGCCCGCCGGCTTCCTGCTGCGCCTCGCCTCCATGCGATGAGCGTCCTGCGGCGCATCCGCGACTGGCCCGGCCGCAGCCTGCGGCGCCGGCTGGGCCTGCTCCTCGCGGTCGAGCTGGTCGTCGTCTCCCTGCTGTTCCTGCTGCTCTTCGTCGGCCTGTACCAGTGGCGGCTGCGGGAGGCTCGTGCGGAGGCCGCGGCACGTCTCAACGACCTGTTCCGGGTCGCGCTCGAGAACGCGATGCTGGAGCGCAATCTCGACGGCCTGCGGAATCTGGTCGTGCGCCTCGGCGAACAACCGGACGTGCAGCGAGTGATGATCCTCGATCCCCGGGGCGAAGTGCGGTTCTCCTCGGAGCCCGGGCTGCTCGGCCGGACCTACGCACGGCAACGGGAGGCGGGATGCCGCGAATGCCACGCGGACGGTGCAGGCCCGGCACGCACGCTGCTGTTCGACGACCGCCGCCTGCAGACCGAAATCCTGCGCAGCGTGCTGCCGGTGCGCAACCGGCCGATCTGCAGCGGCTGCCACGGCCCGCCCGAACGCCATCCCGTAAACGGGGTGCTGGTGGTCGACCGCGAGGCTTCGTCGATCCGTCGCGAGGCTTTGCTTTCGACCCTGGTCTTCGCCGGCTCCGGCGGGCTCGTGCTGCTGCTGACCCTGGGCGGTCTCGCCTTCGCACTCGACCGCTGGGTGTTGCGACCGCTGCGCGCCGTCACCCGCGCCAGCGAACGCCTCGCCGAAGGCGTCCTGGACACCAGGATCCGTCTCGGCGGTTCGGACGAGATCGCGCGGCTGGCCGGTGCCTTCGATCGCATGGCGGAACGGATCGAGCGGAGCTACCGTCTCGTGGAGCAGCGCGAGCGTTTCACGCGGGCGCTGATGGAGGCGGTCCCCGACGGGATCCGCGTGCTCGCCTCCGACTACCGCGTGATCGCCGTCAACCGGCGCTTCGCCGAGATGCAGGGGGAGACGGCGGAAGCCCTCCTGGCGCGCCCCTGTCACGCCGTGCACGGAAGGGACGAGCCCTGCCCGCCGACACTCGTCAACTGCCCCCTCGAGGAGCTTCGCCGCGACGGCGAGCGACTGCGCACGGTGCATCGTCATCTGCGGGGCGACGGCCGGCCCCTGGCCGTCGAAATCATCGCCATGCGCGTCGACCTGCCCGTGGACGGCGACACGCGGGCCTGCGTCATCGAATCCGTGCGCGATCTGGAGGAACAGGCGCGCATCGCCGAAGAGCAACGGCTGTCCGAACTCGGGCAGCTCGCCACCGGCGTGGCCCACGAGATCCGCAATCCCCTGGCCTCGATCCAGATCGCGCTGCGGGCGCTGGCCCGGAGTGACGTCGATGAAGACACGCGCCGCGAGTACCTGGAGCTCATGCAGGGCGAGATCGCCAAATGCATCGACATCACCGACCGCCTGCTGCGGGTGGCACTGCCGCCCTCGGCGGAGCGCCAGCTCGTGCGGGTCGACCGGCTGGTGCGCGAGGTCCTGTCGCTGCTCGGTTGGGAGGCGGAGCAGCGGCGCGTCGAGATCGCCATCGACGTCGCGCCGGAAGCCGAGGTGCTGGGCGTCGACAGCGACCTGCGCATGCTGGTGCTCAACCTCGCCCAGAACGCCTTCCACGCCATGCCCGAGGGCGGCCGTCTGAGCATCGAGGGGCGGGTCGAGGGTGAACGCGTGCGGCTCGTGGTCGCCGACACCGGCGTCGGCATCCCGCGAGAACACCTCGCGCGCATCTTCCTCCCCTTCTGGAGCCATCGTGCCGACCGCGTGCCCGGCACCGGCCTCGGCCTCTGGATCGTCCGCGGGGTGGTGGAACGCCACGGTGGACGGATCCATGTGGAAAGTGAACCCGGGCATGGTACGCGCTTCGTCGTGGAACTGCCCAGTGCGTGGAGTGAACTCGACACATGGGAACGCAGCCGTCGGCAAGGCCGATCCTCCTGATCGAGGACGACCGCACCCTCGGCCGGCTGCTGGCCATGCAGCTCGAAGCGGCCGGCTATCCGGTGGTGCCGGCGGCCACCGGCGCACAGGGGCTCGTGCTCGCCGAGGAGAAGGACCCCGCGGCGATCGTCCTCGATGTACGCCTTCCCGACCGCGACGGCATCGAGCTGGTCGCGCTCCTGCGGGAGCTCGCGCCGGTGATCGTGCTCACGGCCTTCGGCTCCATCGACCAGGCGGTGACCGCGATCAAACGAGGCGCGGACGACTATCTGGTCAAGCCGGTGGCGCCGGAGGCGCTGCTGCTGGCCATCGAGCGGGCCCTCGAGAAGGTGGAGTTCCAGCGCACCTACGCGCTGCTGCGGCGCGAGGCGGCCTCCGCCGTGCACACCGAGCTCCTGGGCAACAGCGAGGCCATCCGCAGGGTGCGGCGGGCGATCCGGCTCGTGGCCCCGACCGATGCCACGGTGCTCCTGCTCGGTGAGAGCGGCACCGGCAAGGAACTCGCGGCACGGGCCATCCACGCGGCGAGCCCGCGGCGCGAGCGGCCGTTCGTGGTCGTGGACTGCACGACACTCCAGGACACCCTGTTCGAGAGCGAGTTGTTCGGCCACGAGAAGGGCGCGTTCACCGACGCCGACCGCCGCAAGGAGGGTCTCATCGAGGCGGCGGAGGGAGGCACCGTGTTCCTCGACGAGATCGGCGATCTGTCGCCGGCGGCGCAGGCCAAGTTCCTGCGCACGCTGGAGACGCGCACCTTCCGCCGTCTCGGCAGCACGCGCGACTGCCGCTGTGACGTCCGCTTCATCGCGGCCACCAACCGCACGCTCGCACGCATGGTGCGCGAGGGAAGATTCCGGGAAGACCTCTACTACCGGCTCGAAGGGCTCGTCCTCACCCTGCCCCCGCTGCGCGAGCGACCGGAGGACGTGCCCCTGCTGGCGGAGTTCTTTCTCTCGCGCCGCAGCGCCTGCCGGCACGTGCCCAAGCGCTTCACCCCGGCCGCCCTCGAAGCGCTGCAGCGGTACGGCTGGCCGGGCAACGTGCGCGAGCTCCGGAACATCGTCGAACGGGCGGCCATTCTTTCGGGCGAATCCCCGCTCATCGAGCCCGGCCATCTCGCACTTCGGACGTCTGCCGCGGCGGCGGAGCGAGCGGGCGGGGCCTTCCGGCTCGCTTTCGACCACGAGCCGACGCTGGACGAGATCCGCGATACCTACATCGCCGAGCTGCTGCGGCGCCACGGCGGCCACCGCGCCACCGTGGCCCGGGTCCTCGGTATCAGCGAGCGCACCCTCTACCGGTTCCTGCAGCAGCGCCGCGGCCCGGAGGTGGAAGCCGACGCGCCCGATCGCGAGACCGCAGAGGAGGCCGCCCCGGCCGCCGCCGACACCTCCGCGTCCACCTCTCGCTGAACGCGCACGAGTTCCGTCGCCGCGCCGCCGGCGCGCTCGTGCTCGCGGCGAAAACGGCGATCTCGGAAACGGGGTCGGTGGGTATCGGTTTCTGCTGGTGGAGCCGAGCGGAGTCGAACCGCCGACCTCCTGAATGCCATTCAGGCGCTCTCCCAACTGAGCTACGGCCCCTCGCGACGGCTCAAATAGGCAATGTCGGCCTGCCGCGCAACCCCCTCGCGCGGGCTCAGGAGGTCTCCTCCTCGTCCTCGATGTCCCCCTCGATGACGTCGGCCACGTCCTCCTCCTCGCCGAGTTCCGCGGCGTCCTCGATCAGCGCGCCTTCCTCGTCCTCCTCCTCGCTGTCGAGCACCACCCCCTCGACGAGCGGCAGCGCCTCCTCTTCCTCCTCGTCCTCTTCGGGCGGCACCACCACGGCGGCCTCCTCCTCGGCGACCACCTCCTCTTCCTCCTCGACCTCCGGCAGATCCACCGCTTCGGCGATCGCCGCCGCCGGCGTGGCGGCCGCCGCCACGGCACGGCGCGGCTTCTTCGCCCCCTCGGCATCGAACGGCGTGCCGCAGGCCGGGCACACGATCTCGGGACGGTTCATGTCGTAGTAGCGGGCACCGCAGTTCGCACAGAGGCGCTTGGTACCCCATTCGGGCTTCGGCAAGGGGAGTCTCCTCGAGGTCGGCACTGCCTTGGGAGCGGGCATCGCAATTGCCATGTCCCAATCGAGCTGTCAAAAGCATTTTCGGTCCGCGGCGCGAGGCCGCGGCGAGCGGGAATTTCGCCCCCATTTCGGTCCTTTTCCGGAGCGGAGCGAACGGCGATGAAGCTGCGCGCGAGCCCGCACGGGGCCCTCTCGGGAAGGGCCTCGGTGCCGGGCGACAAGTCGATCTCCCACCGCGCCCTGCTGCTCGCGGCCCTGGCCGTCGGCGAGAGCCGGATCGAGGGCCTCCTCGAGGGCGAGGACGTGATGGCCACCGCCGCCACCCTGCGGCGGCTGGGCGTCCCGGTCGCACGCCACAACGGCGGGAGCTGGACGGTGGCGGGTGTCGGCGTGAGCGGCCTCGCGGAGCCCGATACGGTGCTCGATCTCGGCAACGCGGGAACCGGCGCCAGACTGGTCATGGGCCTGCTCGCCGGTCATCCCTTCACCGCCGTCGTCACCGGCGATTCCTCCCTGCGGCGGCGTCCGATGGGTCGGGTGGCGGCACCGCTGCGCGAGATGGGGGCCACGGTGCTCGCCCGCGAGGGCGACCGCCTGCCCCTCGCCGTCCGCGGCCGGGCGGATCTCCTGCCCCTCGACTGGCGTTCCGAGGTCGCCTCGGCCCAGGTGAAATCGGCGATCCTGCTGGCCGGCCTCCACGCCGCGGGGCGTACCAGCGTGACCGAACCCCTGGCCTCCCGCGACCATACCGAGCGCATGCTGCGGGCCATGGGAGCCGAGATCGCCGAGGAGGAGACGGAAGACGGCCACCGGGTGACGATCACCGGCCAGCCCGAGCTGCGGCCCCGGGACTTCGTCGTGCCCGGCGATCCCTCCTCCGCCGCCTTTCCGGTGGTCGCCGCCGTCCTCGCCGAAGGCTCGCGGATCGAGATCCCCGGCGTGGGCGTCAATCCCCTGCGCGCCGGCCTCTACCGTACGCTCCGCGAGATGGGCGCCCGCATCACGGAGACGCGCCCGCGCGAGCAGGGCGGCGAGCCGGTCGCGGATCTCGTGGTGGAGAGCTCGGACCTGGAGGCTGTCGAGGTGCCGGCCGAGCGGGCGCCCAGGATGATCGACGAATACCCGATCCTGGCGGTGGCGGCGGCGCGGGCCCGCGGGGTGACGGCCATGCGCGGGCTCGGCGAGCTCCGGGTCAAGGAAAGCGACCGTTTCGCGGCCATTCTCGAGGGGCTCGCCGCCTGCGGGGTGCGCTGCTGGAGCGAGGGGGACGATCTCTTCGTCGAGGGCGCGGCCGGCCCGCCGCCGGGTGGTGGCCGCGTGGCGGCCCGGCTCGACCACAGAATCGCCATGAGCTTCCTCGTCCTCGGCGGCATCGCCCGCGCGCCCGTCACCGTCGAGGGCGCGGAGACCATCGCCACCAGCTTTCCGGGCTTCGTCGCCCTGATGAACGCCCTCGGCGCGCGCATCGAGGAGGCGGGATCGTGAGCGGCGACTGCCGTCTGGTGATCACGGTGGACGGCCCGGCGGCCTCCGGCAAGAGCACCATCGCGCGGGCGCTGGCCGCGCATTTCGGTCTGCCCTTCCTGGATACCGGCCTCATCTACCGGGCGGTGGCCCGCCGGCTGCGCGAGGCGGGGGGCGATCCGGCGGACGAGGAGGTGTTGCTGCGCTGCGCGCACGATCTCGCGGAGGCCGATCTCGAGGCCCCCGATCTGGCCGACGAGGCGCTCGGCGCCCTGGCCTCGCGGATCGCCGCCAATCCCCGCCTGCGGGCCGAGCTGCTCCCCTTCCAGAAGCGCTTCGCGGAGCGACCGGAAGGGGCGGTGCTGGCCGGCCGCGACACCGGCACGGTGGTCTGCCCCGAGGCCAAGGCCAAGCTCTTCGTCACCGCTTCGGTGGAGGAACGGGCGCGCCGCCGTTGCGAACAGTTGCGGCGGCGCGGCGAAAGGCCTATATACGCGCGCGTCCTGGAGGAGATGCGTGAGCGTGACCGCCGCGATGCGGAAAGGGCGGTCGCGCCGTTGCGTGCTGCGCCGGACGCCTACGTTCTGGACACCACCGAGCTCGACCCCGCGGGAAGCGTGGCGGCGGCGATCGCGTGGGTTTCGGAACGGCGGCGTGCCTGCGCGGGCCCGGACGGCGCCTCGCCGGCGACACAGGTGTAACCCCCAGCCCGGCCGCCGGGCACATCCCGCGGTCGTGATGTTCCTGGAGCACGAATGACGGATTCCACCGCGGTAGCGGAACAACGCCCAAGTCTCGAAGAATTCGCCACCCTTCTCGACGAAACACTCGGCCGCAAGAGCAAGATCGAAGGCAGCGTGGTCAAGGGCACGGTGGTCGCCATCGAGGGCGATCACGCGGTGATCGACGTCGGCCTCAAGTCCGAGGGCCGGGTGCCCCTCAAGGAGTTCGCCGCTCCCGGCCAGCCGCCCGAGATCGAGGTGGGCGACACGGTCGAGGTCTACGTCGAGCGCTACGAGAACCGCAGCGGCGAAGTGGTCCTCTCGCGCGAGAAGGCGCGCCGCGAGGAATGCTGGAACCGGCTCGAGGAGGCCTTCAAGAAGGGCGAGAAGGTCGAGGGCGTCATCTTCGGCAAGGTCAAGGGCGGCTTCGCCGTCGATCTCGGCGGGGCGGTGGCCTTCCTGCCCGGCAGCCAGGTGGACATCCGGCCGATCCGCGACATCGGGCCGCTCCTCAACAAGCCCGAGCCGTTTCTGATCCTCAAGATGGACCGCCGGCGCGGCAACATCGTCGTCTCGCGGCGGGCGGTGCTCGAGGAGAGCCGGGCCGAACAGCGCAAGGAGCTGCTTCAGACCCTGCACGAGGGCCAGGTGCTGGAGGGGGTCGTCAAGAACATCACCGACTACGGCGCCTTCGTCGATCTCGGCGGTGTCGACGGGCTGCTGCACGTGACCGACATCGCCTGGCGGCGGGTCGGCCATCCCACCGAGGTGCTGCAGGTGGGCCAGACCGTCAAGGTGCAGGTCATTCGCTTCAACCGCGAGACCCAGCGCATCTCCCTCGGCATGAAGCAGCTCGAGGCGGATCCCTGGGAGGGGGTGGCCCTCAAGTATCCGGTGGGGGCCAAGTTCAAGGGCCGCGTCACCAACATCACCGACTACGGCGCCTTCGTCGAGCTCGAGCCCGGCGTGGAGGGCCTCGTCCACATCTCCGAGATGAGCTGGACCAAGAAGAACGTCCATCCCGGCAAGATCGTCTCGACCAGCCAGGAGGTCGAGGTGGTGGTGCTCGAGGTGGACGAGGAGAAGCGCCGCATCTCCCTCGGCCTCAAGCAGGCGCTGCCCAACCCCTGGGAGGAGTTCCTCGAGAAGCATCCCGTGGGCTCGGTGGTCGAGGGCGAGGTCAAGAACGTCACCGAGTTCGGCCTCTTCATCGGCCTCGAGGGCGACATCGACGGCATGGTCCATCTCTCCGACATCTCCTGGACCGAGCCCGGCGAGGAAGCCATCAAGACCTACAAGAAGGGCGATGTGGTGAAGGCGGTCGTGCTCGACGTCGATGTCGAGAAGGAGCGCATCTCCCTCGGCATCAAGCAGCTCGAGGAGGACCCCTTCCGCAAGGCGGTGGCGGGCCTCAAGCGCGGCGAGCGCGTGACCTGTGTCGTCAAGGCGGTGACCCCGCAGGGCCTCGAGGTGGAGACCGTGTCCGGCGCGCCGGGCTTCGTGCGCAAGGCGGACCTCGCCCGCGACCGGGCCGAGCAGCGACCGGACCGCTTCGCCGTGGGCGAGAAGATCGACGCCAAGGTGACGAACATCGACCACGCCAACCGGCGCCTGTCGCTGTCCATCAAGGCGCTCGAGGTGGAAGAGGAGAAGCAGGCGATCGCCGAATACGGCTCCGCCGACAGCGGCGCCAGCCTGGGCGACATCCTCGGTGCGGCGCTGCGCCAGAAACAGGAGGAGCTGCGCCAGCAGGCGCAGCCGGCCGAGGAGAGCGGCGAGGTCGCGGGGGAACCCGCCGAGGCGAAGGAGGCCGAGCCGGAGAAGGAGGCCGGAGCGAAGGCGAAGGCGGAGGCCGCCGAGGCCGACGCGCCGGCGGCCGAAGGCGAGGCCGGAACGAAGGAATGAGCCGGGCGACACCCGGCGATCCCCGACGGGAAAGGCGGGCCGTGGCCCGCCTTTTCCATTTCAACCCGAGGGCAAGACACGGAACGGAGCTTCGCCTTGACGCCCCTCCCCCCCTCTGTCAGCTTTCCTCTGCGAGGAAGAATTAGCCCTGACCGCGTGAACGACGGAACCGATATGACCCGCTCGGAGCTCATTAGACGTCTCGCCGAGGCCAATCCGCATCTCTATCAGCGCGACGTGGAGCGTATCGTCGCCACCGTTTTCGACACCATCAGTGCCGCCCTGGAGCGGGGGGATCGCGTCGAGTTGCGCGGCTTCGGCGCCTTTTCGGTGCGCCAGCGGGCTGCGCGCACGGGTCGCAATCCCCGCACCGGCCAGGAGGTCCATGTTCCCGACAAGCGCGTGCCCTACTTCAAGTCGGGCAAGGAGCTGCGCGAGCGACTGAACCAGGACGCCTGAGGGCGTCACCGCCTCTCGGATAGGGAACCATGCTTCGTCTGTTGCGTGTGCTCGTGGGTCTCACCGGCCTCGTGGTCGTGGTCCTGTTCGCCATCGCCAACCGGAAGCCGGTGGACGTCGGCTTCTGGCCCCTGCCGGTGACCGTCGATCTGCCGCTCTACGGCGTGCTGCTGGCGGGTCTCGTGCTCGGCGTGGGGCTGACCGCCCTCGTCGCCTCGGTCGAGATCCTGCGGCTGCGCATGCGCTGCCGGCGTCTCGAGCGGCGGCTGCGGGGCTTCGAATACCAGGCCCGCATGGCGGCGGAACGGGAGGAGGAAGCGGAGGTCGCCCGCACCCGGGCGCGCGGCCGCGAACTCGCCCTCTCGGCACCGGGAGGCTGAGGGCGGCCGATGCCCGCCTTCTTCGATCGCGACGCGGTCGATCGTGCCCTGCCCTACCCGTCGCTGATCGAGGCGCTGCGGGAGGTGTTCGCCGCCGGCATCGAGGCGCCCGTCCGACACCATCACGAGATCCCGCGGGGCGGGGCCGAACCCGCGACCCTCCTGCTGATGCCGGCCTGGCGGCCGGATCGCGAGATCGGCGTCAAGCTGGTGACCGTCTTCCCGGACAACGAACGGGTGACCGGTCGGCCCAGCGTGCAGGCGGTCTATCTGCTGTTCGACGGCCGCAGCGGCGAACCGCGCGCGCTCATGGACGGCACCGCCCTCACCCTGCGGCGTACCGCCGCCGCATCGGCGCTGGCGGCGCGGTTCCTCGCCCGCGAGGACGCGAGCAGCCTGCTCGTGATCGGGGCCGGGGCCTTGGCGCCCCATCTCGTGCGGGCGCACGCCGCCGTACGCCCGCTGCGCCGGATCACGGTGTGGAACCGCACCGCCGAGCGCGCCCGCGAGCTCGCCGCCACCCTCGCCGGGGAGGGGTTCGAGGCCCGTGCCGTCGAGGACCGGCTGGCCGCCATCGAGGAAGCCGACATCGTATCCTGCGCCACCATGAGCCGCACGCCCCTCGTGCCCGGCGAGCGGGTACGCCCCGGCACCCACGTCGATCTCGTCGGCGCCTTCCGGCCGGACATGCGGGAGAGCGACGACGCGCTCCTGCGCCGCGCCGCCGTCTACCTGGACACCATGGCCGGGGCGCTCGCCGAGGCGGGGGACATTCTCCTCGCCATTGCGAGCGGCGCGCTTTCCCGCGAGCGCATCCGCGGCGACCTCTACGGCCTGTGCCAGGGGCGGGTTCCGGGGCGGCGCGATGCTCGGGAGATCACCGTCTTCAAATCCGTGGGCTCCGCCATCGAGGATCTGGCGGCGGCGGCCCTGGTCGCCGCCCGGCTCGGATAGCGGTGCCGATTTTGCCTCGCCTGCCGCATCTGCTATAAGCCGCTGCCAGCGGCAAACAGCCGGAACGCCCGATCCCTTGGCCCTCGAACGACCACCCGTCAACCCGATCTTCTGCGCGCTCGACCGTGCCGCCCGGGCAGAGACGCTTTCCCTCGCCCGCCGGCTGCGCGAGCGGGTGGGCGGGCTCAAGCTGGGGCTCGAGTTCTTCGTCGCCAACGGCCCCGAGGGGGTGCGGGCGGTCGCGGGCGAGGGGATGCCGCTCTTCCTCGATCTCAAGCTCCACGACATCCCGAACACCGTCGCCGGCGCGGTAGGGGCGATCGCGCGCCTGCCGGTGACCATGACCACCCTCCACGCCAGCGGCGGCGAGGCCATGCTGCGGGCCGCCCGCGAGGCCCGCGACGGGTGCGGAAGCCGGCTGCGCCTGCTCGCGGTGACGGTGCTGACCAGTCTCGAACGCCGGGACCTCGAGCGGATGGGGATGACCGGTTCGGTGACCGACCAGGTGACGAGGCTCGCCGAGACGGCGCTCGCCGCGGGCATCGACGGGCTCGTCTGCTCGCCCCTCGAGGTGGCGCCGCTTCGCGCCCGCTTCGGCCCCGATCCGCTGCTCGTGGTGCCGGGTATCCGGAGCGGTCCGGCGGGCGCCGACGACCAGAAGCGCACCACGACGGCGGCGGCGGCCCTCGCCGCGGGCGCCGACTACCTCGTCGTCGGACGGCCGATCACCGCCGCGCCCGATCCCGCCGCGGCGGCCGCGGCGCTCCTCCGCGAGCTCGGGGAGGCCGCCTGAGATGGTCGCCGTCAAGATCTGCGGTCTCACCGACTCCGAGGCGATCGCGGTCGCCGCCGCCGAGGGCGCGGCCTATCTCGGTTTCGTCTTCTATCCGCCCTCGCCGCGCGCCCTCACCCCGGCAAAGTTCGCCGAGCTGCGGGCGGCGGTCCCCGCCGGCCCCAAATGCGTCGGCGTGTTCGTCGATCCGGCGGAGGAGGAGATCGCACGGGTGCTCGCCGCCGGCGCCCTCGACTGTCTGCAGCTCCACGGCCGCGAGACGCCGGAGCGTCTGGCGGCCCTGAAGGCGCGTTTCGGCCTCGCGCTGATCAAGGCGCTCCGGGTCGCGCGGGCGGAAGATCTCGACGCATGCGCCGCTTTCGGGACGGTGGCCGACATGTTCCTGTTCGACGCGCCGCCGCCGCGGCGGGCGGGGGCGCTGCCCGGCGGCAATGCCGAGCGGTTCGACTGGGACCTGCTGGCGGGTGCCGCCCCGAACCGGCCCTGGATCCTTGCAGGGGGACTCGATGTGAACAATCTTGGCGAGGCGCTGCGGCGGACGGGCGCCCGGATCGTCGATGTCTCCTCGGGCGTCGAGAAGGCGCCCGGGGTCAAGGATCCGGCCAGGATCCGGGCCTTTCTCCGGCGTGCCCGCAGCCTCGATCGGCAACCAGGGGTGCCGACCCCGGAGCGAACGACGTGACCGCGAGACCCAACAGTTTGCGAGCCGGGCCGGACGAGAACGGCCATTTCGGCATCTACGGCGGCCGCTTCGTCGCCGAGACCCTGATGCCGCTCATCCTCGATCTCGAACGCGCCTGGCAGGAGGCGAGAGCCGATCCGGCCTTCCGGGCCGAGCTGGAGGGCTGGTTCCGGGACTATGTGGGGCGCCCCTCACCGCTCTACTTCGCCGAGCGGCTGACCGAACACCTGGGCGGTGCGCGGATCTACTTCAAACGCGACGAGCTCAACCACACCGGCGCCCACAAGATCAACAACTGCATCGGCCAGATCCTGCTCGCCCGCCGCATGGGCAAGACCCGCATCATTGCCGAGACCGGAGCCGGACAGCACGGCGTGGCGACCGCCACCGTGGCCGCCCGCTTCGGGATGGAATGCGTCGTCTACATGGGCGAGCGGGACATCGAACGCCAGCAGCCGAACGTCTTCCGCATGCGTCTTCTGGGTGCCGAGGTGCGGCCCGTGAGCTCGGGCTCGAGGACCCTCAAGGACGCCATGAACGAGGCCCTGCGCGACTGGGTCACCAACGTCGAGAACACCTTCTATCTCATCGGCTCGGTGGCCGGCCCGCACCCCTACCCGGCGATGGTGCGCGATTTCCAGTCGGTGATCGGCGAGGAGACGCGGCGCCAGATCCTGGAGAAGGAGGGGCGTCTGCCGGACGTGCTGGTGGCGGCGGTGGGTGGTGGCTCCAACGCCATGGGCCTCTTTCATCCCTTCCTCGACGACGAGGGGGTGCGCATCATCGCCGTCGAGGCCGCCGGCCTCGGCATCGAGACGGGAAAGCACGCCGCCGCCATGACCGCCGGTCGCCCCGGTGTCCTGCACGGCTCGCGTTCCTATCTCATGCAGGACGACGACGGGCAGATCGTCGAGCCGCATTCCATCTCCGCCGGACTCGACTATCCGGGCGTCGGCCCCGAACACGCCTGGCTCAGGGACATGGGACGGATCGAGGTGACCGCGGTCACCGATCGCGAGGCGCTCGACGCCTTCGCCCTCTGCTCGCGGCTCGAGGGCATCCTGCCGGCACTGGAGCCCGCCCATGCCCTGGCCGAGGTGATCCGCCTGGCGCCCGGCCTGTCGCGGGACGAGATCGTCGTCATGAACCTCTGCGGGCGCGGCGACAAGGACATCTACACCGTCGCCGAGGCCATGGGGGTGCGGCTGTGAGCGGACGCATCGAGGCGCGCTTCGCGGCGCTGCGGGCGCAGGGACGGGCCGGCCTCGTCACCTTCTTGGTGGCCGGCGATCCCGACATGGCGACCTTCGAGACGCTGCTGGCCGGCCTGCCGGAGGCGGGCGCGGACATCATCGAGATCGGCATGCCGTTTTCGGATCCGATGGCCGACGGGCCGTCCATCCAGGCGGGCAATCTGCGCGCCCTCGAAGCCGGCGCCAAGCTGCGCCACATCCTGCCGCTGGTGCGCCGTTTCCGCGAGCGCGACCCGGACACGCCGATCGTGCTCATGGGCTACTACAACCCGATCTGGAACTACGGCCCCCTGCGGTTCCTCGACGACGCCCGTGCCGCGGGGGTGGACGGGCTGATCATCGTCGATCTGCCGCCCGAGGAAGACGCCGAGCTCTGCCTGCCCGCCCGCGAGCGCGGCCTCGCCTTCATCCGTCTCGCGACGCCCACCACCGACGACGCCCGCCTGCCGCGGGTGCTCGCGAACGGCTCGGGCTTTCTCTACTATGTCTCGATCACCGGCATCACCGGCGGCGCCGCGCCGGTCGCGACGCAGGTGGGCGAGGCGGTGGCCCGCATCCGCCGCCATACCGATCTCCCCATCGCCGTGGGCTTCGGCATCCGCGAGCCGGCGCAGGCGGCGGAGATCGCCCGCCATGCCGATGCCGCCGTCGTGGGTTCGGCACTGGTCGATCTCGTCGCCCGCCATCTCGATTCCGAAGGTCGTGCCACCCCGGAGCTCGTCCCCGCCGTGCTCGCGCGGGTGCGCGCCCTGGCCGAGGCCATAGCCGGAGTGAACCGCTCGTGAACTGGCTCACCAACTACGTCCGTCCGCGTATCCGGGCCCTCGTCGAGCGCAACCGGGTCGAGGTGCCGGAGAACCTCTGGAACCAGTGCCCGGCCTGCGAGCGGATGATCTTCCATCGCGATCTCGAGGCCAACCAGCGGGTCTGCCCCCACTGCAACCATCACATGCGGGTGGGACCCGAGTACCGCTTCCGCAGCCTGTTCGGGGAGGACGGCTACGAGCCGCTGGCGATGCCCAAGGCGCCGGTGGATCCCCTCAAGTTCCGCGATCTCAAGCGCTACACCGACCGTCTCAAGGAGGCCCAGGCGCGGACCAAGGCCCAGGACGCCCTCGAGGCCGCGGCCGGCATGCTGGGCGATGTGCCGGTGGTGTGCGCGGTGATGAACTTCGCCTTCATGGGCGGCTCGATGGGGGCGGCCGTGGGGGAGGGGTTCGTCAGCGCCGCCCGCGAGGCCATCCGCAGGCGCGCGGCCTTCGTCGCCTTCACCGCCTCCGGGGGCGCCCGCATGCAGGAGGGCGCGGTGTCGCTCATGCAGATGGCACGCACCACCGTCGCCATCCAGGAGCTCAAGGAAGCGGGCCTGCCCTACATCGTGGTGCTCACCGACCCCACCACCGGCGGCGTCACCGCCTCCTTCGCCATGCTCGGCGATATCCACATCGCCGAACCGGGCGCGGTGATCGGCTTCGCCGGCAGCCGGGTGATCGAGCAGACCATCCGCGAGAAGCTGCCGGAAGGCTTCCAGCGGGCGGAGTACCTGCTCGAGCACGGCATGGTCGACATGGTGGTGCACCGTTTCGAGCTGCGCGCCACCCTCGAACGGGTGATCGGTCTCCTCATGCGGCCGCGGGTGGCCTACGAGGAGCCGCAGCCCGAGCCCGCCCGCGAGCTCGCCGAGGAGGCCGCCGAACCCGTGGCGGAGCTGCGCGAGGCGGCGGATGACTAGCTTCACGAGCGAGCTCATCCTCGCTCGGCTGCAGGCGCTCCACCCCAAGAGCATCGATCTCTCCCTCGGCCGCATCCGCCGCCTGCTCGCGCGTCTCGGCCATCCGGAGCTCCATCTGCCGCCGGTGGTGCACATCGCCGGCACCAACGGCAAGGGCAGCACGCTCGCCATGCTGGATGCGATGCTGACCGCCGCCGGCCGGCGGGTCCATCGCTACATCTCACCCCATCTCGTGCGCTTCAACGAGCGCATCCTGCTCGCCGGCAGACCCATCGACGAGCCGCTGCTGGCCGATGTGCTGGACGAATGCGAACGGGCCAACGCGGGCGGACCGATCACCTTCTTCGAGATCACCACGGCCGCCGCCTTCCTGGCCTTCTCCCGGGTGCCGGCCGATGTCCTGCTGCTGGAAACGGGGCTCGGCGGCCGGCTCGACGCCACCAATGTGGTGCCGGCGCCGCGCCTCACGCTCATGAGCCCCATCTCCTTCGATCACGAGGCCCATCTCGGCCGCACCCTCGCCGCCATCGCCGGCGAGAAGGCGGGTATCGTCAAGCCGGGCGTGCCGCTGCTCTCCGGCCCGCAACCGGAGGAGGTGCTGGCGGTCATCCGTGCCCGTTGCCGGGATCTTCTGGCACCGCTCGGGATCGCCGGCCGCGACTGGACGGTGGACGCGGAGGAAGGAGGCATCCTTTACCGGGAGGAGGGGATCCACCTGCGCCTGCCGCGGCCGGCACTCGTCGGTCCCCACCAGCTCGACAACGCCGGGCTCGCCATCGCGGCCGCCCGGGCGCTCGGCGACCTCGCCCCCTCCCCGGCGGCCATCGCCGTCGGTCTCCGCCGCGCCCGCTGGCCGGCGCGGCTGCAGCGTCTCACCGAGGGACGGCTCGCCCGGCTGCTGCCCGGAGGCAGCGAACTGTGGCTGGATGGCGGCCACAACCCGGCCGCCGGCGAGGTGCTCGCCCGCAGTCTCCCCGAGCTCGCCCGCGGCCGGCCGATCCATCTCGTGCTGGGCATGCTGCGGACCAAGGATCTGCGGGCCTTCGCCCGGCCGCTGGCACCACTCGCGGCCACCGTGGTCACCGTCCCGGTGCCGGACGAGCCGCTGAGCCAGGAGCCGGCGGAAATGGCCCGCGAACTCGCGGCTCTCGGCTTCGCCGCCCGCCCGGCGCCGGGGGTCGAAGAGGCCCTCGCGGGCGTCGCCCGAGAACTCGCCGGCCCCGCCCTTGTCCTCATCACGGGGTCGCTCTATCTGGCCGCCACGGTTCTCCGTGCCAACGGCTGAACCGCGCGTTCCGACGCCATGCCAAGACCGTTGGCGCGGTTCGTCCCGATGCGCTATAGCAGGCCCGGTTCGCCGGCCGTGTGGTCGCCAGTCGGCGCGGGCGTGGTGGAATCGGTAGACACGCGGGATTTAGGTTCCCGTGGCGAGAGCCGTGCGAGTTCGAGTCTCGCCGCCCGCACCAGCGGGCCGCGGGCCGGACAGGCGGCGGGACCCCCAGAGCGATCGAGAGCAGGGACATGCAGATCAAGGAAGTCGCCCAGGAGGGCCTCAAGCGGGGCTACAAGGTCACCTACGACGCCGCCGAGATCGAGGAACGCATCGAAAAGCGTCTGGCCGAACTCGCGAAGACGGTGCGCCTGCCCGGGTTCCGCCCCGGCAAGGTGCCGCTCGGGCTCCTGCGCAAGCGCTACGGCCCGTCGGTGCTGGGCGAGATCCTGGAGCAGGTGGTGGAGGAGGGCTCGCGCAAGGTCATCAACGAGCACGAGCTCAAGCCGGCGCTGCGTCCCAAGGTGGAGGTGACTTCCTTCGACGAGGGCAAGGATCTCGAATTCAGCATCGATCTCGAGATCCTGCCGGAGGTACCCGAGGTCGATCTCTCGGCCATCGAACTCGTGCGCTACACGGCCGAGGTCGACGAGGAGCGGGTGCGCCGCTCGCTCGAGAACCTCGCCAAGGCGCAGCGGCAGTACGAGGCGCCGGAGGAGCCCCGCCCCGTCCAGGAGGGCGATCAGGTGGTGATCGACTTCACGGGCTATCGCGACGGCGAGGCCTTCGAGGGCGGCTCCGCCGAGAACCTGCCGGTGGTGATCGGTTCGGGAAGCATGCTGCCGGGTTTCGAGGAGGGGCTCGTGGGCAAGAGGCCGGGCGACGGCTTCCGCCTCGAGCTCACGGTTCCCGAGGACCATCCGAACAAGGATCTCGCCGGCAGGCAGCTCGTCTTCGAGGGAACGGTGAAGGAGGTCCGGGCCCCGAAGCCGCTGGCGATCGACGACGAGCTCGCCAAGGCCTACGGCTTCGAGAAGCTGGAAGAGCTGGAGAAGGCGATCCGCGAGCGCCTCGAGCAGGAGTACAGGCAGCGGGCGCGCGAGAAGATGAAGCGCCAGCTCCTCGACCATCTGGCCGAAACCTACGCCTTCGAGGTGCCGCAGGGGATGGTCGATCTCGAGTTCGACACCATCTGGAAGCAGCTCACCGAGGAGATGGAGCGCTCCGGCACGAGCTTCGAGGACACCGGCAAGACCGAGGAGGAGCTGCGAAAGGAATATCGCGACATCGCCGAACGGCGGGTCCGTCTCGGCCTGATCCTTTCCGAGATCGGCAACCGGAACCAGATCAAGGTCGAGGCCGACGAGCTGCAGCAGGCGATGATCCGCGAGGCGCAGCGCTATCCGGGCCGCGAGCGCGAGGTGTTCGATTTCTTCCGCAACAATCCGGGAGCGCTCGAACAGCTCCGCGCCCCCCTGTTCGAGGACAAGGTGGTGGATTTCATCTTCGAACTCGCCAGGATCCGCGACGAGAAGGTGAGCGTCGAGGAGCTGTTCGAGGAGCCGGAGGACGAGGAGGACGCCGTCGCGGGTGCCAAGGCCGCCGCCAAGGCCGCGGCCGAAGTGGAAGCAGCCGAGAGTGCCAAGGGCGAGGGCTGAGGCCCCGTCCGCGCCGATGGAGGACGGATGACGAGCGAGACCCCGATCATGGCCCAGCTGGTACCGATGGTGGTCGAGCAGACCCCGCGGGGCGAGCGCGCCTACGACATCTTCTCGCGGATGCTCAAGGAGCGCATCATCTTTCTGATGGGCCCCGTCGACGACCACACGGCGAGCCTGGTGACGGCCCAGCTCCTGTTCCTGGAGGCGGAGAATCCGGACAAGGACATCAGCCTCTACATCAATTCGCCGGGCGGCATCGTCACCTCCGGCCTCGCCATCTACGACACCATGCAGTACATCCGCCCCGATATCGCCACCATCTGCATCGGCCAGGCGGCGAGCATGGGCTCGCTGCTGCTGGCCGCCGGCACCAAGGGCAAGCGTTTCGCCCTCCCCCACGCCCGCATCATGACCCATCAGCCTTCGGGCGGCTTCCAGGGGCAGGCCACCGACATCGAGATCCATGCCCGCGAGATCCTCAATCTCAAGCGGAGGTTGAACGAGATCTACGCCGAGCATACCGGCCGGCCACTCGAGGAGGTGGAGGCCAAGATGGAGCGCGACACCTTCATGACCGCCGGCGAGGCCAGGGAATTCGGCCTCATCGACGAGGTCATCGCCAAACGTCCGACCAAGCCGCAGGACCAGGGCTGAGACCGTCCGCGACCGCCGCAGCGCACCGTGGCCGCCCGGCAACAGTGGCGGTTGCAGCCCCGCCCGGGCGTCCTACCTTATCATTCGCCGGGAGAACGCGGCGGAGCCTTTGCGCGTAACGGTTCGATAACCAGTTGTCTCGTAAGGGTCACGCCGTTACCATACCCTAGTTTTCGGCATCGGATCTGAGTGGCGATGAGCAAACCGAGCGGCGACAGCAAGAACACCCTATACTGTTCCTTCTGCGGCAAGAGCCAGCATGAGGTGCGCAAGCTCATCGCCGGCCCGACCGTGTTCATCTGCGACGAATGCGTCGAGCTCTGCATGGATATCATCCGTGAGGAGAACAAGAGCGCCGTCGCCAAGAACAAGGCCGGGGTGCCGGCACCCGCCGAGATCAAGAGCATCCTCGACGATTACGTGATCGGCCAGGAGCACGCGAAGCGCGTGCTGTCGGTGGCCGTGCACAACCATTACAAGAGACTGGCCCACGGCTCCAAGAGCTCCGACGTCGAGCTCGCCAAGTCCAACATCCTGCTCATCGGCCCCACGGGCTCGGGCAAGACGCTGCTCGCCCAGACCCTGGCCCGCATCCTCGACGTGCCCTTCACCATGGCCGACGCCACCGCGCTGACCGAGGCCGGCTATGTGGGCGAGGACGTCGAGAACATCATCCTCAAGCTGCTGCAGGCCGCCGACTACAACGTCGAGCGGGCGCAGCGGGGCATCGTCTACATCGACGAGGTGGACAAGATCAGCCGCAAGGCCGAGAATCCCTCGATCACCCGCGACGTCTCCGGCGAAGGGGTGCAGCAGGCGCTCCTCAAGATCATCGAGGGGACCATCGCCTCGGTGCCGCCCCAGGGCGGGCGCAAGCACCCGCAGCAGGAGTTCCTGCAGGTCGACACCACCAACATCCTGTTCATCTGCGGTGGCGCCTTCGCCGGGCTCGAGAAGATCATCGCCCAGCGCTCGCGCCAGCATTCGATGGGCTTCGGCGCCGAGGTGCGCAGCCCCGACGAGCGCCCGACGGGCGAGCTGCTGCGCGGGGTGGAGCCGGACGATCTGCTCCGTTTCGGCCTGATCCCCGAGTTCGTGGGCCGGCTGCCGGTGATCGCCACCCTCGAGGATCTCGACATCGATGCGCTGGTCAAGATCCTCAAGGAGCCCAAGAACGCGCTCGTGAAGCAGTACCAGAAGCTGTTCGACATGGAGAACGTGCGGCTGACCTTCACCGAGGACGCGCTGCAGGCCATCGCCGACAAGGCCTTCCAGCGCCGCACCGGGGCCCGCGGTCTGCGTTCGATCATGGAAGGCGTGCTGCTCGAGACCATGTTCGAGCTGCCCTCCCTGTCCGACGTCGAGGAGGTCGTCGTCAACCGGGAGGTGGTCGAGGGCCGCGTCAAGCCCCTCATGATCTACGCCGAGCGCAAGAGCGACGTCGGTTCCGCCTCCTGATCCCGCGCCGGCCGCCGGCTCCGTGCCGGCTGCTTGAAACCCCGCCGCGTCGGCGCCACATCTGACGCGGAAGTTCGCCGCACCCCCCACCGGTCGGGCGGCTTCCGCGCTCTCAACGCGAGGTACAATGGTCGAGATTCCCGAAGCCCAGCTGTTCGCCGTCCTGCCGCTGCGCGACATCGTGGTCTATCCCCACATGATCGTGCCCCTCTTCGTCGGCCGCGAAAAGTCGATCAACGCCCTCGAGGAGGTGATGCGGGAGGACAAGCAGATCCTGCTCGTGGCGCAGAAGAACGCGAGCCAGGACGAGCCCGGCCCGGACGATCTCTACCGCATGGGTACCGTCTCGAGCGTGCTCCAGCTCCTCAAGCTGCCCGACGGCACCGTCAAGGTGCTGGTCGAGGGCGGGCACCGCGCCCGCGTGCGGGCGTTCCGCGACAACCCCGCCTTCTTCCAGGCCGAGGCCGAGCTGGTCGAGGACGAGATCGGGGATCCCCGCGAGGCCGAGGCCCTGGCCCGGGCGGTGGTCGGTCAGTTCGAGGAGTACGTCAAGCTCAACAAGAAGGTGCCGCCCGAGGTGCTGGTGTCGCTGTCCCAGATCGAGGATCCGGGCAAGCTCGCCGACACCGTGGCCGCCCATCTCAACCTCAAGATCCACGAGAAGCAGGAGCTTCTGGAGACGGTCTCACTGATCGAGCGCCTCGAGCGCCTCTACGGCTTCATGCAGGGCGAGATCAGCGTGCTGCAGGTGGAAAAGCGCATCCGCTCCCGGGTCAAGCGCCAGATGGAGAAGTCCCAGCGCGAGTACTACCTGAACGAGCAGATGAAGGCCATCCAGAAGGAGCTCGGCGAACTCGACGAGGGCAAGGACGAGCTCGGCGAGCTCGAGGACAGGATCAAGAAGACCCGGCTGTCCAAGGAGGCGCGCGAGAAGGCCCTGGCGGAACTCAAGAAGCTCCGCAGCATGAGCCCGATGTCGGCCGAGGCCACGGTGGTGCGCAACTATCTCGACTGGATGCTGTCGCTGCCCTGGAAGAAGCGCTCACGGGTCAAGAAGGACATCGCGAAGGCGCAGGAGATCCTCGACGCCGACCATTACGGTCTCGAGAAGGTCAAGGAGCGGATCATCGAGTATCTCGCCGTCCAGCAGCGGGTCGAGAAGATGAAGGGGCCGATCCTCTGCCTCGTCGGCCCGCCCGGGGTCGGCAAGACCAGCCTCGGCAGATCGCTGGCCCGCGCCACCGGCCGCAACTTCGTGCGCATGTCGCTGGGCGGCATCCGCGACGAGGCCGAGATCCGCGGCCACCGGCGGACCTACATCGGCTCCATGCCGGGCAAGATCATCCAGAGCATGAAGAAGGCCAAGACCAGCAACCCCCTCTTCATGCTCGACGAGATCGACAAGCTCGGGGCGGATTTCCGCGGCGATCCCTCCTCGGCCCTGCTCGAGGTGCTGGATCCCGAGCAGAACGCCCATTTCAACGACCACTATCTGGAGGTCGACTACGACCTCTCCGACGTGATGTTCGTCTGCACCGCCAACACGCTGCGGATGCCGCAGCCGCTGATGGACCGGATGGAGATCATCCGCATCCCCGGCTACACCGAGGACGAGAAGCTGGAGATCGCCAAGCGGCACCTCATCCCCAAGCAGCGCAAGGCACACGGTCTGTCGGAGAAGGAGTGGCAGATCACCGAGGAGGCGCTCCTCGACCTCGTGCGCTACTACACCCGCGAGGCCGGCGTGCGGAACCTCGAGCGGGAGATCGCCAATCTCGCCCGCAAGGCGGTCAAGCAGCTGGTGGCCGGCGAGAAGGCGCGGATCAAGATCACCCGCCGCAACCTCGAGAAATACGCGGGCGTGCGCAAGTACCGGTTCGGCGAGGCGGAGCACGACGATCTCGTCGGCCTCACGACCGGGCTCGCCTGGACCGAGTTCGGTGGCGAGCTGCTGTCCGTGGAGGCGGTGGTGGTGCCCGGCAAGGGCAAGATGACCATCACCGGCAAGCTCGGCGACGTGATGCAGGAATCGGTGCAGGCGGCACGCTCTTATGTGCGCGCGCGGGCGGTGGAGCTGGGCATCGATCCGGGACTGTTCGAGAAGGTGGACATCCATATCCACGTCCCCGAGGGCGCGATCCCGAAGGACGGTCCCTCGGCCGGAGTGGCGATGGTGACCTCCATCGTCTCCGCGCTGACGCAGATCCCCGTGCGGGCCAGCGTCGCCATGACCGGCGAGATCACCCTGCGCGGCCGCGTGCTCGCGATCGGCGGGCTCAAGGAAAAGCTGCTGGCGGCGCTGCGGGGGGGCATCAAGACGGTGCTCATCCCCAAGGACAACGAGAAGGACCTCGCCGAGATCCCGGACAACGTGAAGAAGGCGCTGGAGATCGTGCCGGTGGCGACGGTGGACGAGGTGCTGACGCGGGCACTCGTTCGCCAGCCGCAGCCACTTCCCGCCGAGGCCATGGGCGAAGCGGTCGCGGTGCCGCCGCCGGCCCGCGGCGAGGGCGAAAAGCCCGGCGTGCTGCCCAACTGACGGCCGGCGGCGCTCCGAAGCGCCGTTTCGCGAAGCGGGGCCCGTCGTTCGCCGACGGGCCTCTTCCTTTCGCTCCCTCAGTGGATCTCCTCGGCCTCGGCGAGGACCCGGCGCAGCCGTTCGATGGAGAAATCCTCGGCCCGGGCGGCGTTCAGGATGTGGCGCTCGCGCCGCACCAGGAGATCGATGGCCTCCGCGAGGCCGGGCAGCGCCGCCTCCGGGATCACCACCGCGCCGTGGCGGTCGGCGTGGACGAGATCGCCGGGCCGCACCGGCATGCCGTGGACCTCGACCGGCAGATCGAAGGCCTCGACATGGACGAAGGCGTGGCTCGGTCCCACCGAGCCCGCGAGCAGCTGGAACTCGGGCGCGATGGCGTCGAGATCGCGGATCGAACCGTCGGTCACGCAGCCGAGACAGCCGAGGCCCTTGTGGATGGCGCTGTTGACCTCGCCCCAGAAGGCGCCGAAGCCGGGCTCGGGATCGAGGTCCTGGATCACCGCCACGGTGGGGTGCGGCGCCCTGGCCACGTACTCGTAGTAGGCGAGGCGCATCGCCTTCGCCTCCTCCGGTGGCAGATGGCTCGGCTTGCGCGCGCGGATGGTGGCGGTACGGGCGTGTCCGCAGATGGGCGGCAGCTCGGGGTCGGCGGCGACGAAGGGCCTCGTGGTGAAACCGTGGCCGCGCCTTTGGGGAACGAGGATCTCGAGGGCGTTGCAGATGGTGGGCGTGTCGAAGGCCCGCAGATGCTCGATCAGTTCGGCGTCGACGTTCATGGCCCCTCCTCCTCCAGGAGTTCCGCGATCTCCCCGTCGGACAGCCCGACCTTGCGGGCGGTGTCGAGAATGAGCCGCCAGCTGTCGGCGGCGAGGGGAATGCCGCCGGCCCGGCGTTCGGCTTCGGTGCGACGCTCCTTGTCGCCGGGGATCAGCACGCCTTCCACGGGATCGACGGGTTTGGCCGACTTCACCCATGCGATGAACGCCCGCACGTCGGCCAGGAAGCGGTCCCCGGTATCGAAGCGGGCCGGATCCAGAAAGATGGACAGCATGCCGTTGTGGAAGGGTCCCGGCCGGCCGGCGTTGACGCCGGATCCGGTGAGCGCGCCCGCCAGCAGTTCGCAGGCGAGCGCCAGCCCCGAGCCCTTGTGCTCACCGAACGGCCGCAAGGCCCCCTTGCCCCGGGTGGGATCGGGATAGGCCTGCCCCGCATCCTCGCCGTAGAGGGTCCGGGGATCACCGCTGAGGTTGCCGGCCTCGTCCACGAGCGCGGTGTCGGGGATGGGCTTGCCGCCCTGATGGGCCACCGCCACCTTGCCCTCGGCCACATAGGAGGTGGCGAAATCGAGCACGAAGGGCGCGTCGTCGCCGGTGGGCACGCCGATGGCGACGGGATTGGTGGAAAGACGCCGGCTCGCGGCACCGAAGGGCGCTACCAGAAGGGATCCGAAGACGTTGACGAAATGGATCGAGACGAGCCCCGCCTCGATCGCCATTTCGGCGAAATCGCCGATGCGGCCGAGATGACCGGCGTCGCGCAGCGCGATGATACCCACCCCCTGCTCACGCGCCTTGGCGATGCCGATCCGGGTGGCCTCCGGTCCCACCGTCTGACCCATGCCGAACTGCCCGTCGAGCACCGCGAGCACCGGCGTGTCGACGAGCACGCGCACATGCTGCCCCGGCCGCATCCGGCCCGCCTCGATCCAGGTCACGTAGAGCGGCACCCGGATCACGCCGTGGCTGTCGTGGCCGGTGAGATTGGCCTTGATCAGATAGCGGGCGATCCGCGCCGCCTCGTCCTCCGGGCAGCCCTTCTCGCGGAAGATCGCGCGGACGAGCCGGTCGAGCGGCTCCACGGCAATCAGCATCGCCTTCCTCCCCCTGGCCTCGATCGCCTCTGCCGGACGGCAGCATAGCGGCAAAGGGGCGGCGCTGCGAAGCCCGTCCCCGTCTCGCCGGAGGAGACACCGGCGCGAGGGGGAGACGCCCCGGACGCGCGGAACGCCCGCGGCGCGGCAATTGCGTCGGGTCGGCGACGACCGACCGTCGAGACTTCAGTCCTTGGTGCCGGAGACCAGCTTGCTCTCGCCGATCCAAGGCATCATGGCGCGCAGCCGTTCGCCCACCTCCTCGATCGGATGTTCGGCCTCCTGGCGCCGGCGGGCCTTGAAATGGGCCTGGCTGGCCTTGTTCTCGAGCACCCATTCGCGGGCGAAGCGACCGTCCTGGATCTCGGCCAGGATGCGCTTCATCTCGGCCCGTACCCGCTCGTCGATCACCCGCGGGCCGCGCGTGTAGTCGCCGTACTCGGCGGTGTTGCTGATCGAATAGCGCATGTTGGCGAGCCCGCCCTCGTAGATGAGATCGACGATCAGCTTCACCTCGTGGAGGCACTCGAAATAGGCCATCTCGGGCGCGTAGCCGGCTTCCACCAGGGTCTCGTAGCCGGCCTTGATGAGGGCGCAGAGACCGCCGCAGAGAACCACCTGCTCGCCGAACAGATCGGTCTCCACCTCCTCGCGGAAGGTGGTCTCGATGATGCCGGCCCGGCCGCCGCCGATGGCCGCGCCGTAGGACAGGCCGAGATCGTGAGCGGTGCCGGTGGCATCCTGATGGACCGCCAGCAGACAGGGAACGCCGGCGCCCCGGAGGTATTCCGAGCGGACGAGATGGCCCGGCCCCTTGGGGGCGATCATCAGTACGTCGAGATCGGCGCGGGGCTCGATCAGCCGGTAGTGGATGTTGAAGCCGTGCGCGAACATCAGCGCCGCGTTCTCGCGCATGTTCGGCCCCAGCTCCTCCCGGTAGAGATCGGCCTGCAGCTCGTCGGGCACGAGGACCATCACCACGTCCGCCCAGGCCGCCGCCTCGGCCGGGGTCATGACCCGAAGCCCCGCGCGCTCGGCCCGGGCGCGCGACGAGGAGCCCTCGCGCAGCGCTACCACCACCTCGGCGACGCCGCTGTCCCTGAGGTTGTTCGAGTGGCCGAATCCCTGGCTGCCGTAGCCGACCACGGCCACCTTCTTGCTCTTGACCAGATTGAGGTCGGCGTCGGTGTCGTAATAGACGCGCATCTGCGGACTCCCCCCTTGCTATCCGTCGTCCTGGGCCGTTCCGTCGAGGATCATCTCGCCGCGTCCGATGGCGACCACGCCGGCGCGGCTCACCTCCACCGGCTCGACGAGGGAGATGAAGGCATCGAGCTCGTCGCTGCTGCCGGTCACCTCGAACACCAGACTGCCGGGCGTGCTGTCCACCAGCCGGGCGTGCATGAAATCGGCGATCCGCAGCGCCTGGATCAGCCGCTCGCGATCGCCGTTGACCTTGACCAGCGCCAGCTCGCGTTCGACGTGCGGCCCCTCGATGGTCAGATCCTGGACGCGGTGCACCGGCACCAGCTTGGAGAGCAGCGCCTTGATCTGCTCGATCACGAGTTCGGTGCCGGTGGTGACGATGTTGATCCGGGAAAGCCGACGGACGGGATCCACCTCGGCCACAGTGAGGCTGTCGATGTTGTAGCCGCGCCCGGAAAACAGACCGATCACGCGCGCCAGCACCCCCGCCTCGTTGTCCACCAGAACCACGATGGTATGACGTTTTTCCTCGTCTTCGATGTTCATGTCGTTTCGTCGCCTCGTCGTACGGCGCAGGGGCTTCCCGGGGTCGCTCCCGGCACCGCTTCCTTCGTTCGCTTCCGGCTTGTTCGCTCTAGACCAGCACCATCCCGTCTTCGGAAATGGGCTCGTGGCCGCCGTCGTCCTCGGGCGACAGCTTGATCTCGTTGTGGGCGGCGCCCCCCGGGATCATCGGATAGACGTTCTCCACCTCCTCGACCACGATGTCGGCGAGGACCAGCCCGTCGGTGGCGAGCATCCGTTCGATCACCTCGTCGAGCTCGGCAGGGGTGGTAGCGCGCAGCCCCACGGCGCCGAAGGCTTCGGCCAGCTTCACGAAGTCGGGCATGCTGTCCATGTAGCTCTCGGCCCGGCGGCTGCCGTGGAAGAAATCCTGCCACTGGCGGACCATGCCCATGTAGCCGTTGTTGACGAGGAAGACCTTGACCGGCAGCCGGTGCTGCATCGCGGTCGACATCTCCTGCATGTTCATGACCCAGGAGGCATCGCCCGAGATGTTGATGACGAGCGCGTCGGGATGCGCCATCTGCACCCCGAGAGCGGCGGGAAAGCCGTAGCCCATGGTGCCGAGACCGCCCGAGGTAAGCCAGCGGCGGGGCTTTTCGAAACGGAAATGCTGCGCCGCCCACATCTGATGCTGACCGACATCGGTGGTGATGAAGGGCTCGCGATCCCGGGTGAGCTCGTAGAGCCGCTTGATGGCGTACTGCGGCTTGATCGCGGTGCCGGATTGCCGGAACCGCAGGCTGTCCACCGCCCGCCAGCGCTCGATCTGATCCCACCAGGGGGCGATCCTCGCCCGGTCGACGGTGGGCGCCACCCGCTTCCAGGCCTCCAGCATGGCCTCGAGGCTGCGCTCCGCATCGCCGACGATGGCGATGTCCACCGGCACGTTCTTGTTGATGGAAGAGGGATCGATGTCCACGTGGATCTTGCGGCTTCCGGGCGAGAATCCGTCCAGCCGGCCGGTCACGCGGTCGTCGAAGCGGGCGCCGATGCAGACCATCACGTCGCAGTCGTGCATCGCCATGTTGGCCTCGTAGGTGCCGTGCATGCCCAGCATGCCGAGATACTGGGGATCGCCGGCGGGAAAGGCGCCGAGTCCCATCAGCGTCAGGGTGATCGGATAGCCGGTGGCCCGCACGAGTTCGGTGAGCAGGGCGCAGGCCAGGGGACCGGAATTGATCACTCCGCCGCCGACGTAGAAGATGGGGCGCTCGGCCCGGGCCAGCAGCCGCACCGCCTCCTCGATACGGGCGGGATCGGGCTCCCGCCGCGGGTTGTAGGTGCGCCGCCGCCCCGCCTCCTTCTCCGCGTAGGGCGCCTCGCCCATGAGGATGTTCTTGGGCAGATCGACGACCACCGGCCCGGGACGCCCGGAGCTCGCCACGTGGAAGGCCTCGTGGACGATCCTCGCCAGATCCTCGGGCTTCTTCACGAGATAGTTGTGCTTGGTGCAGGGCCGCGTGATGCCGACCGTATCCGCTTCCTGGAAGGCGTCGTTGCCGATCATGTGGGTCGGCACCTGGCCGGTGAGGCAGACGACCGGCACACTGTCCATGAGGGCGTCGGTGAGACCGGTGACGGTGTTGGTGGCACCGGGTCCGGACGTCACCAGCACGACGCCCACCTTGCCGGTGGAGCGGGCGTAGCCCTCGGCCGCGTGTACCGCCGCCTGCTCGTGGCGCACCAGCACGTGATGGATGGTCTTCTGCTGGAACAGCGCGTCGTAGAGCGGCAGGACCGCACCGCCGGGATAGCCGAAGATCACCTCTACGCCCTGATCGAGCAGCGCCTGGAGTACGACCTGCGCACCCGTCATCGACCGAGTGTCGGCGGGTGGCTGCGCGATGGTCTGCTGCGCGGTCATGGCGTGAACTCCGAAATCCCGTCTGCTTGCGTTGTTGCGACCCGTGATCGGGCCGTGGCGCTCCCTCGCGGGCGGCGGATCGGATTCCGCCCGCTTACGGGAACGCGAGGCTAGCCCTGCACCGGGCGACGGTCAACAAGATGCGCCGTCGCGTCCGAGGAGCCAGTCGCCGAGCTCGCGGGCGAGATCGGGCAGGCTCGCACCCGTTGCCTCGCGCAGCGCGAACGCCGGCAGCTGGTGCCGGAAGAAGGTGCGCTGACGCTTGGCGTAGCGACGGGTCACCTCGATCGTGCGCTGCCGCGCCCACTCCCGCGTCGCATGGCCGGCGAGAAAGGCCAGGAACTCGCGGCAGCCGTGAACCCGGGCGATCGGAAGCTCCTCGAGCTCCGGCCGGCGGGCGCGGAGTGCCGCGAGCTCCTCGAGGGCACCGGCCGCGAGCATCGCGTCGAGGCGGCGGACGATCCGCTCGACGAGCCGTTCGCGCGGGGGCAGAAGGGCGATGCCGCGGACTCGGCCGCCCAGGTCGAGGGGTGGAACGGTGGCGCGCTGGAGCTCGGCGAGAGGCCGTCCCGTGGTCTCCAGCACCTCGAGCGCACGCAGGATCCGCTGCCGGTCGCCGGGCCGCAGCCGGGCGGCCGTCACCGGATCCCGCGCCGCCAGCATGCGGTGGAGCTCCGGCGCCGGCACCGGCAGGGCGCGCAGGCGATCGCGGATCTCCGGCGGGATGGGTGGCACCGGTGCCAGCCCCTCGAGCAGGCATTTCATGTAGAGGCCGGTGCCGCCCACGATCACCACCGGCCGCGCCTCTCGCTCGGCTTCCCGGAGCACCGGCAGCACCAGCTCCAGCCAGCGGCCGGCCGAGGTCGCCGCCTCGGGCGGCAGCAGACCGTAGAGGCGGTGCTCCGCCCGCGCCTGTGCCGCGGCGTCGGGTCGGGCGGTCAGGATCGGCAGGTCGCGGTAGAGCTGCTGGGCGTCGGCGTTGACGACCAGGGCACCCGTGCGTTCGGCGATCCCGACCGCCAGCTCCGACTTGCCGCTGGCGGTGGTGCCACCTATGAAGAGGATGCGAGAAATCACACCCTGCGCCTCTTCCCTTCGAACGGCGATGCCCGAAATCCTCTACCTCGTCGCGCCGGCCGAGCAAGGGCCGCTCGATCCCCGCATGCTGGCGGAGGCGCGGCGGCTCACCGGCGCCGAACCCCGCTGGCTCGATCCGGGCTCCGCCTGTGCGCTGCCGCTCGCACGGCCGGCCGACGCGTGCCTGCGCGCGAACCTCGACGAGCTGCTGGCCGGGCAGCCGGTCGACCAGGCGCTGCTGCCCGAGGCTCGCGGTCCGCGGCGCCTTCTCGTCTGCGACATGGACAGCACCATCGTCGATATCGAGTGCATCGACGAGCTCGCGAAACATGCGGGCGTCGGTGGCGAGGTGGCGGCACTGACCCGCCGCGCGATGGCCGGCGAGATCGCCTTCCACGAGGCGCTGGAAACCCGGGTGCGGATGCTGGAAGGCGTGCCCGTGCGCGTCATCGACGAGATCTGCCGCGAGCGCATGCGGCTCAATCCGGGAGCCCGCACGCTGGTGCGCACCATGCAGGCGAACGGCGCCTTCTGCGCTCTTCTTTCGAGCGGCTTCACCGAGTTCACGCGCTATGTCCGCACGCTCGTCGGGTTCGACATGGACCAGGCCAACACCCTCGAGATCCGCGACGGGGTCCTGACCGGCCGCCTCCTGCCCCCGATCCTCGGGCCCGAGAGCAAGCACCGCACGCTGCTGAGGCTCGCGGCCGCACGCGGCTGCGGCCCCGCCGAGGCGGTGGCGGTGGGCGATGGTGCCAACGATATCCCGATGCTGCGGGAAGCGGGCCTCGGCATCGCCTACCGCGGACATCGGGAGGTCAGGCGCCACGCCGACGCCTGCATCCTCCACACCGATCTCAGGAGCGTGCTGTTCTTCCAGGGCTACCCGCGCGAGGCCTTCCACGAGGTCGGGTGAGGAACCGGAGCCGGGCGGGCCTTTCCGGCCCGCCCGCGACGCCTATTCCGCGAACCGCAGGGCCACGAAGCGCAGGTCGCCCCTGCGATCGACCAGCAGCAGCACCGATTTCTTGCCTTCCTGCTTGGCCTCGTTGACCCGCGCCAGCACCTCCGGCGGCGAATTCACCTCCTCCTGGTTGACCTCGACGATCAGATCGCCCGGCTGCAGCCCCTCCTCGGCCGCCGAGCTGCCGGCGTCGACATCGACGATGACCACCCCCTTGGCGTCCTCGGCGAGATCGAAGCGCGTCCGCAGCTCCTCGTGGAGGCTCGCGATCTTGATGCCCAGCTCGGGGATCTCGGCGATCGCCGTCGGCCCCTGGCCGCCGCCCTGGTCCGCCTGGGCGAGCTCCTCGTCCGAGGGCAGTTCCCCGAGCACGGCGGTCAGCTTCACCTTCTCGCCGCGGCGCCAGACGACCACCGTCACCTCCTTGCCGATCTCGGTGCTGGCGACGATCCGCGGCAGTTCGCGCATCTTCTCGATCGGCTTGCCGTCGAATTCGAGGATCACGTCGCCCGCCTCGATCCCCGCCTGCTCCGCCGGCCCGCCGGGGGTGACGCTGGCCACCAGCGCCCCCCGTGCCTCTTCGAGCCCCAGGCTCTCGGCGATCTCGTCGGTCACGGTCTGGATGCGCACCCCGAGCCAGGCCCGGGCCACCCTGCCCTTCTGGCGCAGGCTCTCGATCACCGGCCGGGCGAGATTGGAGGGAATGGCGAAGCCGATGCCGACGTTGCCGCCGGAAGGCGAGAAGATCGCCGTGTTGATGGCGAACACCTTGCCCTCGAGGGTGAAGCTCGGACCTCCGGAATTGCCCCGGTTGATGGCTGCGTCCACCTGGAAGAAATCATCGTAGGGCCCTGCCCGGATGTCCCGGCCGCGGGCGGAGACGATGCCGGCGGTGACCGAGGAACCGAGGCCGAACGGATTGCCGATGGCAATCATCCAGTCGCCGACACGGACCTCGTCGCTGTCCGCCCATTCGACGAAGGGGAAGGGCTCGTCCCGCCGGATGCGCAGCAGCGCGAGGTCGGTCTTGGTGTCGCGGCCGACCACCTCCGCCTTGTACTCGGTCTCGTCGTACATGATGACGGTGATCTCGTCGGCATCGGCGATCACGTGGTTGTTGGTCACCACGTAGCCCTCGGGATCGATGATGAAACCCGATCCCAGGGAGAAGGTGCGGCGCGGCCGCTGCGGCCGGTCGCGGTCGAAGAATTCCTTGAAGAACTCCTCGAAGGGCGAGCCGGGCGGGAACTGCGGCATGGGGAAGGCTTCCCCGCCCCGGATCTCCTTGGTGGTCGAGATGTTGACCACCGCCGGCGCCACCCGGTCGACGAGATCGGCGAAACTGGCCGGCAGACGCTG
The DNA here is from genome assembly GCA_027045875.1 of Alphaproteobacteria bacterium. Classification (GTDB taxonomy): domain Bacteria; phylum Pseudomonadota; class Alphaproteobacteria; order Geminicoccales; family Geminicoccaceae; genus JALSRW01. The sequence continues at coordinate 75,442 of JALUAG010000072.1, read as the reverse complement.
GGCGTCCGCCGATGTGCCGGAAAACAGCAGCAAGACGGCCACGAGGGCCGCGAGCCAGCCGGAAAATCCTTCCCCTCGATCCGTTCGCCGCAAATCTTGCCGCATCGTCTCCACTCCGCCAGCCATCCGACACCCGTGGCGCATCTATAGCGCGCCGCGGGGTCATGCCAAAGGGCGATCCGGGCCGTCGAACGGTCAGCCCCGAACCAGCCATACGAACACCACGCCGAGCGCCGCGGCGACCAGGCCGGCATAGCGGAGCTGGGCGCTGTCCATGAGCAGCGCCCGCTCCGCCGCACGCTTCATGGCGTCCGGAAACAGCGCCCAGAGCATGCCCTCGATCACCAGCACGAGGGCGAGGGCGGTCAGCAGATCGCGCACGATCCCCGACCGCTCCGGCAGACCGCCGGCCGCCGCATCGCCCCCGCGCTCAGTCGGTCGCCGTCACAGGCGAGGGACTAGCCAGCGCCGGCGCGCCGCTCGAGGCGCCCGGTGCCGGTGGCGGGGTCTGCCGTCCCCCCACGCGGCCGGTGGTGCCCGCATCCAGACCCAGCCGGTCGAAGAAACGGAAGAACTCGCTCTGAGGCGACAGGACGAAGTTGGTCTGCTCGTCCCCGAGGGCTTCCCGATAGGCCTGCATCGACCGGTAGAAGGCGAAGAACTCCTTGTCCTGGCCGAAGGCCTCGGCGAAGATGCGGATCGCCTCGGAATCGCCCTCGCCGCGCAGCACTTCGGCGTCGCGCTTGGCCTGCGCCACCAGTACCGTGCGCTCGCGATCGGCCCGGGCGCGGATGCGCTGGGCCACCTCGGCGCCTTGGGCGCGCAGTTCGTTGGCCTCGCGCAGGCGTTCCGCCCGCATCCGGCGGAAGATGGCCTCGCTGTTCTCCTGGGGCAGGTCCGCTCGCTTGATGCGGACATCGACCACCTCGACGCCGAAGCGCTGAAGCTCGGTGTTGGTGCCGTCGCGAATCCGGGCCATCAGTTGCGCCCTGTCCTCGGAGAGCAGCTCGAACAGCGACACCTCGCCCAGTACCGAACGTAGGGAGGAGTAGAGAATGGGCTCGAGGCGGGCGGTGAAGGCCGATTCGCTGCCGACGCTCTGGCGGAAGCGGAGCGGATCGGCGATCCGGTAGCGGGCGAAGGAATCGACCACCAGACGCCGCTGGTCGCCCAGGATCACCTCGACCGGCGGCACGTCGAGCCCGAGCACGCGGCGCTCGAAGAACTCCACCTGCTGGATGACCGGCAGCTTGAACTTGAGACCGGGCTCCTGGATCACCCGGACGGGATTGCCGAACTGCAGGACCAGTGCCTGCTTGGTCTGATGGACGGTGAACAGCGCGCTGGCGGCGAGGAACAGCAATGCGACCGCGGCGACGCCGAGACCGATCGTGATCTGCCTGCTCATCGTGCGCCTCCCGGCTGGTCGCTACCGCGCCGCGCTCGTTCGTCGAGCGCCGGCAGCGGCAGATAGGGGATCACCTCCTGGGCGCCATTGGCGCTGTCGATGATCACCTTGTCACTGCCCCTCAGGATCTCCTGCATGGTTTCGAGATAGATGCGCTGCAGGGTGACGTCCTTGGATTCCTGGTAGGCGGCCAGTACGGCCTTGAAGCGGGAGGCCTCACCGGTGGCGCGGGCCACAACCTCCTGCTTGTACGCCTCCGCCTCCTGGATGATGCGCTCGGCCTCGCCGCGCGCCCGCGGAATGACGTCGTTGGCGTAGGCTTCCGCCTCGTTCTGCAGGCGCTCGCGATCGGCCTGGGCCGCCTGCACGTCCTTGAAGGCGTCGATCACCGATGCCGGCGGATCGGCCTTCTGGAGTTGCACCGCGCTGAGCAGGATGCCGGCACCGTACTCGTTCATGAGGTTCTGGAGCTGCTCCTGGGCCTTCTGCTCGATCGCCCGCCGCCCCTCGGTGGTGGCCTCGAGGATGGGCGTGCGCCCGATGATCTCGCGCATCACGCTCTCGGCGGCGGCCTTCAGGGTCCGCTCGGGATCGCGGATGTTGAAGAGGAAATCGGCGGCGTTGGAGATCCGCCAGAGGACCACGAAATTGATGTCGATGATGTTCTCGTCACCGGTCAGCATCAGCGCCTCTTCGCTGATTTCGCGCCTGCCGGTGGCGGTACTGCGGTAGCCGATCTCGATCCGGTTGACGCGTGCCACCTGCGGCTTCATCACCTCCTCGATCGGCGTCGGCAGGCGGTAGTGCAGGCCCGGCCCGGTGACGCGATCCAGCCTGCCGAAGCGCAGCACCACACCCTGTTCTTCCGGCAGCACGCGGTAGAAGCCGCTCGCCAGCCACAGGGCGACGACGGCGAGGCCGACCAGCAGTACCACCCGACGGTTGGTACGTCCGCCCCTGCCGCCACCGCCGAAGACCCCCTTGAGCTTCTCCTGTGTGCGACGAAGGACCTCCTCCAGATCGGGTTGCTGGCCGCCTCCGGGCGGTCCGCCGCCCCAAGGCCCTCTGCCGCCACCCCCGCTCTGCCACGGGCCCCCTTGCGTGTTCCAGGGCATGACGCTCTCACCTGCTGTGGATGGATGTGCGAATCCCGGCTGCGCTCCGAGCGGAGCTCTCGCCGAAAAGGTGTTGGGCGACTATATCGGTCACTGTCAACAGGGGTTCAACCATGACCGCTCCCAGCCAGCAGGAAATCCTCCGTCGTCTCGAGACCGTCCGCCACCCCGCGAGCGGCAGATCCGTGGTCGAGCTCGGCATGGTGTCGGGCATCGTCGTCCGTGGCAGCAACGTCGGCTTCGCCCTCGAGGTGGAACCCGAGCAGGCGGCCGAGCTCGAGCCCCTGCGCAGGGCCTGCGAGGATGCCGTACGGGCGATGCCCGGCGTGACCTCCTGCACGGTGGTGATGACCGCCGAACGGGCACCGGGCGGGCGTCCCGCCCGGACCCCGCCGCCCGCCTTCGGCGCCCCGCAGCAGGCCCAGCCGGCCAAGCCGCTGGTGCCGGGGGTGCGCTCGATCGTGGCCGTGGCCTCGGGCAAGGGCGGGGTCGGCAAGTCCACCACCGCCATCAATCTCGCCTTCGGGTTGGCCGGCCTGGGCTGGCGGGTGGGCATTCTGGACGCCGACATCTACGGGCCGTCGATCCCCCGCATGGCGGGGGCGAGCGGCCGTCCGAGCGCGCCCCGGGGCGGCAAGCTCAAGCCGATGGAAAGCTTCGGCGTGAAATGCATGTCGATGGGTTTCCTGGTCGACGAGGACGCGCCCATGATCTGGCGCGGACCGATGGTGCAGAGCGCGCTCCAGCAGATGCTCGGCGACGTCGACTGGGGCGAGCTCGACACCCTCGTCGTCGATCTGCCGCCCGGTACCGGCGACGCGCAGCTCACCATGGCCCAGCGGGTGCCCCTGACCGGTGCGGTGATCGTGTCCACCCCGCAGGACATCGCCCTCCTCGACGCCCGCAAGGCGATCAACATGTTCCGCAAGGTCGATGTGCCGATCCTCGGGGTGGTGGAGAACATGAGCTATTTCTGCTGCCCCGCCTGCGGCCATCGCAGCGAGATCTTCGCCCACGGCGGGGCGAGGGCGTGTGCGGAGAAGTACGGTGTCGACTTCCTGGCCGAGATCCCGCTCGATCCTGAGATTCGGGTGACCTCGGATGCCGGCCGTCCGATCGTCATCTCCGAGCCCGAGAGCCCCCAGGCCCGCGCCTACCTCGGGTTCGCCATGACCGTGCGCGACAAGATCGAGGCGCTGCTCGGCGGCGAGGCCCGGCGCTTCCCCCGCATCGTCTATCTCTGACCTCGAACGGTTCCTCTTTCAGACGGGGTTCTCGACCGCCTCCACGCGCGCCCGGGCGACCGCCACCGCCCGCTCGAGCCGGGCGCGTTCGGCCTCGCTCGGCTCCCTGGCGTCGGCGAGATCCTCCTCGGCATTCCGCAGCCGCTCCCGTGCCTCCTCGAGGTCGATCTCCTCGACGGGTTCCGCCTCCTCGGCAAGGATGCTGAGACCGCGGACGTTCACCTCGGCGAAGCCGCCGGCCACGAACACCCGTTTCGTGACCTTGTCGCCCTCGTAGACGCGGATCACCCCCGGGCGCAGCAGCGATACCAGCGGGGCGTGGAGCGGCAGCACGCCGAAATCGCCTTCCGCTCCCGGCGCCACCACCATGTCCACTTCGAGGCTCGCGAGCAGGCGCTCGGGAGCCACGAGCTCGAACGCCAGCTTGTCGGCCACCCCGCGCGCTCCCCTGCCTCAGGCCATCTCGGCGGCGAGGCGCTTGGCCTTCTCCACCGCCTCGTCGATGGTCCCCACCATGTAAAAGGCGCTTTCCGGAAGATCGTCGTAGTCGCCGTTGCAGATGCCCTTGAAGCCGCGGATGGTCTCCTCGACGGGCACGAGCTTGCCGGGCGAGCCGGTGAACACCTCGGCCACGTGGAAGGGCTGGGAGAGAAAGCGCTGGATCTTGCGCGCGCGGGCGACGATCAGCTTGTCCTCCTCGGACAGCTCCTCCATGCCGAGAATGGCGATGATGTCCTGCAGCGCCTTGTAGCGCTGGAGGGTCTCCTGCACCTGCCGCGCGACGTTGTAATGCTCCTCGCCCACCACGTCGGCCTTGAGGATGCGCGAGGTGGAATCGAGCGGATCCACCGCCGGATAGATGCCGAGCTCGGCGATCTGCCGCGACAGCACGGTGGTGGCGTCGAGATGGGCGAAGGTGGTCGCCGGTGCCGGGTCGGTGAGGTCGTCTGCGGGCACGTAGACCGCCTGCACCGAGGTGATCGAGCCCTTTCGCGTCGAGGTGATGCGCTCCTGCAGGGCGCCCATGTCGGTGCCCAGGGTCGGCTGGTAGCCCACCGCCGAGGGGATGCGGCCCAGGAGCGCCGACACCTCCGCGCCGGCCTGGGTGAAGCGGAAGATGTTGTCGATGAAGAGCAGCACGTCCTGCCCTTCCTGGTCCCGGAAGTATTCGGCCACCGTGAGGCCGGTGAGACCGACCCGGGCACGGGCGCCCGGCGGCTCGTTCATCTGGCCGTAGATGAGGGCCACCTTGGAGTTGGCCGGGTTCTCGAGGTCGATGACCCCGGATTCGATCATCTCGTGATAGAGGTCGTTGCCCTCGCGGGTGCGCTCGCCCACGCCGGAGAACACCGAGACGCCGCCGTGCGCCTTGGCGATGTTGTTGATGAGCTCCATGATGAGCACGGTCTTGCCCACGCCGGCGCCGCCGAAGAGGCCGATCTTGCCGCCCTTGGGGTAGGGGGTCAGCAGATCCACCACCTTGATGCCGGTGATCAGCACCTCCTCCTCGGTCGACTGGTCGACGAAGGGCGGCGCCGGCTGGTGGATGGGCGCGGTGGCCTTGGCACCGATCGGCCCGCGCTCGTCCACCGGCTCGCCGATCACGTTGAGGATCCGCCCCAGGGTCTCGCGGCCCACCGGCACGCTGATGGGTGCTCCGGTGTCGAGCACCTCCTGCCCCCGCACGAGCCCGTCGGTGGTGTCCATGGCGATCGTGCGCACCGTGGATTCACCCAGATGCTGGGCCACCTCGAGCACCAGCCGGCGCCCCTCGATCTCGGTGGTGAGGGCGTTCAGGATGGCCGGCAGCGGACCGTCGAACTGCACGTCGACGACGGCACCCATCACCTGGGCCACGCGCCCGACCGCCACGTTCTCCTTGCTCACGGCGTCCGTCATATCGTCACTCCAAGACAAACCGTCGGCGTCACAGCGCTTCCGCGCCCGAGATGATCTCGATGAGTTCCTTGGTGATCTGGGCCTGACGGGTGCGGTTGTAGTGCAGGGTGAGGCGATGGATCATCTCGCCCGAATTGCGGGTCGCGCTGTCCATGGCGGCCATTCTGGCCCCCTGCTCGCCGGCGGCGTTCTCGACCAGCGCGCCATAGACCTGCACGGCGAGGTTGCGGGGCAGCAGTTCGCCCAGAATGACGCTCTCCTCGGGCTCGAACTCGTAGATCGCCCCCGCCTCGTCCTCCGGCTTCTCCGCCTCGGGCGGCTCCACCGGGATGATCTGGCGGAAGGTCACCACCTGCGAGATGACGGAGCGGAAGCGGTTGAACAGGAGCGTGCAGACGTCGAACTCGCCGGCGTCGAAGAGGGTCGCGATCCTGTCCGCGATCATGCGCGCATCGGCGTATTCCATGCGGCGCTTGCCCGCCACCCCGGCGATGTAGTCGATGATGATGTCGCCGTACTCGCGGCGCAGCATGTCGCGCCCCTTGCGTCCGACGCAGAGGAGCTTGACCTCCTTGTTGTCCGCCCGCAGGCGCGCGATGCGCTGCCGGGCGGCGCGCACGATGGAGCTGTTGAAGCCGCCGCAGAGACCGCGGTCCGCGGTCATCACCACGAGCAGGTGGACCTCCTCCTTGCCGGTCCCCGAAAGCAGCTTCGGCGCTTCCGGCAGATCCGCCACCCCGGCCGCCAGATTGCCCATGATCTCGGCCATCCGCGCGGCGTAGGGGCGGGAGGCCTCGGCCTGAGCCTGGGCCCGGCGCAGCTTGGAGGCCGCCACCAGCTTCATCGCGCTCGTGATCTTGCGCGTCTGCTTGACGCTGGCGATGCGGTTCCTGAGATCCTTGAGGCTGGGCATCGGCCGACCTCAGGCGAAGGTCTTCGCGAACTTGTCGAGCAGCTCCTTGAGCTTCTTCTCCGTCGCCTCGTCGAGATCGCCGCTGCTGCGGATCGATTCGAGGATGTCACCTCCCTGCGCGCGGAGCTCGTCGAGGAATTCGCGCTCGAAACGCACCACCTCGCTCACCGGGATGGGATCGAGATAGCCGTGCACGCCGGCGTAGATGACGCAGACCTGCTCCTCGAGGGGCATGGGCTGGAACTGCGGCTGCTTGAGGAGCTCGGTGAGCCGCGCTCCGCGGTTGAGGAGCCGCTGGGTGGCGGCGTCGAGATCGGAGGCGAACTGGGCGAAGGCCGCCATCTCGCGGTACTGGGCGAGCTCCAGCTTGATGCGGCCGGCCACCTTCTTCATGGCCTTGATCTGCGCCGCCGAGCCCACCCGCGACACCGACAGGCCGACGTTGAGGGCCGGCCGGATGCCCTGGTAGAAGAGGTCGGTCTCGAGGAAGATCTGGCCGTCGGTGATGGAGATGACGTTGGTCGGGATGTAGGCCGAGACGTCGTTGGCCTGGGTCTCGACGATCGGCAGGGCGGTCAGCGAGCCCGCACCGTAGTCGTCGTTCATCTTGGCGGCCCGTTCGAGGAGTCGCGAATGGAGGTAGAAGACGTCGCCGGGATAGGCCTCGCGGCCGGGCGGCCGGCGCAGCAGCAGCGACACCTGGCGATAGGCCACCGCCTGCTTGGAGAGATCGTCGTAGACGATCACCGCGTGCATGCCGTTGTCGCGGAAGTACTCGCCCATGGCACAGCCCGAATAGGGGGCGAGGTACTGCAACGGCGCCGGATCGCTGGCGGTGGCCGCGATCACGATGGAGTAGTCCATCGCCCCCGCGTCCTGCAGCGTCTTGACGAGCTTGGCCACCGAGGAGCGCTTCTGGCCGATGGCCACGTAGACGCAGTAGAGCTTCTTGCTCTCGTCGTCGCCGGCGGCCTCGTTGAGGCGCTTCTGGTTGATGAAGGTGTCGACGGCGATCGCCGTCTTGCCGGTCTGGCGGTCGCCGATGATGAGCTCGCGCTGGCCGCGGCCGATGGGAATGAGGGCGTCGATGGCCTTGAGCCCGGTGGCCATCGGTTCGTGCACCGAACGCCGCGGTACGATACCCGGCGCCTTGACGTCGACCAGCCGCCGCTCCTTGGCCTCGATCGGCCCCTTGCCGTCGATGGGGTTGCCGAGGGCGTCGACGACGCGGCCCAGCAACTCCTTGCCCACCGGCACGTCGACGATGGCCTTGGTGCGCTTGACCAGCGAGCCCTCGTGGATGTTGCGGTCGTCGCCGAAGATGACGATGCCGACATTGTCGTTCTCGAGGTTCAGCGCCATGCCGCGGGTGCCGTCCTCGAACTCCACCATCTCGCCGGCCTCGACCTCGTCGAGACCGTAGACGCGGGCGATGCCGTCACCGACCGACAGCACGCGGCCGACCTCGGCCATCTCCGCCTCGGTACCGAAACGCGCGATCTGGTCCTTGAGGATGGCGGAAATCTCGGCGGCGCGGATGTCCATCACCGAACCCCTTTCATCGACAACTCGAGATGTTGCAGTTTGGTCCTCAGCGAAGCGTCGATCATGCGCGACCCGATCCGCACCACGAGCCCGCCGATGAGATCGGGATCGACCTTGGCCACCAGCTTGACGGTCCGCCCCGCCTGTTTCTCCAGCGCCTTCCTGAGATGCGCGAGCTGCCCCTCGTCGAGGGGCATGGCGGCGGTCACCTCGGCGGTCACCTCGCCGCGATGGGCGGCCAGCATCTCGCCGTAGGCCGTGATGATGTGCGGCAGGGCGAATAGCCGCCGCCGCTGCGCGAGCAGCCCCAGGAGATTGCGGACGATGCGATGGACCCCGAGGCGTTCGGCCAGCGCCAGCAGCGCCCCCTGGAGTTCCTCCCGCGGCACCACGGGGCTGCGGATCAGCCGCTGCAGCTCGGGGCTGGAGACCAGCGCCTCACGGACCGTGGCGAGATCCTCGGCCACCTGGTCGAGCGCCTCGCTTTCCCGGGCCAGCTCGAAAAGCGCCGTCGCATAGCGTTTGGCCAAGCCCGACGCTGTGCCCTTGATCGCAGCCAAACCTCGCTTCCCCAGAAGAGCCTTTCGACGATGCGCGCACGCGATGGCAGGCGCGCGGTGTGCGTGCCTTCCCTCAAAGGCAGGCGGGCTCTTAACACAGCTCGATTCCCCCCGCAACCGGCCTGCGGCGGGCCCTCGACGACGCTTTGCCGCACGCCGGCCGCAGCCGTCTGGCCGGTGGCCCGCCGCGTCCCATCTTGTTCTCCGGTCGCCACAGGGAGAATGCGAAGATGCCGCTTTTGATGTGTCCCAACTGCCAGGAAGGCATGCGCGAGATCTCGCGCAACGGGGTGATGATCGACATCTGCCCGAAATGCCGGGGAGTGTGGCTCGATCGCGGCGAGCTCGAGAAGCTGATGAGCGCGGTCCGCGAGCTCGAGGCCTCCTACGGCGGGGAACCGCCCCGCCCGGCGCCGGGGCCGACGGCCGTCCCGCCGCCGCCTCCCGATCCGCACGGCCACTACTATCGCAAGAAGAAGAAGCGCAAGTCGGTGTTCGACCTCTTCGAGGATCTGTTCGACTGAACCTCGCACGGAGGGCGGGACGCGGCCACCGGCACCGCCCCGGTGCCGGTTGTCCTCCGCCCCGCGGAGGGCTAACCTCGGCCCCGGTTCCCACCGGATTCCCGCTCCTTCGCTCGAAAGGCGGCAGACCATGGCGCTCGACAAGACGACCGTCGCGCGGATCGCCCATCTCGCGCGCATCGAGATACCCGAAAGCGAGCTCGACGCGCTCACCGGCGAGCTGGCCAAGATTCTCGAATGGATCGATCAGCTCGGGGAGGTGGATACCGAACGGGTCGAGCCGATGCGCAAGGTGATGGACATCCCGGCCCACTGGCGCCCGGACGAGGTCACCGACGGCGGCCGCCGCGAGGACATCCTCGCGAACGCACCCGAGACGCACGACGGCTATTTCGTCGTGCCCAAGGTGGTGGAGTAGCCGCCGTGAGCGAGCTCACCGCTCTCACCCTGACGGCGGCCCGGGAGGCGCTGCGGCGCCGCGAGATCTCCGCCCGCGAACTCACCGAGGCCCATCTCCGGGCGATGGAGGCGGCGCGCGATCTCAACGCCTACATCACCGAGACTCCCGAGCGGGCGCTGGCGATGGCGGATGCCGCCGACGCCCGCCTCGCGCGCGGCGAGAGCGGGCTCCTCGAGGGGCTGCCGCTGGCGATCAAGGACCTGTTCTGCACCGAGGGGATCCTCACCACCGCCGGCTCGCACATCCTGGAGGGGTTCGTGCCGCCCTACGAATCGACGGTCACCCGCCGGCTGTGGGAGGCCGGCGCGGTCTGCCTCGGCAAGGCCAATCTCGACGAGTTCGCCATGGGCTCGGCCAACGTCACCTCCTACTACGGGCCGGTGCGCAACCCCTGGACGCGGCCCGGGGAGGAGGTGCCGCTGGTGCCCGGCGGCAGCTCGGGTGGGTCGGCCGCCGCCGTCGCCGCCCGCCTCTGCCTCGGCGCCACCGGCACCGACACCGGCGGCTCGATCCGCCAGCCGGCGAGCTTCTGCGGCGTCGTCGGCATGAAGCCCACCTACGGGCGCTGCTCGCGCTTCGGCATCGTCGCCTTCGCGAGCTCCCTCGACCAGGCCGGACCCCTCACCCGCACCGTCGCCGACTGCGCGCTGCTGCTGCAGGCGATGGCGGGCTACGACCCGCAGGACAGCACCAGCGCCGCGCGCGAGGTGCCGGACTGGAGCGGCGGGCTTTCGGGCGAGGTGCGCGGCCTGCGGATCGGCGTCCCGGCCGAGTACCGGGTGGAGGGCATGCCGGAGGAGATCGAGCGGCTGTGGCGGCAGGGTGCGGAATGGCTGCGGGCGGCGGGCGCCGAGATCCGCGAGATCTCGCTGCCGCACACCCGCTACGCCCTTCCCGCCTACTACATCATCGCCCCCGCCGAGGCCTCCTCCAACCTCGCCCGCTACGACGGCATGCGCTTCGGGCTCCGGGTCGAGGGGGCGGATCTCACCGAGACCTACATGAAGACCCGCGGCCGGGGCTTCGGCGCCGAGGTCAAGCGGCGCGTGCTCATCGGCACCTACGCCCTCTCCGCCGGCTACTACGACGCATATTATCTGAAGGCGCAGAAGGTGCGGCGGCGGATCGCCGAGGATTTCACCGCCGCCTTCCGGGAGGTGGACGCGATCCTCACCCCCACCGCCCCTTCCGCCGCCTTCCGCCTCGGCGAGAAGAGCGACGATCCGGTGGCCATGTACCTGAACGATGTCTTCACGGTGCCGGCGAGCCTCGCCGGCCTGCCCGGGATCTCGGTGCCCGCCGGGCTCTCGGCCGAGGGGCTTCCCCTGGGGCTGCAGGTGATCGGCCGGGCGTGGGACGAGGCGACGGTGCTCCGGGTGGGGCGGGCGCTCGAGGAGGCGGCGGCCTTCACGGCCCTGCCTTACGGGCTCGCGGAGGTGGCAGGATGAGCTTCGTCATCAAGGGCGATACCGGCGACTGGGAGATCGTCTGCGGGCTCGAGGTGCACGCCCAGGTGATCTCGCGGGCCAAGCTGTTCTCCGGCGCCTCCACCGCATTCGGCGCCGAACCGAACAGCCAGGTGAGCCCGGTGGACGCCGGCATGCCGGGCATGCTGCCGGTGATCAACGCCTTCTGCATCGAGCAGGCCGTCCGCACCGGCCTCGGCCTGCGGGCGGAGATCAACCGCTTCTCGGTGTTCGAGCGCAAGAACTACTTCTATCCCGATCTGCCGAACGGCTACCAGATCAGCCAGTACCAGCATCCCCTCGTCGGCCGGGGGGAGCTCCTGATCGACCTTCCCGACGGCCGCACCAAGGCGATCGGCATCACCCGCCTCCATCTCGAGATGGATGCCGGCAAGTCGCTGCACGACCAGCTGCCGGACCGCACCCTGATCGACCTCAACCGCTCCGGCGTGGCGCTCATGGAGATCGTCTCCGAGCCCGACATCCGCTCGCCCGAGGAGGCCGTCGCCTACATGCGCAAGCTGCGCTCCATCCTGCGCTATCTCGGCACCTGCGACGGCAACATGGAGGAGGGCTCGCTCCGCTGCGACGCCAACGTCTCGGTGCGCCGGGTCGGCAGCCGCGAGTTCGGCACCCGCTGCGAGATCAAGAACGTCAATTCCATGCGCTTCGTGGCGAAGGCCATCGAGTACGAGGCGCGCCGCCAGGTGGAGATCCTGGAGGCCGGCGGCGTGATCGAACAGGAGACCCGCCTGTTCGATTCGGGGCGCGGCGTCACCCGCTCCATGCGCAGCAAGGAGGAAGCCCACGACTACCGCTACTTCCCGGATCCCGACCTGCTGCCGCTGGAGCTCGAGGAAGCCTTCGTCGCGCGCATCCGGGAAAGCCTGCCGGAGCTCCCGGACGAGAAGAAGGAGCGCTTCATCCGCGAATTCGGCCTCACCCCCTATGATGCCGGGGTGCTGGTGGCCGAGCGCGCCACCGCCGACTATTTCGAAGAGGTGGCGGCGGGCCGCGATGCCAAGCAGGCCGCGAACTGGGTGATCACCGAGCTGTTCGGCGCCCTCAACAGGGCCGGCAAGGGCATCGAGGAGTGCCCGATCCGCCCCCACCAGCTCGGCCGGCTGATCGATCTCCTGAACGAGAAGGTGCTCTCGGGGCGTCTCGCCAAGGATGTGTTCGCCATCATGTTCGAGACCGGCGAGGACCCCGAGCGCATCGTCGAGGAACGGGGCCTCCGCCAGGTCACCGATACCTCGGCCATCGAGCCCATCGTCGAAAAGGTGATCGCCGACAATCCCGGCCAGGTCGAGACGTACCGCAAGAACCCCAAGGTGATCGGCTGGTTCGTGGGCCAGGTGATGAAGGCCACCCGCGGCAAGGCCAACCCGCAGATGGTCCAGGAACTCCTGAAGAAGCGGCTCGAGGGCTGAGGCGGCGCACCGCGACCACGGCCTCCTTGCGGGCCTAGGGCAGGAGGGGCTGACCGTCGGCGGTGCGGGGGGCGGACGACCGGCGGATCGCGGACCAGCGGAGGGAAAAGGCGTGATCGCGGGCGACGACGGGAATCGTGCCGGCCGCCGGATGAGGGACCGCAGGCTCACCCGGGGGGAGATCATCGCCATGGGGGTGGGCGGCATGGTCGGCGGCGGCATCTTCTCGGTGCTCGGTCTCGCCATCGCCGAGGCCGGCCACGCCGCGCCGCTCGCCTTCCTGGTGGGAGGCGCGGTGGCGCTCCTGACCGGGTTCTCCTACGTGCGGCTGGGCCTCCTCTTCCATTCGAGCGGCGGCAGCTTCACCTTCCTCGAGCACGCCTTCCGCCATCCCAACATCGCCGCCATCGGCGGCTGGCTTCTGCTCGTGGGCTATGTCGGTACGATGGCGCTCTACGCATACACCTTCGGGGTCTACGGCAGTGCCATGCTGGGCGGCGGCACCCCGGCCGTGCACCACCTGCTCGCAAGCCTCGTCCTGCTCACCTTCCTCGGCGTCAATCTCTACGGCATCGCCGCGAGCGGCGAGAGCGAGCTCCTCATCGTCATCGTCAAGGTGATCGTCCTGCTGCTGTTCGCCGTGATCGGCCTCTTCTACGTGAAGGCCGACCATCTGCTGCCCCTGTTCGACCACGGCTACGGCGGCGTGATCCTGGGCGCCGCGCTCATCTTCGTGGCCTACGAGGGGTTCGAGCTCGTGCCCAACGCCATCGGCGACATGGAGGCGCCCGAACGCGATCTGGCACCGGGGATCGTGGGCTCGATCCTGATCACCATCGCCATCTATCTCCTGGTCTCCTTCGTCGCGGTGGGCAATCTGCTGCCGGAGGAGATCCAGCGCTACAAGGAATATGCACTCGCGGTGGCGGCGAAACCCTTTCTCGGTCAGGCGGGGTTCCTGCTGATCGGCATCGCCGCCCTGTTCTCCACCGCCTCGGCGATCAACGCCACCCTGTTCGGCACCGCCCGGCTGGGGATGGTCATGGCCCGGGAACGGGCGCTGCCGAACGTGTTCGGGGTGATGGCGAGGCACGGGCGGGTCCCCTGGGCCAGTCTCGTGCTGATCACCGCCATGACCCTGCTGTTCGTCAACCTCGCCGACCTCTCCATCATTTCCTCCTTCGCCAGCTCGACCTTCCTGCTGATCTTCGCGGTGGTCAACTGGTCGGCCTGGCGGCTGCGGCGACGGTCGGGCGAACGCGGCATCGTAGCCCTCGCCGGGCTGCTCTTCTCCCTCGCCTCCTGGCTCGCGCTGATGGGCTACCTCTGGCACGAGGCCCCGGCCAACCTCGCCTGGATCGGTTCCGCCTATCTGGCGGTCGTGGTGGCCGAACTGCTGTTCAGCGAACGGCGTCTGTTCTTCCACGATCGGGGACCGGCGCGCGACCGGCGGAGTATGCGGCAAGATACGCCGAAATGACACGGCTTGCCAAATTCGCCGCAACGTGCCTTGATGTTTCAAGGTGCGCGTCCTAACCGCCCGTCCGACCGCGAAAATGCGGGGGCCATCGGCCCTCGCGCCGCGCACGCTGGCGGGCGCTGCCGGAACGCGGTGGCCGTCGGGCTCTCTCACGGGGCCGGACGGTGAGAGAAGACCAAGAGCAGAGAAGAGAAAAGAAGAGAAGAGAAAACGATGTCCGCCCGGCCGAACCCCGACCTTCACCGGATCCTCCCCGACCGTCCGTCCGAGCGGGGGTCGAAGATCCCCCCGTTCGGCGGCCGGCGGCACGGAGCGGTGCCGGAACGGCGGACGGACCGATGCATAATCGACCTCCTGCGCTCCGCCCTCGCCGTCTTTCTCTGGATCGCAGCCCTGTTCCCCTGGGGGAGTTCTTCCATGGCTTTCACGCTGATCTCACCGGCATTCTCCGCCGGTGACGAGATCCCCGTCCGCTACACCTGCGAAGGCGAGGACATCTCTCCGCCGCTCGTCTGGAGCGATCCGCCGCCCGGAACCCGGAGCTTCGTGCTCGTGGTGGACGATCCGGATGCCCCGGACCCGAAGGCGCCGCGGCTCGTCTGGGTACACTGGGTGGTCTACGATATCCCGGCCGAGGTCCGCTCCCTGCCCGAAGGTGCCAGCCGCCGGGCGATGCCCGAGGCGGCCAGGGAGGGACTGAACGACTGGAAGAAGGCCGGCTACGGCGGCCCTTGCCCGCCCATCGGCCGCCATCGCTATTTCCACAAGCTCTACGCCCTCGACACCGTGCTGCCGAACCTCGGTGCCGTGACCAAGGACCGTCTGCTGCAGGCGATCGAGGGGCACGTGCTGGCGCGCGCCGATCTCGTCGGAACCTACAAGAAGGGGAAACGTTGAGCGGCGGGATCGCGTCGCTGCGGACCACCGCAGGACAGCGGGATCTCGACTGAAGGGAAATTTGCACGAGCGACCAATCAATCCCCGGTAGTTGTTCCGGGTCGCCATTGATTTCGGTCAATTTTTTCGCCGACGGGGGCCCCTATGGGTGGACTACCCGACAGGGCACTTTGGGCCGTACAGCAGAAGAAGGAAAAGAGCGAGCCGTGGGATCCGTCGAGCCGTTGATGGGCAACGAGGCCATCGCACGCGGCGCGTGGGAGGCCGGGATCGGGGTGGCGGTCGCATATCCGGGAACGCCGTCCACCGAGATCGTCGAAAGCTTCGCCCGATACCCGCCGGAGGACGTGCGGGCGGAGTGGGCCACCAACGAGAAGACGGCCTTCGACATCGCCACCGGCGCCTCCTTCGCCGGCAGGCGGGCGCTGTGCGCGATGAAGCACGTGGGCCTCAACGTGGCTTCCGATTCCCTCATGTCGCTGAGCTATCTCGGCGTCAACGCCGGCCTCGTGGTCGCCGTCGCCGACGATCCGGGCATGCACTCCTCGCAGAACGAACAGGATACTCGCATCTTCGCCCGCTTCGCCTGCGTGCCGGTGCTGGAGCCGGCGGACGCCCAGGAGGCCCTCGACTACACGCGCATCGCCTTCGACCTCTCGGAGGCCTTCGCGACGCCGGTGGTGCTGCGCTCCACCACGCGGCTCTCCCACACCCGCTCGCCGGTCCATCTCGGCAGCCGCATCACCCCCGAGGCACGGCGCTTTCCGGAGGACCCGCTGCGCACCGTCACCCTGCCCGCCCACGCCCGCGCCAACCGGCCGGCGGTGCTGGCACGGGAGGAGCAGATCGGCGCCTGGTTCGAGGAATCGGCGCTCACCCGCCTCGAGCCGGGCGATCCGGCGGTCGGGGTGGTGACCGTCGGCCTGGCCTATGCCTACGTCAAGGAGGTGCTGCCGCGGGCCTCCGTCCTCAAGCTCGCCTCCTCCTGGCCGCTGCCCCGCAAGGTGATCGCCGAGTTCGCCCGGTCGGTGGAGCGGCTGATCGTGGTCGAGGAGCTCGAGCCCCTGATCGAGGAGCAGCTCCGGGCGATGGGGATCGCGGTCGAGGGCAAGGCCTTCTTTCCGCGGGCGGGCGAGCTCTCGCCGGAGATCGTGCGGCGGGGGTTCGTCGCCGCCGGCATCCTCGACGAGGACGGTCGCGCCTCCCGCCTCGCCGCGGAAGCGATCCCGCGCCCGCCGCTCCTCTGCGCCGGCTGTCCGCACATGTCGAGCTACATGGCCCTTCGGGCGGTCAACGCACGGGTCTGTGGCGACATCGGCTGCTACACCCTGGCGGCGATCGAACCCCTGAAGGCGATCGACACCTGCGTCGCCATGGGGGCCAGCATCGGCAACGCCGTGGGCCTCGCCCTGGCGGGCACCGAAACCCGTCCGATCGTCGCCACCATCGGCGATTCCACCTTCCTGCACTCCGGCATCCCGCCGTTGATCGACGCCGTCTACATGAACGCCGACATCACGGTGCTCATTCTCGACAACCAGATCACGGCGATGACCGGCGGCCAGCATCATGCCGGCACCGGCCGCAGCCTGCGCGACGAACCGCGGCCGCGTGTCGATTTCGCCGAACTCTGCCGGTCGCTCGGGGTGCGCTGGGTGCGCAGCGTCGATTCCTACGACATGGGCACTCTCTACCAGACGGTGCGCGAGGCCACCGAGCACCGGGGCGTGTCGGTGATCGTCGCCAACCGGCCCTGCGTGCTCGATCCGGTGCGCATCCGCGGCGTGCCGCTCGAGGTGGACAGCGAGAACTGCGTCGCCTGCCAGATGTGCATGAACCTCGGCTGCCCGGCGATCTCCTGGGACGAGGCGATGTACGACGGCCATCACAAGGTGAAGATCGACGCCGGCATGTGCATCGGCTGCACCCTCTGTGCCCAGATCTGCCCCTCCAACTGCATCCGGGCTCCGCAGCCGCAGGACGTCGAACCGGTCGGGGCGAGGTGAGGCGATGCGCATCCAGGAACCGAACCGGGCCGGAAGCGGATCCTCCCCCACCGAAACCGTCGTCTCGGTGCTGATGGTCGGCGTCGGCGGCCAGGGGATCCTGATGGTCTCCAAGGTGCTGGCGACCCTGTGCCAGGCGGCCGGGCTCGAGGTGAAGCAGTCCGAGGTGCACGGCATGGCCAAGCGGGGGGGTGCCGTGTTCTCCCACGTGCGCTTCGGTGCCAAGGTCCACTCTCCGCTGATTCCCGAAGGCGAGGCGGATGTGCTGCTCGCCCTCGAATGGGCCGAGGGGCTGCGCTGGCTGCACTACCTGCGTCCCGAGAAGGGCGTGTTCATCTCCGACGTGCGCCGCATCGTGCCGCCCTTCGCCTGCCGTGACCGCGGGCGCGGCGTGGCGCCCCGGTATGCCCGCAGCACGCCGGCCGAGATCATCGGTCGGCTCGGCACCGGCTACGCCCTGGACGCCACCGGCATCGCCCGCGATCTCGGCAACGAACGGGCCGCCAACACGGTGCTGCTCGGGGTGCTGTCGACCGCCCTCGACTTTCCCGAGGAGGCCTGGCTCGAGGTGATCACCCGCCTGGTGCCGCCGAAGACGGTGGACGTCAACCGCGCCGCCTTCCTCGCCGGACGGGCCTGGGTGGAGAACGCGGTGCTGCCGGAACCGGCGCCCGAGCCGGCGCCGCCCGCGGCCGATCCCCTCCTCGGACGGATCGTCAACCGGCTCGAGATCACGCGGGAATGGTGTAAGGGCTGCGACATCTGCGTGAAGTTCTGCCCCGAGCGCTGTCTCGCCCTCGATGCCGAGCAGATCGTCGTGCCCACCGATCCCGAAGCCTGTACCGGCTGCCGCCTGTGCGAGTGGCTGTGTCCCGATTTCGCCATCCGTCTCCACAAGGAACTGCCGGCGGAAGCGGCGCCGGCCGGAGCCGACGTCGGCGCCGACGCGGTCGGAGCCGCCCGATGACGGACGGTCTGCGCAACCTCCAGGGCAACGCCGCCTGCGCCCTCGGAGCCATCGCCGCCGGCTGCCGCTTCTACGCGGGATATCCCATCACCCCCTCCTCCGAGATCGCCGAATGGATGGCGGCCGAGCTGCCCCGGGTCGAGGGCGTGTTCATCCAGATGGAGGACGAGATCGCCTCCATGGCGGCGGTGGTCGGGGCCTCGCTCGGTGGCATGAAGGCGATGACCGCCACCTCCGGCCCGGGTTTCTCGCTCAAGCAGGAGAACCTGGGCTACGCGATCATGGTCGAGGCCCCCTGCGTGGTCGTCGACGTGATGCGCGGCGGCCCTTCCACCGGCATGCCCACGCGACCCTCGCAGGGCGACCTCATGCAGGCGCGCTGGGGCACGCATGGCGACCATCCGATCGTGGTGCTGGCGCCCCACACGGTGGCGGAGATCTATACCGAGACCATCCGCGCCTTCGCGCTCGCCGAGCGGCTGCGGCTGCCGGTGGTGCTGCTCTACGACGAGACCCTCGGCCATCTGGTGGAGACCGTGGCCACCGAACCGCCGCCGCCCGAGGCGGTGGTCGAACGCCGGTGGGCGGAGGTTCCGCGCGAGGCCTACCGCCCCTACGCCGCCGGTGAGGATCTGATACCGGCGATGGCCCGGCCCGGCGACGGCTATCGTGCCCACACCACCGGTCTCACCCACGACGAGCGCGGCTTTCCCACCCAGGAACCGGCGCAGGTGGCGGCGCTCCTCGACCGTCTCCTCGGCAAGCTCGACCGCCATCGCCCGCTGATCGAGCGGGTGGAGACGGTGGAAGCCGCGGACGCCGACGTGCTGATCGTCGCCGTCGGCATCACCGCCCGCGCCGCCAGGGCCGCGGTCCGCGAGCTGCGCCGCACGGGGGTGAAGGCCGGCCTCTTTCGTCCCGTCACCCTGTGGCCGTTTCCCGAAGGGCGTTTCCGACGGCAGGCCGAAAGCGCCAGGGCGATCCTCGTTCCCGAGATGAACGCCGGTCAGCTCGTGCTCGAGATCGAACGTCTCGCTCCCGACGGGGTGCGGGTCCGCGGCCTGCCCCGCTACGACGGCGAGCCGGTCGCGCCGGATGCGATCGTGGCCGCCGCCCGGGAGCTCGTCGGATGAACGAGATCGCCCTTACGAGTGCCGACCGCTTCGATATCCGGGAATACCTGCGCCTCGAGATGTTCCCGCATTTCCTCTGCCCGGGCTGCGGGCACGGGCTCGCTCTGCGGGCACTCCTGTGGGCGGTGCACGAGCTGGGCATCGACAAGGACCGGCTCGCGGTGGTCTCGGGCATCGGCTGCGCGGGCCGGCTCTCCGCCTATGTGGACGCCAACACCTTCCACGTCACCCACGGCCGCCCCCTCGCCTTCGCCACCGGCCTCAAGCTCGCCCGTCCCGACCTCACGGTGATCGTCATCACCGGTGACGGCGACGGTCTCGCCATCGGTGGCAACCATCTGATCCACGCCTGCCGGCGCAATCTCGATCTCACCTGCCTGCTGCTCAACAACGAGGTCTACGGCATGACCGGCGGGCAGGTCTCGCCCACCACCTCCGCCGAGCGCTACACGACGACCACCCCGGCCGGCAACCGCGAGCCCACCTTCGACGCCTGCAAGCTCGCCGAAGGCGCGGGCGCGAGTTTCGTCGGTCGCGAGGCCACCCTGCAGGTGCCGACCCTCAAGAACCTCCTCCGCGAGGCCATCGCCCACAAGGGCTTCTCCTTCGTCGAGGTGATCTCCGACTGCACCGAGATCTTCGGCCGCAAGAACGCCCTCGGCAACTCGCCCGAAATGGTGCTGCGGCAGAAGGCGGGCATGCGGCCCGACAGCTGGGGCAACCGGGTGGACCGTCCGTTCCGCCCCAACCCGTTCCCGACCGGGGTGTTCGTCAGGAAGGAGCTGCCCGAGTACCGCGAGCTCTACGACGCCATGACCGCCGCGGCGCGGCGGGACTGAGCGGGGACGGGGAGGAGAGATGGCGGAGGTGCTGCAGATCCGGCTGTCCGGTTCGGGCGGGCAGGGGTTGATCCTGGCGGGGCGCATTCTCGCCGCGGCACTGGTTTCGGCGGGCCGTCGGGTCGCCCAGTCGCAGTCCTACGAACCCACCTCCCGGGGCGGCCTGTCGCGCGCCGATCTGGTGGTCACCGACGATCTCGCCGACTATCCGCTGGTCACCGCCCTCGACCATCTGGTGATCCTCGACAAGCCGGCGGCGCATGCCTCGGACGGCCTGCTGCACGCCGGCAGCACCGTCCTCTGCGACGGCAGAAAGGTGACCTCGGCCGTCCGCGGCCCCTTCGCCCTCCACCGCCTGCCCCTGTGGGAGACGGCGGTGCGGGTGGGCAGTCCCCGGGTGGCCAACATCGTGGCCCTGGCCGCGCTCACCGCCATCGGCGGCTTCGTGCCGGTGGCGCTCCTGCGCGAGAAGGTGGTGGGGCTGGCGCCGGCGCGCTACCGCGATCTCAACGCCGAAGCCTTCGACGCCGGGCTCGCCCTCGCCGCCGGCGAGCGGGCGGCGCGCGTCTGAACCGGCCGCAACTCACCCCTTGGCGATGCTGTAGAGATCGGCCGGCGGCACCACGAGGTCGTAAAGCAGCTTGCCGCAGACGGCGAGCACCAGGACGGCGAACAGCATCCGCACCTGCTCGCCGCGGAGATAGGCGGAGGCGCGGGTACCGTACTGGGCCCCCACCACCCCGCCGGCGATCAGCAGCACGGCGAGCACGATGTCCACCGTCTGGTTGGCGTAGGCGTGGAGGAAGCCCGTGAGGGCCGCGACGATGGCGATCTGGTAGTGGGAGGTGCCGACCACCACCGTGGTCGGCATGCCGATCAGGTAGATCATGGCCGGGATGAGGACGAAGCCGCCGCCGATGCCGAGGATGGCGGCGAGAATGCCGCCGAGGAAGCCCACGAGGAGCGGCGGGATGATGCTGATGTAGAGGCGCGATGCCGAAAAGCGCATGCGCAGCGGCAGCTTGTGCAGCCACAGATGGCGCCGCCGCTGGCGACCGCCGCCCCGCCGCAGCCGCAGCCAGCTCGCGAGCCCCTCGACCAGCATCAGCCCGCCGACCGAGCCCAGGAACAGCACGTAGCCGAGGCTGATCACGGTGTCGATCTGCCCGATCTGGCGCAGCCAGCGGAACAGCAGGACGCCGACGAGGGACCCCACGAGACCGCCCGCCACCAGCACCGAGCCCATGCGCAGATCGACCGTGCGCCGGCGCATGTGGGAAAGCACGCTGGAGAAGGAGGCGGCCAGGATCTGCGAGGTCTGGGTGCCCACCGCCACCGCCGGCGGGATGCCGATGAAAATGAGCAGCGGGGTCATGATGAAACCGCCGCCCACCCCGAAAAGTCCGGACAGATAGCCCACCACACCGCCGAGTCCGAGCAGCAGAAAGAGGTTCACCGACAGTTCGGCGATCGGCAGGTAGATGTCCATCGGCACAGGCGCCCGGCAGCAGACGGCGGCGCCACTCAACGCCCGGGGACATCCCGAGTCAAGCGGACCGCCCGACCGGCCGCACCCTCCGGTCGGGCGGCACCGGCCGACTGTTACTCGGCGGCCACGCCCTGCGGCATCTCCTCGGGCAGGGTCACGCGCAGGTGCCGGTCGCCGTAGACGTTGTCCACGCGTCCCACCGGCGGCCAGTACTTGTCGGCGGCCACCCAGGGCCGCGGGGAGAAGGCGCGGCGCCGATCGTAGGGCCGCCGCCAGTCCTCGAACAGCAGATCGGCGGTGTGCGGCGCGTGGCGCAGCACGCTGTCGGCGGCCTCCACCCGACCCGCCCGCACCTCGGCGATCTCCTCGGCGATGGCGATCATCGCCTCGCAGAAGCGGTCGAGTTCCACCTTCGATTCGCTCTCGGTGGGCTCGATCATCATCGTTTCGGGCACCGGCCAGGACATGGTCGGGGCGTGGAAGCCGAAATCCACGAGGCGCTTGGCGCCGTCCTCGACGGTGATGCCGGTCTCCGCCTTGATGGCCCGGAAATCGATGATGCACTCGTGCGCCACCATGCCGCCGCGCCCCCGGTAGACCACCGGGAAGTGATCCTGGAGGCGGTGGGCCACGTAGTTGGCGTTCAGGATCGCCACCTCGGCCGCCCGCTTCAGCCCCTCGGCGCCCATCATGGCGATGAAGGACCAGGAGATGGGCAGGATCGAGGGCGAGCCGAAGGGCGCGGCGGCGATGGTGCCGACGCTCGCGGCCGTCCCCTCGGCGGGGCCGATGGGCACCACCGGATGGCCGGGCAGATGGGGCACGAGATGGGCCTTGACCCCGATCGGTCCCATGCCGGGACCACCGCCGCCGTGGGGGATGGCGAAGGTCTTGTGCAGGTTCATGTGGCAGACGTCGGCGCCGAGCTCGGCCGGCCGGGCGAGCCCCATGAGGGCGTTGAGGTTGGCGCCGTCGAAATAGACCTGCCCGCCGTGTTCGTGGACGATGGCGCAGATGTCGCGGATCGCCTCCTCGAACACGCCGTGGGTGGAGGGATAGGTCACCATCAGCGCCGCCAGCCGGCCGCGATGCTCGCTCGCCTTCGCCCGCAGATCCCCGAGATCGATGTTGCCGTTTTCGTCGCAGGCCACCGTCACCACCCGCAGCCCCGCCAGCGCGGCGCTGGCCGGATTGGTGCCGTGGGCGGAGCTCGGAATGAGGCACACGTCGCGCTCCCCCTCGCCGCGCGCCTCGTGATAGGCGCGGATGACGAGGAGACCCGCGTATTCCCCCTGGCTGCCGGCGTTGGGCTGGAAGGACACCGCGTCGAAGCCCGTGATCTCGGCGAGCCAGGTCTCGAGATCGGCCATCAGGCGCCGGTAGCCCTCCGCCTGCTCCCGGGGCACGAAGGGATGGAGATCGGCGAAACCGGGCCAGGTGATCGGGATCATCTCGGCCGCCGCGTTGAGCTTCATGGTGCAGGAGCCGAGCGGGATCATCGAGCGATCGAGCGCCACGTCGCGGCTCTGCAGGCGCCGCAAATAGCGCATCATCTCGGTCTCGCTGCGATAGGCCGAGAACACGGGATGGGTGAGGAAGGGCGAGCGGCGCCGCAGCGTCTGCGGGACGACCTCGGCGGCCTCCCGGTCGAGGGCCTCGATCTCCGCCGCCTCCGCGGTCCCGCCCGCGAGGATGCCGATCAGCCGCGCCACCAGCGCCGGGTCGCTGCGCTCGTCCAGCGACAGTCCCACATGATCGCCGTCGATCTCCCGCAGATTGATGCCCGATGCGCGTGCGCGCCCGTGGATCTCGCCCGCGCGCCCGGGCACCGCCACCACCAGGGTGTCGAAGAAGCTGCGCGTCCGCACCTCGATTCCGCGACGGCGCAGCCCTTCGGCCAGCGCCCGGGTGAGGCGGTGCACGCGTTCCGCGATCCTGGTGAGCCCCTCGGCTCCGTGCCAGACCGCGTACATGCCGGCGATCACCGCCAGCAGCACCTGGGCGGTGCAGATGTTGCTCGTGGCCTTCTCGCGGCGGATGTGCTGCTCGCGCGTCTGCAGAGCCATGCGGTAGGCGGGCCGGCCCCGGCTGTCCACCGAGACGCCGATGATGCGGCCGGGCATGCTGCGCTTGTAGGCGTCGCGGGTGGCGAGGAAGGCGGCGTGCGGACCGCCGTAGCCCATCGGCACGCCGAAACGCTGGGCCGAGCCGACGACGATGTCGGCGCCCATCTCGCCGGGCGGCGTGAGGAGACAGAGGGCGAGGAGATCGGTGGCGACCACGGCGAGCCCGCGGCCGGCCTTGATGCGCTCGATCATCGGCCGCAGATCGCGCACCTCGCCCGAGGAGCCGGGATAGGAGAAGAGGGCGGCGAAACAGGTGCCCTCCTCGAGATCCTCGAGCGGGTCGCCTTCCACCACCTCGATGCCGAGGAACCGGGCCCGGGTGCGGATCACGGCCCGGGTCTGGGGATGGGTGTCGCGATCGACGAAGAAGCGGTTGGACGGGACGCGGGCCACGCGCCGGGCCATGGCCATGGCCTCGGCAGCGGCCGTCGCCTCGTCGAGCAGCGAGGCGTTGGAGAGCTCCATCCCCGTCAGGTCCATCACCATCTGCTGGAAGATGACGAGCGCCTCCAGCCGTCCCTGGCTGACCTCCGCCTGATAGGGGGTATAGGCGGTGTACCAGCCGGGATTCTCGAGGAGGTTGCGGAGGATGACGGGCGGCGTGACGGTGCCGTAGTAGCCCATGCCGATCAGCGAGGTGTAACGCGCGTTGGCGTCGGCGTATTCCGCGAGCCGGGCCAGCGCCTCGGCCTCGCTCAGCGGCGGCGGCAGGTCGAGCGGCCGGGAGGTGCGGATCTGTTCCGGTACCGCGGCGTCGATCACCGCCTCCAGCGAGGGCTTGCCGATCGCGGCGCACATCGCCGCGATGTCCTCTTCCCGCGGGCCGGTGTGACGGTCCACGAACTCCCCGGCGGGTCCCAGCGCCCGCAGCGACGACTCGCCCATTCCCTTCCTCCTGTCCGCGCCGGCCCTCAGGCCAGGCTCTCGACGTATTTCGCGTAGGCCTCCCGGTCCATCAGCCCGTCGAGCTCACCGGGATCGGCCAGCGTCATCCGGAAGAACCAGCCCTCGCCCTCGGCGTCCTGGTTCACGAGCTCGGGCTTGTCCTCGAGGGCGGTGTTCACTTCCGTCACCTCGCCGCCGACGGGCGCGTAGACCTCGCTCGCCGCCTTGACGCTCTCCACCACCGCCGCCTGCTCCCCCTTGGCGAGGCGCCGCCCCACTTCCGGCAGCTCGACGAAGACGATGTCGCCGAGCTGCTCCTGGGCATGCTCGCTGATGCCGACGGTGGCGCTGTCGCCCTCGACCCGGATCCATTCGTGCTCTTCGGTATAGTAGGTCGTCATAGCGATCCTCCCTTCAGCGACGGTAGCGGTGGGGAACGAACGGCAGGCGCACGACCTCGGCGGCGACGGCCCGTCCCCGCAGGAGCAGTTCGAGCCGGGTCCCGGGCTCCCTGTGCGCGGCGTCGACGTAGCCCATGGCCACCGGCCCGCCCACCGTGGGACCGAAGCCGCCGCTCGTGACCCGGCCGATCGCCTCGCCGCCCGGCACACGGATCTCGGTCCCCTCCCGCGCGGGCGCGCGTCCCTCCGGGCGCAGCCCCACGAGACGCCGCGGCGCCCCTTCGCGAAGCTGGCGGAGGATGGTCCCGGCGCCGGGAAACCCGCCCTCCTCGCGCCGTCGGCGGCCGATGGTCCAGGCGAGACCGGCCTCCACCGGCGTCGTGCGCTCGTCGATGTCGTGGCCGTAGAGGCAGAGCCCCGCCTCGAGCCGCAGCGAATCGCGGGCGCCGAGCCCGGCTGGTGCCACCTCCGGGGCGGCGAGCAGGCGCCGCGCGAGCTCCACCGCGGCCGCGGCCGGTACCGAGATCTCGAACCCGTCCTCGCCGGTGTAGCCGCTTCGGGCCACCCGGCAGCGGACGCCGCCCAGTTCGAACCAGCCCGACTGCATGAAGCGCAGCGTATCGACGGCGGGCTCCAGGCGCGCGAGCACCGCCGCCGCCCGTGGTCCCTGGAGGGCGAGCAGCGCCCGGTCCTCGACGGGCTCCACCCGGCAGGCCGGCTCCAGGGCCGCCTTCATGTGGGCGAGGTCGGCGGCCTTGCGGGCGGCGTTGACGACGAGGAACAGGCCGTCCTCCTCGCGGCCGGCGATCAGATCGTCGAGGATGCCGCCCGCCTCGTTGGTGAACATGGTGTAGCGGTTGCGCCCCACCGCCAGCCCGCGGATGTCGGCGGGGACCAGCCGCTCGAGGGCGGTCGCCGGATCCTCGCCGCGGATCCGCAGCTGGCCCATGTGGGAGACGTCGAACAGGGCCGCCTGCGCACGGCAGTGGCGGTGCTCGGCGAGGATGCCGGCCGGGTACTGCAGCGGCATCTCGTAGCCGGCGAACGGCACCATGCGGGCGCCCAGTTCGCGATGGAGATCGTAGAGCGGTGTCCGCGCGAGAGAGGCCATGGTCGGAACCCCCGGGTTCGGGCACACACGGGCCCTGTGCCCGTGTCCGCCCCCTCTGTCCCGAACCTGAGAGATTCCGGGACCGCGCGGTCCCGTCCCCTTCGGTGGAGTGCCTGCTGCACCCGCTCTCCAGAGGGCCAACTCACCGATGGTCCTGGTGCCTGAGAGTTTCCGGGGCGGTTGCTCCTTCGGCGCCGTTCCCACGCCGCAGCGCGAACGGACTCTCCCATCGGCGATTTCCGGCCGCCATCCAGACTACTCGCCGCCCTCCGGGCGTCAAGGCACCGTCAGCCCTCCAGGGTGCGCGCGAGGTCGACGACCGTCGGCCGGTAGCCGAGATGCTCGAGAAAACGCAGGAAATCCCGCCGCCGGATGACGGTGGTGGCGGCATTGTCGAGGGGATGGAAGCCGAGCCGCTCAGCGGCCAGCAGCCCCTCGTCGAGCACCGGCCGGACCCGGCGCCGTTCGTCGTTGACGAGTGCCAAGGGGGTGACGGCGCCGGGGATCACCCCCAGCACCTCCGCGAGCCGCTCGGGCTTGCCGAAGCTCATCCGCGGCGCCTCCAGGATACGGGCGAGGGCGTTGATCCGCACCGGCTGCTCCGCCCGGCAGACAACGAGCCACAGCCCGCCCTTGCGGTCCTCCAGAAACAGGTTCTTGGTCCGCGCACCAGGCAGATGCCCGGTGTGGCGCTCCGCTTCCTCGACGGTGAAGACGGGCGGGTGCGCGAAGGTCTCGGTGGCGATACCGAGCGCCTCGAAGAGGGCGAACAGGCGATCACGCGCTTGCGACATGGCCCGGCATCTAACGGGCGCGGGCGATCGCGGCAAGCGGGGCGGCCGATCACGCAGCGGTTAGGTGCATCCGGTATCCCGCGGCGCTAGGAATCGGTTCGTGAACACGGACCGGGGGAGCCTGCATTTGCCGACCGCGACCCGCCTCGAGGCGGACATCTGCGTCATCGGTGCCGGATCGGGAGGCCTCAGCGTGGCCGCCGGTGCCGCGCAGATGGGTGCGCGCACGGTGCTGATCGAGGCGGACCGCATGGGTGGCGACTGTCTCCACACCGGTTGCGTGCCCTCGAAGAGCCTGATCGCCGCCGCCGCCGCCGCGCAGGCGGTCCGGGAAGCGGGCCGTTTCGGCATCCGCACCGCTCCACCGGAGGTGGACTTCGCCGCCGTGCTGCGCCATGTGCGCGAGGTGATCGCCGCCATCGCTCCCCACGACAGCGAGGCCCGTTTCGAAGGCCTCGGTGTCACCGTGATGCGCGCCCGCGCCCGCTTCCTGGCGCCCGACCGGCTGCGCGCGGGGGAGCGGGAGGTGCGGGCGCGCCGCTTCGTGATCGCCACCGGCTCGCGACCGGCGGTGCCGTCGCTGCCCGGTCTCGCCGAGCTCGATTTCCTCACGAGCGATACCGTCTTCGATCTCGCACACCGGCCCGAGCGCCTGCTGGTGCTGGGCGCCGGCCCCGCCGGCTGCGAGCTGGCCCAGGCCTTCCGGCGCCTCGGTGCCGAGGTCGCGCTCTTCGATCTCGGGCCGATGCTGCCGCGGGAGGATCCGGAACTGGTCGCCCCCCTGCGTCGCCGGCTTATGGAGGAGGGCGTCACGCTGTTCGAGGGTGTGACGGTGACGCGGGCGGAGCCGGGCCCCGCCCTCGTGATCGAGAGCGCGGGCGAAGAGCAGCGGATCACGGGCAGCCATCTCCTGGTGGCGACGGGACGACGGCCGGCGGTGGCGGATCTCGGTCTCAAGGAGGCGGATATCGCGTACGGGCCCGCCGGGATTACCGTCGACCGCAGGATGCGGACGACGAACCGGCGGGTCTTCGCGGTCGGTGACGTGGTGGAGGATGCCCCGCGTTTCACCCATGCCGCCGCCTATGAGGCCGGCATCGTGCTCAGGAACGCCATCCTGCGCCTGCCGGCCCGCGCCCGCCTCGAGCTCGTGCCCCGGGTCACCTATACCGAGCCGCAGCTCGCGCAGGTCGGCCTCACCGAGGCGGAGGCCGAGGCCCGCGGGTTCGCACCACGGGTGGTCCGCATTCCCTTCGCCGAGAACGACCGCGCGCGCACCGAGCGCGAGGAGGAGGGGATGATCAAGCTCGTGCTCGGCCGCCGCGGGCGGATCCTCGGTGCCGGGCTGGTCGGACGGGGGGTGGACGATCTGCTGGCCCCGGTCGTCATGGCCCTCCAGCAGGGAAAGGGCGCCTCGGCCCTGGCCGCGTTGGTGCTGCCCTATCCGACCCGCGGCGAAATCGTCAAACGTGCCGCCGGGCGCTATTTCGAACCCGTCCTGTTCGGGCCGGGCATCCGCCGCCTGGTGCGCTTTCTCGGCAGGTTCGGATGAACGGAAGGACGACACGGGTCGGCGGCGACGACGCTGCCCGCCGGGCACGTTTCCGGCTGTGGCCGCTGGCTCTTCTCGCCGCCCTCGCGCTCCTGCTCTATCTGCTCGGGCTCACCGACTATCTGAGCTTCGAGGCGCTCCGGCGCGAGCGGGCCCTGCTGCTCGCCTGGGTCGATCGCTACCCCGTGCTGTCGGCACTGTCCTTCGTACTCGTCTATGCGGCCTCCACCGCCCTGTCGCTGCCCGGCGGCGCGGTACTGACCCTGGCCGGCGGCTTTCTGTTCGGGGTGGTGGCGGGCGCCGTCTACGCCACCATCGGCGCCACGGCGGGTGCCGTCCTCGTGTTCCTGATCGCCCGCAGCGCCCTCGGCGAACCCCTGCGGGCACGCGCGGGACCGTGGCTCACCCGCATGCGCGAAGGCTTCAACCGCAACTGCCTGAGCTATCTCCTGGTGCTGCGGCTGGTGCCGGTGTTCCCCTTCTGGCTCGTCAACCTGGTGCCGGCGGTGCTGGGCATGCCCCTTTCCACCTATACCCTCGGCACCCTGCTCGGAATCATTCCCGGCTGCATCGTGTACACGAGCGTCGGCGCGGGGCTCGGGGCGGTGTTCGACGCCGGTGGCGAGCCGGATCTGGCCCTCGTTCTTGAGCCTTCGATCCTGCTGCCCCTGCTCGGTCTCGCCCTGCTGTCGCTGGCACCGGTGATCTACAGGCGGCTGCGTCGGCGCGGCGTGGCCCCGTGACCGCCCTCAGGCGGCGTCCTCGCTGCCCATGGCCAGGAACTTGCGACGGCGGGCGGCGCGCAGTTCCTCGCCCTCCTGGTGCTCCAGCTCCTCGAGATGGCGGGCGACGGCCTCGCCGACGCGGGCGGTGGTGGTGGCCCCGGCCCGATGCGCGCCCCCCAGCGGTTCCGGCACGATCTCGTCGATCAGGCCGAGATCCAGCAGATCCTGGGCGGTGAGCTTGAGGGCGCCCGCCGCCTCGGCCGCCTTCTCGGCGTTGCGCCACAGGATGGCGGCGCAGCCCTCGGGGGAGATCACCGAATAGATGGAGTGTTCGAGCATCAGCACGCGGTCGGCGGTGGCGAGCGCGATGGCCCCGCCCGAGCCTCCCTCGCCGATGATGGTGGCGACCAGGGGGACCCGGAGATCGAGGCAGGTCTCGATGGAGCGGGCGATGGCCTCGGCCTGGCCGCGCTCCTCCGCCCGCACGCCGGGATGGGCGCCGGGGGTATCGACGAAGGAGAGAACCGGCAGGCCGAAGCGTTCGGCGAGGCGCATCAACCGCACTGCCTTGCGGTAGCCCTCCGGGCGGGCCATGCCGAAATTGTGGCGCACCCGGTCCTCGGTCTCGCGCCCCTTCTCGTGCCCCAGCACCATCACCGAGCGTCCGCGAAAGCGACCGATCCCGCCCACGAGCGCGGTGTCCTCGCCGAAGCTGCGATCGCCCGCCAGCGGCGTGAAATCCTCGATCAGGGCCTCGACGTAGTCGCCGAAATGGGGCCGGTCGGGATGCCGGGCCACCTGGGTCTTCTGCCAAGGCGTGAGCTTGGCGTAGGTCTGCGAGAGGAGCTTGGCGGCGCGCGCTTCGAGCCGCTGCACCTCCTCGGCCAGATCGAGATCGCTGCCGTCCATCAGGAGACGCAGTTCCTTGACCTTGCCCTCGAGCTCGGCAATCGGTTTTTCGAAATCGAGAAGCACGCTCATCGCGATCCGTCCGGCATCCAGCACCCGTGCTCCGCCGCGCCGGGGCGGGCGGAATCCGCGGCCAACATAGGGCAGCGGCAGAGGAGATCCAAGACGGCGGGAAAAAAGACGGCTCCCGCAGGCACGGGAGCCGCAAGTGGAGGAGATCTGGCCCCGGCAGGTTGCGGCCCCCGCCGAGGCGGGGGCCGCCCCCTGTGACCGGGACTCGAGGCTGCCGTTGACCGGCACCGTCGACCCTAGGCCGACGCCCTTAACGAGTGGTGAACCGCCATCGAGGGCCGTTCTCCCCCGGCGATTCCGCGCCACCCGGGTATGCCGCGGTCGATCCCTCGACACCGAAGAGCCTCCTGCCCGCGCCTCGCCCCCGACCGGAGCTTTCGCTGCCCGTAGGCTCGTGTTAGCCTTCCAAAGAGGCGCAAATCTGACGCTTGTGCGCAACGACGACAAGGGAGGGTTGCACATGTCGGTCCGTGCCATGCGATGGGTGGCGCTCGCCGCTCTCGGTCTCGCGCAGGCCTGGTCGCCATCGCTTTCGGCCCAGGAGATCGGCGACAAGCTGGTGGTCGTCACCTCCTTCCCGAAGGACCTGACCAACGTCTTCAAAGAGGCCTTCGAGAAGAAATATCCCGGCATGACGGTGGAGATGCTCAAGAAGAAGACCACCGCCGGCGTGAAATACATCCAGGAAACGGCCTCCAACAATACCTCGGACATCTTCTGGGCCTCGGCCCCCGACGC
The DNA here is from genome assembly GCA_027045875.1 of Alphaproteobacteria bacterium. Classification (GTDB taxonomy): domain Bacteria; phylum Pseudomonadota; class Alphaproteobacteria; order Geminicoccales; family Geminicoccaceae; genus JALSRW01. Next base: position 44,751 of record JALUAG010000072.1, on the reverse strand, counting down.
CTTCGAGGTGCTCAAGGGTGACGGGCTGCTCGCCAAGTACGAGGTGAAGGCGACCGGGATCCCCGACAAGGTGGGAGTCTTCCCCATCAACGATCCCGACGGCTACTACAAGGGCTTCGCCGCCTCGGGATACGGGTTCATGTGGAACACCCGCTATCTCAAGGCCAAGAAGCTGCCGGAGCCGGCGGAGTGGGAGGATCTCGCCAAGCCGGTCTACTTCGGTCATGTGGGCATGTCGGCGCCGTCGCGCTCCGGCACCACCCATCTCACCGTCGAGACGGTGCTGCAGGGCCTCGGCTGGGAGGACGGCTGGGCGCTGTGGAAGCGCATCGGCGGCAACCTCAAGACGGTCACCGAGCGCTCCTTCGGCGTGCCGTCCGGGGTCAACTCCGGCGACTTCGGCATCGGCATCGTGATCGACTTCTTCGGCTTCTCCTCCAAGGCGTCCGGCTATCCGGTGGAGTTCCGCTATCCCTCCACCACCACCCTGGTGCCGGCCAACATCGCGATCGTCGCCAACGCGCCGCATCCCGAAGCGGCGGCGGCCTTCATCGAGTTCGTGCTGTCGCCGGAAGGCCAGCGGCTGCTCCTCGACCCCAAGATCCGCCGCCTGCCGGTACGGCCGGAGATCTATGCCGAGGCTCCGGATCTGCCCAATCCCTTCGAGGGTGACATCGGCGCCTCGGTGGCCTTCGACGTCAAGAAGTCCAAGGCCCGATACAATCTCGTCAACTCCCTGTTCGACGTGATGATCACCTACCGCCTCGACGACCTGCAGGCCGCGACCAAGGCGCTACAGGATGCGGAAGCGGCGCTGGCCGCCAAGCCCAATGAGGAGGCCGCCAAGCTGGTGGCCCGCGGCTGGGAGCTGGTGGCGGCGCTGCCCATCGACGAGGCGAAGTCGCTCGATCCCGAGTTCGCCGGCGTCTTCAAGAAGAAGCGCAAGAAGGCGACCGACAAGGTGACCGGGCGCCAGGCCGAGGTCGAGCAGGAATGGGACGACTTCGTGCGGGCCAACTACGCCGAGGCCAAGGCGCTGGCCGAGCAGGCCCTGGCGATGGTGCGGTAGCCGGTCCGCCGGCCCCGAAGCGAGGCGACAAAGGCGCGTGAGGGAGGCTCCTCCCTCGCGCGCTTCGTCCCCTGACGAACGGAATTGCCGATGATCTTCGCCGGCCGCGGACAGTGGGGTGCCTTCGGTACCGGCGGCTTCGTACTGCTGGTGCTGCTCGTCTTTCTCGTGATACCGGTGGGCAAGGTCATCTACGTGGCCTTCCAGCAACCGGACACGGGCGCCTTCACCCTCGTCAATTTCCTCGATTTCTTCAACACCTCCCTGTTCCGGGAGTCCTTCTACAATTCCCTGTACGTGGCCGCCATGTCGGTGGTGGTGGCGAGCCTGATCGCCATTCCGCTCGCCTATTTCACCACCCGCTTCCGTTTCGGCGCCGCCGCCCTGCTCCAGACCCTGGGCGTCATCCCGCTCATCATGCCGCCCTTCGTGGGCGCCGTGGCGATGCAGATGATCTTCGGCGCCAACGGCTCCATCAACCTGCTGCTGGACGAGTATTTCGGCTTCACCATCCCCTTCATGGAGGGGCTCAACGGCGTCATCCTGGTGCAGGCCATCCATTATTTCCCCTTCATCCTCATCAACCTCTCGGCCAGCCTCGCCAACATCGACCGCTCGGTCGAGGAATCCGCCCAGAACCTCGGCTCCTACGGTTTCCGGCTGTTCCGGCGGATCGTCTTCCCGCTGGCCATGCCCGGCTACGTGGCCGGCGCCGCCCTCGTCTTCCTCAAGGTGTTCGACGATCTCGGCACGCCGCTCCTCCTGAACGTCAACAACATGCTGGCGCCGCAGGCCTATCTGCGGATCTCCTCGATCGGCATCACCGATCCCATGGGCTACGTGATCTCGGTGATCCTCGTCGCCTTCTCGCTGTTCTCCCTGTGGCTCTCCTATTTCGTCACCCGCGGACGGGACTACGCCTCGCTGGAGAAGGGCGGCGGCGGGCTCGGCAAGCGGGATCTCGGGACCTGGGGCAGGCTCGGCGCCTGGCTCGTGATCCTGATCATCCTGCTGATCGTGCTCACCCCCCACATCGGGCTGCTGCTGCTCTCCTTCGGCACCATCTGGTCGTTCTCGGTGCTGCCCGACGCCTACACCCTCGCCCACTACCGCGAGGTGTTCTCGACCGCGATGCCCTACATCACCAACACCCTCATCTACGCCGGCCTCGCCGCCCTGTTCGACGTCATCCTCGCCACCGCCATCGCCTATCTGGTGTGGCGCACCGGTATTCCCGGCCGGCAGATCCTGGACTATCTCGGCACCGCCGCGGTGGCGGTTCCCGGTGTGGTGCTGGGCATCGGCTATCTGCGCGTGTTCCACGATTTCCAGGTGCCGTTCGTCGACAAGCCCCTCGCCTCCTGGTGGGTGATCATCGTGGTCGCCCTCATGATCCGCCGCCTGCCCTACGCGCTGCGGGCCTGCACGGCGGCGCTGCAGCAGGTGTCGATCGCCCTCGAGGAAGCCGCCCTCAATCTCGGTGCCGGCCGGTTCCGGACGGTCCACCGCATCGTCGTGCCGCTGATGGCCGGGGGCATCATGGCCGGCTTCGTGACCTCCTTCGCCACCGCGGCGGTCGAGCTCTCCGCCACCATCATGCTGGTCTCCGCCGAGAGCGACGCGCCGGTGGCCTACGGCATCTACGTCTACATGCAGACCGCCGCGGGCCGGGGGCCGGGGGCCGCCCTCGGGGTGCTGGCGGTGCTTCTCGTCGGCATCGCCACATATCTCTCCCACCGGTTCGTCGAACGCTCGCGCGAGGTGGAGGAAGCCGACCGCCGCCTCGCCGTCGCCCAGGGAGCCTGATCGTGAACGAGCATTCCCAGCCAGCCATCTCCGCGACCGGCGCAACGGCGCCGGGCCGCGCCGGGCCCAAGGCCGAACGGCTGGTGATCGAGGGGCTGCGCCTCGCCTTCGGAGCCAACGAGGTGCTGAAGGGGGTCGATCTCGTGATCGAGCCCGGCGAGTTCTTCGCCTTCCTCGGTCCCTCGGGCTCGGGCAAGTCGACGCTGCTGCGGGCCATTGCCGGCTTCGGGCCGAAGCCCTCGGGGCGCATCCTCATCGGCGAGGAGGAGATCACCGACGAGCCGCCCTGGAAGCGCAACGTGGGCATGGTGTTCCAGTCCTACGCCCTCTGGCCGCACATGACGGTCTGGAAGAACGTGGCCTTCGGCCTTGAGGAGCGGGGCATGCGCCGCAGCGAGATCGCACCGCGGGTGCGGCGCGCGCTCGAGCTCGTCGGTCTCGCCGAGTTCGCGGACCGCCGGCCGTCGCAGCTTTCCGGCGGTCAGCAGCAGCGGGTGGCGCTCGCCCGCACGCTCGTCGTGGAGCCGCGGGTGCTCCTGCTGGACGAACCGCTCTCCAATCTCGACGCCAATCTGCGCGTGCAGGTACGACGCGAGCTCAAGCAGCTCCAGCGCCAGCTCGGTATCACCACGATCTTCGTCACCCACGACCAGGAGGAGGCCAACACCACCTCCGACCGCATGGCGGTGCTCAACGACGGCCTCATCCAGCAGGTGGGCGCGCCGGTCGAGCTCTACGACCGGCCGGCCAATCTGTTCGTCGCCACCTTCCTCGGCTCCGCCAATCTGATCGAGGGGGAGGTACTGGCCGACGGCGGCAGGCGTCTCTTCTCCGGCCGCGGCGGGTTCCGCTTCCCGGTCGCCGCCGCGGAACCGGAAGGGCGCGCCCACGCCCTGTTCCGGCCCCAGATCGTGCATCTGGGCGGGAATCCGGCGGGCGGCGACAGCAACGAGTTCTTCACCTTCTCGGGGCGCGTCGTGCGGGCCGAGTTCCTGGGCATGCTGGTGCGCTACGGTGTCGAGGTGGCGGGGATCGAGCTTTTGGTCGACGAGCCCCACGAGCCGGACCGTCCCGTGCTGCCCGAAGGTGCCGAGGTCACCGGTCGCATCCTCACCCGGCAGATCCGCATCCTCCGCGGCTGACGACCGCTCTCGCGTCACGCGCGCGTTTGTGATAGGCGGAGCGACACCGAGGCCCTCCTTGCCCGGGAGCCGACGTGACGCCGCCCTCGAAGCCGTCCATCCGTATCCTGCTGGCCCGCCCGCGCGGCTTCTGCGCCGGTGTCGACCGGGCGATCGCCATCGTCCGCGAGGCGCTGGCGAAGAACGGCCCGCCGGTCTACGTGCGCCACGAGATCGTCCACAACCGGCACGTGGTCGAGGAGCTCCGGCGAGCCGGCGCGGTGTTCGTCGAGGAACTCGACGAGGTGCCCGACGGGGCGCTCGTGGTCTTCTCCGCCCACGGGGTTCCGAAGCGCGTGCCCCGGGAGGCGATCCGCCGCCGGCTGCGTTTCGCGGATGCCACCTGTCCGCTGGTGAGCAAGGTCCATCGCGAGGTCGAGCGCCACGTGGCCGCCGGCCGCACGGTGCTCCTGATCGGCCATGCCGGCCATCCCGAGGTGGAGGGCACCATGGGGCAGGTGCCCGAGGGCACCGTGCTGCTCGTGGAGACGGCGGCGGACGCCGAGGCCGTGCAGGTGCCGGATCCGGCGCGGGTGGCGCTCGCCACCCAGACCACCCTTTCGGTCGCCGACACGGCGGTGCTGCGCGCCATTCTGCGCCGCCGCTTCCCCGCCATTGTCGAGCCGCGGCGGGAGGATATCTGTTATGCCACCACCAACCGGCAGCAGGCCGTGGCGACCATCGCCCGCCGGGCCGATCTGGTGTTCGTGGTGGGCGCCCCCAATTCCTCCAATTCCCTGCGTCTGGTGGAGGTGGCGAGGCAGTCGGGCTGCGCCCGGGCGGAGCTCATCCAGTCCAGTGCCGACATCGACTGGCGGCGCCTGCGCGGTCCGACGGTGGTGGGGCTCACGGCCGGTGCCTCTGCCCCCGAGGTCCTGGTGCGCGAGGTGATCGACGCCTTCCGCCACCGCTTCGCGGTCGAGGTGGAGGAGGTGACGACGGCGGAGGAGAACGTCTCCTTCCGGCTGCCGCCGATTCCCTCGGCGGAGGAAGCCGTGCGGGCCGCGGAATAGAGAGGGGCGGCGGGCGGCGAGGTGAGCGGGCGCGCGATCCCCTCCGGCGCGGAACGGTAGGGCCTTCATGGCGGTCTACACCCATCTCGGTCTCGAAGAGATCCTCGCGTTCCTCGAGGCCTACGATCTCGAGCCGCTGACCGCCTTCCACGGGATCCGCGAGGGGGTCGAGAACACCAACTATCTCCTGGTGACCGAGACCCGCCGCTTCATCCTCACGATATACGAAAAGCGGGTCGATCCCGCCGATCTCCCCTTCTTCCTCGGGCTCATGGACCATCTGGCCGGCAAGGGTTTTCCCTGCCCGGTGCCGCTCCGCGACCGCGAGGGGCGGACGCTGCGCCACATCCACGGCAAGCCGGCGGCGATCGTGACCTTCCTCGAGGGACGCTCGCCCCGCCGCATCACCCCCGAACGCTGCGACGCCCTCGGCCGCATCCTGGCGCGGCTCCATCTCGACGGTCTCGATTTCGCGCTCCGGCGCGACAACGGTCTCGCGGTACCCGCTCTCCGTCCCCTGTTCGCGCTCTCCGCCCCGCGCGCCGACGAGGTCGAGGCCGGCCTCGGCGAGGAACTCGCGCGCGAGCTCGAAACCCTGGAATGCAACTGGCCCCGCGATCTCCCCTCCGGCGTGATCCACGCCGATCTCTTCCCCGACAACGTCTTCTTCGCGGGCGACGCGGTCACCGGGGTGATCGACTTCTATTTCGCCTGCAACGATCTCCTGGCTTACGATCTCGCCATCTGCATGAACGCCTGGTGCTTCGAGCCCCTGGCCGAATTCAACATCACCAAGGCCCGTGCCCTGCTGCGCGGCTACCGGGAGGTGCGCGCCCTGTCGGGTGCCGAACTCGAGGCCCTGCCCATCCTCGCCCGGGGCGCCGCCATGCGCTTCCTGCTCACCCGCCTCCACGACTGGCTGCACCGCGTCGAGGGCGCCCTCGTCCAGCCCAAGAACCCTCTCGAATACCTGCGCAAGCTGCGCTTCCATCGCGGCATCCGCGGGCCGGCGGCCTATGGGCTCGACTGACCGTCCCGCCCCGGAGGAGGTGGTCGAGATCCACACCGACGGGGCCTGCAGCGGCAACCCGGGACCGGGCGGCTGGGGCGCCGTCCTGGTCTGGAAGGGACGGCGCCGCGAGCTCTCTGGTGCCGAGCCCGGGACCACCAACAACCGGATGGAACTGCTGGCCGCGATCCGGGCACTGGAGGCGCTCAAGCGGCCGATGCGGGTCCGGATCTACACCGACAGCGAGTATCTCAAGCGCGGCATGAGCGAATGGCTCGAAGGGTGGAAGCGCCGCGGCTGGCGCACGGCCGCCAGGAAGCCGGTCCGCAACCGCGATCTCTGGGAGCGCCTCGACGAGCTCTGCCGGATCCACGAGGTGGAATGGCACTGGCTCCGGGGCCATGCCGGCGACCCGCTGAACGAACGCGCCGACCAGCTCGCCCGCGAGGCCATCCGGACCCTCGATGCGCGGGAAAGTGGCTGACCGTGCCTTCGCCCTTGGGTTCGCCCACCGCCTGCGCTACCTCACCTGCGGACCATCCATCGCCGGCGAGGTTCCGATGCGCAAGCTGCTGTCCCTCCTGCCCCTCCTGTTCGGAGCGATCCTCATGACCCACACCGCCAGCGCCGATCCCGCCCCGCGTCTGGTGATCGAGACCACCAAGGGGCGCATCGTCGTCGCCATGATGCCGGAGGTCGCGCCGAAGCACGTGGCCCGCATCACCGAGCTCGCCCGGGAAGGCTTCTACGACGGCGTCGTCTTCCACCGGGTGATCCCGGGTTTCATGGCCCAGACCGGCGATCCCACCGGCACGGGGCGCGGCGGCTCCGGTAAGGGGAAACTGCCGGCCGAGTTCTCCGACATTCCCTTCGAGCGGGGTGTCGTCGGCATGGCCCGGACCCGCGATCCGAACAGCGCCGACAGCCAGTTCTTCATCATGACCGCGCCGGCGCCGCATCTGAACGGCCAGTACACCGTCTGGGGACGCGTGATCGAGGGCATGGAGGTGGTGGACGCCCTGGCGCCGGGCGAGCCTCCCGAGCGACCCGACCGCATGCTCCGCGTCTACGTCGAGGACGGGGACGGCTGAACGGGCGATGGCGATCCTGGTTACCGGTGCCGCGGGCTTCATCGGCCTGCACGTGAGCGAGGCCCTGCTGGCGCGGGGCGAGCGCGTGCTGGGCATCGACAATCTCGTCCCCTACTACGATCCCGCCCTCAAGGAGGCGCGCCTCGCGCGGCTCCGCGATCATCCCGGCTTCACCTTCTTTCCCCTCGACATCGCCGAGGAGGAGGCGATGAACGTCTGGGCCGAAACGCACGGGCGGGAGGTGGAGGCGGTGGTGCACCTCGCCGCCCAGGCGGGCGTGCGCTACTCCCTCGAGCAGCCGATGGCCTACGTGCGCAGCAACCTCGTCGGCCACATGGTGATCCTCGAACTTTGCCGCCACCGGCTGCCCCGCTGCGACCGGCTGGTCTACGCGAGCTCGAGTTCGGTCTACGGGGCCAACCGCAAGATGCCGTTCTCGGTCGAGGATCGGGTGGACCATCCGGTCTCCCTCTACGCCGCCACCAAACGGGCCGATGAGCTGCTGTCCGAATCCTACGCCCGCCTCTACGACCTGCCCCAGACCGGCCTGCGCTTCTTCACCGTCTACGGCCCCTGGGGACGGCCGGACATGGCCTACTACAGCTTCGCCGAGGCGATCACCGAGGGACGCCCCGTCACCCTCTACAACCGGGGCCGCATGCGGCGCGACTTCACCTATGTGGACGACGTCACCGCCGGCGTGCTGGCGGCCCTCGACCGTCTGCCGGAGCCCCGGCCCGACGGCGTGCGCCATCGCATCTACAATCTCGGCAACAACCGGCCGGTCGAGCTCGAGGCCTTCGTGCGCGCCCTCGAGAAGGCGCTCGGGCGGCGGGCGGAGATCCGCTACGCCGAGATGCAGCCCGGCGACGTCGTGGAGACCTTCGCCGACATCGAGGCGAGCCGCCGCGATCTCGGCTACGAGCCGCGCATCGGCATCGAGGAGGGGCTCGCCCGTTTCGCCGCCTGGTTTCGCCGGTATCGCGGTGGGCACTGAGCCCGGAGCGCGTCCGTGCTCACCCTCGAGAAGGTGACGCTGCGCCTGGGCGGGCGGCTGCTCTTGGAGAATGCCGATCTCCGCCTCGACGCCGGCCGGCGCGTGGGTCTCGTGGGCCGCAACGGTACTGGCAAGACGAGCCTGCTGCGCCTGATCGCGGGCGAACTCGCCCCGGATGCGGGGGAGGTGCGACTGCGGCGCGGCATCCGCATCGGCCGCATCGCCCAGGAGGCGCCGGGCGGCGAGGTGACCCCGCTCGCGGCCGTGCTGGCCGCCGACCGCGAGCGCAGCCGGCTGCTCGAGCGGGCGGCACGGGCCCATGAAGCCTCCGAGATCGCCGAGGTGCACACGCGCCTCGCCGAGATCGGCGCCGAGGCGGCACCGGCGCGCGCCGCCCGCATCCTTCGCGGCCTGGGCTTTTCGGAGGAGGATCAGGACCGACCGCTCGCCACCTTCTCGGGCGGCTGGCGGATGCGGGTGGCCCTCGCCTCCCTTCTCTTCCTCGAACCCGATCTGCTGCTCCTCGACGAGCCCACCAACCATCTCGACCTCGAGGCGGCGGCCTGGCTCGAGGAGCATCTGCGGCGCTATCCCCGCACCCTGCTCCTGGTGAGCCACGACCGCGATCTGCTGAACCGGGTCCCGGACCGGATCTGCCATCTCGAAGGCGGCCGGCTCCTCGTCTATCCCGGCGGCTACGACCGCTTTCTCCGGGCGCGCGCGGAGCGGCTTTTGGGCCTCGCGCGGCTGCGCGAACGGCAGGAGGCGGAGCGGCGACGGCTGCAGGCCTTCGTCGACCGTTTCCGGGCCAAGGCCACCAAGGCCCGCCAGGCCCAGAGCCGGCTCAAGCGGCTCGCCCGCATGGCGCCCGTGGAGGAGGCGGTGCACGATCCCGAGGTACGCTTCGCCTTTCCCGTCGCCCGCGTCCCGCCGCCCCCGCTCGTCACCATGGAGGGGGTGGCGGCGGGCTACGACGGCCGCCCGGTGCTGGCCGGACTGGACCTCCGCATCGACCCCGACGACCGGATCGGCCTCCTCGGCGCCAACGGCAACGGCAAGAGCACCTTCGCGGCGCTGGTCGCCGGGCGTCTCGCCCCCCTCGCCGGCACGCTGCGGCGGGCACGGGGGCTCGCCGTCGGCTTCTTCGCCCAGCACCAGATCGAGGATCTCGATCCGGATGCCGACGGCATCACCCATCTCGCCCGCCTGCTGCCGCAGGAGCCGGAAGAACGTCTGCGGACGCGCCTCGCCCGCTTCGGCCTCGTCCAGGAGAGGGCCGAAACCCCGGCCCGCCACCTCTCGGGCGGGGAGAAGACGCGCCTCTGCCTCGCCCGCATGACGGTGGGCGATCCCCAGCTCCTGATCCTCGATGAGCCCACCAACCATCTCGACATCGATTCCCGCGAGGCCCTGGCCCGTGCCCTGCTCGAGTTCCCGGGCGCGATCCTGCTCGTCAGCCACGATCGCCACCTCGTGGAGCTGGTCTGCGATCGCCTGTGGCTCGTTGCCCGCGGTCGCGTGACGCCCTACGAGGGGGATCTCGAGGACTACCGCCGGAGCCTCCTCGAGGAACGCCGGCAGGAACGGTCGCGACGGCCGGCGCGGCCGGCACCGCCGCGGCCCCGCCCCCGCGAGCGGCGGGCGGCGCTGGTGCCGCTTCGCAGGAAGGCGCGCGAGGCGGAGCGCTGGCTCGAGGAACTGAACGCCCAGAGACGGGCGATCGAGACCCGCCTCGCCGACCCCGGGACCTACGGCGACGGCAGTGAGATCGCCGAGCTGCGGCGGCAGCTCGCCCGCATCGAAGGCGAGATCGCGGCCGCCGAAGCGGCATGGCTCGAGGCCGAGGAGGCCATCGAGCGCCTGGAGGCGAGCGGCGCCGGCTGAGGACCCGTCGCGTTTGCGCCGCTTCCCGCTTTCCGCTAGGGACAGGTCCGGTGCAACGGGACAGGGCGAGGCACATGGCGCGACCCTCGGGGCGGGCGCCCGACGAGCTGCGCGAGGTGGAGTTCCGGACCGGCGTCAACCGGTACGCGGAAGGGTCCTGTCTCGTGCGCTTCGGCCACACCGAGGTGCTGTGCACCGCCACCGTCGAGGAGCGGGTGCCGAGCTGGCTCCGCAACACCGGCCGCGGCTGGATCACCGCCGAATACAGCATGCTGCCGCGCGCCACCCACACCCGCATGCAGCGCGAGGTGGCCCGTGGCCGGCAGAGCGGCCGCACCCACGAGATCCAGCGCCTGATCGGTCGCTCGCTGCGGGCGGTGGCCGAGCTCGACGGCCTCGGCGAGCGCCAGATCCTGGTCGACTGCGACGTGCTGCAGGCGGACGGTGGCACCCGGACGGCGGCCATCACCGGCGGCTATGTGGCGCTCCACCAGGCCCTCGCGCGGCTGGTGGCGGCGGGTGAACTGCCGCGGCTGCCGCTGCGCGAGGAGGTGGCCGCGGTCTCCTGCGGCATCCTGGGCGGCGAGGCGGTGCTGGATCTCGACTACGAGGAGGACAGCACCGCCGAGGCGGACGCCAATTTCGTCCTCTCGGCCTCGGGCGGCATCGTCGAGATCCAGGTGACGGCCGAGGACTTTCCGATCCGTGACGCCCAGTTCGACGCCATGCGGGAGCTCGCCCGCAAGGGTATCCGCGAGCTCGTGGCCCGCCAGCGGGCGGCCCTCGCCGGGCGATGAGCCGCCTTTCCGCCCTGCGCGGCGGCAAGCTCGTGCTGGCCTCCCACAATCCCGGCAAGCTGCGCGAATTCCGCGCATTGCTGGCGCCGCTCTCCGTCGCGCTGGTCGGCGCCGACGAGCTGGGCCTTCCGGAGCCGGAGGAGAGCGGCTCGAGTTTCGCCGACAATGCCCGCATCAAGGCGCTGGCCGCCGCCCGCGCCTCGGGCCTGCCGGCGCTCGCCGACGACAGCGGGCTCGCGGTCGCCGGGCTCGGTGGTGCGCCCGGCATCCATTCGGCCCGCTGGGCCGGACCGGAGAAGGATTTCACTGCTGCCATGCGCCGCCTCCGGGAGGAGCTCTCCGATCGCTCCGGCGGGTTCGAGGCGGCCGACCGGCGGGCCGCCTTCGTCTGCGCCCTCTGCCTCGCCTGGCCCGACGGAGAGGTTCGCGAGTTCGAGGGCCGGGTCGAGGGCGAGATCGTCTGGCCACCGCGGGGCGAAGGCGGGTTCGGTTACGATCCGGTGTTCGTTCCGGAGGGCGAAGAGCGCACCTTCGCCGAGATGACGGCGGCGGAAAAGGCTGCCCTCAGCCATCGCGCCCGGGCGGTGGCGGCGCTGCTGGCGGCGGCGCGGGCGGATTCGCCTCCGTCTTGAAGGCCGGGCCAATCGCGGTCATATAGGGCCGCGCGAGGGGCCGTAGCTCAGCTGGGAGAGCGCCTGCTTTGCACGCAGGAGGTCGGCGGTTCGATCCCGCTCGGCTCCACCAGGGAAATCAAGGGGTTAGACGGACAATCCGCCACGGCGAGATTCGGCTTGTCGTCACCCTGTCGTCACGCGAAGGCAAAACCAGCCTGCCGACGGGTTGCGTTCCCGCCTCCGGATCGATCCGCGAAACACGGACCACCGCTGTCCTATGGCCGAGGATCACGGCCCGAACAGCGGGTCGTCGATCGAGTTCGACGGCGTGCAGCGGTGTCTGCGGTTCACAGACCGGATATCGGCCGCAGCCGGATCGAAAGAAGTGTCTCGCCAGAGCGGGCGTCTGACACTGCACTCCGCCGCGTGTCGTCTTTTCCGCCGTCGAGCGGACGCAGCCGCAGGACACCGGGAACCTCGTGCGCCACCACCACCCATTCCCGCTCGCGGGCACATACCAGCGCCCCAGGCGCGAAACGCTCGATCGCATACTTTTCCAGCATCCGTCCTGCCTCGACGTCGGCCCGATGCGCCGCCCGTACCGCCCGGTCACCTTGGCATCCGGCCCCAGCGGCTCCGGCCCGGGCGTACGGCCCGCGAACTGCCATCTTCGATAGTCGCGCCGTTGGGAACATGACAAGTCCAGAGGTGGAACGCGAGCCGAACGCCCGGGCCACGTCGGGTGTCTGCGCGGATTTCGAGACGCAACGGTGCCTGTCGGCACGCACGTCCGTTGCGACGATGCTGCACCGATGTCGGCTTGCGCGCTCGCGCAAGGATGTACCGCCCGGAGAAACACCGCAGCAGGCGGACCCGCGTCACAATAGCGGGCGGAAGAGCAAAGCGTTGTCACGGAGGAGGCACCCGTCGAAATCGGTCTGGAAGGCCCTGCCGGTTTCGCGGAAGATCTCGCGCAAGCAGAGGCTGAGGGGAGTGTCGTGAACGGTGCAGTCGAGATGCCCGGCCGCTCGCGTCATCGCTTCCGCGCTCGCGCACGCAGGCACAGGGCGAATTGTTGTAGACTGCCCGCCAGCGGAGGTTTGCCGGGGAGAGGTGTCGCATGACGACGCGACTGTTCCGTGATCAACGCGCGCTGGCCGAGCTCTGCCGGCGGCATCACATCCGGCGTCTGGCATTGTTCGGGTCGGTGCCGAAGGGTGTGGCGGGCGAGGCGAGCGATGTCGACCTGCTGGTGGAGTTCGAACCCGGAAAGGAGCCGGGACTGATCGGTCTCGCGCAGATCGAGGCCGAGCTCTCGACGCCGTTGGGCGGGCGCAAGGTGGATCTCCGCACGCCCCGCGATCTCAGCCGGCATTTCCGGAACGAGGAGTTGCACGGCGCGGAAGAACAGTATGCGGCCTGAAGACGTCGTCCGCATCCGCCACATGATCGAGGCCGCCGAAACCGCTCGCCAATTCGTCGCCGGCCGGCAACGGCCGGATCTCGACCGGGATCGCATGCTGCTGTTCGCACTGGTGCGTGCGGTGGAGATCATCGGCGAGGCTCGCGCCGGAGACCCGCGCATCGGTTCCCTGGTCGGCGATCGTCGCCATGCGCAATCGTCTGATCCATGCCTATTTCGATCTCGATCCCGATATCCTGTGGAAGACGATCACCGAAGAACTCCCGCCGCTTGATCGCGGAGCTCCGAACATTGCTTGAATCGAGGGACGCCCATGGCAATGAGCAGTGGTGACCGGATCGATCGGGGGCTGCATGCGCTGAAGGCCGGGCTCGCTCTCGGGCGCGCTGGGCTCCCCCGTTCGCGCGGGGATGCACCGAAAGGCGGACGTACCTCGGCCCGCTTCCGGCGACCTCGTCTTCGTCCATGTGCGGGTCCGCCAGGACGCCACCGGCGGGCGACAATGGGCGCATCCGGCCATCACGACATGGCCCGGCGGCTCGCCGCCGACGATCACCACTGCCGCCGGCAAATCGGCGATCCTCCAATATTTCAGCTACGACCGGGGAGTGAACTGGATCGGCCTCCTGCTGGCCGATGACGTCTGATGCAGGACCAGAACCAGGAGACCTGACAGCAGCGCGGCCGCTTGTCTGTCGCGACCCTCCTTCTTATCTGTCGCGCCACACCACCGCCGACGTCGGCCCGAACGCCCCTCGATCGGCGTTCGAGCTGCGTGCAACGCAACCGTGGGCGGTCTTCACGCGAGGGATGACGTCCTGTGCGGATTCGCCGTAAGGCTGCCGCGGGACGGATCGCCGGGTGACCGGAGCGAATCGGGAGAGTCACGGGGTGGTAGCGGAGGAGGGATTCGAACCCCCGACCTACGGATTATGATTCCGCTGCTCTACCGCTGAGCTACTCCGCCGGATCCGCGGTCCGCGGGACCGGGCTCGATGTATGGTGCGGCCCGATGGCTGTCAAGGCGAGCCGGGAGGGCGCCGCGGTCACGCCGGCGCCTCCCGGATCTGGGTGCCGACGCCGTGTTCGGTGAAGATCTCCAGCAGCACCGCGTGCGGGATCCGCCCGTCGAGAACGGTGGCCGCTCCCACCCCCGCCTCGACCGCCCGGATGCAGGTCTCGATCTTGGGGATCATGCCTCCCGAGATGACGCCGCCGGCGATGAGCTCGCGCGCCCGCGCCACCGTGAGCCAGGGCAGGAGGCGCCCCTCGGCATCGAGGACCCCGGCCACATCCGTCAGCATCAGCAGCCGGCGGGCGCCGACCGCGGCGGCAATGGCACCGGCCGCCACATCGGCGTTGATGTTGTAGGTCTCCCCCTCGGGCCCGGCGCCGATGGGCGCCACCACCGGGATGATCTCGCTGCCGGCCAGCACGTCGAGCACCGTCCGGTCGACGGCCTCGGGCTCGCCCACATAGCCGAGATCGACGATCCGCTCGATGTTGCTCTCCGGATCGCGCCGCCGGCGGGTGATCCGCCGCGCCCGGATGAGGCGGGCGTCCTTGCCGCAGATGCCCACCGCCTTGCCGCCCGCCTCCTGGATGGCGCTCACGATCTCCTTGTTGATGCGCCCCGCCAGCACCATCTCCACCACCTCGACGGTGGCGGCGTCGGTGACCCGCAGCCCGTCCACGAACTCGCTGCGGATCCGCAGCCGGTCGAGCATCGCCTTGATCTGCGGTCCGCCGCCGTGAACCACCACCGGATTGATGCCCACCTGCTTGAGGAGCACGATGTCGCGGGCGAACTCGCGGGCCAGCGCCTCCTCCCCCATCGCGTGACCGCCGTATTTCACGACGAAGGTGTCGCCGCTGTAGCGGCGCATGTAGGGCAGCGCCTCGATCAGGGTGCGCGCGACGCGGTGAACGTCCCTCTGTTCCGTCTCCGGCTCGGCCATCTCTAGCTTCCGTCTTCGGGCGGCTGGGCGATCGATGCCAGCCGCGCCCGCAGTTCGGCGATGCCGTAGCCCAACCGGGCGCTGGTGACCAGTGGTTCGGGCAGGGCGGCACGGCGCCGGCGGCTCAGCGCCCGCGCTTCGGCCAGTCGTGCCGCCAGCGCCTCGCGGCGCGGCAGATCGCCCTTGGTCAGCAGCAGCCGGAAGGGCACCGCGGCCTGCGCCAGCAGCTCCATGATCTCCTCGTCGCTGCGCTTGACCCCGTGGCGGGCGTCGATCAGCAGGCAGACCTGCCGCAGGCTGGGGCGACCGCGCAGGTAATCGCGCACGAGGCCGCTCCAGGCCTCGACCTTGGCCCTGGGCGCCGCCGCGTAGCCGTATCCGGGGAGGTCCACGAGAACGAGGCGGCCGCCGAGTTCGAAGAAGTTGAGCTGCTGGGTGCGGCCCGGCGTCTTGGATGTACGGGCGAGCCCCCGGCGCCCGACGAGGGCGTTGAGCAGGCTCGACTTGCCGACGTTGGACCGGCCGGCGAAGGCCACCTCGGGCAGCGCCGCCGGGGGCAGCTGGGCCGCATCGGCGACGCCGACGAGGAAGCGCACGGGCTGCGCGAACAGCCGGCGCCCTTCCTCGAGGGCCTCGGCGGTCTCCTCCGCCGCCTCACCGGTCGTACTCCGATACCGCTCGTCCACCGTTTCTCCGACCCGCAACCGTTCTTCGCCGCCACCGGAAATAGGCCGCCCGGGCGGCCCTGCCCAGCCGCCGCGGCGGGCCCTTCGGCGGCGGCTGCCGTTCACAGCGGGAAAACGCTCTGTTATCCTGCCGCCGGCGGAGCGATGACAAGTCGAAAAACGGCCGCGTTTCGCCGAGGCCAGGTCGGCTCCGCCGTCAACTGGAGGCTTTCCGCAGGGAGGGTAGATGATGGTCAATCGACTCACCGCGCTCGCCGTGGGAACGGCGCTCGCCGGCGTGCTCGCCATGTCAGGTCCCGGCGAGGCCGCCCAGACCAGGGTCCTGCAGATGCAGGCCGCCTGGCCGGCGTCGCTGACGCTCTACGAGAACTTCGTCTTCTTCGCCGAGCGGGTGAAGGCACTGACGAACGGCGAGCTCGAGATCAAGACCATGCCGGCGGGGCAGGTGGTGCCGGCCTTCGAGGTGCACGACGCCGTCAACCGGGGGGTCATCGACGGCGGCCACATCTGGACCGGCTATCTGCAGGGTCGCCACCCGGCCTCGATCCTGTTCACCGGCGGCCCGGGCGGCCCGTACGGTCTCGACATGCTCGACCACATGGGATGGTTCTACGAAGGCGGCGGCAAGGAGCTCTACGAGGAGTTCTGGAAGAAGGAGCTCAGGCTCAACATCGTTGCCATTCCGATCCTGCCGGCCGGTCCCCAGGCGTTCGGCTGGTTCAAGCGCCCGATCGCCAATCTCGAGGACATGAAGGGCCTCAAATGCCGCCAGACCGGCATCGCCAACGAGATCTGGTCGCGGATGGGCTTCGCCGTCGTCAACATGCCCGGTGGCGAGATCCTGCCCTCGGCCGAGCGTGGCGTCATCGACTGCGCCGAATGGGTGGGCGGTGTCGAGGACCTGCGCCTCGGCTTCCAGAACGTCTGGAAGTACCACTACTCACCGGGCGTCCACGAGACCGTCACCATCTCCGACGTCATCATCAACGGCGACGTCTGGGAGAGCCTCACGGACCAGCAGCGCGAAGCCATCCAGTCGGCGGCCAGCGAGACCTTCATGCGCTGGTGGGTGAAGTGGCAGAAGCAGAACGCCGAAGCTCTCAAGGAGCTGCGCGAGAAGTACGGCACGGTGATCAAGAACACCCCGCCCGACATTCTCACCGCCTTCCTCGAGGCCTGGGACGAGCTCGCGGCCGAGCACGCCGCCAACAATCCCTTCTTCAAGAAGGTACTGGAATCGAAGAAGGCCTACGCGAGCATCGTGGTGCCTTCCAAGCGGTTCTACTTCCCGCCCTACTCGCTCATCGCGGACTACTACTGGCCGCGCGAGGAGTGATCTGCGAAGGCCGCCGCGGCGCCCCCGCGGCGGCCTTCCGTTCCCGATCATCGCACGAACATCGGACCAAGAGGGCGGAGGGGTCGTCATGTCGTTCGAAGAGGAGCAGCTGCTCCGGATCTGCAACATCATCGATCGCTTCACCGAGATCACCGGCTTCGTATTCTCCTGGATGGCCGTGCCTCTGGTCGCCGTGATCTCCTACGAAGTGTTCGCGCGCTACGGCTTCGACGCCCCGACGACATGGGCCTACGAGCTCAGTTACATGCTCTACGGCAGCATGTTCATGCTCGGTACCGCGCTCGCCCTGCGCAAGGGCGCCCACATCCGCACCGATCTGTTCTGGCACAAGTTCAGCCCGCGGACGAAGGGGCTGATCGACCTCGTCGGCTATGTCGTGTTCCTGTTCCCGGGCATCGCCATGGTGTTGTGGGTCGGCTGGGAGGAGACAGTCTACGCCTTCGACATCATGGAGCGCTCGGAGGCGACCGCTTGGCGGCCGGTGATGTGGCCCTTCAAGGCGATGGTACCGCTGTCCGCGCTCCTCCTGCTCATCCAGGCCGTCTCCGAGGTCATCAAGGCCTATCATGCGGTGAAGACCGGCGAGCTGCTGACCCCGGCCGAGGAGGTGCAGATCTGATGGGCACGGAAATCATCGGGCTCATCATGTTGGCCCTGCTGATCGGTATCATCTTCCTCGGATTCCCGATCGCCTTCACCCTGCTCGCCCTGGCCTTCGGCTTCGGCTATCTGGCGCTGGGCAAGCTGGTCTTCAGCCTCGCCTACTTCCAGACCATCGGTCTCATGAAGGTGGAGGAGCTGGCGGCGGTGCCGCTCTTCATCCTCATGGGCTTCATCACCGAACAGGCGGGGCTCATGGAACGGCTGTTCCAGGCCTTCCGGCTGCTGCTGGCACCGATGCGCGGCGCGCTCTATCTCGTGGTGCTGGCGACGGCGACCGTGTTCGCCATGGCCACCGGCATCGTCGGCGCGGCGGTCACGGTGCTCGGCATCATGGCCGCGCCGATCATGATCAAGGCCAACTACGACGCCCGGCTGTCGGCGGGCGTGATCACCGCCGGCGGTACGCTGGGCATCCTCATCCCGCCGAGCGTCATGCTCATCGTGATGGGGCCCGTGATGGGCATCTCGGTGGTGCAGCTCTACGCCGCCTCCTTCGGTCCGGGCTTTCTGCTGGCCGCGCTCTACATCCTCTATGCCCTCGGTCGCTCGTTCTTCAGGCCGAGCCTCGGCCCCCCGATGCCCGTGGAGGAACGGGCGAGCTCGGGCTGGGTGATCCTGCGCGAGGTGGTCCTCGGCATGGTACCGCTGGCGGCACTCATCACCGCCGCGCTCGGCAGCATCCTCGCCGGTCTCGCCACCCCCACCGAAGCGGCCGGCATGGGCGCCCTCGGCGCGATCGTCCTCGCCGCCGCCTATCGCAAGCTCACCTGGACCAATTTCGTCGCCGCCCTCCAGAACACGCTCGTGACTTCGAGCCTGGTGCTGTTCCTCGCGGTGGCCTCGAACATCTTCGGTGCGGTGTTCGCGCGCATGGGTTCGGCGGATCTCATCACCCAGACGCTGCTCGGCCTCGAGATGTCCCCGTGGGCCATGCTGGCCCTCATCATGCTCCTCGTGTTCATTCTCGGCTGGCCCTTCGAATGGCCGGCGGTGATCCTCGTCTTCCTGCCCATCTTCTATCCGGTGGCCAAGCAGACGGTGGACGCGTTGGGGCTCAACATGGTCTGGTTCGCGGCCCTGATCGCGGTCAACCTGCAGACGGCCTTCCTCTCGCCCCCGGTGGCGATGTCGGCGTACTACCTCAAGCAGGTGGTGCCGCAGTGGTCGCTCACCAGCATCTACCGGGGCATGTTCGAGTTCATGTTCCTGCAGGTGATCGCCCTCATCCTGATCATGCTGTTCCCGGACATCGCCATGTGGCTGCCGCGTCAGCTCTACGGCCCCTGAGGCGACCCGGGGCACCGGGCCCGGCCTCCTGCCGCCGACATGCGGGAGCCGGGCGCCTTGCCTTCGCACCGTCCGGTCGCGAGGTCACGCGAACTCGCGCTCGAGGGCGTCGGCGAGCTCGAACAGATCGACCGTGGCGCCGTAGGTGGCGACATTGAAGATGGGGGCCGCGGGATCCGTGTTCACGGCGATGATCGTCTCGACGTGCTTCATCCCGTAGAGATGCTGTACCGCCCCCGAGATCCCGAACGCAAGGTAGAGCTTGCAGCTCGCCGCCACCTTGCCCGACTGGCCCACCTGATGGGCCTTCGGCAACCAGCCGGCGTCGACGATCGGACGTGAGCAGCCGAGGGTCGCGCCCATCCGCTCGGCGAGGGCGGCGAAGCGCGGCAGATTCTCCCGGTCGCCGATGCCGCGTCCCACCGCCAGAATGAACTCGGCCTTGCCGATATCGACGTCGGATGCCGGAGCCTCGACGTAGCCCCCGTGGCGCACCGACCGGGGAAGCTCCTCGGCCGGCAGAGGCCAGGCGCGGACGGTCGCCGCTCCGCCCGCTGCCGCCGGCGGAAAGCTCGCGCCGCGGAGGGTCAGCACGACCAGCTCGCGACCCGGGAAATCCACCTCCATCTCGAGCTTGTTGCCGTAGGCACCGCGGACCGCGACGAGTTCCTGTCCCTCGACGCGGATCCCGAACACGTCGGTGGCGAGGCCGGACCCGAGTTCGGCGGCGAGCAGGGGCGCCACCGCCATGCCGTTGGCGCTGTGCGGGACCAGCACGAGGCGCGGCCGTTCCGCGGCTGCTACCCGGAAGAGCACCGCGGCCCACCGCGTGGCGTCGAAATCCGAACTCCCGACATCGACGGTGAGGATCTCGTCCACTCCTTCGAAGGACAGCTCCGCCGCCCGCGCGCACAGGTCCCGATCGCCGATCAGCAGGCAGCGGCAGGGCTCGCCGAACGGTCTCCCCAGCGCCTTCGCCGCTCCCACCAGCTCGGCGGTCGAACCGGCCATGCGGCCGCCGACATGGTCGGCCAGGATCAGTGTCCCCGGCACGCCTCAGCCCTCCCTCCTGCTGCGTATGATGGCGGCGATGCGGGCGGCGATCTCCTCCACGCTGCCTTCGAGCATCTCGGCTCTCGACCGTTCCGGGACCCGCATCCCGCGCAGCCGATAGGCGCTGCTGCCATCCGCCACTCCCTCGGCGTCGAGGACCACGAGCGGCTTCCTGCGCGCCTGCTTGATCATCCGCATGGTGGCGTAGCGCGGCGCGTAGGAACCGGTCTGGACGGCCAGGACGGCGGGCGTACGAAGCTCGACCCGTTCCCGGAGGCCCCCCTCGAGCTCCCGCTCGACCAGGAGGAGATCTCCCTCGCGTTCCAGGGAGACGACCGTCTGGACGAACGGCCAGTCCAGCATGCCGGCGACCAGGCCCGGCGTCGCCGCATGGGCGAAATCGGCGGACTGGACGCCGGTGAGGAGAAGGTCCGGCCGCTCCTTGACGGCGACGCCGGCGAGGGCCCGGGCCACCAGCGCCGGATCGGCCCGCTCCAGCGTCGGGTGCCATATCCGGACCGCACGTGCGGCCCCCTTGGCGAGCATCCTTCGAAGCGCGGCCTCCGCATCCTCCGGACCCACCGACACGGCCACGACTTCACCCGCCCCCTGCCGTTCCACGAACTGGAGGGCCGCCTCCAGCGCCGCATCGTCCCATTCGTTGAGGGCATGGTCGAGCGCCTCGGGACACACGTCCCGCCCATCGGGCGCGAGCGAGAATTCGTCCCCCAGAACCGCCACCCGCTTTCCGGCGACGAGGATGCGCGGCCCGGTTTTCTCGGGAACCTCGTAGTCGGGAAGAGGGGCCGGAGCGAGCGGCCTCGGCGCTTCCCAGCGCATCGGCAGGAACGGCGGCTCGGGTGCAGGCGCCGGACCGGTTTCGGCCGGCGCGCACCGGGACGCCGGCTCCCCGTCGCGAGCCTCGCCGCCTTCGCCGCCGGCATCCGGAACCGGCTCCGTCCCCGGGGCCTCCCGCCCTTCGGTCCGCGCGGCCTCGACGAGCCCGGGCAGCCGGTCCCCGAGCCTCCGTTCGACCCGCTCCACCCAGCGCTGCGCCGCCGCGTCGACGATGCGTTCGAGTAGGTCGGGCAGATCCTTCGGTTCGAGCAGGCCGAGTTCCACCGCCTCGGCCACCAGTTCCGCGAGGTCGCGAACGACGAAATCCCGTTCGTGGCCTCCCGTCTTGCGGGCGTCTTCGAACATGGCGAGATCCTTGGGACAGCAGGTCACGAACACGTCGATCCCGCCCAGCGACGCGGCCTCCCGCAGGCGGTTCTCCGACGGCTTCTCCCGCTTCGGGTCCGGGGTCATCCAGATCTGGCCGCCACCTGCGCCGCAGCAGAAGGAATTGTCCCGGTTGCGGGGCATCTCGACGAGTTCGCATCCGATGCGCTCGAGCACCTTGCGGGGCGCCTCGTAGCCCCCGTTCAGCCGCCCGAGATGGCAGGGATCGTGGAAGGTGACCCGGTATCCGAGCGGCTTCGTCACCCGCAGCCTGCCGCTCTCCAGGAGCTCCAGCAGCAGACGGCTGTAATGCACCACCGGCGGCATCGCACCCCAGTCGGGGTACTCGTTGCGCAGGGTGTTGTAGCTGTGCGGGTCGGTGGTCAGGATGCGGCGGAAAAGCCGCGCCGCCGCCATGGCATCGCGGTTGGTGCGGACGAGCTCCTCGAACAGCCCCTCCTCGCCGATCCGCCGCACGTCGTTGCCGGCGGTGCGCTCCTCCTCGAAGAGCAGCCCGAAGTCCACCCCCGCGGCCCGCAGCAGGCGGGCCACCGTGCGACTGACCTGCTGGTTGCGCGGGTCGAAGGAGGCGTAGTCGCCGACGAACCACAGATATTCCGCCGGTTCTCGGCGCAGATCCTTGACCCGGAATTCGAGCTCGCGCGTCCAGTGGCCGCGCTTCCGCGGGTTTTCGCCGAAACTGTTGCCGGTGTTCGCGACCTGATCGAGGGTGGTGCGCAGCAGGGGGTCGAGCTCGTCGCGCTCGACCAGCCGGCGCCGCATCCGCACGATGAGCGGCGGATGTTCGATGCCGACCGGACAGATCTCCTGGCAGGCCCCGCAACATATGCAGGACCACAGCGTCTCGGCCGCGATGGTGCCGCCGGCGAGGTCGATGGGACCTTGCCGCCGGACCGCCTCCCCGAGATCGAGCACCAGATCCCGCGGGCTCAGGGGCGCGCCCACGGTGCGCGCGGGGCAGGCCTCGTGGCAGCGACCGCAGCGGGTGCAGGCATCGAGATCCAGAAGATCCTTCCAGGTCAGATCCCCGGTCCCGCCGATGCCGGCCTCGCCCGCCTCCTCGGGTTCGCGCGGCAGCCGGCGCAGGGCGTTGCGGTCCCGAACCGCGAGGGAGCCGACGGCGAGCAGCATGTGGCGCGCCTTGTACCAGGGGATGGCAGCGGTGAAACCGAGCGCGAGCGCCCCGTGCAGCCACCACAAAAAGACACGGAACGACGCCGCCGCCTGTCCGTCCATGCCGGCGGCGGCCAGCAGGGCGGCGACGGCACGTCCGACGGGCGACCAGGCCGCCCAGGCCGGCTGCTCCATGAGGAGCCGCGCACCTTCGAGCAGAAAGCCGGTGATCTCCACCGCGAGCAGGAACAGGAGAAAGCCCCAGTCCTCGAGCCACCGGCGGCGGGCCGTGGGTCCGCGTTCCCGCTCGCCCCGGTAGCGGCGGCGATAGTCGAGCTTCGCCGGACGAAGCAGCAGCCGACGGCCGATCAGAACGAGGAGGCCGACGGTGAGGCCGAGATGGCCGAGGTCCAGGATCAGGCTGTACCAGAGATAGAAGTCGCCGCGCCAGAAGCGGATATCGAAAAGGGGCGCCAGGAAATCGTATTCGACGGTGATGACGGCGGTGCCGATCGCGCCGATCAGGTAGCCCGCGAAGACGGCCGTATGGGCCCAGCCGGCCAGCGCGTCCCTTCGCCGGACGGTGCGCTGGCTCAGCACGTCCACCAGCGCCCGCCCGAGACCGGCCCGGAGGTCCGGGAGGGACGGGAGGCGTCGCGCACGCCGGTAGCGGTCGAAGAGCCGCCAGCAACCCGCCAGAAAGACACCCCCGGCCAGCGCAGCGCCGAGGTAGAAGAGCAGGATCTGGGTCCCGTCCAGGGACCAGAACAGCTCACGGGTCGGTTCGTTCACGACCAGCGCTCGCCCTTGCCGGACCGTCTCCCGGGGAAGTGGCCCACCTCATGCCCGGACCGGGCACGAGGCGGGCCCGCCCTTCAGTCGACCTCGACGCGGGGCCGGGCATCGCCCAGCCTGGGGAAGGTCTCGTGCCCCCAGATCTGCCGCTCGCGGATCCAGGGCAGCGGATACTGGGGATGCGGCGAATCGAACTCCCGGGCCAGCCGGTGGGCGCTGAAGATCGCGTTGTGGAGCTGCCTCGGGGCGTGGCAGTCGCCGCAGCGATAGACCGCCAGGAGCTCGTTCTCGGCCCATTCCGACTTGCGCGCGCGCAGCTCGCGATAGAGCCGGTCGTTGGGCAGCCGGGCGGTCACCAGCACCACGGTGTCGCATTCGATGTCGAAGGTATCGTCGCGCTCGGGCAAGCGCGGGACATGGCCGGTGCGCGGACCGGCGAGATCGGGCCCGTGACGATAGAGGTAGAAGAGAGTGATGCGGCCCGGTTCGATCCGCTCGGCCCAGTGGTTGCGGTAGTGGGCGATCCCCTTGTTGTACATCATTCTCTTGTTGTTCATGACGTCCATCGTGAAGACGCCGTACTCGGCGATCTCCGACATGTTCGTCACGAGGGTCACCTTCTTGCCCTGATCGGCCAGCATCTCGGCGACGGCGATGCCCATGAAATGGCCGTCACCGTCGAGCACCACCACGCGGTCGCCCACCGGCTTGCCGGCCATCAGCTGCTCGGGCGTCACGCAGTGAGGCAGCGAGGCGTCGGCACCGGGCACCGGGTGATGGGTTTCGGCGCCCAGCCCGTCCGTGCGCCAGAACGAGCCGGTGGCGATGACCACCTTGTCGGCGCCGTAGGACAGCACGTCGTCGGCCGACATCGGCCCGACCCCGAGATGGACTTCCACGTTCTTGAGCTTGCCGAGCTGGATCTCGCGGTAGGTGATGACCCGCGCCCATTCCTGGAGCCTCGGCAGCTTGCAGACCCATCGCCAGTGACCGCCCAGTTCGGCCTCGGCCTCACGGAGATGGACGTCGTAGCCGCGCTCCCCGAGCACCCGTGCGCATTCCATGCCGGCCGGGCCGCCGCCGACCACGAGCACCGAACAGGGGTTCTCGGTCTTGTCGAACTTTTCCGGATGCCAGCCGCGCCGGTACTCCTCCATCGAGGTGGCGTTCTGGGTGCAGTTGAGCTGTCCGAAGTGATTGAAGCGGGAGACGCAGATGTTGCAGCCGATGCATTCGCGGATGTCCTCGATCCGCCCTTCCATGATCTTGCGCGGGAGGAACGGATCCGCGATCGAGGGCCGGGCGGCGCCGATGATGTCGCCGATTCCCTTCTGGATGATGGCGACCATGTCGTCGGGACTGGTGTAGCGGCCGTTGGTGACCACCGGAATGTCGGGACCGACGACGCTCTTCACCTGACGCACGAAGGGCAGCATCCAGCCGGTCTTGCGCCAGCGGGACGGCCCCGCGTCCTCGCCCCACTCCTCGTAGTCGCCGATCTTCACCGACCAGGCGTGGCAGACCCCCTCGCGATGGAGCAGCTCGACGAAGCGGATGCCCTCCTCCTCCGCCTCGATGCCGTCCGGACCGAGCAGCGTATCGACCTCGAAGCGGGTGGTGACGGCAAGGCGGTCGCCGAACTCCTTCATCAGCGCCGTCATGAGCTCGACGTAGAAGCGGGCGCGGTTCTCGAACGAGCCGCCGTAGCGGTCGGTGCGGTGATTGTAGCGGTGGTCGAGGAACTGCACCGGCAGGGTGCTGTCGCCGCCCGAGACCTCGAGGATGTCGAAGCCGGCCTGCTCGGCCCGTTTGGCCGCCTCGACGTACATGTTGATGGCGGCCTTGATGTCGTCCTCGTCCATTTCCGTCGAATAGGCGCAGCGCGAGGGGAAGAGATTGGAGGGCAGGCAGCTCGCGCTCCGCGGCACTTCACGGGATTCGAAGCACAGGGAATGCATGCCCCCGTACCAGAGCTGGACGCCGGCCAGCGCATTGTGCTCGTGCAGCATGTCGCACATCAGGCGCAGGTTGATGACGTCCCCCTCGTCCCAGAGACGGGCGCTGGTGAAGGGGTATTCGTCGGATTCGGGATGGACCGAGCAGAACTCGGTGAACACCGCCGACCAGCCGCCCTCCGCCTTCATGGCCCGGAAGTAGGCCTGGGCTCCGGGCCGCTCGGATCCCGGTCCGGCGCAGTGGGTGGTCTGCCAGAACCGGTTCCACATGGTCTTCGGCCCGATGCGGATGGGCTCGAACAGGATGTCGTATTTCGGATCGCGGGCCATGGTCCTCCTCCCTGCGTGACGAGCGGCCGGCCCCGGCACCCCGGGGCCGGCCACGAGTTCAGGCGACGGCGCGTGCGGAGCCGCTCTCTCCCGTGAGGGCGGGCACGCGGGCGAGCAGCACGTAGAGAACGGCACTGATGAAGAAGGTGGGAATGCCGGCGGTGATGTACTCGAACAGCGGGCCGGCACGGTCGGCCACCGGATCGTAGGTCCAGAAGTAGAAGATCCCGCCGATCACCACCGCAACGTAGGCAGCCCAGTTGATCCCGTTGACGTAACGGTAGATGCCGCCGTCGTTGTCGTAGAGATCGCGGATCGAGATCCGCCATTTCTTGACGAACATGAGGTCGGCCACCATGACGCCGCCAAACGACGCCATGATGAAGGACACGTAGCCGAGGAAGGTGACGTAGCCGTCGTAGACGGTCGGGGTGAGCATCAGCAGCGCCGCCGGCACCGCCGTGAGGCAGGCCAGGGTCCAGTTCCAGCGGGGGAAGACGGTCTTGATGCTGATGCCCTGGGAATAGACCAGCACCGAGGCCGAGGTCAGGTTGGCCAGGATCAGCAGCACCAGGCCGAACAGGCCGAAGAGGGGTCCGCCCGCCTGCACCATCCACTCGGTCGGCTCGTAGCTGCCCACGAGGAGCGCGGTGAGGGCACCCAGGATGGCGGCCACGTTGAGCACCACGCCCCAGCCGAGATAGGTGCCCCAGACGCCGCTCTTCTCGCTGTGGGCGAGGCGGTTCCACTGGCCGAAATAGGGGAGCCAGGAGAAGCCCAGACCGACGTTCCACTCGATCGCCGAGGCGAGGCTGCGGCGCATGCTGTCGTAGGCCTCGCTGGGCTGGGCGGCGAGCACCTTGTCCATGCCCTGGGCGGCGAAGATGTAGAGGATGAGGCCGCAGATGATGAGGAACATCGCCGGCACGCCGATGCGGATGAAGAACTTGATGGCGAGCGGTCCGCCGTGGGCGATCCACCAGGCGACCGCGAACGCGACGATGGCGAAGATCGGCGCCCCGATCTCCCTCGACTGGAGGCTTTCGGGACCGCCGAACGCGGCGACGACGCGGATCGCCGATTCGCCGAGCATGAAGCAGGCCATGGTGATCCAGCCGAGATTGAGAACGGCGAAGATCACGAGGAAGATGTTGCTGCCCACCGGGCCGAGGCTCGAGCGGGCGCCGATGAAGGTCTCCACCCCGTAGCGGACGAAGAGGATCGCCAGCGGGCAGAGCAGCAGCAGCGGCAGCGCGTTGCCGAACAGAATGGCCGCCGTGGCCGGCAGCGCCGGCAGCACGAACCCGGTGTAGCCGCCGACCAGGAAACTCCAGGCCGCGATCCCGAACCCCACCTGGATGAGAATGAAATCCAGCAGACCGAACTGCCGTTCGCCGCGAAGCACCGGCAGAATGCCGAAATAGACCTCGCGCTCGACATGCCGTTCGCCGCTCATCGTCGTTGCCCTCCCTGTGCTGGTGCCGAACGTCCCGCCCGTCCGAGGCTCACTGGCCTGCCGCGACGAGGTACAGGAACAGGACGATCAGGCCGGTTATGGCCAGCGGCAGCCACCATTCGCGGACGTGCATCGGATCGGGCAGATGGCCCTTTTCGATGCTGTCGATCCGCTTCTCGAGCTCTTGCTGCATTTCCGGTGTGAGATGACGCTTCATCGCCGCCCCCCCTTGTCGATCCGTGCTTCCCTCGGTGGCGAGACGAGGCTCGTCCCGAGGCCCAGCCGGGCGTTCGCGATTCCGGCCACGCAAGCCCCGTGCCACTTGCGAAGGGCTCTCCCGTTCCCCCTGTGTCGAAGGGGCGCTATCGGCCGCTCCCCGCGGTCGTCCGGGAGCGTGGTCGGCCGCGACCCGCGCCACGCTTCGGGCCGGCGGGGCACGAGCTTTACCGATGCGTCATTGTGCTATTGCTGCAATTGTGCATCATCACGATGCATGTTCGCATCACTGGGAGAGGCCGTGCGCGCCTCCGGGGGAGTTGAACCCGACGGCCGCACGCGATTGAATCGCATGGCTGCATCGAACTGGCACGGTCCTTGGTTGACTCGGCGCAGGCAGTCAGGGCCAACCATGCGCGGCCCGGTACCGACGGGCGCGTCGCGGCGGGGTGGAAACCGGAGGAACCGATGCCCCGGCGACCCGCCGCGCAACGATGGAAGGGAACCGCGATGCCGATTGCGGCACGGGAAGACGCGCTGGAGATCCTCGCGGATCGGGCCCCCGTCCTGATGCTGCTCCTCTCGGAGGAGGGCCGCGTGCTCGCCTGCAACGCGGAGGCGGAACGGATCCTCGGACGGACCTCGGCCGAACTCCTCGACCTCGAGATCGGGGCGCTCGCGAGCCCGGCGAGCTGCGCGCGGCTCCGTGCCCTCCTTTCCGGCCGTGCGGAGGAGAACGAGCCCGTGGAGCTCGAGCTCCGGAATCGCGACGGCACGGAAGTGTCGGTCGAGGCCCGGGCGCGGGCGGTGTCCTGGCGGGGACGGCGGGCCTGGTGTCTCGCCGCGCTGGAACCGGGCGCGCTCTCCCGTCGTCTGCGGGAGGTGACCCGTTCCTACGACGTGCTGCGCGGCCTCGTGGAGACTTCCTGCGAGCCCATGTGGTGCATCGAATACGCGGAACCGGTGGATCTCGGCGGAACCGATCGGGAGATCATCCGCCAGGTGTTCGAGAACGAGTGCTACTGGGGGGTCTGCAACCGGGCGTTCACGCGTCTCTACAACCTGCCGGACGACCTCGACATCCGCCGCCAGCCGGTCAACCTCTACTTCCCCCGCAGCCCCGAGAACGAGGCGTTCGTCCAGCAGCTGATCGACGCCGGCTTCGCGATCGACGACGTGCTGTCCCTCGACGTGCGGCACGACGGACGGGCGATGTACGTGGAGAACACGGTCCGCTGCGACATCCGGGACGGCAAACTGTACCGCATGTGGGGCACGGTGCGGGACGTCACCCAGTTCAAGCGGACCCAGAACAAGCTCGTGCAGATGGAACACCAGTACCGGGACATCCTGACCGCGGTCCCGGATCCGATCCTGGTCTTCGACCGCAACGGCCTCCTGAAGGCGGCGAATCCGGCCTTCGAACAGCTGCTCGGGTGGAAGGTCGGGGAATGGCTCGGCCGGGACGTCTCGGGCATCCTCGAGCTCAAGCGGCTCCTCGCCCGGCGTCGCGAGATGGAACCGGGATCGCGCGCGAGCTTCACCGGCCGCGTGATGCGCGCGGACGGGAGCGAGCGGAGGGTGCAGGTCACCCTCACCCTGACGACCGACGTCGACGACGGCGACAGTTTCATCGCCGTGCTGCGCCTCCTCGAGGCGAGCGCTCCCGTGCCGGCGGAGGAGGGCGCCCGGCCGGCGGCGCTGCCGCAGGCTCCGTCCGCGGACGGCGGAGGAGGATAGACGCGATGCGTTTCGCACCACCCACGGGCGGCATCGGCGCACTCCTGACCTCGCCCCGGGAACTCGCGGCATGGCTCGCCGACGGCCGCTTCGCGATGATCGCCGATCTCCTCCCCGATCCCCTGCTCGTCGTCGACGGGCAGGGGATCCTGCGGTTCATGAACAGCGCCGCCGAAGCGCTGCACGAGGTGCACAGGCGGGCACATCTCGGGCGGCCGTTCGGCGAGCTGGTGGAGGAGAGCCCGCTCTTGGGCGAGGCGGCGCTGGAGGCCCTGCGCCGGGGCAGCCGGTTGCAGCGCGTCGACCGCACCGTGGACGGTCGCGAGGTGCTCACGCTCATGCGGCCGGTGCGCGACGCCGACGGCGATCTCGTGCTGTTCGTCGTCGTCCAGCGCGATCTCGAGGCCATCCGCCGAACGGCGGCGGGCGCCTCCTCCCTCGACGAAGCCCGGGGCACCGACGGCGAGTGCCTCCACCGGATGGTGGCCGGCAGCCACAATCGACGGATCCTGGAGATGGGCCTGCGGGCGCTCCGCCTCGGCAGCCGCGTGCTGCTGACGGGCGAATCGGGCGTGGGCAAGACCCTGATCGCCCGCTGTCTGCACGAGCGGTCGGCGGGACGCCGCGCCCCCTTCGTCCACGTCAACTGCGCCAGCATCCCCGAGAGCCTGTTCGAATCCGAGATGTTCGGCTACGAGCGGGGCGCGTTCACCGGCGCCCTGCAGCGCGGCAAGCGCGGCCTCATCGAAGCCGCCGACGGTGGTACGCTTTTCCTCGACGAAGTCGGCGAGATCCCGCTCGCCTGCCAGGCCAAGCTGCTGCGCTTCCTCGAGGACCGGACGGTCACCCGGCTCGGCGCCACGGGCATGCGGCGGGTACGGGTCCAGCTCGTCGCGGCCACCAACCGCGACCTCGGCGCGATGGTCGAGCGCGGACGGTTCCGGCGGGACCTGTTCTACCGCCTGAGCACCATCTCGCTGCGCATCCCGCCGTTGCGCGCCTGCCGGGAGATGATCCCCGAACTGGTCGATCTCTTCGTGCGCGAGGCCGGGATCCGCCGCGGCCAGCCGTTCCGTCTCAGCGACGCCTGCCTCCGCCGCCTGCTGGAATACCGTTTTCCGGGCAACATCCGGGAGCTCCAGAACATCGTCGAGCATCTCGCGGTGATGTGCGACGATGTCGCGGAGCCCTGGCACCTGCCCGAGATGCTCACGGAGGGCGACCGGGTGGCCGAGGAGGAAACCGCCCCGATCGCCCCTCCCGAGGCCGACGGGCAGGCGTCGGACGGCGATGCGGGCTCTCCGGGCCTGCGCGAGCAGGTGCGGCGCTTCGAACGGAGCCTGATCGCCGACGCGATCCGGCGCTACGGCAGCAAGCGCAAGGCGGCAGCCGTGCTGGGCGTGGACGTCGCCACCATCGTCCGCAAGAGTCGCGGCTGACCGCCCGGGGAGCTGGCCCTGCCGATCACGCTGCGCAACCTCCGCTACTTCGTCGCCGTCGCCGAGAGCGAATCCGTCTCGGCGGCGGCGCAGATGCTGGGCGTCGCCCAGTCGACGGTCACCGGCGCCGTCAAGGCGCTCGAGGCCGAGGCGGGCACGGCCCTCTTCGAACGCCACGCCCGCGGCATGGTCCCCACCGAGGCGGGCTGGACCTTCCTGCGCCACGCCGAACGGATTCTCGCCGCGGTCTCCGAGGCCGGGCGGGCCCTGCGCGAGGCCCCGGAAGCCGAGGCGGGCAGCCTCGATCTCGGCGTCTCCAGCATGGTGTCGGGCTACTTCCTGGCCGACCTGCTCGCCCGCCACCGCCGCGTCTTCCCGCAGGTCCAGGTGCGGGTGCACGAGGACAGCCGTGCCTACATCGAACACCTGCTGATCGGCGGCGAGCTGGACGCGGCGCTGCTGCTGGTCTCCCATCTCGAGAACCGCCAGGCGCTGGAATGGGAGATCCTCGAACGCTCGCCCCTCGTCCTCTGGCTGCCGGCGAGCCACCGCCTGCTGGGCCACGAGGCCATCGGTCTCGCCGACATCGCCGCCGAACCGCTGATCGCGCTCACCGCCGACGAGCTCGCGCGCACCATCGAGAACTGCTGGCGTCGGGCCGGGCTCACCGCCAACATCGTATTGCGTACGGGGTCGGTCGAGGCGGTGCGCTCGCTGGTGGCCACGGGAGCGGGGCTCGCGGTGCTGCCGCTCATGGCCTTCCGCCGCTGGTCGCTCGAGGGCGACCGGCTCGAGGCGCGCCAGCTCGCCGATCCGCTGCCCACCGTCGATGTCGGGCTCGTCTGGCGCAAGGGCTCGCTGGTGAGCCCGCGGGTGCACGCCTTCCTGGCCCTCTGCCGGGGGCATCGGACGGCGCGGGGACGCTGAGATATCGAAAAATCCGATAATTCGGTTCGAAACTTCGCATTTTACAAAGACGGCCCCGGGGCGCAGCATGACGCGGGAGGATGCGTGCGCCGCGCATCGCACCGAAAAGGAGGGAGGAACCATCATGGCCCACACCGCCAAGCGCCTGTCGGCGAGTCTGAGCGGGGTTGCCCTGCTCCTCGCCAATGTGGCCAACGCCGCCCCGCTCCAGGAGATCGGTCCCGGCGAGGGTGCCGTCGATATCGTCGCCTGGCCGGGCTACATCGAGCGCGGCGAGACCGATCCCGCCTACGACTGGGTGACCGATTTCGAGGCCGAGACCGGCTGCAAGGTGCGGGTCAAGACCGCCGGCACCTCGGACGAAATGGTGGCGCTCATGAACGAGGGCGGCTTCGACCTGGTGACCGCCTCGGGCGACGCCTCGCTGCGCCTCATCTACGGAAAGCGGGTCCAGGAGATCAACATCGACCTCATCCCGAGCTGGAACACCATCGACCCGCGCCTCCAGAACGCCCCCTGGCACACCGTCGAGGGCAAGCATTACGGCGTGCCCTATCAGTGGGGATCCAACGTGCTGATGTACAACTCGGAGGTGTTCCCGGAGCCGCCCCGGAGCTGGAGCGTCGTATTCGTCGAGCAGACCCTGCCCGACGGCAAGTCCAACAAGGGCCGGGTACAGGCCTTCGACGGTCCCATCTACATCGCCGACGCGGCCCTCTATCTCATGGCCCACCGGCCGGAGCTGGGGATCGAGGACCCCTACGAGCTCAACGAGGAACAGTACAAGGCGGCCCTCGACCTCCTGCGCCAGCAGCGCAAGATCGTCCACCGCTACTGGCACGACCCCTTCGTCCAGATCGACGATTTCGTGAACGAGGGCGTGGTCGCCTCGAGCTCCTGGCCGTTCCAGGTCAACCTCCTCGAAAGCAAGGGCTTCCCCATCGGCAGCACGATCCCCGAGGAGGGTGCCACCGGCTGGGCGGACACCACCATGATGCACGTCGATGCGCCGCATCCGAACTGCGCCTACATGTGGCTCGAGCATTCCCTCAACAAGAAGCTGCAGGGTGACCTCGCGGCCTGGTTCGGTTCCGTGCCGGTGGTGCCGGCGGCCTGCGAGGGCAACGAGCTGCTGGGGCCGGACGGCTGCAAGAAGAACGGCATCGACAACTTCGACCGCATCCATTTCTGGAAGACGCCGCGCGCGCAGTGCGAAACCCAGGGCACATGCGTCCCCTACTATCGATGGGTGACCGATTACATCGCCATCCTCGGCGGACGGTGAGGGCCGCCGATGGAGGGGGCCGTGACCGTCGGCGTCGCGGCCCCGTCCCCGTCGATCCGGGGACGTAGGGCCGCGATGGCGGAGCCGGCGGTCCGCTTTCTCGGCGTGCATCGCCATTTCGGCGAGGTGCGCGCGGTCGACGGGGTCGATCTGGAGATCGCGCCGGGCGAGTTCTTCTCGATGCTGGGTCCTTCGGGTTCCGGCAAGACGACATGTCTGCGCCTGATCGCCGGTTTCGAGGAGCCCGATGCCGGCGAGATCCACCTCCTCGGCCGGCCGATGCGGGGGGTGCCGCCCTACGAGCGGCGGGTGAACACGGTGTTCCAGGACTACGCCCTGTTCCCCCACATGAACGTGCTCGACAATGTCGGCTTCGGTCTCCGGGTGAAGAGGGTGCCGCGCGCGGAACGCATCCGCAAGGCGGAGGCGGCGCTCGCCCTCGTCAAGCTCGCCGGCCTCGAGGACCGCCGCCCGGCCCAGCTCTCGGGCGGTCAGCGACAGCGGGTGGCGCTCGCCCGGGCACTCGTCAACGAGCCCGAGGTGCTGCTCCTCGACGAACCGCTGGGGGCCCTCGACCTCAAGCTCCGCCAGGAGATGCAGAGCGAGCTCAAGGGCCTGCAGCGCGAGCTCGGCATCACCTTCGTCTACGTCACCCACGATCAGGAGGAAGCGCTCGGCATGAGCGATCGGGTGGCGGTCTTCAATCGCGGCCGCATCGAGCAGATCGGCACCCCGCCCGAGATCTACGAGCACCCCCGCACCGCCTTCGTGGCGGGTTTCGTCGGCATCTCCAACATCGTCGACGCCGAGGCCGCCGTCCGATTCACGGGCGAGCGCCGGCCCTTCTCGCTGCGCCCGGAACGCATCCTGCTCGATCCGCCGGCCGGCGCCGTCGATATCGAGACCAGGGGACGGATCACCGACATCCAGTACCACGGCGCCAGCACGCGGCTGCGCCTGGTCCTGTCCGACGGTCTCGAGCTGGTGGTGGAGCGGCCCAACACCGAGGGCACCGACGGTGCCCTCGCGCCGGGCCGGGAGATCCGTCTCGGCTGGCGGCGCGACGCCATGCGGCCGCTGCGGGAGACCGGCCGGTGAGCACGGCCACATCCGCTTTCCCGCTGGCGACTCCGGGGGCGGGCCGGCTGCGCCGCCTGTCCACCTTCCTCTGGCGCCATTCCCGCCTCTTTACCCTGCTTCTGCTGCTGCCGCCCCTTCTGTGGCTGGGGATCGTCTATCTGGGATCGCTGCTGGCGCTCCTCGCCCACAGCTTCTTCCGCCTCGACAGTTTCACCGGCCAGATCGTCTACGAATTCACCCTCGCCACCTGGTACGAGCTGCTCAGCCAGCCGGCCAACCTCGACATCATCCGGCGCACCGCCGGCATGGCGGCGGCCGTCACGCTGGCCTGCGGGCTGATCGGCTTTCCCATCGCCTACTATGCGGCGCGCTTCTCCACCCCCCGCGGCAAGGCGCTCTTCTACCTCGGGGTGATGCTGCCCCTCTGGTCCAGCTATCTCGTGCGGGTCTACGCTTGGAAGCTGATCCTCGCCAAGGAAGGGGTGATCAGCTGGGCGGCGGAGCGTACCGGCACCTCCTGGCTGCTGGATGCCCTTCTCTCCCTGCCGGTGGTGGGCGGGCCGTCCCTGTCGATCTCCTACATCGGCATGTTCCTGGTCTTCACCTACATCTGGCTGCCCTACATGATCCTGCCCACCCAGGCGGCGCTGGAGCGGGTGCCGCCCTCGCTCCTCGAGGCCGCCGCCGACTGCGGGGCACGGCCGCGCCAGACTTTCCGCTACGTGGTGCTGCCGCTCGCTTTTCCGGGGATCGTCGCCGGCTCCATCTTCACCTTCTCCCTGACCCTCGGCGACTACATCATCCCCTACATCATCGGCACCTCGAAGCTGTTCCTGGGCCAGGCCGTCTACATCCACCAGGGCACCGCCGGCAACGTGCCGCTGGCCGCCGCCTTCTCCGTCGTGCCGATCGTCATCATGGCCGTCTATCTCGCCGTCGCCCGACGGCTGGGGGCGTTCGATGCGCTCTGAGCGGGCGGGCCTCGGCCTCCGTATCGCGGCCGCCGGCGGGCTCCTCTATCTCCACCTGCCGATCGCCTTCATCCTGCTCTACGCCTTCACCACCGAGGACAAGAGCTACCAGTTCCCGCCGCCCGGGCTGACCCTCAAATGGTTCGCCGTCGCCTGGAACCGGCAGGACATCTGGGACGCGCTCTGGCTCAGCGTGGAGGTGGCGCTCGTGGCCACCGCGCTCGCCATCCTCCTCGGCACGCTGGCCGCGGCGGCGCTGTGGCGGGCCCGCTTCTTCGGCCGCGACGCCATCACCCTGCTGATCGTGCTGCCCATCGCCCTTCCGGGCATCATCACCGGCATCGCGCTCCGCTCCACCTTCGGCCTTCTCGACATTCCCTTCAGCTTCTGGACCATCGTCACCGGCCACGCCACCTTCTGCATCGTCGTCGTCTACAACAACGCCATCGCCCGGCTGCGCCGCACCTCGCCTTCGCTCCTCGAGGCGGCGATGGACCTCGGCGCCGACGGCTTCCAGACCTTCCGCTGGGTGCTGCTGCCCAATCTCGCGACCGCCCTGCTCGCCGGCGGCATGCTGGCCTTCGCTCTCAGTTTCGACGAGGTCATCGTCACCACCTTCACCGCCGGCCAGCAGACGACGCTGCCCATCTGGATGCTGTCCGAACTCGTGCGGCCGCGCCAGCGGCCGGTGACCAACGTGGTGGCGGTGTTCGTCATCGCCGTCACCTTCCTGCCCATCCTTCTGGCCTATCGCCTGACCCGCGGCACCGAGAGCATGCACGGGACGGGCAAATGAGGGATCGAGCCTTCGCAAGGGAGTACCGACCATGCAGACCAAGCTGCTGATCGACGGCGCCTTCGTCGCCGGCGAAGGACCGGCGGAGACCATTCTCAATCCGGCCACCGGCGAGACCATCACCGAGGTGCCCGAGGCCTCGCCGGACCAGATCGACGCCGCCGTGGCCGCCGCCGAGAGGGCCTTTCCGGCTTGGGCCCGGACGACGCCCGCCGAGCGCTCGGCGATGCTCGCCAGGGTCGCCGATGCGCTGGAAGCCCGGGCCGAGGAATTCGCGAAGCTCGAATCCGCGAATTGCGGCAAGCCCCTGCAGCGGGTGCAGGAAGACGAGCTGCCGGCGATCGTCGATTGCTTCCGCTTCTTCGCGGGTGCTGCCCGCTGCCTGCCGGGCTCGGCGGCGGGTGAGTACATGGAAGGCTTCACCAGCATGATCCGCCGCGACCCGATCGGCGTGGTGGCCTCCATCGCCCCCTGGAACTACCCGCTGATGATGGCCGCCTGGAAGCTCTGCCCGGCGCTCGCCGCCGGCAACACGGTGGTCCTCAAGCCCTCGGAGCAGACCCCGCTCACCACGCTGACGCTGGCCGAGATCCTGGCCGAGATCTACCCGAAAGGCGTCGTCAACATCATTACCGGCCGCGGTGAGACGGTGGGGGCCCCGCTCGCCGCCCACGACCGGGTGCGGATGATCTCCCTGACCGGCGATGTCGCCACCGGCCAGAAGGTGCTGGAGGCGGCCGCCCGCAACCTCAAGCGCACCCATCTCGAGCTCGGCGGCAAGGCGCCGGTGATCGTCTACGACGATGCCGATCTCGAGGCGGTGGTCGAGGGCATCCGCATCTTCGGCTACTACAACGCCGGCCAGGACTGCACCGCCGCCTGCCGCATCTATGCGGCTGCGCGCATCCACGACAATCTGGTGGCCGACCTCGCGGCGGCGGTGAAAGGGATCCGCTTCGGTCCCGAGGCGGACGCCGAGATCGGATCATTGATTTCCGAGCGCCAGCGTCAGCGGGTCGCCTCCTTCGTCGAGCGCGCCGCCTCCCAGCCCCACATGGAGGTGGTCACCGGCGGCCGGATCGTCCCCGGCAACGGCTTCTTCTACGAGCCCACGGTGATCGCCGGCGCCCGGCAGGAGGACGAGATCGTCCAGAAGGAGGTGTTCGGCCCCGTTGTCTCGGTGACCCGCTTCTCCGATGTGGAGGAGGCCATCGCCTGGGCCAACGATTCCGAATACGGCCTCGCTTCCAGCGTGTGGACGAAGGACATTGCGAAGGCCATGCGCACCGCGGCGGCGCTCCAGTACGGATGCACCTGGATCAACACCCATTTCATGCTGGTCAACGAGATGCCCCACGGCGGCCTCAAGCGCTCGGGCTACGGCAAGGACATGAGCCTCTATGCGCTCGAGGACTACACCGTGGTCCGCCACGTCATGGTCGCCCACTGATCCAGCCCCGGCCGGTGCGCCCTTCCCGGGCCCACCGGTCGGGGCGGCTCAGAAGTTGACGCAGATGCCGCCGTTGCTCAGCCAGGGCGAATAGTCGACGCCGCGCAGCACCGCCTTCAGGAGGCATTTCCACTTGCCGTTCTTGGCCTTCCTGCCCTCGAGCTCGAGCCGGTAGTCCTCGCCGATCTCGAGATCGGGAATGACATAGAAGTTGTTCTCGATCTTGCGGGTCTTCGAATTGTAATCGCAGTGGTCCTTGCCCCGGGTGGAAGCTTCCTTCTTCTTCCGGTAGATCTTCCACTTGTCGTATTTGTCCGCATCCGACACCGACCAGTAGACCTCGATGTCGCGGGTGGTGCCACCCGGCGGACAGCAATGCCCGGCCCGATCACCGCCTTCGGGGGTGGAGGAACACCGACTGACCGCCCGGCCGAAAGCCGCATTCGAAGGGGTCGGCGTCCGCAGCGTAGCGGGAAAACCACGGCTGCGACGTTCGGTCGTCTTCGGCAGGGGGCGGAGCATGTTTATTAGCATCATCGCATATACCGATCCTGTCAGTGGAGGAATTCGACGCCATGCGCAGACTCGCCCTGCCCCTCCTGATCGCCGTGCTCCTGGCCCCAGCGGCCGGGGCGGCGGAACCGCCGGCCGGTCTCGTCGAGGAGGCGCGCGGCCTCGCCAGGACCTATGTCACCGAGCTCAAGGGAGCGCTGCTGGCGGCCATCGAGGACGACGGCGCGCCGCACGCCATCGGCGTCTGCGGAGCCGAGGCACCGGGAAACGCCACCGCGATCTCCAACGAGAGTGGCTGGGCGGTAGGGCGTACCGCGCTTCGGGTGCGTAATCCGCGCAACGCGCCCAGTCCGGAGGAACGGGCGGTGCTGATGCGCTTTCTGGAGCGGGTCGCCGCAGGCGAGGATCCGACGAAGATCGAATATGCCGCGGTGGTGGACACCGGCGGCAGGAAATATCTGCATTACATGAAGGCGATCCCGACGGGCCGGATCTGCCTGACCTGCCACGGCAGCCAGGTCGATCCCCAGACCATGAACGCCATTCGCGCCCGCTATCCGGCGGATGCCGCCACCGGCTTCGCGCTCGGCGAGCCGCGCGGGGCCTTCACCTTCGTCCGGCCCCTCGACTGAGCGATCCGGCGGCAGCGGATCAGGATCCGCAGCCCCGCGGACGACGCACGAGCCCCCAGCCGAACACGGGATCGCGGCCGGGCGGACCGAGGTCGCGGGCGCGGCGTGCGAGCGCATCCTCGAGCGCCGCCGGGGTGCGGGCTCCTCCGCCCCGGAGCAGCAGCGCGGCGGCAGCGGTGACGAAGGGGGTGGCATAGGAGGTGCCGGAGACGGCGGACCGGCCGTCGCCGGCCGGGAGCCCGACGCCGGGCGCAGCGAAGGCGATGTAGGGACCGCGGTTGGCCCGCGGATAGGGTCGGAGCTCGCGGTCGACGGCGGTGACCGCGATCACGCCGGGATAGGCGGCGGGATAGGCGGGCGCCGCCCGCGGCCCGCCGTTGCCGGCCGCCGCCACCAGGATCCCTCCACCCTCGAGCACCCGGGCGACCGCGAGGCGCAGGACCGCGTTGTCGGGGCCGGCCAGCGACAGGTTGATGGGCGACGCGCCGCTCCGCAGCAGCCAGTCGAGGCCGCGGGCGATCTCGAGGGGACCGGTGACCGGCCCGGCCTCGTCGACCGTGAACACGTCCGCCACCAGCAACCGGGAGCCGGGCAGCAGACCCACCCCGCGCCTTCCCACCAGCAGCGCGGCGACGGCCGTTCCATGGCCCGGATCGGCGCGCGCACCTTCGACCAGATGGCGCACCTCGAGGACCGCCTCCCGCAACGCCGGATGGCCCGGGTCGACGCCGGTGTCGATCATGCCGACCGGCCGGCGCGGCCGGCAGCCGTCGAGGTCGCCGGTCCAGTCGACCAGTCGGAGCTGCCAGCAACCGCCCCCTTCGCAGCCGCCCCGCTGCAGCCGGTAGCGATGATCGAGATCGACCGTGCGGCGCGGCACGAGGCGGCGGAGCTCGGCCGCCGCCGCCTCGGCCGACATGCCCGGCGGCGGGCGCAGGCGGGTCACCCGCAGTTCGAGGCCGAGGAGACGCAGGGCATCCCGCACCCGGAAGCCGCGCGCCTCGAGAAGCGCGAGCTCCGCTGCCGACAGATCGGCAACCACTACGCTGTCGCGGGGCCGGAAGGGGTCGCCGCTCTCGCCCTCGGGCCACTGCGGGAGGAGA
The DNA here is from genome assembly GCA_027045875.1 of Alphaproteobacteria bacterium. Taxonomy (GTDB): domain Bacteria; phylum Pseudomonadota; class Alphaproteobacteria; order Geminicoccales; family Geminicoccaceae; genus JALSRW01. The sequence goes on along the minus strand of JALUAG010000072.1, from coordinate 5,817 downwards.
CGGTGGGTGGCCGCAGAGTGGCCCTCCTCGCTCGCCTCCTCCCCTTCCTCGTCCTCCTCTTCGCCGTCTCCGCCGTCGTCGTCCCCGTCGTCCGCGCTGTCGTCGTCCCCGTCACTCCCGTCGTCACCGTCGCCGTCCCCGTCACTCCCGTCGTCGCCGTCGCCGTCCCCGTCACTCCCGTCGTCGCCGTCGCCGTCCCCGCCATCGTCTCCGCTGTCGCTGTCTCCGTCGTCGCCGCCGTCACCGTTCCCGTCGTCGTCTCCGTTGTCGCTGCTGCCGCCGTCGTCACCGCTGTCATCATTTCCGTCGTCGTCGCCCCCGTCGTCGTCCGCCCATGCCGCCTTCGCGAACGGACCGGGGCCCGCCGGAAACCAGGCGCCGGAGGCGAGGCCGAGGATCAGCAACGCCGCCAGCAGGAGCGGCAGGCCCGCCCGCGGCGGGTGGCCGTTCGATCGGCGTTGCACGGGTTCAGTCACCGACGATCCCGCGGAGGAAGTCGAACAGGGTGGGACGCCCCAGCGCCCGCGCGGATACGGCCGGTCTGACATCCGATGTCGGGCCCGCGGCGGCCGGACCGGCGGGCAACATCCTCTCCGGCGGGGAACCGCCGGAGGCGGGGTCTCGCACGCCACCCGGGGCCTTCTCCCGCTCGCCCACACCGGCTGCCGTCGCCGGCGCCGCGCTGCGGCCGACGGCATCCGACCGGACCGGCTCGTACGGCATCAGGCTCTTCCCTCCGAGGATCATCGCCACCAGCGCGATACGTCCAAAGCCCATCCGTCGTCTCCCTGCAAGCTTCCGGTTCGGGGCGGCTCGCGCCATCGCTTACGAGAACCGCGAACGGCGCGCTTTCATCCCACCGGGCGGGATGATTTTCCCGCTTCCGCCGTTTCCGTTAGAGAAGAGCGGGACGCGGGCCGCGTCACCGGAAGGACGATGGAACGAGAACTGGTCGCCATGCTCCCCCGCCTGCGCCGGATGGCGCGCGCCCTCTGCCGCGATCCGGAGGACGCCGACGAGCTCGTTCAGGAGGTGTGCGAACGCGCGCTCCGGGGACGTGCCGGCTTCACGCCGGGGACCCGCCTCGACAGCTGGCTCTACCGGATCATGCAGAACCGCTGGATCGATCGCTGTCGCCGCCGCAAAGGGGAGGACACCACCGTGGGCCTCGAGGACGTGGTCGAACTCGCGGGCTCGGACGGCCGCCGCCAGACCGAGGACCATCTCACCCTGGCGGCGGTACGGCGCGCCATCCACGAGCTGCCCGAGGACCAGCGGTTGGCGCTGGTGCTGGTGACCATCGAGGGGCTGTCCTACCGCGAGGCGGCCGAGCGTCTGGCGGTACCGCTCGGCACGCTCATGAGCCGGCTGGGGCGTGCCCGGCGCAGGCTCGTGGCCCTGCTCGAGGCGCCCCGTGGCGCGGCGCTGCCGCAAGCCGGGAGATCCGGACCATGACATCCATCGACGACGATCTGCTGATGGCCTACGCGGACGGCGAACTGCCCGAGGAGGAAGCCGCCCGCATCGAGCGGCTGCTCGCCCGCGACGCGGCGGCACGCGAACGGGTGCGCCTCTACCGGGAGAGCGCGGCGCTCGCGCGGGCGGCCTTCGCCTCGACGCTCGCGGAACCGGTACCGGCGGCCCTGGAGGCGCGGGTGCGACGGCTGGCCCGTGAACGGGCGACGGATCGGGTGGTCCCCTTCCCCGAGTCGCGGCCCGGGGCGGGACGGTGGAACCTGCGCCGGATGGCCCTCCCCCTCGCCGCCTCCCTGGCCCTCGTGATCGGCTTCCTCGCGGGCAGCCGAATGGGGCCGGAAGACGGCGAGGCGGTGGTCGCGCAGGCGCTCGAGACCACGCCTTCCGGCGTCGTGGGCCCGGGTGAGGTGCTCCCTCTCCTCACCCTGCGGCGCGCCGACGGGAGCTGGTGCCGGCGCTTCGAGCAACCGCGGGGAGCGCGCATGGTGACGGGCACCGCCTGCCGGCAGCCGGACGGGCGCTGGCGCGTGGTGGCGCTCCTCGAAGAGGCCCCGCAGGAGACCGGTGGTTATCGACCGGCCGGCGCGTCCGAGGATCCGCTCGCCTCCCTCGAGGCGCGCATGGGCATGCGGATGGTCGACGAGGCGACCGAAGAGGAGCTCATCGCCCGCGGCTGGCGGGCACCGGCCCGCTGATCCCGGGCGCTTGCCGTAGCCCGTAGGGGCTGCCACCATGGCGCCGCTCACGAATCATGCCGGGAGGTTGCCCATCATGCCGGTTCCCGCTCCGACGCGACGCTCCTTCCTCGCTCTCGCGATGGCCGCCGTGGTATCGCTGTCGCTGGCCGTCGGCGCCGCCGCCCAGGAGGCGCGGGTCACCTTTCTCCATCTCAACGACGTCTACGAGATCTCGCCCAAGAAGGGGGTGGGGGGTCTCGCCGAGCTCATGACCCTGTTCGAGGAGGAGCGGGCCCGCAACCCGGACACCATCGTCACCTTCGGCGGCGATCTGCTCTCCCCTTCGGTCCTTTCCGGTCTCACCAAGGGCGAGCAGATGATCGAGATCTTCAACGCCCTCGGCTTCGACCTCGCGGTGCCGGGCAACCACGAATTCGATTTCGGACCCGAGATCGCCGGCCAGCGCTTCGCCGCCTCCCGTTTCACCTGGCTCGGCTCCAACATGCTGGGGCCGGACGGCGCGCCGGCGCTGGGCACGAAGGCCACCGCCATGGTGGAGGTGGGCGGTTTCCGGATCGGCTTCTTCGGTCTCGTGCTGCCCGAAACCGCCGTCCTCTCCTCGCCCGGACCGGACATCCGCTTCGCGCCGGTGCTCGAGACGGCGCGGGCGATGACGGAAAAGCTGCGCGACGAGGGGGCCGATCTCGTGGTCGCCCTCACCCATCTCGAATTCGAGACCGATCGCGAACTCCTGCGGGAGGTGCGCGGGCTCGATATCGTCCTCGGCGGGCACGAGCACGATCCCATCACCTTCTACGAAGGCGGCAAGCTGCTGATCAAGGCCGGCTACGATGCCCGCTACCTGCCGGTGGTGGACATCGTGCTGCGACGGGGCGAGAAGCGCGGCAAGCCCGTCGTGATGTGGCGGCCCGAATGGCGTTACCGCGACAATGCCGGCGTCTCCCCCGACCCCGAGGTGGCGGCCATCGTCGCGCGCTGGAACGAGAAGCTGGACGAGGAGCTCGGGGTTCCGGTCGGCACCGCGGCGGTGGAGCTGGACACCCGACGCGAGACCGTGCGCACCCGCGAGAGCAATTTCGGCAATCTCGTGGCCGACGCCATGCGCGCCGTGACCGGTGCCGAGGTCGCCCTCACCAACGGCGGCGGCATCCGCGGCGACCGCACCTACCCGCCGGGCACGGTGCTCACCCGCAAGGACATCCTCACCGAGCTGCCCTTCGGCAACGTGACGGTGCTGGTCGCGCTCGAGGGCGCCGATCTGCTGGCGGCCCTCGAGAACGGGGTCAGCCAGGTGGAGAAGAAGGCCGGACGCTTCCCGCAGGTGTCGGGCATGCGGTTCGTGTTCGATCCCGAGAGGCCCGCCGGCCAGCGCATCCTCGAGGTGGAGGTGGGCGGCGAACCGCTGGATCCCGCGCGGGTCTACAAGGTTGCCACCAACGACTACATGCTGGGCGGCGGTGACGGCTACGCCATGCTCGCCAAGGGGAAGGTGCTGATCGACGCCTCGGGCGCCACCCTCATGGCGACCGCGGTGATGGACCATGTGGCGGGTCTCGGCGGCAAGATCGCGCCCGCGGTGGAGGGGCGCATCCGCCGCGCACAGTGATCGCCGGGGCTTCGTTTGACGCCGGGACGGGAGCGCGCCTAAGGTCCGTCCGCAGGGATTGCGCCCTGCGGACGGACCGCGTGGCACGGGGAACCGGGATTGCGCGAGCTCACGAGACATCTGCTGCTGGCCGGCTGGATCGTCGCCTGGGCCGTTCTCGCCTGGCTCTCCTGGACGCCCACCGCCCTGCCGGGCGGCGTCTCCGACAAGACGGTGCATTTCGTCGTCTACCTGCTGATGAGCGGGATCGCCTTCAGCTTCGCCCGTTCCCATGCGATGCTGGCGCTGATCGCGCTCACGACGTTCGCCCTGAGCGCCGTTCTGGAGTTCGGCCAGAGCTTCTTTCCCTACCGGCAGTTCGACTACGGCGATCTCCTCGCCAACGGCGGCGGGGCGGCGACCGGCTGGCTGCTGGCCAGCCTGATCCTCCTGGTCGCCGCGCGCCCTGCCCGCCGCTCCCGGGTCAGCGCTCGATCTTCTTGAGCATCCGTCCGAGCGGCGCGCCGCCGAAGATATGGATGTGGAGGTGGGGCACCTCCTGGTTGGCGTCGCGGCCGTTGTTGGCGAGGATACGGTAGCCGCTCTCGTTCAACCCCAGCTTCTCGGCCACCCTGCCGACCGCCCGGAACAGACCCGCGATCTCGGCGTCGCTGGCATTCCGGTGGAAGTCCACCATCGAGACGTAGCGCCCCTTGGGGATCACCAGCACATGGACGGGCGCGAGCGGGTTGATGTCGTGGAAGGCCAGCGCGTAGTCGTCCTCGTAGACCTTCTTGCAGGGGATCTCGCCCCGCAGGATGCGGGCGAAGACATTGTCGTCGTCGTAGGCCATCGCGCGTTCCTCCTCGCTCGCCTGCCGTCACCAAGCGGGTGGGCGGCAGGGTTGTCAAGCGGCCGCCCGCCCTCCAATCTCTCTCCCGTCGCCGGGCCCGCCTCGCATCGGGAAGTCTCCGCATGTCCCTCGCCGTCGCCATCCAGATGGATCCGCTCGAACAGATCGACATCGACACCGACAGCACCTTCGTGCTCGGTCTCGAGGCGCAGCAGCGGGGGCACGCCCTCTATCACTACACCCCCTACGATCTCAGCTACCGGCACGGCCGCATCGTCGCCCGCGCCCGGCCCTTCGTCCTGCGCCGCGAGCACGGCAACCATTTCACCGCCGGCGCGCCCGAGACCATCGATCTGGCGGCGATGGACGTGGTGCTGATGCGCCAGGACCCGCCCTTCAATCTCGCCTACATCTCGGCCACCCATCTGCTCGACCGCATCCATCCCGAGACCCTGGTGGTGAACGATCCCACCTCGGTCCGCAATGCGCCCGAGAAACTCTTCGTCACCCAGTTCGCGGAGCTCATGCCGCCGACCCTGATCACCTACGACCTCGAGGAGATCAAGGCCTTCCGCCGCGAGCAGGGCGACATCGTCGTGAAGCCCCTCTACGGCAACGGCGGCAACGGCGTCTTCCACCTGCGGCCCGAGGACACCAATCTCAACAGTCTGATCGAGTTCTTCCGGGGCGTGCTGGACGAGCCGCTGATGGTGCAGCGCTACCTTCCCGAGGTGCGGCAGGGGGACAAGCGCATCGTGCTGATCGACGGCGAGGCGGCGGGGGCCATCAACCGGATTCCGCCGCCCGACGACGCCCGCGCCAATCTCCACATCGGCGGCAAGGCGGTGAAGGCCGGCCTCGATGCCCGCGACCGCGAGATCTGCGAGGCGATCGGCCCGGTCTTGAAGGCGCGGGGGCTCGTTTTCGTCGGCATCGACGTGATCGGCGGCTGGCTGACCGAGATCAACGTCACCTCGCCGACCGGCCTGCAGGAGATCGACCGTTTCGACGGGGTGTCGCTGGAGGCCCGCATCTGGGACGTCATCGAGGCGCGCCGCGCCGAGCACCGCGGCACCGCCGCCTAGGTCCTGTACCCATAAAACATAAAAGGGATTTCCTTTGGGGGGGATGTGATTCAAGCTTCCGAACGGTGGGAGCTTGCAGATGAAGGGTCGCCACGATTTGACGGATGCGGAGTGGGCGCT